>CAWELL010000003.1:85000-211533 GCA_963809865.1 uncultured Acidobacteriaceae bacterium | reverse complement strand
CAGCGTGGCTGAAATCTTCTTTCTGACGCTGCCCACTACCTTCACCGTTACTTTGCCGATGGGCGTGCTGGTGGGAATCCTCATTGGACTGAGCCGGCTGGCGGCGGCCAGCGAAGTCACCGCCATGAGAGCCCCGCGGATTCGGGGTGGGACTGTTCTTGCGTGCGGTTTCCATATTTGCCATCGGAGTCTGGGGACTGGCGATGTTGAACAGCATTTACATCGCTCCCAAGTCGGCGGCAGCTCTGGTCGCATTGCAAAACCGGCTGAAGTCGTCGCAGGCATCGTTTGAAATCCAGCCGCGGGTTTTCTACGAGGAACTCAAGACACTGTCCTGTATGTGCCAGACGCGATTCCGGAAGGCGAACCGTTCGCTGTGGCGGGGAGTGTTCCTGGCCGACACCTCCGATCCCGCCTTCTCCGAAGGTCACGGTCGCAGATCGCGGCGTGTTGCTGAACGACTCGCCCCACCGTGCCGAGTTTTCATCTGGAAGATGGCAGCCAGCAGCAGCTGGAGGTAAAGGAGCAAAGATCAATCTCCACCACCACGTTTGAGAGTACCGACATACCAATCGCGGTCCGGCTTCGAATGAGCGCGCCTCCCGATCTGCTGCCGGTTGCGCAACTGAGTCTGCGGGAATTGCTGGCCAACGCGGCGCGCGAACATAAAGCCGCGGCCGACCTGGTGATAGGCGGCACTGCGGCGGAGCGCGACCTGGCGGTCAGGGCGAAGGCCTATGACGAGCTTAAGGCGCGCTACTACGAGATTGAGTTTCATCGACGCTTCGGATTGCCCGCGGCTTGCCTGGTGCTGGCCATGGTTGGTATTCCGCTGGGACTGGCGGCGCGCAAAGGCGGCAAGAGCACCGGATTCGTCCTGACGATCGCATTGGTTTTCGTGTATTACGTGTTTTCTTTGCTGGGCGTATCGCTCGGTCGTCAAGGCAAGCTGTCGCCGTGGCTCGCGGTATGGGGCGGCAACCTGATCTTCTTCCTCTGCGGCCTGGTGCTGCTGTGGAGATCGGACCGCATGCCCGGCGAAGTTGGGAACCTGGGCAGGCTGTGGGCAAAGCTGGTGCGCGCGTGGCATTCGCTGGGAGCCATGCGACCGAACCGATGGCAGCAGTCCGATTTCGCCAATCGCCGCCAGGGCAAGAAGCGGTTCAGCGCGCGCTTTCCGCTGATTTTGGACGACATGATTCTGCGGGATTTCGTCATGTATCTGGCGATGATCCTGGCGACCCTGCTCATTCTGGCGCTGGTCTTCACCTTCTTTGAGCTGTTCACCGACATCGTGCGCAACAAGGTTTCGGTGCTCCTGCTGATGGAGTACCTGCTGAACCTGAGCCCGTCGTTGATTTACCAGATGACGCCGGTCGCGGTGATGCTGGCGGTGCTGATCACCTTCGGGCTGATGCAGAAGTCGAGTGAGCTGACCGCCATGAAGGCCACGGGCATCAGCTTGTATCGCGCGACGTTGCCGGTGATCGTGCTGAGCGCACTCTTCGCCGGGGGACTATTCCTTTTCGACCAGGTCTATATACCGCATACCAACAAGCGGCAGGAAATTCTGCGAAATGAGATTAAGGGTAAGCCGGCCCAGACCTATTTACAGGCAAACCGCCAGTGGATTGTCGGTGGTAATGACGAGATCTACTACTACCAGCTATTCGACGCCGATACCAACACATTTCGTGGGATCTCCATTTTCGAATTCGACCCCAAAAGTTTTCAGCTAACCCGCAGAATTTCGGCAGCGCAGGCACATTGGGAGCCCGGCCTGAACAAGTTCGTATTCGAGGATGGGTGGGTCAGGAGCCTGAAGGGATCGTCGATCCAGGACTATAAGACCTTTGAGGTAGCTACCTTCAATGAGCTGCACGAAGATCCTAGCTACTTCAAGAAAGAAGTCAGGCAATCGTCGGAGATGGATTACCGCGAGCTTCGGAACTACATTGAAGACCTGCAACAGAGTGGTTTCGACACCGTTAAGTTACGGGTGCAGCTGGGAAAGAAAATGTCCTATCCGCTGATCACCCTGGTGATGGCGGTCCTTGCCATTCCATTCGCAGTATCGGGAAGGACCGGCGGCGCGTTGGCCGGGGTTGCCTTTGCGATCGCCATAGCTGTCATCTATATCGGTACCGCCGGCCTATTTGAAGCTATGGGGAACGCTGATCAGCTGCCGGCAATGCTGGCGGCGTGGTCGCCTGACCTGGTATTCGGGTTGGCAGCGGGATACATGCTGCTTCGGGTGCCTACTTAATTCATCAGCCTCACCCTATGTCTGCAACCAGCTCTGCAATTCGCGATGAGATTCGGCAGCGTGAAGCCGAGCCTGCGAGTTGCTAAGTAGAGTTGGGGTTTGGCTCGCCTTAGCTGCCGCCACTGGTCTCGGCGCGGTGCTACAACTTCATGCCATCACGGCCAAGAGCTTCTGGCTGGACGAGGGTTCCAGCATTACGATGGCGCGGCTGGACTGGTTCAACTTCGTCCGCATCCTGTGGCGGCGCGAAATGAACATGGTGCTCTACTACCTTTTGTTGCGCGGATGGTTGCACCTGGGGGATTGTAGCTTGGATCCGTGGGTTGTCGGTAGTCTTCGCCGTGGTTGCTATCCCAGCCATATTCCTGCTTGGAAGGAAGATGCTGGGCACCAGGTTTGGACTAGTCAGTGCTCTGCTTTTGAGTGTCAATGCCTTCCAGGTCCGGTACGCGCAAGAAGCACGAACTTATAGTCTGCTGGTGCTGCTGCTCATTATTGCGAACTACTTCTTTATATCCGCAATCGATAGCGGACGGCGACGCGATTGGAACTGGTACATTGTCGCCAGTCGCTGTCAATCTATGCGCATTTCTTCGCGGTGCTGGTTGTAGTTGCCCACTGGGTCGCGCTGCGTGTCATGGTGCAGACCGGCGTAATAGATGCAAGCACGGAAATTCGCGCACAATTCCGCCGAGCTGCCCGGCTAGTCGCGCTGTGGACTGCGCCGATCTGGATATTCATCGCCACAACGGGAGCCGGTCCCATTGCATGGATTCCCCGGCCGGGCCTTGGCGACATCATAGGGCTGCTGAAGAAGCTATCCGGCAACGTGGACACCATGCAGATGATTTTGTACGCGGTCTGCGTGTTTGTCGGCTTGATGGCTGGAATTATTTCTATAAGGCGGAAGGCTACAGATGGTCCGATCTATATTGTCCTGGCCTGCTGGTTATTCGTACCTTTGATTATCGTGCTGCTAGTGTCTCTAGCTCGGCCGGTATTTGCTTCACGGTATCTGATGATTTCGCTTCCGGCGTGGATCATGCTGGCAGCTGCGGGCATAACGGCCAGCCGGTCGCGCCTAATAGCTGGGATGCTGACTGCGGTGGTCGCAGTGTTCTGTCTTGGCGGAGTCCAGGCATATTACAAGGCCGACTTCGACATCGGCCGTAACGACGTGCGCTCCGCCACCGCTTACATCCTGGAGCACGCGAAATCGGGCGACGGGGTCGTCTTTTATTCTTTGTCCACCAGGTTTCCTTACGACTACTATGCGGCGCATAGTAATGCTGAAGTAAAACCCGACACTCTATATCCAGGAAATAACTCTGGAGTAGGGTGGCGTGATTTTATGGGCGTGCCGGCTGCTGCGCGTGTACCGGAGTTCGCGCAAGGGCGCGAGAGAATTTGGGTTGTGACTACACCGTTGCCGCCGAATGATCCAAGGTTCGCCGCATTCGAAGCAGCGCTGAATCGGCAGTACAAGCTTGTCGAAGCTCAGGATTTTCCGTATGTGCACGTCATGTTGTTCTCAAAGTAGCTTCGTTCTCTTCTATGAAGACCAATGCCGCACGCCTGCTCGACTCACTTGGTATCGGGCATGAACTGCGTAACTACGAGGTCGATCCCGAGGACCTGGCGGCGGAGACATGTCGCGGCGAAGGTTGGTTGCTACAGAGCGGTTTTCAAGACGTTGCTGGCGCGTGGCGATCGCTTCGGCCCGCGCTTCGCGGTAATCCCGGGCAACTACGAACTGGATTACAAGAAGCTGGCGACGCTGAGTGGAGATCGCAAGGTAGAGCTGGTCGCGCTGAAAGAAGTCCAGCCGCTGACCGGCTATATCCGCGGCGGGGTGACTGTTCTGGGGCGAAGAAAGACTATCCGGTTTTCGCGGACGAGACTATCGAGTTGTGGGACGTGATCTCGATTTCGGCGGGCGTACGCGGAACGCAGATACTGCTTCCTCCGGCCGACTATCTTCGGATGACGAAGGCAACGGTGGGAGAATCGCGGACGAGAAGGGATGCGAGCTCGACGACACTTGACTAGCACGACGCTGCGATTTCGCTGTTATAATCAGCGTATCGATGCAACGTAAGCGTTTGATCCGCTCTACTACAGTTCTTTGTGTTCGCCGCGACGATAAGGTGGTGATGGCCGGAGACCGCCAGGTGACCCTCGGCGAAGGAATTATCAAGCACTCCGCCCGCAAGATTCGGCGGCTCTATCAGGACAAGATACTCGCGGGCTTTGCCGGATCGACCGCCGACGCTTTTTCGCTGTTCTCGCGCTTCGAGTCGAAGCTGGAGCAGTATCACGGCAATGTTGGCCGGGCTGCCGTCGAGTTGGGGAAGGATTGGCGAACCGACAAGATGCTTCGCCAGCTTGAGCGCTTTTGCTCGTGGCCGACCAGAGCCAGACGTTTCTTATCAGCGGGCAAGGCGACGTGATCGAGCCGGACTCCGGCATTGCGGACCATCGGTAGCGGAGGCCCGTACGCGACGGCGGCCGCGACGGCGCTGATGGAGCACACTGAGTTGCCGGCACGCGAGCAATTGCGGAAGAAGCCATGAAGATTGCAGGGAAAATCTGCATCTATACCAATGATCGCATTACCATTGAAGAGCTCTGAATTGCCACCTGTTCAGCCATCCCTGAACAATTCGAGCCCAGCGCGGGAAGCGCTGGGTGATCGATCCGTGACAAGAGAGGGAGTCCCTCCAGGGACGACATAAATGCAGGTCCCTCGCGAGCTAAAGCTCACTCGGGATGACATGCCCTCAGGAGCACGTATTTGTATGCCTGAAGAGGCTGCTGAAAAGGCCGTCCGCGGCACCTCAGGGGCTAAAGCCCGGACGTATTTTCAACGACTTGAACGCTGGCCTGAAGGCCAGCACTACCCGAACTTGGAGTTTTTCAGCAACCCCTGAAGGCGTACTCCACCCGCGGCAGGTGGTTCCCCTGTCAGGTGGTTGCCTTGCCAGGTAGTTCCATGCAGATCATCGAAATCTACAAATCGCTGCAAGGCGAGTCATCCTACGCGGGGCTGCCGTGCGTCTTCGTCCGGCTTGCGGGATGTAATTTGCGCTGCTCGTGGTGCGACAGTGAGTACACCTTCAAGGGCGGCTCGCGCATGACGCAAGAGCAGATCGAAGCCGAGGTGCATCGCCTGATCCGGAGCAGGGCCTGGTCGAGATCACCGGAGGCGAGCCCATGTTGCAGGAGCGCGAAGTCGTTCCCTTGATGGACAGCCTGCTGAGCTCCGGCTACACCGTGCTGCTGGAAACCAGCGGCGAGCGTCCACTGGCGAATGTGCCGCGCCGGTGGTGAAGATCGTTGACGTGAAGTGTCCCGACTCGGGCGAGGGTGGGTCGTTCCTGCCGGAGAACCTGAAGGCACTTACCGAGCGCGATGAGCTGAAATTCGTCATCGCCAGCAGAAGAGATTACGAGTTTGCGCGCGATTTTATCCAGGAGGTCGCCTCCAGCCTGTGCGCCTTCGATTATTTTTTCTCCGGCGTTTCGCAAGGACGCGACCGGCAGCCGCAGCGCCGAGCATTGCCTGGTCGATCCGCGCGACATGGCGGAATGGATTTTGGCGGACAACTTGAATGTGCGCCTGGGATTTCAAATACACAAATTCATCTGGGAGCCTTCGCTGAAGGGGGTTTAGAGCATGGCGACCTGGTGATAATGAACCACAAGCGGCGGTCGTTGTGCTCAGTGGCGGCATGGATTCGTCCGTATGCGCGGCGCTGTCGGTACGCGAGCACGGGGCGGAGAACACGGCGGCGCTGCACATCAGCTATGGTCAGCGGACCGAGGAGCGCGAGCAGCAGGCGTTTGGCGCGATTTGCGAGCGGCTGGGCATTCACACCCGGCTGATGTTCCGCACGCCGTTCTTCCGCGCGATTGGTGGGTCGGCCTTAACCGACGAAAAGCTCGACGTTCCTGAGGCTGGGCCAGAGATTGGGGCCGAGATTCCTGTCACGTATGTGCCGTTCCGCAATGCTCATTTTCTTTCGGCGGCGACCAGCTGGGCAGAAGTATTAGGCGCACGCGCGCATCTATATCGGGGCAGTGCAACAGGATAGCTCGGGCTATCCCGACTGCCGGCCGGAGTTCTATCAGGCGTTCAATGAGGCGATTCGTACTGGCACCAAAGACGGAGCTATCCGCATTGAGACGCCGCTGATAGGGTTGCGAAAGTCGGAGATTGTGACGCTTGGCCTTGAATTGGGCGCTCCCTTCGATTTAACGTGGTCATGCTACAGCCGGGTGGACCAGGCGTGCGGCATTTGCGAAAGTTGTGTGCTCCGCTTGCGGGCCTTTGCCGCGGCGGGCGCTCACGACCCGATCCCGTACCTTGCGCCGGCTTCATCGCAACTTTGAGATTGCGGGCCCCGGAAGCACTAATCAAGCTCGCGCGACACTTTGCAGGGTTGGGTGCGCGACGGAGGCAAACCTAATGAAAAGATTTTTACTTCTCGTTTCTATCTTGGTCATGCTAGCCGGCCTCAGCGTTCTTCCGGCAATGGCTCAGGCCGGCACGGTTAAAGGTTCTGCCAAAGATCAGGACGGCAAAGCCATCACCGACGGCACGGTCGAGTTGGATAACGTCGACACCGGCAAGAAAATGACTAGCAAGACCGGGAGCAAGGGCGAATACGTAGTGCAGGGCGTGCCCGCCGGAACCTATAACGCGATCCTTATGGACAAGGATGGCAAACGCATCGACGCCTTCGGCAAAGTGCCGGTGGCTGCCAGCCAGGAAACCACAGTCAACTTTGACCTGAAGAAGGACCTGGCGGGCCAGGGTCCGACTCCGGAACAACTGAAGAAGTATGAAGAGGCTAAGGCGGCCAACGAAAAGATCAAGAACCTGAACGGCCTGCTGGCCCAGGCGCGCGATTTAGAGAAGGCCGGCAATTACGACCAGGCCATCGCGTTGCTGCAGCCGGCGGCCGAGCAGAATCCTACGCAGGACCTGCTATGGGGCTATCTGGGCGACGCCTATCGCGGGGCCAAGAAGTATCCGGAGGCGATCGACGCCTACAACAAAGCCCTTCAGCTCAAGCCAACCAACGGTGGCTATATGAGCGGCCTGGCTGATTCCTATGCCAAGTCGGGGCAGACCGACAAAGCGGTTGAGGAATACAACGCTGCCGCCCAGGCTGAGCCCGCCAATGCCGCCATGTACTTCTTTAACGAGGGTGCTGTGTTTACCAATACGCAGCATCCGAAAGAGGCGGTTACGGCATTCGACAAATCCATTGCAGCAGATCCGAATCGCGCCGAAGCTTACTACTACAAGGGCGAAAACCTGATTGCGATGGCAACGCTAGATCCCAAGACCAACAAGATGATTGCTCCGCCAGGGACGGCTGAGTCGTTTCAGAAGTACATCGACTTGAAGCCGGACGGCCCGCTGGTTACGCAGGCTAAGGGCTACCTCGAGGCTCTGGGGGCTAAGGTCGAGACCACGTACGGAAAGGGCAAGACGCCGCCCAAGAAGCAGTAAGGAATTTGATTTCCCCGAGGGCGGCCAGGTGCCGCCCTTTTTGTTTGCAAGGTGCAGGCTTTCCCAAGTGCAACGACTCCCGATTGGAGACCTCTTGAAGAACCTGCTGCTCCGAGCGTTGATTCCAGCGTTGCCGACGTGCGTCCTGCTTGCCAGCCGAAGCATTCCTCGCTGAGGCAGCACGTGGCAATGAAGGCCCGGCGAAAACGCTCAGCGCGAACGATCTCTGTTTTCGGCGTACCCCGCCGCGGATGCTCCAAGCGGTCCTCGATGAAAACAACTGTCCGCAAAATGCGTTTACACCGTAAGTTCCCAGGCCAGATTATGATGGGTGAGGCTGATTCACACTTGGGAGAAGCACCGGGAACAAGGGGTTAGTCTGGATACCTTCGCGGCTCGTGCCCGGTGAAAAGGATATTGATGAATTGGGGCTCACGGTTATTGAGATTTCCTGGTAAAGCAACCGCTCGCGGTATCCTGCTCTTCGCGTTGCTGGGACTAGCGGGTTCCGCGTGGGCGGCGCTGGGCGGCAATGCAACCTCGGTGCAGGCCGATTCCGCACACCTGAATGGAACCCTGCACAGCACTTCCAACGCGCGCTACAGCATTCAGGAGATTCGCACGTCGAACGGGCAAACGGTGCGGGAGTTTGTTTCTCCCGGCGGATCGGTCTTCGGTGTGGCATGGGAAGGGCCAACCACGCCAGACCTGCAGCAGCTCCTGGGCTCGTACTTCGAGCAATTCCGGCAGGCTTCTGAACAGCGTCAACCCCAGCCTCGCGGACCGCTGGCCATCGAGACCCCTACCCTGGTGGTTCAGCAAAGCGGTCACCTCCGCGCATTTCGCGGGCGGGCCTACCTCCCAACGGCGCTGCCCAGCGGTGTGCAGTCGAGCGAGATCCAATGAAGAGAGTTGACGTGGGCAAATGCCTTTTCCTTTTGGTGGTGCTGGCCGTATTCGCGTCGTTGGCCGGCTGTGGCAGTTCCAAACCAACCGTCACGACCGTGGTAGTAGTCTGCACCCCCAGCACTATCACTTCGGGTGGAACCAGCCAATGCTCGGCGGTGGTCAGCGGCACGGGAAACATCAAGCAGACCGTGATATGGAGTTCGAATCAAGGCACCATTTCGTCGACTGGACTATTTACCGCCCCGATGGTTACGTCGCAGCAAATACCGGTCATCACAGCGGTCTCCTCGCAGGACGGCAGCAAGAGCGGCACCTACCAGGTAATTGTGAATCCCTCTGGACCGGCCATTACCTCGGTGAGCGTGACCTGCTCGCCGACCGCGCTGCAGTCGGCGCAAACCAGTCAATGCTCAGCCACGGTTACTGGTATCGGCGACTTTAACAACGCGGTTACGTGGAGTGTCAGTTCGGGCAGCATCTCCAGTTCTGGACTGTTGACCGCGCCAATTGTGCCTATCAACACTCAGATCACGGCGACTGCTACCTCAGTGCAGGACAACACCAAGTCGGCATTTGCCACCCTGAACATCAGCCCGGCCGGCACCGTCAGCTCGGTGAGCGTGAGCTGCGCGTTACCTACGATCCAATCCAATCAAGACAGCCAATGCACGGCCACGGTAAACGGCACGGGAAATTTCAGCCCCGCTGTAACATGGGCCGCGAGTCCAGGCACGGCAACTCCGGCCGGCCTTTATGTTGCGCCGACGGTGAGCACCAGCACCGCGGTTCCGGTGACGGCAACCTCAGTGCAGAATCCCGCCCAGGCGGGCACGGCCACGGTGACGGTGAATCCGGTGGCGGCAGGAAATAATGTTGTGCCGGTGACGGTCGATGCCGGACCCGCAAATACCTACGTTAACGGTGCGTTTGCCAGCGCCACCATCTGCGTTCCGGGAACCGCTACCTGCCAGACGATCGATCACCTGCTGGTGGACACCGGCTCGGCTGGCGTGCGGCTGCTGGCCTCCGGTGCCGCCGGGGGAGAGCTGAGCTTGGCGCTGCCGCAGAAGCTCGCTCCGGATGGCAATCCCCTGAACGAATGCTTCCCGCTGGCAGATGGATTCGTCTGGGGACCGATCGCGCAGGCGGACGTCATGCTGGATGGCGAACAGGCCTCAAACCAGGCAGTCCAGTTGATTGGACAAGCCGGCGAATCTTCCGTTCCGAGCACGTGCAGCAACGGCACAACCGACCTGAGCACGTTGTCGGCCCTTGGCGCCAACGGCATTCTGGGAGTCGGACTGTTTACCCAGGATTGCGGTACTGCTTGCACCCAGGCCCCAACCAACGTTTATTACTCATGTCCCACGGGCGGAGCTTGCAATGCAATCACGCTCGCCACTACCAACCAGGTGCTCAACCCAGTTCCATTCCTGCCTGGTGACAACAATGGTGTGCTGTTGCAACTGCCTGCGGTGAGTCCGCCGGGAGCGACCACGGTCAGCGGTACGCTCTTCCTCGGAATCGGCACGCAGGCGAATAATGGTGTCGGTTCGGCGGTTGCTTACACTACGGATGCGAATGGCAATTTCCTGGTGACCTACAACGGCACAAACTATCCCGGCAGCATCAGCAGCGGCCTGAACGCAAACTACTTCCTTAACTCGACCACGGTGCCGCAACTGCCTACATGCACCGGCAATTACAGTCAGTATTATTGCCCGGCTTCAACCCAGTCCATCAGCGCGACCAATGTAGGGATCAACAACGCGAGTTCAGCGATCAACTTCAGCGTCGATAACGCTATGGACTTGTTTACCAACAACCCGACGTTTGCGGTCTTCCCCACGCTGGCCGGGCCGTCGAGCGCCGTTTCGCAGGCATTCGATTGGGGCTTGCCGTTCTTTTACGGACGGAGCGTCTTCACCGCCATTGAGCGGGCGAATACTCCGTTGGGACCGGGGCCGTTCTGGGCTTACTAGGGCATTTTCACAGTGGCTGTAGTCCAGAGTATGCCTTCGGGGGCTGCTGAAAAGTCCGCCGGAAGGACCTCAGGGGCTAAAGCCCATGAGTATTTTCGACGGCATAGACGCTGGCCTGAAGGCCAGCTCTACCCGATTCAGCTCTACCTGAAGGCCAGCTCAGAGCCCGAGATATCTACCCGAGATTCGGTGGCTTTATCCAGTCGCCCGGTTTGACCCTGCAAACTTGGCCCTGTTAGACTTTGTGTTTGCCCGCCTTCCGGCAATTCCACACAAGGACCACGCGTGCGCAGTTCCACTCGACATCAACTTAAGACGGACGACTTTAGAGAGACGACGGTCACAACCCTCAATTGGGCGGTTGAAAACCAGCCGAAACTGATCGCGGCGTCAGTGGTGGCCGCCATCATCCTGGCGGTGGTGATCGGCGGATACGCCTACGTCAACTACCGCAATCAGCAGGCCCGGGGCACGCTGGGGTCGGCCATCGATAAGTACAACGCGCCGATTCGTCCCGCAGGTCAACCGGCGGTGCCTGGCGAGCTTAGCTACGCTTCGGCGGCTGATCGGGCCAAGGCGGCGAACGCGGAGTTCACCGAAGTGGCCAACAAGTACTCGTTCACCGAATCGG
Source organism: uncultured Acidobacteriaceae bacterium (assembly GCA_963809865.1). GTDB lineage: Bacteria > Acidobacteriota > Terriglobia > Terriglobales > Acidobacteriaceae > CAVVDY01. Next base: position 200,225 of record CAWELL010000003.1, on the reverse strand, counting down.
GCCGCATCGCGCGTTATTTCGAAGGAATCACCCTGCGCGACATGGGCGACACCGCCGGAGCCGAGAAGCAGCTCAGCCAAGTGGCTTCCAGTTGGGACAAGAGCATGGCTGGACTGGCGAAGCTCGCGCTGGCCGGCTTGTATGCCGACACCAACCAGACTGCGAAAGCCATCGATATGTATAAGCAGCTGATCGATCATCCCGCGAGTTCGGTGGGCAAGTGGACGCCGCAGTTTGAGCTCGCCGATCTCTACACGGCAAACAATCAGCCGCAGGACGCACGCAAGCTCTACGAGCAACTGCAAAAAGAGAGCCCCACGACTCCTGTAGGCCAGGCCGCGACCCAAAAGCTACAGGCGCTGGGGCCGGCACCAGCCGTACAGCCTACCCAGCAGTAGCTCGCAATCATTCGGAGGTTCAGACCGGTCGCCGAGGCGGCCGGTTTTTGCTGCCCTGAGGAACCTCACCGCTCCGCGGCAAACCTACGCCCACTGGCCGCATCTCTCTTGATTGAACTGAAACGGCTCGACGATTACTTCACCGTACAAGTTAGGAGGAAGGCATGAAAGGTTTTCTGTTTGGTTTAGGCATGGGGATCGGCTTGGGAATTCTGTTCGCCCCGATGAGTGGCGAAGAGACACGCAACAATCTCGCTGACCGGGCGAACGATCTGGCAAACTCGGCGCGCGACACCTATGAGCAGGGACGCGACAAGGTCAACCGTGGTGTCGAGTCAATTCGCGGCACCGCAGAACGTGCCATGGGACAGGTGCGCTCGGGCGTGAATGAGACGTTGCGTGCCACCGGTACCGAAAGCAGCTCGCCGAGCACCAGCGGGGTTTAGCTCGACTTCATCACGAAGCCCTTTCGCGATTGTCATCCTGAGGTCGCTTCGGCGACCGCAGGACTTGTTTTCGTCGGGGGCATACCCCAGCTTATGATCGCGAGTGTTCGTCCACCTCGCGATCATGACTGTTTTTTCCCGGCCTCGTCGTCGCGCGGTGGAAAGCAGGTCCTTCGCTACGCTCAGGATGACAAATCAGATTTGCTGCGAGACTGGAGATTCGGGCCGGCGCGAGCCTATCCCGACAAAGCGACCTTGCGACGCTCATCCTGCGCTATAAAGAGCTCGGCAAGGTCGAGGTCGGCGGGGGTGGTGATCTTGATATTGCGGGGTGAGCCCATCACCACGTGAACCGTGCCCCCGCTGCGTTCAATTAGCGAAGCCTCATCGGTTCCCACAAAACCGTCCGCCAGGGCCTCGTCGAAGGCCTTACGAATCAGGTCATAGCGAAAGCCCTGCGGGGTTTGCGCCATCACCATCTTCTCGCGAGGTACGGTCGCAATTACCACCGCGCCGTCGGCGGTGCGGTCCACCTGCTTCACTGTGTCAATGGCAGGAATGCCGGCAATCGCCGCCCCGTACTTCTTCACTCCCTCGATCACCCCGAGGATGGTCTCCTGGTCCACGAACGGCCTTACCGCATCATGCACCAGCACGATGTCGTCATCGGCGGCGCTGAGCGAGCGAAGCGCATTGGCTACCGAATCCTGGCGATGCTCGCCGCCTTCCACCACCCGAACCGGTTTGCGGAAATGTTCGCGGGCGACCGCTGATTCGAAGGCGGCTTTTTCGTTGCTTCGCAGCGCCACAACGATTTCAGTGACCCGGGAACACTCGTCAAACTTGCGCAGGGTGTGAATAAGGATAGGAGTGCCTTGCAGCTCGAAGAACTGCTTGCTCTTGGACTTGAGTCCGCCAGCGGGAGCCGACATGCGCGTTCCCAGGCCCGCGGCGGGGATGACGACAGATACCTTCATGATGGGCTTCGAAGTATAAAACCCATAGACGCGCGAGGGCAAATTACGTCGTCAGCGCTCCGCCTGTTATGTTTGTTCAAATCCGGCCTCTAATTTCAGATCTCGCATTTTCGTAACCGGAAATTAAAGGGCATGTGACCTCAGATTTATGTCCGCCGTATATCTTCCGTTCACTTTCCCAATGTGGGGAGCGATGAGGAGGAGTATGCGTCAATTCTTGGCAACAGCCTTGATGGCGGCCATGGCCTGCGGACCCTTGATGACTCCGGAGTTGGCCAATGCAGCCAACCCGGTCGCGAAAGCTCGCACGCCGTATGGGCAGCCAGCCACACCGATTCAACACCTCGTGATCATCTTCCAGGAGAACATCTCCTTTGATCACTACTTCGGAACCTATCCTTACGCAACCAATCCTCCGGGTGAGCCAAACTTCGTAGCCGCTCCCGGAACCCCGGCGGTCAATGGCCTGAACAATCCGCTGCTGAACTTCAATCCGAACCAGAATCCGGCCAATGGCACAGGCGCCACCAATCCGTACCGCTTGGATCGCTCGCAGTCGGCTACCAATGACCAGGACCACAACTACACGCCAGAGCAGCAGGCATTTGACGGCGGAGTAATGGACCTGTTCCCGCTCTACACCGGCGTTGCCGGACCGCCTCCCAGCGCTCCGCCGCAGCAGGTGCTGACCAACGGCCTGACCATGGGCTACTACGACGGCAACACTGTTACCGCGCTCTGGAACTACGCCCAGAACTATGCCATGAGCGACAACTCGTATGACACGAACTTTGGACCCTCGACTCCGGGAGCTCTGAACGTCATGTCGGGCCAGACCAACGGCGTAACCCAGGTCATGGGCAATCCGCCGGTAATCTCGGATGGCCACGGCGGCATGACCCTCTACGGCGATGCTGATCCGATCGGCGACGTCTGTACCACCAGCAGCTCTCAGGTGCAGATGGGCGGAAAGAACATCGGCGACCTGCTAAATGGAGCAGGCGTGACTTGGGGCTTCTTTACCGGTGGATTCGACCTCACCATCGTGAATCCCGACAACAGCACGGGCTGCAAGCGCGACCATACTTCGGCAGTCACCATGGTGAAGAAGGCGGATTACATTCCGCACCACGAGCCTTTCCAGTACTACGTTTCCACCGCCAACCAGGCGCACACCCGCCCGACGTCGGTGCAGATGATCGGCCACCAGGGTGATGCCGGCAACCATCAGTACGATACCCACGACTTCTTCGACGCGATCAATGCCGGCAATTTCCCGGCTGTCAGCTACCTGAAGGCCCCGGGCTATCAGGATGAACACGCTGGCTACTCCGATCCGCTCGATGCCCAGACGTTCATCGTCGACACGATCAACTTCCTGATGCAGCGTCCGGAATGGAAGAACACAGCGGTCATCATCGCTTACGACGACTCCGACGGATGGTACGACCATCAGTTGGGTCAGATCGTGAACAGCTCCCAGACGTCAGTCGATGCCCTCACCGGTCCCGGCCAGTGCGGAGCCGCTGCTCCGATACTCTCCGGCATCAGCGCTCCTGCGGCGCAGGGCCGTTGCGGTTATGGACCGCGTCTGCCGCTGCTGGTGATTTCGCCTTATAGCCGCGGCAACTACGTTGACCACACCATGACCGATCAGAGCTCAGTCGTCCGCTTTATTGAAGATAACTGGCTTTGGAACCAGCGCATCGGCGGCGGATCGTTCGATCAGGTGGCGGGGCCCATTGACGGTATGTTCAACTGGACGCTACCGTCACCGTGCTATCGCACCTTGATTCTTAGCGACGAGACAGGTGAGGTTACGCAGAAGGGTTGCGTAAACTAAACCCCGATAGCTGCTATCGACTTGGGCACGTGCGGATAAACCTGCACGTGCCTTTTTGTTCATCTGATGTTCACCTTGCATTGATAAAGTTATTGACTCTGTGATCACACGGCGTAACTTCCTCAAACAGTCGACCTTCCTGGCTGCCGGAGCGTACCTCAACGGCCAGCTTCCGTCCTCCATGCGGCACCATCCCGTCGCCAAGCAGCAGGTCGCGTTCGACACCGGTAAGCTGGAAAAATTTGTCGATCCGTTACCCATCCCCGCAGTCGCGCAAGCCCAGGGCAAGCGACCCAGTCGCTGACGATCAGCGCCTGACGGCGCCTGTACTACCGCATGTCCCTTCGCGAAACCGACATCAAGGTGCATCGCGACATGAAGCCGACGCGCTGGTGGGCCTGCGCTTCGTCGGTACCGGGCGCAACCATCGAAGCTCGCAGCGGGGAGCCGCTGTTTGTGGAGTGGGCGAACGAGCTGCCGCAGCAACACTTCCTGCCCATCGACCACAATCTCCACGGCGCTGAAGCCGACAAGCCGCAGGTGCGCACGGTCGTACACGTTCATGGCGCGAAGGTCCGCGCGGAGGATGACGGCTACCCCGAAAACTGGGTGGTGCCGGGTAAGTCGAACCTCTACTACTACCCGAACCAGCAAGACCCCGCCATGCTGTGGTATCACGACCACGCTATGGGCATTAATCGCCTGAATATTTATGCGGGGCTGCTGGGGTCTTACATTGTCAGAGACAAGTTCGAAGACGCACTGAACCTGCCTGCGGGGAAGTACGAGATCCCCTTAGTCATCTTCGATCGTGACTTCACCCTCGATCACCAACTCCTCTATCCGATCTCGGGCAACGCTGACGCACCCTGGGTTCCGGAAGTCTACGGCGAATCGATTCTGGCCAACGGGAAGCTGTTTCCCTATTGCGAAGTAGAGCCGCGAAAGTATCGTTTTCGCATTCTCAACGGCTCCAATAGCCGCACCTATCGCTTCTCCTTCGGCGACGATGTGCAGTTCCACCAGATCGGCACCGACCAGGGATTGTTGTCCGCGCCGGTGCCGCTGAAGAAACTGATTCTGGCGCCCGCCGAACGTGCCGACATCGTTGTCGATTTCAGCGGGCACGCGGGCGAGAAGATGATTTTCAAGAGCGACAGCTTCAGCATCGTTCAGTTCCGGATCTCGTCCACCAAGGTAAGCGATCCGAGTTCGTTGCCCTCAACACTACGTCTGGTTCCAAAACTGAAGGAAGCTGACGCGGTGAAGACCCGCATGCTGACGCTGAACGAATATATGAATCCGGCCGGCGAGTCGATGACCATGCTGCTGAACGGCACCTACTGGCACCAGCCGATCACGGAAAAGCCGGTCATCAACACCACCGAGATCTGGTCGTTTGTGAATCCCACCGATGACACCCATCCCATTCACATCCACCTGGTGAAGTTTCAGATCCTCGATCGCAAGCAATACATCTCCGGCTATCCCAGTGATACCGATACCCGACACCTGCAAACCTTCGGTGCTGCCGCGCCCCCCGATCCCAGCGAAGCGGGATGGAAGGACACGGTTCGCGCCGAGCCGCGTGCCATTACGCGCATCATCATTCCCTTCGAGGGCTACACCGGTCGCTACGTCTGGCACTGTCATCTGCTGGAGCACGAAGACAACGAGATGATGCGGCCGTACGAAGTGGTGGCATCGGCGGACCAGAGCACGACGGAGCCGACGCACTCGTCGCACTGATCCACACTCTTGCAGCAGCCTTCCGCTGAGTAGAATCGTGACGGATGCTTCTCTACTACATCACCGACCGGCGCGCGTTGGCCGGAGATGAAGCCGACCAGCACACAGCGCTGCTGGAACGCATCGCTGAAGCGGCGGCTGCGGGGGTCGATTACATTCAGCTACGCGAGAAGAACCTGAGCACGCGCGAGCTCGAGCGGCTGGCGAAAGAAGCCGTTGTCGCCGTGCGAGCGAATTCCTCTGTGACGCGCCTGCTAGTTAACGGTCGCGTTGATGTCGCGCTGGCCTGCAGCGCGGATGGCGTGCATCTGCCGGGGAACAGCTTGCCTGCGTCCGACGTGCGGGCACTTTGGATGCGAGCGTCTGACCGCACTCCGGTCATCGGGGTGTCTGCTCATTCTGTCGAGGATGTGCGTTATGCAGAGGCCCACGGCGCAGATTTCGCGGTGCTGGCGCCGATCTTCGAGAAGCCGGGTAAGGAGCTGCCCGGGCTTGGTCTGAGCGTGCTGACCGCTGCCTGCCACGGCGCGTCACCGCCTGACAACACCGAAGCCGCGCCGCAAAGTTCCTTCCCTGTGCTCGCGCTCGGCGGAGTGAATCTCGATAACGCGTTTGGTTGCATTCGCGCCGGCGCCGCCGGTGTGGCGGGCATTCGCCTTTTCCAGGAAGGCGACGTCGGTGACACGGTGCGCGCTCTCAGAAAAATGGTGTCGTAACGAGAGAGAGGAGCTCTGGTTAGGCTGGCCACCTCTGCTGCGGGCGCCTTCATCCATTCCTAAGCGAAAGCCTCATAATTTACGATAGCTTTGGGAAGGGAGGCCGCGTGCACTGCTCGAATTGCAGATTTGAAAATCCATCCGGACATCGCTTCTGCGGAATGTGCGGCACGCCGCTGCCGCAGCGTCCGCTTACCGTTCCCGACGCTGAGAGCACCGTGGGCTTTACCCGAGCGCCGGTTGAGGTTTCTCAAGTGGCTCCGTCAACGGTTGCGAGCGGCTCGGATCTGAGCGCGCCTGCGGCGATCGAAACCCCAGAGATGCCGCCGACTTCAGCCGCAGGGCCAAACTATTTTTCCCAGGCGGAACAGGCAGAGTCGCTTCAGCAGTTTATTGCCGGCTTCCGCTACACGCCGCCAACCGAAGAAGACGAAGTCACTATGACCGGCGCTAAGCCGGAGCTCGATAGCGCGACCAAGTACGAACCCGCAACGCCTGTCAGCATGTCTGAGCAGCCATCAGCGCCGGTCGCCGAGCCTCTGGCAAAAGTCGAGGAGCCGCTCTCGCCACAAGCTCTCCCGCTGGAACAGGCAGCCGTGAGCGATGGGGCGGCTCCCATAGAGAGCATCGCGGAGCAACCCTCCCCGGTTATAACGGAGCCGCCTCCTTTTGCCACCAAGGGCATTAGAGAGCAAGCTCCCGATCGATCGCGTTTCCTTGACCTCTCAGAGCCCGTGAAAGAAGCTCCACCAACCGCTGCGGCCCCCAGCATCGGAGGACCTTCATTCCTCGGGCTGAGTGATACCCCTGCTGCGCCGGCTTACATCAGCGACGAGAGCGACTTGGGCACGCCGCCCTCCAGCCACTGGCGCGCGTGGACTGCGGTTATCGTCATCTGCGCCTTCGCGGCGTTGGGAATTCTTGAGTGGCGAGCGGAGAAGAAGCAGAGCAGCAACGGTCCCATCGGCATCATGAAGATGCAGCTCGAGCGGCTGAAAGGAAAGAAAGGCGCCGTCATCACGCCGCCACCCGCTTCGGAAGCTGCGACCGAATCCGCTCGGCCAGGCGCAACCTCGGGTCCAAGCGGATCCGGGCCGGAGATGCAGGTCGCTCCGCAACCGAAGCCGCAGACCATTAATCCTCAGCCTGCCGGCGAACCAAAGACGATGCCCGAGAAGCCGGCAAATCCCGGGGCAGCTTCGAATCCGCCAGCAGCTTTGCCACCAGCTACCAAGGCACAGGCAGTTCCGGACGCGCACGAGCCGCCAATCGCACCAGCGAAGGCCGAGACGACAAACAGGACGAGCGCCCAAGCTGTAAACAACTCGCCCAACTCAACAGCTCCGAGTGCTGACAGCACGGAATCCAAGACGGAGAAGCCGGCAAAGACCACCGCGCCTGGCGGGGACGAACTTGCGAAGGCAGCTAATGCCAGCGACGCGGCAGCGGCTTCTGCCTGGTTGTGGAAGGCGGTGGCCAAGGGAAATCCTGAAGCACCCATCAAGCTGGCAAATATGTACATCAAAGGCGACGGAGTTGCGCAGAACTGCGATCAGGCGATGGTTCTGCTGCGATCAGCCGCCGCCGATGGGAACGCTGCCGCGCGCAGCCGCCTCGGCTCACTGTACGCCACCGGAACCTGTGTTCCCCGCAATCGCGTGCGCGCCTATCAATACATGAATCAGGCGCTGGAAGCCAATCCCAACGCCGTCTGGGCGCGCGATTTTCGCCAGCAGCTCTGGACACAAATGACGCCCGAAGAACGCCAGCAGGCACAGAAAGCTCAATAAAAACTATGCCCAATCACGCAAGCGGACCTTTCGACGTAAAACTCGCACCACAGTCTTTGGCCGAAGCAGGAGCTGATTCCGGACTGGGACGAATGTCGCTCAGCAAGCAGTTTCACGGCGAGTTGGAGGCGACCAGTGTGGGCGAGATGCTCACCGCCATGAGCGCCACTGTGCAGGGTTCAGGAGCGTACGTTGCCGTCGAACGCGTCACGGGCAGGCTTGGCGGACGCAGCGGCAGCTTCGCCTTACACCACACCGGAGTGATGAACCGTGGGATTCCTGAGCTGACTATCACGGTGGTTCCGGATTCCGGCACCGGTGAACTCACCGGAATTACCGGCAAGCTCAACATCCGGATCGAGCCCGGCGGCAAACATTTCTACGACTTCGAATACGAACTGCCCGCCCAATAGGTAGAGCCGACCTTCAGGTCGGCGTCAAGCTACCTCCCCAATCCTCTTCTTGGAATGCCGCTGACGCGCCGCTCTACTAATCCTGGAGAGAACTGGCAAAAAAAGAAGCCTCTCTTCGCCCTTCACGAAGAGAGGCCCAATTGTGCGTAAGGAGGAGACAATGAGTTGCGGTGCCCGGGGCATGGCGTTCCAGCGGAAGGAACCATTCACATGCCCCGTTTAAGCATCGCTCCCTGCTTGCAAACATAAGACGAGCACGAAAAAAAATGGTTAGCAAAAATCCAGAGTGCCGCAACAATGGCGCGACGCGTGCCTCTCACCTCGCGTAGCGGTTCTGCTTTTTCTCCTGGTAGCGCTGTAACCCCAGTTGAATCAAGCGATCGATCAACTCTGGATACTCGATTCCCGAGGCCGCCCACAGCTTGGGATACATGCTGATCGAAGTGAAGCCCGGCATGGTATTGATTTCGTTGACGAACATTTTTCCGGTGCGCGGATCCATCAGAAAGTCCACGCGCGCCAGGCCGGAGCAGTCAACCGCTTGAAACGCCTGCACCGCCAGCCGCTGTACCTCTTTCTGCTTGGCTCTTGGTAGCTTCGCAGGAATGATCAGCTCCGAGCCTTCCTCCAGGTACTTGGCGTCATAATCGTAAAACTCCTTGATGGGAACGATCTCACCGGCTACGGATGCGATTGGCTCATCATTGCCCAGCACCGAGCACTCGATTTCGCGCGCCTTCGCCTTCGTGCCTCCGACTCCCTGCTCGATGACGATCTTGCGATCGAATCGCGCAGCTTCGTCCATAGCTGCCGCCAGCTCACTCGTGTCATGAACTTTGCTGATACCCACCGACGAGCCGAGATTCGCCGGCTTAACAAAAACCGGATACTTCAACGCGCTTTCGATCTGCCTGCGTGCTTTCCTGGGCTCATTGCGCCATGCGCTGCGCAGCACCGTCACATGTTTTACGATGGGCAGGCCCGCGTCACGAAAGAGCTTCTTCATAACATCTTTATCCATCCCCGCCGCAGAACCCAGAACTCCTGCGCCGACGTACGCAATGTCCGCCAACTCGAGCAGCCCCTGAATCGTGCCGTCTTCGCCGAAGGTGCCGTGCAGAACCGGGAAGATGATGTCGACGTCGATCGGATTCGCAGCCGCGTGCATCTCGTGCGCGCTGGTTTCAAACGGCACCAGCGCGGAGTGGTTAGCGCCCGGCATAGGAGGCACGACCACGCCCTCACCCTTGGCCAGAACCGCGGCGCCATAGGTGGCGTCAGGATCGCCGGCGCGCAGATGACGCGGCTCAGATGCCGCCGACTTGTCGCCTTTGAGCAGACGCTCGGCATGCGAGGGCGTCAGCCAGCGGCCTTCTTTGGTGATGCCGATGGGCACTACGTCATACTTCTTTTTGTCGATTGCATTCAGGACCGACGCCGCCGACAGCAGCGATACCTCGTGCTCGCCACTGCGGCCGCCAAACAAAACTCCCACCCGGAGCTTCTTCATGTGTGCAGTGTAAACTCAAAACTTTGGAAAAAGATTCACAGCGTATCGGCCTCATTGCCGGCAACGGCCAGTTCCCTTTCCTGGTGCTGGACGCAGCGCGTTCGCAAGGCATGCAGGTTGTGGTCGCAGCGATCAAGGAAGAGGCCGCGCCCGAGATCGAGCATCACGGCGCCGCTGCAGTTCATTGGCTTTCGTTGGGCGAGCTATCCAAGCTCATTGAGACCTTCAAGGCTGCAGGCGTATCGCGGGCCATCATGGCCGGACAGGTCAAGCACAAGCGCATCTTCAGCAGCATCAAGCCAGACTGGCGGCTGGCGCAGTTGCTGCTCACGCTGGCCACTCGCAATACGGATTCACTAATTGGCGCGGTGGCCAAGGTGCTTGCCGATGAAGGCATCACGCTGATGAGCTCCACGTCGCTGCTGGAGCCGCTGCTGGCGACGGAAGGTGTCATGACCCGTCGTGGCCCGAACGACACGGAACAGACAAACATCACCTATGGACGGGCTGTAGCGCATCATCTCTCGCGTTTTGATATCGGGCAGACGGTGGTGATCGCCGACGCAGCCTGCGTCGCCGTCGAGGCGATGGAAGGCACGGATGCCGCCATCCTGCGCGCGGGCGAGATCATGCGCTCGCCTTCGCTGGGCAAAGAGGCTTCGACGCTGAGCCGCGCCCTGACGGTCATAAAAGTCGCCAAGCCCAACCAGGACATGCGCTTTGATGTGCCCGTGGTTGGGTTGCAGACCATCGAAACCATGAAACAGGCCGGCGCAACCTGCCTGGCGTTGGACGCTGGGCGCTGTCTGATCTTCGACAAGCCTGCGGTGATTGCCGCTGCCGACGAGGCCGGCATCTGCATCGTTGCCGAGACGGTGGTCAGTCACATCCCGCACAAGGACATGTAAGATTTTGTCATCACGAACGCCTTCTTTTGGCGCGAGGGATCTGTTCTCGCTGGCAGCCCCACTTGTTTTCCATAATTGAAGAGTGCTCAGGCGGGAGGCAGAGAGCGGATCCCTCGCTTCGCTCGTGATGACAATCTCATACACTGCGGTGCAGGAAGCCGGTTTCATCTGCGAGCACCTTTGCCCTGCCCCCCGCTATGCGCGACAATCGCACCATGCCTGATCAGAACGGCACATTGCGTGTCGGCGTCGTAGGCGCGGGAGCCTTTGGGCGCAACCACGCCCGCGTCTATCGCGAGCTTGCGGCTGATGCTTCTCAACGAGTCGAGTTTGCCGGCATCGCCGACACCGACTTCGCGCGCGCGCAATCCGTCGCCGGTGAATTCAAGGCCCGCGCATTCCTGTCTGCCGCCGAGCTTATCGCGCAAGGCGTCGATGCGGTCTCCGTTGCCGTGCCTACCGTTCTACATCTCCCGGTCGCTCGCGAGCTGATGCAGTCCGGCGTCGACGTACTGATCGAGAAGCCACTGGCCGCCAGCGTCTCCGAAGCCGACGAGTTGATAACGGTGGCTGAGGCTTACGGACGCATCGCGCAGGTCGGGCACTTGGAGCGATTCAATCCTGCGGTTCGCGCGACCTTTCCGCTGCTCACCCAGCCAATGTTCTTCGAGGTTCATCGCCTGAGTGTCTTTACCCCGCGCTCGCTCGACGTCGACGTGGTGCTCGACCTGATGATCCACGACATCGACATCGTGCTGACGTTCGCGAAATCAAAGGTCAAGGAGATCCGCGCTGTAGGCCTGCCAATCCTGTCGAAGAAGGTCGATATCGCCAACGTCCGCATGGAGTTCGAATCCGGCTGCGTCGCCAACTTCACCGCCAGCCGGGTCAGCACCGAGCGCGTGCGCAAGCTGCGATTTTTCCAGCCCCAGCAATACATTTCGCTCGACTATTCGCGGCAGGACGTGCTGGTCCTCACCATGGAAGACGAAGCTCCCGACATGCTGGGGATGGATCCCTTCAACCCTGCAAGCATCGCTGCGGGCGCGCTTCCCGGGATCGTTCCTTTCAAGCCCAAGCTCGAGCCGCAGGAACCGCTCAAGGCCGAAATCGCCAGCTTCCTCAACGCCGTGCGCCGGCGTTCGCAGCCCGAGGTGACGCTGGAAGCCGGTCGCGACGCCCTGGCAATTGCCACGCAAATCGTGGAAGCCATCGCCGCGCACAGCGAGCGTGCTCACCTTGGCGAGCTGAGCCGCACGAAATAACCCTAAGAATAACGAACCACGGATTGCCACCGCTCTTCACGGATCGGGAAAAGTATCGAGTTCATTAGTGAGTCTGATCTGCGCTCATCGGTGTAAATCTGTCGGCCAGGCTTCTTGCCGCGCGCAAGGCATTGACGGACGCGGTAAGCTATACCTACCTTTTCTCACCTGCATGGCCGATGAACTCATCACGATTTGCAAGTTCCACACCATGGGAGAAGCCAAGCTTGCGCAGGGCAAGCTGACGTCTGCCGGGATTTCGGCGCACGTGCGCGATGAGAACATGGTCAACCTCCATATGGCGATTATGTTGGGCGGCATTCGCCTGCAGGTCCCTGACAGCCAGGTGGTGCGCGCGCTGGAAGTGCTGGACGACTTCATCCCCGAGGGTTCTGAGCTGGACGACGACAGCGAGATCGATACCATCGCCTGCTGCCCGGAGTGCGAGTCGCTGGAGATTCGCGAAATCGCCGCCGACGGCCCACGACAGATCGCCCTCTGGTCGGCCGCTATTCCGCTTCCTGAGTTCCAGCAGGGCGAGTTGCTGCACCGTTGGAAGTGCCTGGCCTGCGGATATCAGTGGGAAGCGGCGGAAGAGTAGGGGAGATCAATGGTCAAATACAATGAAGTTAGGGTTTTATCGAATGACAGGAATCAATTACCTCACCGATGAGAAGGGCCGCAAGATAGCTGTACAGATCGATCTCAAGAAGCATGGAGCTCTGTGGGAGGACTTCTGGGATGGCCTCGTAGCAGAGTCGCGGCGAAAAGAAAAAAGCATTCCCTACGAGCAATACCGCGAGGAACGTCTGAAGCGGTCGCGTAGAAGTGCCTAACTACCGTCTCGATATTAAGCCGTCCGCCGAAAAAGACTTAAATCGCCTGGACAACGCCATTTTTGATCGGGTCGACGCCAAAGCCGGTTTGCTTACCGATAATCCGCGGCCACCTGGATCCAAGAAACTTAAGGGCTACCGCGACCTTTGGCGAATGAGAGTCGGCGACTGGCGCATTGTCTACAGCATCGATGATCGTGCCCGCGTTGTAACCATCCTTCGCGTAGCTCACCGTCGCGACGTCTATGAGCGTGACTGAGCCGGGGAAGCCGCTGAAGAGTAGCTTTCAGTCCCGCGAAACCTTCGTAGGATCCGTGCGTGCGGCTCGCCACATGGGAAGAGTTTTGGGATCGTGTCCTCTCGGAGTCGCGGAGAAGAGCATTCCTTACGCACGATATCGAATGAAACGTGCGGCGAAAGCAGGTCCCTCGCGGACTAAAGTCCACTCGGGATGACAACATGTCGAGCGAGTTTTTGGCACGGCTGAAGGCCGTGCCCTGATACAAACCTCGCGCTCAATCGAGCCATAGGATAGCCCTGTGCCCTTTCACCTTAGAGCTGATAACCTTTACTTATCCCCATGAACTCATCGAGTACGACCGCCGCTTCCGAAGCCGCCATCACTCCCGAAATCCTGCGCGATCACGGCATCTCGCCTGAGGAATACGACAAGCTCCTGAAGTCGCTGGGCCGCACGCCGACACTAACCGAGCTCGGTATCTTTAGCGTGATGTGGAGCGAGCACTGCTCGTACAAATCCTCACGAGTGCACCTGAAGCGCCTGCCCACGCGCAGCCGGCGCGTAGTGCAGGGGCCGGGGGAGAACGCCGGCATCATCGACATCGGCGATGGCTGGGCGTGCGCCTTCAAGATCGAGTCGCACAATCATCCTTCGTTTATCGAGCCGTTTCAGGGAGCCACCACCGGAGTCGGCGGCATTCTGCGCGACATCTTCACCATGGGCGCAAGGCCAGTGGCGATCATGGATTCGCTGAGGTTTGGACCGATCACCAACCCACCCCGTCCCAACAGAAGGGACGGAATGGGGCACCCGTCGATCCCACCCCGTCCCAACAGACGGGACGGAATGGGGCACCCGAATCTCCCCTTTTGCAAATACCGGGACAGGATGGGTCACCCATCGACCGCGCCACGCTGCACAAGAACCACTCCGTCATGGAGGGCGTAGTGAGCGGCGTCGCTTCCTACGGTAACTGCTTTGGCGTGCCCAACGTCGGCGGCGAAACGAAGTTTGAGCCTTGCTATTCGGGTAATCCGCTGGTCAACGCGTTTGCGCTTGGATTGGTTCGCCGCGACCAGATCTTCTATGCCAAGGCTGCGGGCGAAGGCAATCCGGTCATTTATGTCGGCTCGAAGACCGGCCGCGACGGCATTCACGGCGCGACCATGGCCAGCGAAGAGTTCAGCGAAGAATCGGAAGCCAAGCGTCCCAATGTGCAGGTCGGCGACCCGTTCATGGAGAAGCTGCTGCTCGAAGCTTGCCTCGAAGCCATGCAGACGGGCGCGATCATCGGCATTCAGGATATGGGCGCGGCTGGGCTGACGTGTTCGACCTGCGAGATGGGTGCGCGCGGCGGCGTTGGCTTGGAGATCGAACTCGACCTCGTGCCGCAGCGCGATACCGGCATGACTCCTTACGAGATCATGCTGAGCGAGTCGCAGGAGCGTATGTTGCTGGTCGCCGAGAAGGGCCGCGAAGACGAAGTCTTCCGCGTCTTCGACAAGTGGGGACTCGATGCGGTCACCATCGGCCATGTCATCAATCAGCCGATGATGCGCGTTCGTGAGCACGGCAACATCGTCGCCGAGATTCCCAACCAGGCGCTCACCGACGAGGCTCCTCTCTACCATCGGCCGCTGCATCGCTGGGAGCCGCCGGTTCCGCGCGAGGTCCCTGACCGGATCCAGCTTGGACTAAAGAGCGACTTCACTGCGGAGTTGAAGCAGTTGCTCGCCAGCTCGAATATCTGCTCCAAGCGCTGGGTATATCAGCAGTACGACTCGATGGTGCAGACCAATACGGTTGAAGGCCCGGGTTCTGAGGGCGGCGTGATTCGCGTCAAGGGAACGAACCGCGGCCTGGCAATGGCGCTCGACGGCAACGGGCGCTGGTGTTATCTCGATCCCAAGCTGGGCGCGATGCACGCGGTAGCTGAATCGGCGCGTAACGTTGCGTGTACCGGTGCGACTCCGATCGCCGCCACCAACTGCCTCAACTTCGGCAATCCGGAGAAGCCGCACATCATGTGGCAGTTCTCCCAGACCATCGACGGCATCACCCGAGCCTGCGAGGAACTGGAAACTCCTATCACCGGCGGCAATGTCAGCTTCTATAACGAGACCCTGGGTGAGGGCATTTACCCCACGCCGGTGATTGGAATCGTCGGCATCCTGGAGGATGTCCACAAGGCGGTGGGCCCGCACTTCAAGGCCCCGGACCGCGCGCTCGTCCTGCTACGCGGCACCGAACCGGGCGACACCTTCGACGTCGAAGCCGAATTTGGCTCGTCGGAGTACGCCAAGGAAGTTTTGGGCGAGCTCTGGGGCTTTCCTCCAGCCATGGAGATTGAACGCGAGGCCGCCTTGCAGAAGGCGATTATCGAGATGATCGACGCCGGCTTGGTAGAGTCGGCCAAGGACTGCTCCGATGGCGGGATTGCGGTCGCCCTGGCCACGTGCGGCTTCGAGCGCGGCATCGGCGCCACCGCCGACCTCGCTTCCGACGGGCTGGTTCCCGAGTTCGTCCTGTTCGGCGAGGATGCCAGCCGCATTTTGGTTTCTTGCGACCCGAATAGTGTGGAACGAATCAAAGATATAGCGGTAAAATACGCCCTCTCAGCAGAAAATATCGGACAGACGGTTCCCGGCAATCTGGAAATTCGAGTGGACGGCAACTTGGCCATTTCTGCCAGTGTCTCCGAATTGAACGCCGTTTGGTCGGATGCGTTGGAACAGGCGTTGCACACGGAGACGGAAGAGCGGTTAGTTCCGGGACTGTTGCAAAGAAGCTGAAAGGCAGTGCAGCGCCTCAGAGCCGGAGCTGAGAGGTAGAGCGGCGCTTCAGCGCAGCGTGCGCGCGGATTTGAGAGCGTCGCGTTCGTGCCGGACTTGAAAGGACCGCGCCAGATTTGAAAGGGCGCGGCTTCGCGGGGATCCGAGTCAGGGCACGACTTCAGTCGTGCCGAAGCGATGCTTCTCGCGAAAATGGCCTTGAGCCCAGGAGATTTTTCGGGCCAGTACAGAACAGGTCCTTCACGGACTAAAGTCCGCTCAGGATGTTCGAGGGTACCGTTGTTCGGCACGACTGAAGTCGTGCCCTGACGCGGTGTATTCCATTGCAATAGTTTCGAGCTACAGAGACCGACAGGTGAGCGATGCTAATCGAATCTGACAAACTTCGCGAAGAGTGTGGCGTAGCCGCCATCTACGGCCATCCTGAAGCTTCCAAGCTCGCTTACCTCAGCCTGTATGCGTTGCAGCATCGCGGTCAGGAATCGGCGGGCATTGCTGCGTCCAATGGCGAGCGGCTTGAGTTACGCAAGTCTATGGGGCTGGTGTCAGACATCTTCACCGCTGATGTCCTCTCCAGCCTTCCCGGCTCGCTGGCGATAGGACACACTCGTTACTCGACCACCGGCGACTCGGCATTGCTCAATGCGCAGCCGATTCGCGTAGAGTGCAGCAAGGGACGCCTCGCGCTCGCGCACAACGGCAACATCACCAACGCTCAGGATATCCGCGCCACGCTGGAGTCCCAGGGGTCGATCTTCCAGACCACCAGCGATACCGAAGTCGTCGTTCACCTGATTGCGCGTTCCAAGGAAGAGACGCTGCCGGCCGCGATGGCGGATTCGCTGCGTCGCCTGGAAGGCGCATTTTCGCTGGTGATGCTGACCCCCGACCGCGTGTTCGCAGCGCGCGATCCGCGCGGCTTTCGTCCGCTGGTGATGGGACGCATTCCCGGGCTGGCGGCACACCGCGCCGACACTATTGTCTTCGCCTCTGAAACCTGCGCCTTCGATCTGATTGGCGCCGTGTACGAGCGCGAGGTCAAACCCGGCGAGCTGATCATCGTTGGTCCCGAAGGGGTGCATTCGCGCTTCTACGCCTCGCAGCAGCAAACCTCGAGCTGCATCTTCGAACACGTATATTTCTCGCGTCCCGATAGCCTGGTGTTCGGCAAGGCGGTGCAGGAGACGCGCGACGAGATGGGACGCCAACTGGCGCGCGAGGCGCCGGTCGATGCCGACATCGTGGTTCCGGTGCCCGACTCCGGCGTGACTGCGGCCATGGGCTTCTCGCACGAGAGCGGTATCCCGCTGCAGTTTGGGCTGATTCGCAACCACTACGTCGGGCGCACCTTCATTGAGCCCGAACAACGCGTGCGCGACTTTGGCGTGAGACTCAAGCTGAACCCGGTGCGGCATGTGCTTGCTGGCAAACGAGTGGTTTTGATTGACGATTCCATCGTGCGCGGCACTACCAGCCGCAAGATCGTTCGCATGGTGCGCGACGCGGGAGCCAAAGAAGTTCACATGCGCATCTCGTGCCCGCCGACGATTTCGTCCTGTTATTACGGAGTGGACACGCCTTCGAAGAACCAGCTCATCGCCGCCAACAAATCCGTCGACGAGATTCGCGAGTATATCGGCGCCGACTCCCTGGCCTATCTTTCGCTGGAGGGCTTGCGACGCGCGGCAGGCGAAGGCCCGGATGTGACCTACTGCACTGCCTGCTACACCGGCAAGTATCCAACGAACATAGTTGGGGTTGACGAGATCCAGCCAGCCTTGGCTGTCGGCGACTGAGAAGATTCGTGCCACGGATTCGCACGGAAAAACACGGATCGGATTTAAGTCTCCGTACTCCTTATTCCCGGGCTTTTCTGATCCGCACGCGTCAATCCGTGGCTCGCCTTGTCTTGTGATCTACCCCGCGCTGTGCCCATTGCATTGCAGCACACCCAGAAACACTGTCCACGGGCCCACGGCATCCCTGTACTGATTTGCCATAATCCGCGCAAGCTGATGCAGGTGCGTCATGTCGTGCGCCGCCCACGTCGCCAGCAAATTGCCCAGCGTCACCGAGCCTAGCCGAGGATGCTTGCCTCGCAGTTGGATCTGCTCGGCAGTGATGTCGAGGCCGCGCAGGTCGTTTAAGTTTCGCGCCCGCAGCTCGGCGAACTCGTCCAGCAATTGGGCCAGCGACTTGCCCGCGCTTTCCCTGTCCTGCGCAAAGCGGTCGAAGGGCACGAAGGCACGATCCTCGCCATGTTCAAGGATCATCTTCACTCGCGGCATCCAGTCGGCACGCTCGCCATGGGCCAGATGGCCGACCACTTCATACGCGTTAAATGTTTTCTCGCCTTCGTTCGCTCGGATCCACTCCTCGGGCAAATCGCGCAGCATCGCGTTGAGAGTTGCCGGAGTGCGAGCCAGCAACGCCATCGTCAAGTCCAGGTTCTGTTCCATAAGTCTCCTCACTTCGAAACTCCAATACTACGACTTTTAGGTACGTCATTATTCCCACGAAGGTTGAATTGTACCCAGCACTAAATGGGGGTACAGTTTTAGTATCTCGAGGTGGACGATGGGTTTCCCCCTGACCGATGATCTGCGCCAGCAGTATCAAAGTTTATTCGATAGTTGCGTAATCGATCCCAAGCATGCGGACGACGTAACCCAAGCCATAGCACGCATCCTGCCAAAGCAGGCCCGCTATCAGGCCGTAGCCAAGCCGCTCGGCATTCCCTGGTACTTTGTCGGTTTAGTACACAATCTGGAATGCTCGCTGAACTTCAACCTTCATTTGCACAATGGAGATCCGCTGACGGCGCGCACCATCCATGTTCCGGCAGGGCGCCCTTTGCAGGGCCATCCCCCGTTCACCTGGGAGCAGAGCGCCAACGACGCGCTGGCGCTGCGCGGTCTGGCTCACCTGTCAGACTGGAGCCTGCCCGCGGTCCTTTACCGGCTGGAAGGTTATAACGGCTACGGCTATCACTTTCTGCGGGCACCCATCAATTCGCCGTATCTGTGGAGTTTCTCTAACCACTACGCGCGAGGCAAGTTTGTGGGCGACGGCGAATTCAATCCTAACGCCGTCTCTGACCAATGCGGATCCGCAGTGCTCCTCTTCCACATGGCGCAGCACGGGCTGGTGACTTTGGCCGCGGCCGCCGCGGTGGCCACGGCTGGGTAGCCTGATGAACCTCGCGCCTTCAGCGCACGAAGAAACCCACTCCTTCACCTATGGAAGGGTGGGCCTTTTCTTTGCCGGACGTCGGCTATTTCGTGCAGGTCGGGCTGACCACCTTCAGGCTCGATACCTGAAAGTCAGCGTGCTTCATCTTGCCGGTTTCCTGCTTTTCGTAGGGCTGGCTCACCTTCTCCTGATCAGCCGAACGCTGCGGAGTCATACCGGTAACAGCAACCTGCTGGCCGACGTGATCGCCGAGCCCAGCCTTGCCGTCGGCATACAGCTCCAGGTGCTGGTTCTTCGCCGTAATTAGAAAGAAGCCGCCGGTGGGCTCCACGCCCTTTTGCAGACAGCCGGTTACAGTCTTTGCAGCGGGAGCCTTCTGCTCCGCCGCTTGCGCCGAGGCGAAGGTCGCGAATGCACACAGGCTCACACAAAGGACAAGCATTATCCAGGGGGAAATTTTCTTCATGCTCAATTGCCTCCAATTACTACAACAATAGTTTCTCGCCGGTGGGCACGTGCCGGCTGTGATTGACAGCACACCAGCGAGTGACAGAATTAATGCCGCACTGCCCCACTCTTCAGGCGTCAATCTCAACCCGCCACGGCAGGAGCGTCCAGACCTACGACCAGCGTCTGGCGACAACTGTGATCCCTTGTTAATACACCCATGGACGCCGTCGGGGAGTGCAATCGCCGGTCGCCAGATGTCCTTCCGCCCGGCAGCATCCCTCGCGTAGAATCTGTGCACACTGCTCCCATATGTAATCCCCGCCGCGCATCCTGTCATCGCGGCGGCGCTGCTCGCTGGCCTGAAGGAGAAAAAGGAATGCACTCTCAGACAACCGCCGTAAAGCTGACGTTGGCTGCCCTTGCCATCTCAGTCATGTTCCTGGCAACAGGGGCGTCCGGCGCCGATATAAAGGGTCAAGTGTTGGGCTCAGGAGCGCCGATCGCTCAATCCACGGTGACACTTTGGAGCGCAAGTTCTGACGCACCCAAGCAACTCGCGCAAACCAAGACCGACAGCGACGGAAACTTTTCGGTTCATGGAACTGCGGCTCAGGACGCAAGCCTTTACCTCGTCGCCAGTGGTGGCATCCCTGCGGGAAATAAGGCGGGCGGCAACAATCCGGCGACCGCGCTGCTGGCGGTGGTGGGCAGCAAGCCCCCGTCGCGTGTCGTCATCAATGAGTTCACCACCATCGCGTCGGTGGTCACGCACGCGCAGTTTATTGATAACACCACCATCAAAGGCTCGCCGCTTCAACTGCGGATTGCCGCCAACAACGTGCCCAACTTTGTCGATCTGGAGACGGGCGCCTGGGGGCCGGTGATTCTCGACGGCCTCAACAGCGCACAGACCCCGACGATGGCAAACTTCGGCACGCTGGCTGACGTGATGGCCGGTTGCATCACGCGCGTGAGAGCGGATGCGTGCAGCCAATTCTTCGCGGCGGCCACGCCTCCCAGCGGAGGACCTCCGCCGGACACACTGCTGGCGACCGAGGCTGTCGCGTTCTTTCCCTGGCACAATCCAGACAAAATTTTCGCGCTGCTCGATGAGTTTTATCCGCTGCCCAAGCCCGGAACTCCCGGCAAACTCATGCGGGATGCCCCCTACCTTCCCTATCTAACGTTTGCTCCCAGCGCCTTCGTGTTTCCGCTTAAGTTCTCCGGCGGAGGCGTCAGCGGAGGTGGCAAGCTGATGATCGACAGCGAGGGCAATGCCTGGGTAGCCGACAACTTCACGGTCGGCGCGCAGAATCAGGACGCCTCCTGGACCGGCGGCCTCTCCAAGTTCGCGCCCAACGGTAAACCGCTTTCGCCCAGTCCCTTGGGCTTCCGAGGCGGAGGCATCGCAGGCCCCGGTTTCGGCTTGACGCTCGACGCGCAGGACAACGCGTGGGCCACCAGCTTCACCGGCCAGAACATCACGAAGTTCGACAAGAACGGCAAACCTCTGTCGCCCCCGGAAGGCTGGAACTTCAACCGCCAGATCAGCCAGATGCAGGGCATCATCGCAACGCCCAGTGGAGATATCTGGACCCTCGATCTGATCAAAGGCCAGGTGGTGAAGCTTCCGCAGGGCGACCCATCGAAGGTCGAGTTCTACTGCCAGAACAAGACGGGCGATCCGCTGAAGAACCCGTGTCACCTGGTCGGGCCTTTCGCGCTGGCCATCGATCAACAGGATCGCATCTGGATTACCAACGCCGTCACCGACCACGTGGTTCGTTTCCCTGCTTCCGATCCCAGCAAATTTGAAACCTTCAAGGTGGGATACTCCGCCAGTGGGCTGGCAATCGACAGTCTGGGCAACGTCTGGGTAACCAACAAACTGGGTAGTTCTCCCAAGGGAGCATTGAAGTTTGGGGAAATGCTGGCCGCGTTCAAATTCAATTTCGATGGCATAACCGATGCCGGAGCACGAGCGACGAAGGTGCTGGTGCCTGCGATGGCCGCGGAGCACGTCGGGCTACGAAGGCGGCAGCATTACTGTGTTGCGTCCCGACGGGACGGAAGCGTCTTTCTCGCCGGTGTACGGTAAGGGAATCGTCGGCCCGTGGGCGGCCTCCGTAGATGGCAACGACAACATCTGGATCTCCAACTTCAGCACCGCGTCGGACGGAATCGTAGAGCTGTGTGGCTTCCGCACCGAGCATTGCCCTCCGGGCGTGAAGACGGGAGACGCCATCTCCCCTCCCAGCGGTTATGTCGGCGGAGGATTGCAGTTGATGGTTGACGTTGGCATCGGCCCCGCCGGAGATGTCTGGGTGACTAACAACTGGCAGCACTACCAGGATGCGTTGGGCAAGGTGGATGAAGCACTACAAACCCAAGGTGCGGGGCAGGGCGTAGTCGTGTTCTATGGCATGGCGAAGCCGGTGAAGACGCCGCTGATCGGCCCTCCGCGACCGTACTGAGGAGGACGAATACGTCTTGATAATCCGTGGCAGCCAACGTCGGCCGGGTGCCCCACTCATTCCATCGTTTGGAATGAGTGGGATTCACCAACATGGTACTGCGCCATCGTGAACAGATCTCTCGCTTCGCTGGGGACGACAATTCTAAACAGTAGCTGGTAATTACTAACTACTAGCTGCTAATTACTGGCTTCTAATTGCAAATTGCTAGTTGCTAGTCGCTTCCTACTCGTACCTTAATGCCTCGATGGGATCGAGGTTGGCGGCTTTCCACGCGGGATAAATTCCGAAGACCAGCCCGATCATGCCCGACACGATCGTAGCGGTCGCGACCCACTGCACCGACATGGTCGCAGGCAGCGATGGAAAAACCACCGGCACCAGCGCGGTCAGGATCCCGCCGATAACAATCCCAAGGATGCCGCCGGCGCCGGTCAGGGTGATGGCTTCGAGCGTGAACTGCAACAGGATGTCGCGTTTGCGCGCGCCTACGGCCTTGCGTACGCCAATCTCACGGGTGCGCTCGGTGACGGAGACGAGCATGATATTCATCACCCCCACGCCGCCCACGATGAGCGCAACGCTCGACACCGCAAACATGAAGATGAAGATGCCGCCGGTGAGCTGGTTCCAGGTGTCGCTGAGCGAATCCTGGCTGAAGACGGCGAAGTTGTCGGGCTTACTGGGTGGCACATGACGGCGGCGGCGCAGCAGCGCGCGCATCTCATCCATGGCAGCTTCCATATCTTTTTGCGAAGTGGCTTTCGCGCCGATCCAGTAGTCCCTGATCTCGGGATGCAGTTTTCGAAAGGTGGCGAGCGGGAAATAGACGATATTGTCTTCCGGATTCGATCCGCTGCCGAAGGCCGCTTTCTTCTTCGCCGCCACACCGATCACCGTGAACAGCTCGCCCTCAATATTGATCTCTTTGCCGATCGGCTCTTCGTTCGCGAACAGTTGTTCTGCCGTATCGTGTCCCAGGATGATCACGGGACTGTGGTGCTCGTCCTCGGTCGCGGTGAAAAAGCGGCCATTCTCTATCTTGATGTCGTAGACCTTGGGGGCCTCGTAGGTGTCGCCTTCGAGCAAGGTGTTCTTGGTCTTGTGGCCCTCATATTTCACCGCATAGGTACCGGTGCCGAATTGCGGGAGCTGCAACCGCTCCGCCGCGGTAACCGCCTCGACGTGCGGCAGGTCCTTCATGGCCATCGCATCGTCGAGGGTCAGCTCCTTGCGCGTAAGCATCTCGGTGGTAGGGCGCCCGAAGGTGAACGGCTCCATGTGATAGGCAAAGATGATGTTCGAACCCATGTCCTCAACCATGCCCTGCACGTTGGAGTTCAGGCCGCGCACCACCGACGAGATGACGATGACCATCATGATGCCGATGACGACACCCAGAATGGTCAGCCCCGACCGCATCTTGTTTGCGGTAAGCGTGTCCCATGCCATGCGCAGGATTTGGGAGTAGTCTTTGGTTTTCATAAAAGAAGTTGTCAGTTGTCGGTGGTCAGTTGTCCGTAAAGCATTGGCCAAGCACTTGGCATTTAGCACTTGGTCGTCTAATCTGCTAATTGCTAATTGCTAATTGCTAATTGCTAATTGCTAATCGCTAATTACTAATCACTAATCACTCTCTTACAACTCAAACCTCAACGCCACAATCGGATCCAGCTTCGCGGCTTTGCGCGCGGGATAGACACCGAAAAAAATTCCCACACTCGTGGCCACCAGCAATCCCGCTGCGACCGCCCATAGCTTGATTGCCGACGGCATTCCAATCGCCAGCGTCACAGCCTTCGCGATGCTGATGCCACCGGCCACGCCAATCAGTCCACCAATCAGCGCCATGGTGCCCGACTCAATCAGGAACTGCAGCATGACATCACGGCGGCGGGCGCCCATAGCCTTACGAATACCGATCTCTCGCGTGCGCTCGGTCACCGTCACCAGCATGATGTTCATGATGACGATGCCGCCCACCAGCAAAGAAATCGACGCAATCACGATCATCACGATGAAGAAGCTGCCGCTGATGCTCGACCATATGGCCATGAAGCTGTCGTTGGTCTCGATGGCAAAACTGTCTTTGCCGCCGATGGGATCGTGGCGGCGTGAGCGCATGATGACGCGCGACTGGTCGATGGCCTGCTCCATCGGCAGGCCGACGCCATTGGTTTTGGCCCAGATGTTCAGGGTCTTGTGCGTGCCGTAGGCCTTGAACCAGGTCGTGATCGGCATCATCACCCAGTTGTCCGCGCTCTGGCCGAGCGTTTTGCCGCGCTTGGTTCCTACGCCGATGACCTGATAGACATGACCGTCGACTCGGATCTCCTTGCCGATGGGATCGACACCTGCGAGCAGGTTGTCGCGAATGTCCGAGCCAATGACAACCACGGGTGCGGTGTTATCCATGTCGGTTTCATTGATGGTGCGGCCCAAGTCGAGGTCGAGGTCGTAAATGCGCGTCATGGTCGGCGTCCAGCCGCGAATCCTGCTGTCGCTGCTGCTCTGCGTTCCGTAGCCTACCTTTCCCGCTTCGTTCCATATCGCGGCGCCCACGATGGTGCACGCGGTGCAGCCTTCAGCGACCGCCTCGTAGTGCTCCATGGTGATGTCTTTGCGCCGGTTGCCCTCGATGAACTGATCGGGGTCGGTGACTACGTTGCCCATCTTGCTGACGATGAATACGTCAGCGCCCAGGTTGAAGATCTTCTCTGCTACGTAGCCGTTGATGCCGCTCTCGAAAGTCACGACCGCGATCACCGCAGAGACGCCGATGACGATTCCCAGCAGCGTGAGAAACGAGCGCAGCTTGTTCGCCCAGAGCGAGAGCAGTGCAATGCGCATGGCTTCAGAGATATTCATGTGAGTCTGAGTTTCAGCGGGAACTCTCGACAGAGTTTAGCAACTTCGCGGCCTGCATTGTGGATTTCGCGGTTGGATACAGGACGGGGCACAGAAAGCAGGGCCAGAACGACGGGGCGGAGCACTTAGGCTTGCGCAAGTCCACTTTTACCGCAATGAAAATGGAGTTTAGCGGCTAAAAAGCACGCATTTCTCGCATAACCGCCTCGAAATCGAGCATCTGCCATGACTCAAAGTGATGGATAAATGAAAATCCATGAATCCAAGTCATGGCTCTTTTGCTCAATTTTCCCGCGAATCTGCGACTTTTCTCACAGCGCAGTCGTGCAAAAGGCACATTTATGCGCACCGATTGGAATGTCGCTCAGGCATTGCGGACACTGCATCTTGTCGACCGGTCCTTCCTGATGGAAGCGAGCCATTAGCTTGTTCACCGGCAACACCACGAAGTAATACACCGCGGCGGCGATCAGCAGGAAGGAGATCACGGCGTTCAGGAAGTCGCCGTAGAGGAACTTAGCTCCATTGATCTGACGGGAATAGGCCGAGAAGTCCGGCTTGCCGGCGACGGCGGCGATCAGCGGGGTGAGCATATCTTTGACGAACGCGGTGACCACTGTCCCAAACGCTGCACCGATAACCACGCCGACAGCGAGATCGACGACATTTCCACGTAGAACGAATTCCCGGAATCCCTTTAACATGGTTCCTCCTTACGATTTTGCCTTCAGTATTGGCGAATGACGACGCGTTGCAATCTCTCTCAAAATCTACGACGTGCTTGATTGCGAGACAAGTAGCGAACCGGAATCATGTGTGGCGGCCCGTAAACCAATCCCGCACCGGCCCCTGGCTGAGGTAGTAAATCACGGCTATGCGCACCATGATCTGCAGGCCTTCGCGCGCGATAGCTAAAGCACGTCCGTCTGCCACCGCGCTGGAAATCCCAGGCACGGCCAGAGCGACTCCGGCGGCGGTCAGCAGGATCGTCAGTCGCCGCGCCCAGCGGTGTCTGGTCCACACCGCCCACGCGAGAGTGAGCGTTACCACACCGTAGAGCAGGAAAGCGACCGGGCCACTTTGCTCGAAGCCTCCCTGTAGCAGCACGGATCCGTACGACAGCGGAACCGCATGTACGGCGAGCAGACCCGCGAAAGCAAACGCACTCATTGCGACTAACGCCAGCAGCCCGGAAACGGCGGCAACGCCCGCTGGGCGGTCATCGGCATCCTGGCTGGAGATCAGCGATTGCATTAAGCGGCGACCGGTTCGACGACTTGCTTGGACCGAGTATCGATCATCTCACCACGGCGTACGCCGAAATTATCAACAATCCAGGAGACGTGCGGTTAATCGCGCAGGACGTTTGGCGGGAGCGCGCACTCTGGCGCAATGAGCCGGTTGCTTTCCCATTTGATGCATCCAGCTGTACTCGTCACCCGGATTCTCATAGCCAGCTCTAGCAACTGTTGACAGGAAAGTGACAGGCCGTCGGCCGGCTGCTTACAACTTACGCCGTACGAGTGGGTTATAACGACGCAAGAAATGGCAGGAGTCGGATGGCACGCAACCGTTTCGGCAACCAGATTGCTGCAACTTTCTGCATTGGTCATCCGTCTAACAAACAAAACAGACCCTAAGGGTCGGAGGTGAGTCGATGATGGCAGAAAAGTTTTCCGTGCCCGAACTAACGGCGCTGCGGAGCGAACTGCTTCAAGGGTTCGACTCTAAGGATTGCGCCGAGCTGCTGCAGATGTTTCTGATGGGACGCGGCTACGGCGTTTCCGCTGAGGATGCCCGCGCGGCCGTAAGCAAAGTAGGAATGCTGGGCAACACTCTGGAGGCTTTCCAGCGCGAAGTCGAGAACATCGCTCTGGTCAACTAGTGGGTGACCAATCTCATGTGGCAGCGAAGATGGTGACACAACTCCGCTGCCTCAAAAAAACTGAAGTCAGAACCTGGACGCACAGTGACGTGAGCAACGAAGAAGCCCGGGCCAAACGGTCCGGGCTTTTTGCTGCACCATTTTCTTTTTGCCTTCCCCCTAGCATCAACTTCTCCGGATGTCGCACATCGTTCAGCGTCTTGGGATCGGCCGCTCGCTGTCCCCGCTCGAGCAGCTGAAAGGGACGCAGCTACAGCTGCTTAGCGCGGTTAGTGTTCTGTCATTCTGAGCGAAGCGAAGAACCTGCTTTCTCTGACGAGACGATAAGCAGGGCGGAGACGAGCGGTGACAGGCTGGAACTAACACCAGTGGCAAAAGTCTTCGCGGGTGGAGCGAAAACAGGTTCTTCGCTTCGCTCAGAATGACAGCTGTTCTACAGAACAGCCTCGACTATCTATGGAGCCATCATGGCTCTTTAGACTAGCGGCGAGTGACCTTTACCCCGCCGCGCACGCGCTCTTGCAGCACTTCCCCGAAGAACATATAAGGATGCGCCGGATCGAGCGCGCTGGCCTCATCCAGTTTCTGACGAAGCTCTTGCGGAATCGCAAAGCTCAGCGCAGCGAGATTGTCTTCGAGCTGCTTGAGCTTGGTCGCGCCGATGATGGTCGAGGTCACGCCCGGCTGCGTTGCCACCCAGTTCAACGCGACCTCTGCTGAAGAGCGGCCCAGTTGCTTCGCCACTTCCTGCACAGCGTCCAGCACCTTCCAATTCTGCTCGGTGAATTTGTTGAACACCGGATTGTTCGACGCTTTCAGAACATCCAGACGACTGCCTTTGCTGCTCGATGCGCCCTCGCGCGTGTACTTGCCGGAAAGAAATCCGCTGGCCAGCGGACTCCAGGGGCAAATGCCGAGCTGGAGCTCCTGCGCAGCCGGGACATGTTCGCGCTCGATGCTGCGCTCCACCAGCGAATATTCGAGCTGCAGCGCGATCGGAGCCACCAGGCCGCGCTCCTGCGCCAACGTCACCGCGCGTGCGACGTACCACGCTGGCACATCGGAGAAGCCGTAGTAACGAATCTTGCCCTCGCGCACCAGGGTGCTCAGCGTCTCGACAACTTCTTCCACCGGAGTGACCATGTCCCACACGTGCATCCAGTAGAGGTCGACGTAATCCGTCGCGAGGCGACGCAACGAGCCTTCCAACGCGCGATAGGCGTTTTTGCGGCCATTGCCGCCGGAGTTGGGATTGCCCTCCTGCGCAGCGAAGGTGAACTTCGTGGCCAGCACCACCTTGTCGCGTAGCCTGGATTCGGCGATGAAGCGGCCCAGTACTTCTTCGCTTTTCCCCTCGGCATAGCCGTCAGCGCAGTCCAGAAAATTTCCGCCTTCTTCGACATAGCGATGGAAGATGCGACTGGATTCTTCGTCCGGCGAGCCCCAGCGATCGTTGCCAAAGGTCATGGTTCCCAGCGAGAAGGGACTAACGATAAGGCCGCTGCGGCCCAGGGTGACGTATTCATTCATCTTGCGTTCTGTCATGTCTTATTCTTCCGGTCGAAAAAAGAATTCACCACGGAGGCACGGAGGTCACGGAGCAGAACAGGCATTAATTGCGAGGCGGGGTAGGTTTCTGTGGCGAACTGCGGCTCCCCCGGCATTCCGAGAAAATGATTCCGCTCTCCTCCGTGCCTCCGTGGTGAACCGTTTTTCTTACTCACTCGCAATTCCGATTGCGGCCATCATCCTGCCGGTTTTGCCGAATTCGGCGCGATGCGAAAAAAAGCGCGTCGTGTCACACGCCGTGCAGCCTTCCACCGTCTCAATGTACTCGGGTCTGACGCCGCCTTCCTCAAGCTGGCGACGATTCGCTTCGGCCAAGTCGAGATGGAGTTCAGATGCCGGATCGCCGTGTCCGGGCGCACGTTGATTGAGAAAAAGCAGCGGATATCGGACATGCAGCGAGTTGCTGTCGAATACCTCATGAAAGAGCTCGTGAGCGTAGGTGAATTGTGATTCGAATTCCGCACGCACTTCTTCTCCCACGGTGTAGCAGCACCTGCGAATGCAAGGGCCAATGGCAGCGCGAAGATCTCTGGGATCGCTACCGAAGTGCCGCCGCATTTCACCGATACCTTTTTCGACCACGCGCGCCGCCGTTCCGCGCCACCCGGCGTGAAACGCGCCGACGACTCTGCGTTCGATATCGACGACGAGAACCGGCGTGCAATCGGCAGTCTTGACGGCGAGCAGCAGCCCCGGAGCGTTGGTAATCATTCCGTCGCCGGTCAGACTGGCGGGCGATGCGCCGTCAACCCTGTGCACGATAGAAGAGTGAATCTGTTTCGGTTGCAGCAACGGCCACGGCGCGCCCCTGGGATCGACAGCCCCCAAAGCTTCGGCGAAAAGCTCACGATTGCGGAGCACTGCTTTTCGATCATCATGGGGCGTCAATCCGAGATTGAGCGCCTGGCCGCCATAGCATTTCGAAACCCCACCTTGACGCGTACTGAAGCCGTGCACCAGCCAGGGAAGATCGCTAAAGATGGGGGCTTTAAGAATCTCAGAGCAACTCTTGAGTTTGCTACCACTAGAGACGCTGGTTTCCTGTGTCTTCTGTTTCGCCTTGGCAGACATGCTGTAATTCGATAATACTTGCCCGTCGCCGGTTTCTAAGCCCGAAGGGCGAGATTTGTTTAAGCCGTGGGCGTGAGCCCGCGGTCAGGAATGCAAAAATTGTGAACAGCCGCGTAGCGGCGGCACTCTTCCAGGAGCTCATCAAGGTCTAGTTTCGTCGAATTCTGTGACAAGCGTCATAAACCGGCGTGCCGCCGCTGACGCGGCTCGGATGGGCTCATTTAACCGAGTACCGCGGGCTGACGCCCACGGCTAGACCAAATGTCGCCCTTCGGGCTGAACCTGGCAACAACGGTGGCATGCGCTAAACTCGCAGCATGAAAGCCATGGTCGTGACCCGCGTTGGCGGGCCGGAAGTTCTCGAACTGCGTGATGTACCGGAGCCGCAACCCAAAGCCGGCGAAGCGCTGGTGCGCGTCGAGGCAGTCGGCATCAACTTCGCCGATACGCATGCCACGCGCGGCGCGTATCCTGGCACGCCGGAGCCGCCCTGGATTACTGGCCGTGAGTTCGCCGGCGTTGAGGAAAGCACGGGCCAGCGGGTGATGGGCTACACGCAGTACGGTGCTGCCGCTGAGAAGATTGCCGTCGCGAAAGACATGATCTGGCCGCAGCCGAAGCAGTGGACGTCGGTGGAATCGGCCGCATTTCCTGTGACGTTTCTTACGGCTTATCTGGCGTACTGGAAAGCCGGGCTGACGCCTGATGCGAAAGAGCCGGTGCATCGTGAGCCGGGACATAAAGCTCGCGTGCTGATCCATGCAGCTGCCGGAGGAGTGGGAACAGCCGCCGTCGAAATCGGAAAACAGTTAGGCCTGGAGATGTACGGAACGTCGTCGTCTGACGAGAAGCTGGCGCGCGTCGAGAAGCTCGGACTGGCGCACGGCATCAACTACAAGCAGGTGGATTATGAGCAGCGCGTTCGTGAACTGACCAACGGCGAAGGCGTTGATGCGGTATTCGAGATGCTTGGTGGCGAGCACACGGCGAAAAGCCTGCGCTGCTGCCGGCCGTTTGGACGAGTCATCATCTACGGCACGGCCACAGGGGAGCGGCAGAAGTTCGATGTCGGCGCGATGATGGCCAAGGGGCTGAGCGCCCACGGCCTGTGGCTGACGTATTTGGCGCGCGATCACGAGCTGATTCGCAATGCGCTGCGGACGATGCAGCCGTGGATCGAAAGTGGAGCGCTGCATCCGGAAGTGGGTCACGTGCTTCCGCTGGAGCAGGCTGCCGAAGCGCATCGGCTGATGTTGCAGCGCGCGAACTACGGAAAGATTGTGTTGGAAGTGAAAAGGAGTAACTAGGAATTAGCAACTGACAATTAGCCAGCTTTGTATCAGGGCACGACCTTTAGTCGTGCCGAACCAGGCGTCGAAAATATCGGGGCTTCAGCCCTTGCAAAACCTGGCGCGCCGGGGCTGAAGCCTAGGGTGATTATTGCCAATTATGACCCGGCTGAAGCCGTGCCCTGATACAAACCGACCCATAAGACAGTTGCTAATTGCTAATTCTAATTACTAATTGCTTCTCTCTTCCATGCCAACCACCAATCAATGGCTCGTGCTGATCCTCTTTCTCGCCGTCTGCCTTGGCGTCGGCGGGTTGGGCTCTATACCCACGGCGAAGAGCGTGCGCGATTGGTATCCCAGGCTGCGCAAGCCTCCAGGAACGCCGCCCAGTTGGGTCTTCGGTCCGGTATGGACAACGCTCTATGTGCTAATGGCGGTATCGGCGTGGCTGGTGTGGCGGCAGTACGGATGGGGCGCGCGTGCAGCTCTGTTGATCTTCGCCGCTCAATTGGCGCTGAATCTGGCGTGGTCGGGAATCTTTTTTGGCGCACGGCAGATTGGATGCGCTTTCGCGGAGATCGTCATACTCTGGCTTGCGATACTGTTCAACATTGTCATCTTCTATCCCCTGGACTCGATCGCTGCATGGCTGCTCGCTCCATATCTGCTGTGGGTGACGTACGCGTCGTATTTGAATTGCGGGATATGGCTGCGGAATCGACGCGAGGCGTGAAAACCTCGCGGCCGGATTGACGGGGAGCGCATGGTTGACCCGGAGCTAAAGCTCTTTTCTGCGGAAGCATCTTTTCACCACGCTAAAGCGTGGTGCTTCCACCCGGGAACGTCATGTTTACCTCCGAATGCTAGGCTAAGCCTATGAGCGTTGTTCCTGTCATTGGCTTTGCTGCGGGTGCTTTGACTACTCTGGCGTATCTGCCGCAGGCACTGCATTCTTTCCGTACGCGCTCGGTCGGCGACCTTTCCAAGACCATGCTGGTCGCCTTGAACGCCGGGCTGCTGTTGTGGGTGGTGTACGGCTTCTGGATCCATTCCTTGCCCCTGATCCTCACGAATACGCTAACCTTCGTGCTGGCCTTTCCGCTGTTGCTGATGAAGTTGCGATTCCACGAAGAATCTGCGACGGGATCCGAAGTGAAGGGCGCAATTGGATGAGAAAGCCCTGGGCTGCGGGAGTCTACGGTATTTTGACGGTGACTGGATCGCGGCTCGGGTGGAGTACGGCTCCAGAGCCCGTCGGAAATTCCTCAGGGCTAAAGCCCTTCCGTCTTCCAATCGCATAGACGCTGGCCTGAAGGCCAGCTCTACCTGAAGGCCGCTATACCGGAAGGCCAGCTCTACCTGAAGGCCAGCTCTACCTGAAGGCCAGCTCTACCCGAAGCCGCTCGGCTAGCCTCTAATCTGTTTGGCGAAGAAGTAGGCTGCCAGCACAAAGCCGATTGCGATCACGATGCGCCGCACATTCTCCGGCTTCGTCTTCTGCGCAAAGTGAGCGCCGAAGTAGCCACCTATGATCGAACCGATAATCATGAGGATGGTTTCCGGCCAGTACACCGCGTGCGAAATCACAAAGAGCAGCATCGCCACTCCGTTGGAGACGGTGGTGAGCAGCGCCTTCAGCGCGTTCATGGTGTGAATTCCGTCCATGCCGAGCAGCGCCAGCATGGCGAGAATCAGAATGCCGGCTCCGGCGCCAAAGTAGCCGATGTAGAAGGCGATGAAAATCTGGATAAAGATGCCGCGTCCGGTAGCAAATTCGGTAGAGCGCTTCTCGGCCGTGCGCCGGCGCACCCACTGGGTGATCTTGCCGCTGAACATGAAGATCATGGTCGCGATCAGCATCAGCCAGGGCACAAGGTCCATGAAGGTTTTCTGCGGAGTCTTCGAGCAACACCCAGGCGCCGAGAATGCCGCCCAGGATTCCGGTTACCAGCAGAGGCGTCACGCTTCGCCAGGGAAGTTTTTTCAGTTCGCCGCGATAGGCTCCGATACTGGCTACCTGTCCCGGCCAGAGTGCAACGGTATTAGTGGCGTTCGCGTTCACTGGCGGGATTCCGATGAACAGCAAAGTGGGAAAGGAGACGAAGCTGCCGCCGCCGGCGACGGAGTTGATCGCTCCGCCAACCACTGCAGCGAAGAAGAGAAGGCCAGCGTGGGCGAGATTCATCGGGGTGAAAAGAAACTAGGATACAGCACGGCACAAGACAGGGGAGATCTACGAGCCGGAAGGGTTCCGCGGTAGAGACGAACTGCAGATCCCTCGGCTGCGCCTCGGGATGACACCGGTCAAACCCCAAACTGCGGATCCCTCGGCTGCGCTCGGGATGACACCGGACAAACCCTAAACCGCGGATCCCTCGCCCGCCCTCGGGATGACACCTGAGAAACCCCCAAACTGCGCATCCCTCGAGCTGGATTTCATAACGATGGTGGATGACAGCGGAGAAACCCTGGCTCGCTTCCAGATTTCAGAAATCTTTGTGGTATCGCCCGTCCACGCCAAATCCGCCATTCTGATCGCGATCTCCGCTCACCGACCATTTGCGATTCACGCTGGTATTGCACCAGCACCTGCTGGGTCTGGGTCTGGGTGACGTCGGTCGAGAAGGTGACGTACAGCTTGCTGGTGACTCGCTGCTGAATGGTGACGCGCGCCCCGGGATTTTCATTGCCGTTCTGCGCGAGCACGGGATCGACCGACAGGTGCGATATGCCCGCGGCTTTTTCCAGGCGTCCTGTGACTTGACTGGTGACGCCCGACGCCAGCACCGACTCGGCGCCCAGGTTGCCGGGCTGGGCTTGCGCGGCTTGCGCCTCCTGCGTTTTGCCAAAGGCAATCAGGTTGATGATGTCGGCGGGCGGCAACGACGGATCGGAGGTGTAGTTGGTGTGCAGGTGGTCCATCGGACCCTGGAATCGCATCGCGATGTTGTACTGATCGATTGTGGTGCTGGCTTGCAGGTTTAACACGGGCTCCGTCCGCGTGGTGTTTACGAATGCGATGGTACCGCCCTGCACCACGTAGCGATTGCCCAGCAGGAAGACCTCGCCGCCGGTGAGATTGGTGCGTCCCACAATGACGGGGTCGGCCGCGGTGCCGATTACGCGCAGGTTGGCATCGCCCTGAATGCTGACTGTCCGGCTGTAGGCGTTCAGGTCGTTGGGTGTGAGCAGGGCAATATTCAACTTGAGATTGTCAGTGAAACCACCCCGCGATGGCGGAGCCGACCCTCCACCGAACTGTCCGGCAAATGATGTGAGATCGAAGTCGGGAGTGAAGCTCAAGCGATAAATGCTCACCTGCCCGCTGAGCAGCGATGCTTTCGGCGTTCCCGTCATGACGAGTCTGATGCCCAGATCGGTGCGCAGTCCGTCCGGATACAGCATGCGGATGTCGTCGCCCTTGAGTGCGAGATCGAACTGCAGTGACGGACGATAAACGATGCCGCCGGATGCGGTGACTGTTCCCCCACCAACTTTTCCGGTGAACTGAGAAACGTCGAGCCGGGTGCCGCGGAGGGTCAACACGCCGTTGCCCTCGGAAAGGCCAAGAGGCGCGTCGGCGGTCGAGAAGCTCGCATTTACGATGCGAATTTGGCCTTCAACGTCTCGATTGGTCTTCCGACCGGCGGCGTTGATGTCGAACTGCAACTGGCCGCTGGCGTCAGTATCGGGATCGAGCAGATGCATCAGGGCAAGGTCGACATTCCCCAGCAACGTGACCTGCGCCGGCGCGTCGGTGGTGAGCGGAATGCGCCCTTCGAAACGCAAGTCCGTATCCGTGCCCTTGATTTCACGTCGGCTGCACGGTCACCGTGCCGTCGACGTAGTCGGCGAGGATCGGCCTCACCGCGCCGATCTCACACTTGTCCGTACTTGACCTGCAGCGTCGGGATGTTGATGTGCGCATTGAGCTGCTTGGGGTCTTCAGCGGGCCGCTGAGCGTGGCATGGATCTGTGTCTGCCCGCTGACCTCCGATGCAGTGTCCGGAGCGTAGGCAGCCAGTATCGGCTGCAGCGCGATGACCGGAGTATCGAGTCGAGCCTGCGCGTAGTAGTCGCCGGTGAGCGCAATCTTGCCGTCCGCGCGTGAGCGGCGTGTTGACCACCTGCGAGGCGAGGTTGAACGTCGCCTCGTGGTTGGCGACGTTGGCCTGCAGGATTCACGTCGGTGATCTTCTGGTCCTGCACGGTGAGCTGGGGAATCGTGAGTGAGAGCTGGCCATCGGGATCCTTCAGCGTGCCGCGGCCGCTGGCCGTGAGGTTCAGACGTGCCGGCAATCCCCATGTTGCGATCACTGACCGCCTGAAGTTTGGCCGAGCTGGATGCCGGTGGCCTGCACGCAGCGTCGTAGCCCTCATTCTTCGGATAGTAAGTGAGCTTGCCGCTGGCATTGCCGGCCGCAGTGCGCACCAGCAGGTTGAGTTGACCACGTCGCCAGTGCCCTGAAAGTCGACGTTGACCGACTGAATCGGCTGCCCGCTGACGTTCGCGTTGGAGAGCATGACATTGCCGTGGCCGATAGGATTCGCTTCCGACCCGTGCACATCCACGTTGGCGTTGAGTGTGCCGGAGATCGGAGTCGTCGACGTTGGCCGCTTTGGCCAGCGGAGCGACTGCAACATTGCGCGCGTTTACCCGGGCCTGCAGTGGACTCTGCGGCGTGAACGACCAGTCCTTCAGGCTCGCCTGCAGGTCGAAATTCACTTGTCCTTGCGGGCTCGGCTCGATGAGACCGTGCGAGATCGTCGACATTCGAGGGACTGGCATCGACATCGGCCTGCAGCAGCCTGAAGCTGGCGCCGTGCACCTGTACGTTGGTCGCCGTTCAAGCGGCCCTGCAACTTCTGGAGCAGACAGGGATGCGGCTTACTGTCCCGTTGAACGACAGCTTTGCCGCCGAGACCCAGCGGCGTGGGAGCAGGCTGCCCCGGCTTAGGTCGTCTGAAAGATGTTGGCGATGCTCTCCAGCTCGGCCAGGTTGTTGGCCTGGAGATTCACCTTCAATGCGGAGTGATTGCCTACGTTGCCGTTGAGGTCCAGCGTGGTTTGCGGAGTGCGGATATAGCTCTTGTTCAGCGCGATGGTTTTGCTGGTTGCCGTTGTAGATTGCGTGGATCACTCCGTTCAGACGGAACAGTTTGGCCGGCCGCTTCGGCTCGCACGGCGCCACCGTCGAGTTGACGGTAGCATCGGCGCGAGCCACCAGGTTTTCCAGTGGCCCAGTCCAGGTCAGCGTTCAGCGCTGCCATTCACAGCACCGCGCAGTGCAATCTGCTTGAGCGAAGCCGAATTCGCCAGCGACTTCGCATCCGCCAACGAGATGTTGTGCAGATCGAGGGCCACGTGTCCCTGTCTCTTTGCCGGAAAGGTCGCGAACGGTTGCCTGGCCTGTCACTTCGCCGCCAAGCAATTTGGCACGCAGGTCACGGAGCTTCAGCGTCGCCGTTGGCGACCTGGTAATGAGCTGCGAGATTGCGAATCGCAGTCTTGATGTCTGCGGGTTCGAACCAGCAGCTCGCGGCTGCTCACGTCTCCTTTCATGCTGACGGAATCCAGCAGCGGCTGGTTCGGCTGGCTGGTGTAGTCGGCGGTGCCGCTGATCAGGATCATCGCCCGTCGGGAAGGTCGGATCATTCATTACGCGGCGCAATTCGCACCATTCGAGCGTGACGGAGTAATCCGCGTGTGCTGTGGGATTGCTGTAGTTCTGGACCGTGGCATTCAGCTTCGCCACCATAGGCGGCGTCGTGAGCGTCACGTTATTCAATGCCATGCCAGCGCGGCGGGCGTCGAACTGCGCCTGTAAATCATGCGTGATCGGCGCGTATGTGCCGTACTTAATGTCCATCGCTGATAGCCGAGGTCGCCATAATAGCGGCCGCCATCCGTGTTGTCATAGCTCGACTTCAGACGCAGATCATGCAGATCGGCGTACAGCGGCATCTTCTGGTCGTTAACGTAAACCTCGCCGCGATCGAGCAGCAGGTGACGAATGCCGAGATCGAAAATATTCGCTCTCGAGCTGCTGTTGCTCTGGCGGCAGAGTAGGAAGATTGGTGTTGCCGTCCTTGTCGACGATCAGCTTCACCACCGGATGATCGATCCTCGATGTCCTCGACATACCACTCGCCGATGAAACACAGAAGTGACATTCACATCGAGGTAACCGTGGTCCGCCTGCAACAGTGGCTGGTTCGCTCCCGGGCCCGTGCCCTCCACCGTCAGGCCGTACAGATCCAGCGACAGAGTTGAGAGGTGCAGAGCGAAGTTCTGCAGATGCACTGGCGTGTTCAATGCCGCGCTGGCTTTCTATCGACGGTCCTCAGAGACGTAGTTGTGGAAGCGAGGGTTGCGCAGCAGGACAGTAGGCGGCGATGTTGCCACGAGCACCAGCAAAAGTGACAGGCCGCCGACAATCCAGCCGATAATTCGCCTTCCACTATGCGGGCGAGCGGGACGAATGGGTACAGGCGGTTCTGGTTCATCGTGGTCCTCAGGAAATAGTGATAATTTCTGGACGCCATAGTTAGAAGGCCTGGCCGATCGTGATGAAGTACTGGGTAGATTTGATTCCGGGTACGGGATTCAAGTTGTGACCGACATCGATGCGCACCGGGCCGATAGGCGTGGCGTAACGCAATCCCAGGCCGACGGAATTGGTGTACAGTGCGGTGAAATCGTGGAAACCCACCGACGGAAACACGTTACCGCCGTCGTAGAAGGTCACAATTCCTAAACCCTTCTTAA
Organism: uncultured Acidobacteriaceae bacterium; assembly: GCA_963809865.1. GTDB lineage: Bacteria > Acidobacteriota > Terriglobia > Terriglobales > Acidobacteriaceae > CAVVDY01. Next base: position 162,771 of record CAWELL010000003.1, on the reverse strand, counting down.
TGGGATCAAGCGGAAAACGTAGCTCCGAATTCAGGATCAGCAATTCGTTGCCGCCTTGCGGGACTGTAATCTTCACGCAGGTCGAGGGTCGTCGGGATTGCCGCACGCCGGGATGGTCTCCTGCGGGCCGGCGCCATTGAGGGGAAATCCGCGCAAGGTGCTCGCGCCACCGGTGAAAAACTTCTGGCTGACCGGAACTTCGCTGCCGGCGTAGCCCTGCTCCAGCCCGACACGAAGACTGTTCGCCCAAATGATTCCCTTGCCGATGTCTTTGTAATGCGCAACCTGTGCCAGGAACTTGCCGAAGCTGAAGTTCGATCCTAGCCATGACTGGATTAACGTCGAACTCCGCGCTGTCATACCAACCGCGATGCGCATCGAGCGCATTGTCGCGAGTGTCGTGGATGAGGCTCGCCGACAAGGTGGAAAGCCGCACGTTCAGCTGGTCGGGCGGCACGAGTTCCGGAATCAACAGATTGCTGATGCGATTAATCTGGAAGTTGTAGCGCAGGAATAGATTCGTCGTTTTCTTGGTGTTGAGCGCACGCGAAAGTTGATAACCAACGTTTACCAGCCGAGCGGTGAAGATCGGGTTCTCTGCGTTGTGCTCGAAGGTCACCAGCGCGCTTCCCTTCCAGTCGGTGCCACGGAAATAAGGGTCGGTGTAGGTGAAGCCGGCCCGCTGGTCGAGCCTGGCGGCATAGGCGGTGATGGTATAGGTCTCACCGCGTCCGCGAACATTGCGCCGGGTGTACTCGAACAGACCGCGCGGTCCCCAGAAGGTTTGCTGGCTGGTCTTAAAGTTGTTCGGCAGGCCGACTGGCGGGATGCCGGGCACCAGCACGGTCCCACCGGGCACGGCACCGCCGCGACTGATTACTTCAAAACCGAAACCATACTGGATGGAATTGCGCTTGCGCTCGTGTACCTTCACCACGACGTCATCGTCTTTGGTATGCGTCGGTGACCGGCGTCTTCGGATCGACCTCCGCCCAGTCAAAGATGTCGAGGTTGTAGAGCTGGGTCTTCGCTCTTCATCATCGCGTTCTGGCTCAGCGGATCGCCGGCCGTGAAGGGAATCTGCCGGTCAATCAATTGCGGCCGCGAGTGCTGTCGCCCTACCGTGATCACCTGCGCCACCTTCACCTCGGGACCTTCGGTGATGTGGTACACCACCGACAGCTCGTGGGGCTCGCCTTTCAACACAGTCGCGGTCGCGCGAAAGCAGGGTCCAGATATCCCAGCGCGAGGTAGCGGGCGATGACGTGATTGCGATCTTCTTCCACCAGGTCTTGCGAGTAAGGCTTGCCCGGCCCGAGCCGCAGGCCGTCGGGTGCGAACTGAGCTTGCCGGTGAGCGTACGGTTACCTTCAATCCGCAAATCGTGGACAAGATCACGCTGACCTTCGGTGATGTCGTAGGTGATTTCGATATTGCCGGCATCGCGCTTCACATTAGGCACAACCTTCACGTCGGAGTAGCCGGCCGCCTGGTAAAGCGTTCTCCACATTCTTCATGCCGGTGCGCACCATTTTGTCGGTGTACTTGCCATGGGAGAAGAAACGCGCCTTCTCAACCGGCACTTGCGCCTGCAGCTCTTTGTCGCTGTATTGCTTGTTTCCCTTGAACGCTACCTCCTGAACTTTGTGCTTTTCGCCCTTGGTGATGCCGTACGTGATCAACTTGCCGCTGGGCGAGTCCTGAATGTTGGTAACCACTTGCGCGTCGAAGAAACCTTTGTTCTGGAAATACAGTTGAATGCTACGGCCACCCTCGTTCACCAGATCGGTATCGGCGGAGTTGGCGGCATAGATCGGCACCAGGTCTCTGAGTTTGCGCTGACTCACCTGTAGCGCCGGTGGTTTCGACCTTGACCACCGGGCCGGTGTCGACGTGAAAGTAACGTCGGCGCGGTTGGTGGCGGGATCGTATTCCGCGACGACCAGCTTCACCGTTCCCGTCGCATAGTTCTGTTTGGTGAGCGCTGTTTCCATATAGTGCGTCGCGTTGGTGCAGCCGGTAGCGCGAGAAGGTCATGCCCGGTTTGAGCGCGCTCGCCCGCAGCCGCGCCATGAACGAATGCAGTTTGCGCGCAAGTATGTGGTCTCTTGCGGAGTGGCGCCTCAATCTGGATCTCGTCCGATCTTGGCGCGGCGACCCAGCGACGTGTTGAATACCACGTTCACCAGATTGTGTGCGTGGTCGATGACGTCCTCGGCGTGCACCTCCGATTCGAAGTAGCCGTCCTGCTGGAAGAAGTGAGTTAGCGCGTCTTCCGCACGCTGGACATCGGCATTGGAGTATGGCGCCTGAGTCGGGTAAGCCGCCACCTGCAGCAGGCGGGAATAGTTGTACTCCTTGAGCGCTCCCGGAAACTGATACATGCCGACATAGATCGCCGGCGCCGAGCACGAAAACCACCTGAACGCCCTCGGCTTCAGGAGCAACGCTCAGGTTCACGCTTGAGATGTTTGCCTGTTGTTGCAACTTGGCAACGCTGGCGTCGATGTCGGCTTGGCGGAGAGGCTGCCCAGCTTTGACGGAGATCAGGTTCTGCAGCTTGTCGTAAGTTTCGTCAGGCTGGCCGGCAACCTCGATGCTGACGACGTTCTGGCCAAGATATGAGGCGAGCAACTGCTGGTCGCTGAGCACTTGCGATGCGAGTCGCGGCACAGAAAAGCAAAGCAGCAGGAACAAGGCTGACAGCCTGATCGAAAATGAATGTTTCAGCAGACCACCGGCCATTTTGGGTTGCCCATGCTCCAGAGACAGCTCTTCCGCGTGCGTGCGCCCTCACTTGGAATGAGAAAACCTGCCCCGGTGTTGTCCGAGTCGAACGAAGCCTTTCTCGCGGCCCGAGTTGAGGCTAAGCTGCTGCAATGACTTTCGAGCAATTTCGAGAATCAATTGCCGCGAGCGCGCCCCCCCCGCGAGTTGCCGCTCGTGCTGGCGGCGCTGTGGTGGGATCGCAACGGAAACTGGACGATGGCACACGAGTGCGCGCAACAAGGCGAGTCGGCTGACCACGCGTGGGTACACGCCTATCTGCATCGCAAAGAAGGCGATCTGGATAACGCGCGCTACTGGTATGGAAGAGCGGGGAAGGCGGCTTTCAACGGATCCCTGGAACAAGAGTGGAAGGAGATTCTCCAGGCGCTGCTACAGATTCGTGGCGGAGAGTGAATGATCCCGCTCTGTTCTTACGAAGAATTTGATAACGCCTCGTGTCAGGGCCTGACTCCCAGGCGTATCTTGGCCAGGCTAGGCCGCGCCCTGATACACGGCCGTGCACAGTAGTATTCGCTGTTATTCTTCGTCGCGATTGACAGTAACTCCTTCGCTTGGCTCCGAGTCGTGAGCGACAGCCGGGAATTCACGAATCCGAAGTTGCGACTTCAACTGAGGAACGTCGTTGGCCTGGATCTCCTTCCACCGCTGGACAACGTCAGCCGCCGATTTTTCCAGCGCGGGAGCAGCGTTCGTCTGCACCGGCGTGGGCGCAGCGTCGACCTCCTGCAAGGTGTAGAGCAACATGAACAGCGAGCCTTGAACACTGTTGAGCGACTCGGTTTGCGGACCGCGACGGAAGCGTCCGCCCGCTCCCAGCAACGCGTTTACCTTCTGGCTGAGGGCATCAACCTTGGCGGCTTCGGGCGTACCTTTTGTTTTCTCGCTCTGCGCTTTCAATTGATCGCGCAACTTGGTTGCCTCGTCGACAGCCGGCTGCACTTGCAACATCTGCTGGTAAAGCCGGTTCGAGAGCTCGAACTGCTTCTGCAAGTCGGCAACCGACGTCTTCACCCGCGGATCCATCACCAGCGTCAGATCGCGCGAGTAATGCTTGCCATCGACGGTAAGCACGACGGTGTATTTGCCCGGCATAGCCCATGGCGACGTCGCCACGGGAGGTGTGTTTTCGTAAACCGCGGCAATCGGATACTCGGGCTTTATGCCTGGAACCGGCTGCAGATGCATGTCCCACAGGAAGCGATGGAAGCCGGCTTTGTCCGAAAGCACTTGCGGCGGTCTGACCCAGTACGCCGGTATGGACAGCTCAGGATCGGGCGGCGGAACGGGATCATTGCTGGCGTACTTGCGAACCAACTTGCCGGTGCTGTCGAGAACCTCCAGCGTCACCGGCGCAGAAGCATCGGCTTTCAAGTAGTAATCAATGACAGCGCCGTCGGGCGGATTCTTGGCGGAAGCAACATCCGGCGGCAGCGGAGTGTCACTGTTGGTGTTCCAGCGAACGCGCATCGCGGTCTCGGGCGCGAACAGCTGAGCGCTGGCGGACGTGACCTCGGCATCCATCTGCCGCAGCGGCGTGATGTCGTCGAGAATCCAGAATCCGCGGCCATGCGTGCCCGCCAGCAGATCGTCGTCTTTGATCGCAAGGTCGCGCACTGAAGTCGCCGGCATATTCAGGCGCAACGACTGCCAGTGGTCGCCATCGTCGAACGAGACGTACACCGCGCGTTCGGTTCCGGCGAACAGCAGGCCCTTGCGCTGCGTGTCTTCGCGAACCGCGTTGACGTTTTCGTTGTCGGGGATGCCGTTGGTGATCTTCGTCCACGTCTTGCCGGAGTCGCGCGTGCGATAGATATAAGGATGCAGGTCGTCGAGCCGCAGAGTGTTGATCGCGGCGTATGCGGTCTGCGGATCATGATGGCTGGCCTCGATGACTGAGACCTTCTGCCAGGGAATCAGCTCCGGCGGCGTGATGTTGTTCCAATGCGCTCCGCCGTCGGTGGTGAGCCAGATCAGGCCGTCGTCGGTGCCTGCCCAGATGAGGTTCACATCTTTCGGCGACGGCGCAACGGCGTAGATGACGCCACGCTGCGAAGGCTGCGCCGATTTTTCCGATTTGAAGATACCCACCGAAGCCGGGACGTCCCACGTCTTGCGCGTCAGGTCGGGGCTGATCTGCTTCCAGCTCTGCCCGCCATCGCGGGTGGTCCAAAGCGTGTTCGCAGCGAAGAACAGGAGGTGCGGATCGACCGGCGAGAACAACACCGGCTGGGTGCGCACCACGCGGTAATCCGGCGGGCGGCCAGCGACCGGCGCGACATTCTGCGCGGTCGTCGTGCGACGGTCGTAACGCGTCACCTTGCCGCCATAAACAATGTCGGGATCGAGCGGATCGGGCGCGACGTATCCATATTCTTCGACAGCCACTGGGTGCCATTCGCGCATGGTGATCTCGCCGTCATTGCCGCGGCTCCAGACGCAAGCCGAGCCGCTCTCCTGCTGACCGCTGCAAACGCGATAGGGAAACGCATTGTCGGCGGCAACGTGATACATCTGCGCCGTGGACTGGTTGTACCAGGAGCTCCACGACTCGCCGCCGTTCACCGTGATGATCGCGCCCTGATCGCTGGCGATGAGGATGGTCTTGGGATCGTTAGGATTGATCCAGATGTTCTGGTAATCGTCACCGCCAGGAGCACCGCGAAATGCCGTCCACGTCTTGCCGCCATCCACCGACTTCCAGGTCACGGTAGAGGTTACGTACATCACATCAGGATTCTTGGGGTCAATGATTGGCACACACAGATCGCCTCCGCCGATGCGTCCGCGCGGACGAGGATCATTGGTCGCGATGGTCCAGGTCGCGCCGGCATCGTCAGAGCGGTACAGGTCGACCTTGTCGCCGGTTGCCACCGATGCGAACAACCGGCGCGGATTGCTAGCCGAGACACTGACGTAAGCTTCGATGATTCCCGCCGGCAGGCCGCCGCTAAGTTGCTGCCAGTCTTGTCCGCCGTCGGTCGATTTGTAGATGCCGCCGTTGGTGCCGTTCCATTCGCCGTTTTCCCAGGGGCCTTCGCGGGCCTCCCACAATGTGGCATAGACGACACTGGAGTCGGTTGGATCGATCACGACTCCGGCGGCGCCGACGTTCTCGTCTTTCTGAAGCACTGCCTGGAAGCTCTGTCCGCCATCGGTTGAGCGATAGATGCCGCGCTCTTTGTTCGGACCATAAGGATGACCGGCGACAGCGACAAACAACTTGTTAGGATCGCGTGGATCGACGGCCATCTGCGAAATCTGCTGGCCGTCCCGCAGGCCGAGATGCGTCCATGTCTTACCGGCGTCGGTGGATTTATAGATGCCGTCGCCGACGGACAGATCAGGTCGATGCAATCCCTCGCCGCTTCCGACGTAAACAATGTTCGGGTCCGAAGGCGCGACCACGATGTAGCCGATGGAGCCGGTAGGCTGATCGTCAAAGATGGGATTCCAGGTACGTCCGAAGTCGGTGGTCTTCCAAACGCCGCCGTTCACCGCGCCGATATAGAAGACGTTAGGCTGCGAGGGAACGCCTACTGCAGCGCGTGTACGTCCGCCACGAAGCGGGCCGATGCTGCGCCAGTGCATCTCTCCCAAGGCTATGGTGCTGACGGGGATCTGTGCGATCGAGGGAAGAGTAAGAGTCAGGAGCAGCAGCGAGAGGACGCAGATTTGTGGGCGCTTCATTAAGGGCGAAACATCCTTTGTCGAAAATGAAAACTACTTGGATAGTGCTCGGGCCAAGTGGAAAAGTATACGACAGTACGCCACCCTTAATCCCGGACGGCGGCCAAACGCAGTCGCGGTTGGCATGGGAAAGCGCGAACTGCAGTGACGGTTGGTAGCTGACGTAAGCATCGGCATCTCGATTTCTGATTCCCGATTTCTGATTCCAACGTGGAGACGCGACCGACACCTACCAAAAGATTGACAAGACCGTAGTTAGTCCTAGTGCATGATGGCAGGGGGGATGGTGGCGCGGTACTCGACTATCTATCCTCAAAAAAATTCGACTATTTTTCCAATTCGCTCTTGCAATTTTCAAGCTACGTATGAGATTTTAGAAGACGCGTTGGAGAAACGCCCATGTCAAATACTACGCAAAACTCGATGCGTGAATGGCTGCCGATAGATCTATCCGGCTGCCAGTGGGCGTTTTGTGTCCGAGCGAAAGGGCTCGGGTACCACAAGCCAAGTAACTAACCTACTGGCAATCATTCGACGCACTCATAAACAAGCTTAAGAACGCTGGATGGTATAAACCTCGGCTTCTCGACTCGACCCCATTGGGGCGCCGCGTCGATAGCTCCCTCAGCTCTATTTCGGTCAGTTCCTGCTGCCCGATGACAAGATATGCGCGGCGGAGAGTTCCTACAGGATAGGTATCTACAGATGGCTGTCGTGAACTGTGTCCGAAGGTTCCCGGTTAACTAGTCGCCATCCGTAAATGGCGAGGCGGAATCCCTCATTGGCTCTGTGCAGCTAGTAGTTTGCAGGTCGCTGGAAGAGTTTAATTTATGTACATCACCATTGCCATCTTGCGCGCCATCGTCGCGGGCGTCATGAAGTTGATCAACAGCTTCAAGGCAACGAGTGTTGCCCGGGGGAATGCCCTTTGCAGCACCTGCGTCAATGTGCACAATGTGAAGGGCTATGGTGGCAAGGAGCTGGTCTTCTGTAACTACACCAGCGAGCTGCGCGCTATCAAGTTCGCGGTGAGCGAATGCACCGGCTATCGCGACCGGAACGTCGTGCCCTTGACGCGGGTCGTGGGATTCGCTCCGGTTGAAGGGGCGGATCGCGAGGAAGCTTTCCCTGCGGTAGCGATCCGGATTGTACGCGAATGAACTCGTAACCCTTCCGAGGTCGAGTCGGTCGATTGGATCAACTGAAAAACCCAGCCGGTGAAGCTGCCGGCTGGGATTTATAGCTTTCAGCCGGTCCCGGTCGAAGTAATCCGCTACACTTTAGGTAGGATCTTCGTCCAATTTACGTATTCAAGAGCTCACTCGAAATCGATCTATGAGAATCGTTCGCCCTATATTTCTTGGTCTTCTCCTGGCAGCAGGATTCTACTTCTACACCACGCACCACCATAGCTCTCCGTCGGTACCTGATTGGGTGGCAAAGCCCGGCAAGGTTGAGATCACCGAGGCAGCCGGTCCGCAGACCTTCGACGCCGAAGAGCAAATCAACATCGACGTCTACAAGAAGGGCATTTCTTCGGTGGTGAATATCACGTCGACCGCCGTGAGCATGGATTTCTTCTGGGGACCAATTCCGCAGCAAGGTCAGGGCTCGGGCTTCATCATCGATAAAGAAGGTCACATCCTGACCAATTTTCACGTGATTGAGGGAGCCCGCCAGGTTGAAGTCACACTCCACAATAAAAAGAAGTACCCGGCGGAGGTCATCGGGCGTGACCGATTGCACGATCTCGCGGTAATCCAGATCAAGGCGCCAGGGCTGATGCCGGCGACGCTGGGCGACTCCAAGAACCTGGTTGTCGGACAAAAGGTGTACGCCATCGGCAATCCTTTCGGTCTCAGCGGTACCATGACGCGCGGCATCATCAGCTCGGTGCGGCCGATTCGCAATCCCGAAGGCGCCTTCATTGACGAAGCCATTCAGACCGACGCTGCCATCAATCCCGGTAATTCCGGCGGCCCGCTGTTGAATTCTCGTGGCGAAGTGATTGGCATCAATAGCATGATCGCGACCGGCGGCTCGAACCAAAGCGCGGGTATTGGCTTCGCGATTCCCATCAATACAGCCAAAGCTGCCATCAGCGATCTGGTGACGTACGGGCGCGTTCGCCGGCCGACACTGGGCATCGTTCCGTTGCCCGTTGGCCCAGAATTGGCGGAAGAAATGGGTTTGCCGGCAGACAGCGGCGTTTTGATCATGAAGGTACAGCCCGGTGGCGCTGCGGATCGTGCGGGATTACGCGCCGGGAATGAGCGTGCCTACGTGGGAAACAGGGCGATCGTGATCGGCGGTGACCTCATTGTTGCCATCGATGGCGAGCCCATCAGCGATCAGCAGGATCTCGCGAGCGTGATGGATAAACACCACGCTGGCGACACGGTCACCGTCTCGATCTTCCGGGGCAAGCGCAAGATGGACTTGAAGGTCATGCTCCTGGAAGAGGGACGGCAACAGACCTAGGCTCTAACTTCGGCATTCCTGGCGATTGTCCAGATCCCGCGCAGAATTAAGCCTGTTGGCGACTCCGGAGTGCGAACCTGTCTGCGATCTCTTATTATTTTTTTGACTAAATGCTGTCAAGAAGTACCAAGCGCGTGCTAAGTGGTTTATTGTTAATGGCTTAGGTTTTGAGCGTAAGCACCAATACAAACGTGGCAGCACTATTGTGCTATTGACTGAGAACGAGGCCGTTGCTACTCTGGCGTCCCCGAGTGCGTTGGGGAAAGTAGTGACGTCAATCAAGAAGTCCCTCGCTCTTGCGGGGTTATCGGTACCGAAAATCTAGGAGGAAACTGATGAAGAAACTTGCTCTGCTGTCCCTGTTCGCGATGTTGTTCGCCATGACGGCGACATTCGCGTACGCCAATTGCCCCGTTGAAGCCGGCTACAACTGCGCCTACTACGCTGGCGACCTCGATCTGAATGATCCGAACCAGAACGGTCTGGCCAACGAGAATGACGCCATCGTCGGCGGCAGCCCCTACGGCGCTGCTACCTATTCGAACTTTAATTTGGGCAGCGGTACTACCATCACCGGTTTGGCCACCAACAACCTGAGCGGCCTGAACCCCGCGACCGCCTATTGGGAAATCCGTTCTGGCGTTTCCGAGGGCAACGGCGGCACGCTGATCGCTTCCGGCACCGGCGCGACCTCTAACCAGGCGACCGGCCGCAGCGACTTCGGCTTCACCGAGTACACCAACTTCGTCGGCGGTCTGAGCGTTAGCCTGGGCGCCGGCCAGTACTGGATGGCGGTTGTTCCGCAGGATCCGTCCAATGCGAACCGCTCCTTCAACAGCGACACCGATGGTCTGAACGCCTCTGGCGCGACTTCCACCGCTAACCTGCAGTACTTCAACAGCGCGTTCTTCGGTGCGAACTTCACCAACGCGAACAACGAAGGCACGTTCGAGTATTTCTCTCAGGCTGCGTACACTCCTGAGCCGTCCAGCTTGATCATGCTCGGCTCCGGTCTGGTCGCGGTCGCCGGCGTTGTCCGCCGTCGTCTGTCCCGGTAGTTGTTTCGGTAACAAGCGTTAGGAAGAGGCGATGTGCTCAGGCATATCGCCTTTTTTCTTTGCTTGCAAGTTAAAAAGGAAATCGGAAGCTGAAATCTTTCAGGCTTACGGTGCCGCTAGCTGACGGTCCGGGCAGGCTGCGCCGGCACTCGGGCACCCTTTCACGCAATCTCGAAGATAGCTGCCTATTTTGTCGATATCGGGCACTTATGTGTAATTGACGATACGTTGAACCGCCATTAACATCATCTCGTCTCTTGTTTTTTCCGAAGTGAGCAGCGACACGGTGGCTCGTCTCCTCCTGCTGGCCCTCCGGCGACCGCGAGGGCATGAAGAATACGCGACAGGTTATCGTCACCTGTCGCGTTTATTTTGCGCGGCCAGCTAGCGGCGGAAAGCCTTCGACACGGGCTGCACTCGTCTTTTCGCTTTGTCCGCCCAGTCCGACGCCTTTTCTGCCCAGTCCGAACCACGCTCCACCCAGTCGCCGGCCTGGTCGCTCCAGTCGTCCACCACGTCTCGCGCGTCCTCGTACTTGCGCCGCAGTTGACGCCGCAGCTGTTTGCCGCTCTGCGGAGCCATCAGCAGCGCCGTTATGGCTCCTGCCGCCAGGCCCAGACACAACAACGCGAGCCCGAGCGTCACTCCGCTGCGCTCTGAGGAACGGGAATCATCATAGGTTGCAAAATCGCTCAGTTGATCGCTCACTTTGAACTCCTTCCACATGAACTCTTTTCGAGTAGGGCGTACAAATCATATCTCTATTCCAGGTTGGATGGCCGCCGCATCCCGCGGTGGATGCCGACCAGCGTGCCGCCCCGCATTTTCAAAGTGCTTATTCGCCATGTAAAATCGAGCTTTGCCCCTCGAGCTGCCTCGCAGTTCCGTGCGGCTCTCCCTTCACATACAAGGAGCGATATAGATGTCTATTCCCGCGACACAATTGCGTCCCGGCATGGTGATTAAGCACAACAACGATCTGCACTCGGTTTTCAGCGTGGAGCACCGTACCCCGGGCAATCTGCGCGCCTTCATCCAGGCCAAGCTGCGCAACCTGCGGACCGGCGCCATGTTTGAGCATCGCTTTCGCTCCGGCGATCCTATCGAAAAGATTATTGTCGACCAAGTGAAGATGGAATATCTCTACCAGGATGGCGACAGCTACGTTTTCATGAATATGGAGAACTACGAGCAGCTCTACCTGGGCAGGGACACGCTGGGCGATGCGGTTGAATACCTGACCTCCAATTTGCAGATCAGCGTGGAGTTCTTCGACGGCAAGCCGGTAGGAGTGGAGCTGCCGCAGACGGTCGAGATGAAGATTGTTCAGACCGAGCCGGGCTTGAAGTCGGCCACGGCCAGCAGCGTCACCAAGCCCGCTACGACGGAAACCGGGCTGGTGGTGCAGGTTCCGCCGTTTATCAATGAAGGGGAGACGATCCGCGTGGATACGTCGGAGGGGGCCTACCTGTCGCGGGCCTAACCCTCCGACGCAAATTTCTACAGATACGCTTCAGCCCTGGGCGTAGCGGCTGCGCAGTGTCTTACTCCATGTGCTTCCCGGCTTTGCTGTCGAGCAAGCGAGACCAGGGACTCTCCAGCGGAAGTAGCCTTGACACCGCCCGATACGACGTCCTTAGCGCTGACTTCCTTTCCATAAAGCCGCTTGTTAGCGTCGGCGTCCGGCTCCAGCGAAGCGCCGTCAATCGAAGCGCCGGCAAACAGTCCGGAGGAGCGGGTATAGGTCAGCATATCGGCCGAACTGTTCATGGTGCCGGCTTGCGCGCCCGGGCCAGCCGCCGCACTCACGTCGCTGCCCACCTTCACTTTGCTGTTCAGGACCTTGTCCATTGCGGATTTCGCCATGACGGCGATGACGACGTCGCTGGACTTGCCACCGACCTGGAAGCCGGCGCTAGCACCGCCGATGGAGTACATGGCTGGCGGCGACCACTTTCCGCTTGTTGGCGCCTTCACGACACGACATGGGGCCGCGTCCACCGGTCCCGCCGATGCCTACGGCGAATTTCTTGACGTTGGGAAGAATGATGATGCAATCAGCCTTTTGCAGCACACTGTCAGGAACGCTCTTGCTGGAAAGCATGGCCTGCAAGACCGTGGCAGCATTGCGTAAGGTTTCTTCGTCGTTCGACTTGCTGGCCGCCCACGCGGGGATGGTCACGGCAATCAGAACAAGTGACATAAGCAAACAACATACGGCAGTTTTGGTGCGTAGCATAGGTATCTACCCTCTCATTATTAGTTAAACCGACTGAGGGAACTAAGCATACCACCCCGAGCCGCTGCATCAAAGCAGAGCTGGCGGGCGAAGCGGGTTAGGCCGATTCGCCGGTCCGAATAGGACACCGGAACAGCTGGCGCGGCGCCCTGACCGCCCACAACCGCCGGGAGGGTGGTTACGGCCGATTATGCGGTTCCCAGCCGCTTCAGTACGTTCTCCCGGAAGCCCCGGCTGAGGGTAAGCTTGGTGCCGTCGCGCAGCAAGATGGAGTAATCCCCGTAGAGCGAGGGTTTCAGGGTCTTGATACGGTCCACGTTCACCAGGGTTGAGCGATGCACGCGCATAAATTGCCGCGGACCCAGCCGCGACTCCAGCGCGGTGATAGTTTCACGCAGGATATGGGTGGTGCCGGCCACGTGCAGGCATACGTAATTTCCTGCCGATTCCGCCCAGTCGATTTCATTTGGCTTCAGGCAGACGATCTCGCCATCCGATTTGATGATGATGCGCTCGGGAGCTTGCTGACGGGCTTCCAGGTCTCCCAGCATTTCCAGGACGCGGCGCTGAAAGGTGCCGTCGGGAGGATGTTGTAACTGACAACGCGCGCGGTCCACCGCAGCTTGTCAGGCGCTCCTTGCCCACGGGCTTTAAGCAGGTAATCGAGCGCGTGTACCTCGAACGCTTTCATGGCGTACCGATCATAGGCGGTAACGAAGATGGTGAGCGGCATGGCATCGCGCAGCTCCTGCACCACGCCGAAGCCATCGACCTCGGGCATCTGAATGTCGAGGAAGACCAGGTCGGGCCGCTCCCGTTCGATGGTAGCGATCGCGCTCTTGCCATCGCCACATTCCGCCACAATCTCCAGGTCCTCTTCTTCCTCTAAGAGGCTGCGCAAGCGCTCCCGCGCCAGCGTCTCGTCATCGCTCAGCAAAACTCGAATCGGCATTTGCGATTACCTCCAGTCGGGGATGCTCGCGATAGGGTAGCCGGATGCGGGTACAGCATCCGCCTCCCGGCGCATCGTCCAGCACCAGCATGTGATCGTGGTTATAAAGTTGGGTGAGGCGGGCGCGCGTGTTGCGCAGACCGACGCCTTCAACGGCCGTGTTTCCGCGGGTGCGATTGAGTCCTACACCATTGTCGCGCACCTCGATCCAAAGATCATCGGGATCGCGCCAGACCGAAAGGCGAATCAATCCGGGATCGCGGCGGGGGGCAATTCCGTGGCGAATTGCGTTCTCCACGAGCGGCTGCAGGAGCAGGTTCGGCACCAGGGCGGAGAGCACCACCGGGTCGACATCGGTCTCCACCGTCAGGCGATCCTGAAAACGCATCTGCTGAATGTCGATGTATTTTTGCAGGAACGCAGCTCCTCCTGCAACGTGACCTCGTGTACGCCGGCGGCATCGAGCGATGCGCGCAACAGATCGGCCAGCTGCAACGTCATGTGCTCCGCGGCCGCGCCGTCATTGCGCGCCAGTGCGGCAATCGAATTCAGGGTGTTGAAAAGGAAGTGCGGCTCGAGCTGACTTTTCAGAACGTCGAGCTGCGCATTGGCCAGTTGCGCTTCCAGTTGCGACGACAGCAGTTCGCGCTCGCGATACTTGCCGTAATAGGCGATGGCCTGGGTGATGAGTACGATGTACCAGTAGCGCTGAAGGTCCATCAGCACACGAGACAGCATGTGTGCCCGATCGGCACGTGCGGCTCGCTCGTGGGTCCAGGTCACCATCGGGTCCAGCTCGACAACGATAGCGGCGGCGAGAAAAGTGATGGCAATGCCGGCGACTAAGTGAATGGGCAGCGACTTTTTCCAGCTATTGCGATCGAAGGTGAAGCGGCGCCCCAATTCGTAAACCGGCGGGGTAAGCAACGACCACACCGTGGAAACCAGCAGACTCCAGGCGAGCAGCTGTCCCCAGGAGATAGGCTTGTCCGTCGACGCCGTGTACACGCGCGCCCCGGCAGCACTCAAGAAAGCAAGCAGGGTCCAAAGCACAAACCCTACCGCCCAAACACGACCCCACCGTTTTGCCATGTCAGCTTCCCGGGCCGCTACAAGGTTCCCGCGGACAGAGTTCCTCTACCCCTTTTGCAATAGACGAAATTCGGACAGAAATGTTCCGCAAATGATTAAACGCTATCATCTCAGAGGTTTAGCCAAGCAGACTCGTTGCCCTACGCCGTGCCGCGCTATGCTTGCAGTGTATGCATGAGTTGGGAATTGCCGCCTCGATTCTGGACAGCGTCCAAGCCGAGGCCGGGCGTCATCCGGGATCGCACATCAGCAAGGTGGGAATCAGGGTAGGAGAGCTGTCGGGGGTTGACGCCGACGCGCTCCAGTTCGGCTTCGAGTGTCTGGTGAAGGACACAGAGTTTCGAACCTCTGATACTGGAAATTGAATCGGTTCCGCGCATGCAGCACTGCCCTTGCGGACACGAGTTCCGCATGACCGACTATGACCCCCAGTGTCCACGCTGTGGGGAGTTCATGACACAATGTGTCAGCGGCGATCAGTTGGAAATCGCTTACATGGAAGTAGAAGAATGAACCGCGTCGAAATCGAGAAAAAAGTACTCAACGAAAATCAGCTGCTGGCAGAACAGCTGCGGGAACGTTATCGCGAGAACGGCGTCTGCTGCGTCAACCTCATCAGCGCACCCGGTTCCGGCAAAACGTTATTGCTGGAGCGCACGTTGGAGCGTCTCAGCCCCAGCACCCGGGTTGCCGTGCTTACCGGCGACTTGCAGACGGAAAACGATGCCAAGCGACTGGCGCGATTCGGTTTCCCAGTGAAACAGATCATCACCGGGGGAACCTGCCATCTCGACGCTAAGATGATTGGCAAACATCTTGAGGGCTGGAAGCTCGAGGATCTGGACTTCGTCATCGTCGAGAATGTGGGCAACCTGGTGTGTCCCTCCAGCTACGATTTGGGCGAGGAATGCAAAATTGTTTTGTTGAGCACCACCGAAGGCGAGGACAAGCCGCTGAAGTACCCCTCCATCTTCGCCAAGTCGGCCCTTATGGTGCTGACAAAAATTGACCTGCTGCCGTATGTTCCTTTCAATGCGCAACTCGCCCGCGAAAACGCTCGCCGGGTCAATCCGCAGATCGAAATCATCGACGTCTCCAGCACTACTGGCGAAGGCCTCGAGCGCTGGATGGATTGGCTGCTTCGCCGGCAGCAGTCGAAACATCTGCCTGCCTCGATCGAGGCGGGAGCCTAGCGAGCTTGGTTTTCACGTTGTCAATCACTTTCTAAATCGACCAGAACATGAGTCGGCCGGGTAGCAGCTGGTTCTCGTCCGCTCGGTAATATCCCACAGAGTGGGACACATTGCATCGCGGTTTGAGGGGGCAGCGTCACTTGCGGCCTGTGGAAAATCTACAGCGAACCACCCCGCCGGTTTTGTCCCACAACGGGCTGGGGCTTGTCAAAAAATGCGTATGCAACTTTTGTTGGTTGTTTTGTGCGACATACACAGTGCATCCGTTCCCGCTCTTGAGACATCCACTTAATGCAGTTTGCTGGTTTACTTTCGCTGGCTGGGAAGCTCATAATAGACAAAGCAGATGTCAGTGTTGATTCCACTATTCTGAACTTGGGCAAGCAAAATAATCCCAGTGTCACAATGTGGGAGGAGATAAATGCAGCTCGAAAGTAGCGGTAATAATACAAGTGCAAGTGCAGTCGATCATCGTGAACGCATATGGTTTTTTCCGCACAAGTTTTGGCAGGCGACCAAAGGCATGCCTAAAGACGAAGTGTCGCGATTGATGTCCAAGGTGGAGGAAGAAGCCGAAGCCAAAAATTTCGACGCTCTAAAAAAGTATTCCTTTGTTTTTGTCGGTGACCCTTACCGGAACGGCAACGCTGCCTGAAACGGTCGCGAACCCCCAAGCCGCCCGCAACAGAAATTCCGATTCAACACTCCTGAGAAACATCCCACCGGGTGGGACGTCGATCGCGACCCTCAGTTTCTCCTGCGTCGCACACCTACGATCCTCTGCGCCATTCAAGCCCGACGCTATAACGCCGATGAACCCAACAGGAGTTTGCAGCTCCCAACTGAGGGCGGCACATGCGCGCACTGGTAGTAGACGACTCGACAGCGGTTCGCTTGTACTTGCGTAAGGTTCTTCTCCCCTGCGGTTTTGAGGTGGTCGAAGCCAGGAATGGCCGTGAAGGTCTGGAACGGGTTCGCGAGCAGCCGGTGGATCTTGTTCTTCTCGACTGGAACATGCCCGTGATGAACGGCCTGGAGCTCTTGCAGCACATCCGCAGCGAGCCCGGTGTCGGAAGTCCGTGCGTGATGATGGTCACTTCCGAGAACGACTTGCAAGAGGTCGCGCAAGCGCTCGAGACCGGGGCCAACGAATACGTGATGAAGCCTTTCACGCCGGAGATCATCCTCGACAAGCTTGCCTTGCTTGGTTTCCCGGTTGCCGTATGAAGCCCATTCACATTCTGATTGTTGACGATTCGGCCGCGGTGCGCCGGCTGCTACGCCTGGCATTGTCCGAGGATCCCGAATTGCAGATTGCCGGCGTCGCTGCCAATGGAAAAATCGCGTTGGCTCTGATGGAACAGAGCCCGCCCGACGTGGTAACGCTTGATATCGAGATGCCGGAGATGGATGGGCTCACCGCCCTGGCGCAGATCAGGAAGCGGTATCCCCGGCTGCCCGTCATCATGTTCAGCACCTTGACCGAGCGCGGCGCGGTGGCCACGCTCGATGCCCTCTCGCTGGGAGCGACGGATTATGTGACCAAGCCCACCACCGTCGGCGATCCCGCCCGGGCAATCGAATCAATTAAGCAACAGTTAATCCCACGCATCAAGTCGTTCTGTCGGAGACTTGATGTGGCCCCGGCGCCGCCGGTAATTCCTAGCCGACAGCAGAGCGAGTCTCGACCGGTCGAGTTGTTGGTCATCGGCACTTCAACGGGTGGCCCTAACGCGCTGGCGGAAGTTCTCGCCGCTTTCCCCAAGGATCTTTCCGTCCCGGTGGCGATCGTGCAACATATGCCCGCCACGTTCACGCGCTTCCTGGCGGAGCGGCTGGCCTTACTCTGCCCGCTGCCGGTACGCGAGGCGGTTTCGGGAGCGAGACTGGCGGCAGGAGAAGTCTGGATCGCGCCTGGGGATTATCACCTGACCGTCACCGGTTTGCGTTCGGCCTGCGGCCTGCAGCTGATTCAAACCCCGCCCGAGAATTCCTGCCGGCCCTCCGTCGATGTTCTGTTTCGTTCGGCAGCGCAGGTCTTCGGTAACGGAGTGCTGGCGGTGGTGATGACTGGAATGGGCCAGGACGGACTGCGTGGCGCTGAGGCCGTGTGTGACCGGGGCGGGCGCGTCTGGGCCCAGGATGCGGCAACCTCAGTGGTGTGGGGTATGCCGGGATTCATTGTGCAACACGGGCTTGCTCAACGAGTGCTCCCGGTGGGCCGCATCGGACAAGAAATTGTCCGCGAAGTGCAGGAAACTCAACATCGCGTAATCGCAATGGCAAGGACGGTATGAGCCTATCTCCCGCAACATTCGCTTACCTTGCCCAAATGGTGCGCGAGCACTCGGCAATCGTGCTCGATGATACCAAGGGTTACCTCGTCGAAAGCCGGCTGGGGCCGCTGGTCTATTCCGAGGGCGTTCGTGACATCGATGAGCTGGCTTTTCGGTTGCGAGATGATCGTTTCGGGCCGCTGCGTCGCAAAGTGCTCGACGCCATGACCAACAACGAGAGCTGGTTCTTCCGCGACGTGTACCCGTTTGAAGCACTGAAGACCACGATTCTGCCGCAGCTCATCAGCCGCGCTGACAATGCACGAGCACTGTCTATCTGGAGCGCGGCGTGCTCCAGTGGCCAGGAAATCTACAGCGTCGCCATGCTCATCCGGGAAAATTTTCCCAGTCTGCTGAACTGGAACCTGAACTTGCTGGGCAGCGATATTTCTGATGCGATTATGCACCGCGCCGAAGCAGGACTCTACTCGCAGTTGGAGGTCAATCGCGGTCTACCTGCCATCCTGCTCGCCAAGTATTTCCAGCAAACGGGCCGGGAATGGCAGCTTAAGCGAATCATCCGCGACATGGCACGCTTCCGTTACGTGAATCTCTCTTGCCCGTTCCCTCACCTGGGTCCATTCGACATCATCTTTCTGCGCAACGTGATGATCTATTTTGCGCTGGACGTGCGCCGCGAAATTCTGGCGCGCATGCGGCAGGTGCTTCGACCGGGCGGAATCCTTTTCCTGGGAGCGGCGGAGACGACCCTCAATCTCGACGACAGCTATGAACGCGTGCCGTTTCAGAAAACCTTCTATTACCGGCCGAAGCCCTCGAACTGAGGCTGGAAGCTAAGTTGCACCGCGCGGGCGTGGCTGAAGACATTCTTGAGCCGTCCTGAGAACCCGAGCCCCACGCAAGCCAACTTGACTCAGAGACGCCCACACCATAGAGTCGCACTTCATCCATTACCGAGGAAGCAGAGACATGAGTGTATTGAATTTGTGTGGTCAGCACGTATCAACCGTGCCGATTTTAGCCAGTGTGGCCGAAGCAGTTCAGTTGATGATCGATAACGAGGTGGGTGCGGTCGCCGTTGTTGATGATGAAGGAATTGTCGCCGGCATGTTCACGGAACGCGACGTCCTGGAGAAGTTTGCGCTGAGCGGACGCGATCCCAAGTCGGACTCCGGTCCGCGAGTTGATGAGTCCCATGGTCGAAATGGCGACCGAAGAAACCACGCCTGCCGAGGCTCTGCGCGTGATGCTGGAACGGCATTACCGCCATATGCCGGTGGTTGATGAGCGGGGCAGCGTGCTGGGCGTGCTTTCCATACGGCACATTCTGGAGGCCCGGATCGACGGCCTCTTGCAGGAGCTACAGACCTCGCCGTCCGCTTCCTAGAGCCCCGTGAAACTTCCTTCAACGTTAAAGCATCTATAGCTAAGACTGGAGGAAGAGATGATTACCTTACGGCCGTCGGCTGAACGCGGCCATGGCAACTACGGCTGGCTTGATACCCACTACAGTTTTTCGTTTGCCAATTATTTCGATCGCAAGCACATGGGCTTTCGCGACCTGCGCGTCATCAATGAAGACTGGATCGCCGCCGGGCAAGGTTTCGGTTCGCATCCACACCAGGACATGGAGATCATCACCTACATCGTCGAGGGCGAGTTGAGCCATCGCGACAGTACTGGACGCGAAGCCACCATCAAGCCGAACGACGTGCAGCGCATGTCGGCCGGAACCGGCGTTGTGCACAGCGAATACAACAATTCTGAGGCTCCCGGTGCACCTGCTTCAAATCTGGATTATGCCTGAGGCGAAAGGATTGCCGGCTAGCTACGAGGACCGTACCTTCGCGCGGGAAGAGAAGCTCAATCAGCTTCGGCTAATCGCTTCGCACGACGGACGGCAGGACTCGACCAAGATCAACCAGGACGCCAGCGTCTACGCGTCGTTGCTCGAGGGTGGCGAGTCGCTCGAGCACCAGATCGCTCCCGGCCGCCACGCTTGGTTGCAACTGATCACTGGCGAGCTAGATGTAAATGGGACGAAGCTCGCCAAAGGGGACGGAGGCGCGGTGAGTGATGAATCGCGATTGCGGATCGCCAACATGGCCGACAGCGCAAGCCGAGTTCCTACTGTTCGACTTGAATTAAGCTGGATGGATGCGGCGTGCCTTGGATAGGCGCCGCACCTTATGCCACATCGAGACTCCTTATCGCAGCGGCGGGGTGCGCTCGGTTGGATCGCTGATGTTGTTCGTTATCGTGGGATTCTGGGCGCGGTTGGCTATTACGGCGGAGCCGCTTTCGAGTTTCTGCGAGACCTGACTCCGCAGCGCCGCCGCTCCCGCTACGGCGACACGGATTACGACTTCGATCACAATGTCGACACCACGTGGGCAACCGTGTCGCTGCGCACCCGTCTAAGGGAGCTTATCTCCGGAGCGCAATACCAAGCCTCTGAGCCTGAGCTGTTTCACGAGATTCTGCGAACCCTGCCGGTTGCGCCCGACGGCTTTCACGTTTATCGATCTCGGCTCCGGGAAAGGACGCACACTGTTGATGGCGTCGGACTATGGCTTTCGGCGGATCATCGGAGTCGAGCTGCTCGACGAATTGCACCAGATTGCACAGCGGAACATCGCCGGCTATCACTCAGAGCAGCGGAGATGCTTCAACATTGAAGCGTATTCGGGCGATGCCAGGGACTTTCGGTTTCCGCAAGAGGCGTTTGTGCTTTATTTGTTCAATCCCTTTCCCGACTACATCTTGAAAACTGTTCTAGAGAAGCTGCGAGAGAGCGTAGCCTCTAACCCCGGCGAGGTCTACGTCATCTACCACAATCTGGTACATGAAACCCTATTCAAATCGCAGCCTTGGCTAGGGGAAATACACAGGACCCCTCAATTCGCCATCTACCGTGCGGAATGAGCAGGCCTTTCGTCCGCTTTACGGCAGCTTTGAGTATTCGGCTCGCGCCGCCTTCAGCATCGGGACGTCAGGATCGGCGTTGTTCCACAAGGCGAGGAAATCCTGGAAGCTCTTGCGCGCGGCCTTGGTATCGCCAGTCATAGCTTCGGCGCGGGCCATTTGCAAAATCGCGAGTGAGACCAGAGGCGTGTTTTTCGCGATCCCCGGGTACTTCAGGAACTTGTTGAATTCCGCAGCTGCTGGTTCACCCTGGTGGGCCTGCAGGTAAGCCATACCGCGCACGTAAACCGGCGCCATGTAGAGGAAGCCCTGGTTTCCCAGTTCATACTGCTTCGCGTATTCGAGTTCGGAAATCGCCTGTTGCGGATTGTTATGTTGCAGTGCGATGGCCGCACGAATGGTTGGGAGCCAATAGCCCTGAATGATGGTGTCTACCGGAAACCGTTGATTGAGTTTGTCGACCAGACGCTGCGCCTCGACGCCGTCGCCCGACCGGGCCAGGGCAAGTGCCGTCGCAACCGCAGGATCGCTCGCGCTGCTCATGTGCAAAGCCTGCGTTGCCTGGAATTGGGCCGCCTCAAGGTTTCCGAATTCCGCTTCATACACTGAGAAAACCGCCTTCATAAGTGCAGCCTGGTCGGTGTTGTCGACTGAAATCTCCTGCTGCTGTGCCATGTTAAGCAGCTTGCGCCCGGCATCGAGCTGTCCCAGATAGGCCAGGGTGCTATATTGCGCCGCCAGCATCATCACCGGCGCGCGTCTGCCTTTCGCCCAATCCACCTGCTGCTGCATGACAGCATCATCGTGCTGCAGAAATGCGATCTGGTAACGCTCTTCGTGTAAGAACTCAACTTCAGGAAATTTCGCGATCGCCTGCTCGTAGATAGCTTTAGCTTCATCGAGGCGGCCGAGGGCAACGTAAGCCGCCATCATCTGTTGGTCGCCGGTCGCCGAGTCGGGGCCGAGCCGCGCCGCCTGGCGGGCACTCTCCAGCGCCTTCTCATATTCACCCAGTGAAATCTGGTTGATGGGAAGGTTGGCGTAGGGAAGGAAGTCATCGGGGTAAGCGGCGATCCATTGCTTGTAGACCTCATCCGCTTTCAGCAACTCGCCGGTCGCGAAGCTGTAATAACTGGCTTCGATGTAGAACTGCTCGCGCTGGCTGACTCGGTCGCGCAGCTCATAGGCCTTGGTAAAGTTTTCAATCGATCGATCCAACTGTCCAAGGTTGTGGTATGCCATCCCCAGGGCAGCGTAAGCACGGGCGAAGTTTGGATCCAGCTCGACGGCGCGCTTGTGAAAAGGCGCCGAGGCCGCGTCGCCCCTGCTCCACTGCATTTGGCGCCCCTGAGTAAACGCCTGCAGGGCTTCGAGCGAGGAAGTGGTGGCCTGATCCAGTGGCTTGCTGTGACCCTGCACCGACGCCAGGGATTCGCCCAACTTCTCGCGTAGATCGTCGCCTGCATCCCCCAGTTGCTTGAGGACAGCGTCCTGGTTGTCAGCTTCGGACTTGGCACTTGCCAGGGTGTCGCCGCTTTGGCAGTCTATGGCGCGCAGCCCGATCAGGTAATGGCTCCCAACGCTATCGATAGAGCCGGTCATCAGCGCTTTGCTGTTGGTGCGCATACAGACTTCGCGCGCCACCTCATTGGTCAGGCGCGTATCCGGAGGCCGATCCATCATCTTGAGCGTCGAGCGAACTCTCTGTTCCGACAGTACATTCAGATAAGGCGACTGCTCGAGTTGGATGGCGAGAGCTTGCTTTAGCGTCGAATCAAACACACCTTCGCCGGTGGTATTGGTGAAGTCGGCTAGCACCACGGTGTCTTTCCCTTGGAAGTGCTTGGTGCGGTGGCCAGCCCAATACCAGACTCCGGCTGCGATCACGACTAGAACGGTAAGCAGGGCCGCGAACGGCTGCCACGGCAGCTTGCGAGCGGGCCGGGGCCGGTTGAGCGTAATCGTCCTGTCAGACGGTAAGGAGTATCTCAGTGCCCGCTCTTCGCTGGCGCGCTCGGCTTCTTCGGCTTCAGCCGGAAGGACCATCGACTGCTGTGACTCGGTCGTGCGCTTCAGACGTCGCAGGTCGCTGCGCAGATCCGCGGCATGTTGGTAACGCAGGTCGCGGTTCTTTTCCAGGCACTTGTTGATGATGTCTTCCAGTGCTACCGGCAAATCGGGATTCAAACGCAGCGCGGGCACCTGCATGCGACGGAAGAGCGAATCGAAGATGTCGGCCGATGAGCCGCGGAAAGGCAGCACTCCGGTCGACATCTCATACAGAACGACGCCAAACGAGAACAGATCGCTGCGGGCGTCGAGTTCGTGTCCGCGTGCCTGCTCCGGCGACATGTAAGCCACGGTGCCCAGCAAGCGCCCGGGATCCGTTAGCCGGTTGACGGCTTCCCCCGACCCGATCGTGGCCTGCCCGCTGAACAAGGGATTCTTGGGCATGACCTTGGCCAACCCGAAGTCGAGAATCTTGGCCAGCCCGCGCTTGGTGACGAAGATGTTTCCCGGCTTGATGTCGCGATGAACGATGCCCTCACCATGCGCCGCGTCCAAAGCTTCGACCACATCCAGAGCGATGGCGATGATGCGGTCTGCATGCAAGGGCTGAGCGTGAATGAGGTGATTGAGACTCACGCCCTCCAGGAACTCCATCGCGATAAAGGGGCGGCCGTTGTCCTCGCCGATTTCGTAGATGGTGCAGATGTTGGGGTGATTCAACGCCGAGGCAGCGCGAGCCTCCAGGCGAAAGCGCTCCAGCGAGCGCGACTCTTGAACCAATTCGTCGGGCAGGAATTTGAGCGCGACAAAGCGTCCCAGTTCAAGGTCTTCCGCCTTGTAAACCAGGCCCATGCCTCCACCGCCAAGCAACTGCACTATGCGGTAGTGCGAGATGGTGGTGTCGATCATTCCTTTCTCGATATTACGCCCTGCCCAAAATGGTAGGCACGGCGGCGAATAGCGTCAAATATCATCCGAAAGCCGAGGTTTCGGCTGTTTCGAACGAAACCTGACCTAGCCACCACGTCCGTTTGCTGGCCCGCGGCCTTAGCCCCTTTGCAGCCGGAGAAATCCGGTTAAAATCTTATGATGCATAAGTTTTTCGACAATCCAGCCGAGCGCGTTGCGCCAGGGGCCGTTCGTGTGCCTGCCAGCGTCTCGCTCGGGGGAGTCGAAATTCGTCCTGCGACCGTGCTCGCCCCCATGGCGGGGGTGACAGATACCGTCTTCCGCCGCTTCATTCGTAATCTGGACGGCTGCGGCCTGATGATGACCGAGTTCACCTCGGCCGACGGAATCGTTCGCCACAAAGATAAGAAGGCCAAGCAGTACCTCACGTTTTATGGCAATGAGCACCCCATCTCGGCCCAGCTCTTTGGCAGCGATCCGGCGACGCTGGCCGACGCCGCGCGAGTGGTTGAAGATCTTGGCTTCGACCTGGTCGACCTGAACCTGGGCTGCCCGGCGAAGAAGGTGGTGAAGTGCAACGGAGGCTCAGGCCTGTTGCGCGACCTGCCGCTCATCAAGACCATCTTTGAGTCTGTGCGTTCCGCGGTCAAGGTTCCGTTTACGGTGAAGTTTCGCGCCGGTTGGAATGACAAGGAGATCGTCCACGTTCAGCTTGCCAAATTAGCGCAGGAGTGCGGGCTCGCAGCGGTTGCACTTCACGCCCGCACCCGCGAGCAAGGCTACAGCGGACAAGCACGCTGGGAATGGATCGCCGCGCTGAAAGACGCGGTGTCGATTCCCGTGATCGGCAACGGTGATGTGCGCTCGCCCGAGGATGCCGCCGCGATGGTGGCGCAAACCGGATGCGACGCCGTGATGATTGGACGCACGGCGGCTTCGAATCCATGGATCTTTCGCCAGATCGAGCAGTACACGCTCACCGGCCGTTACGACCTGCCGAACGAGGCCGATCGCTACGACATGATCCGCACCTACTTCGCGATGCTGGTCGAGGAGCGCATGCCCGGAGCCGCCGGCAAGATGAAGCAGTTCGCGTCGTGGTTCACCCACGGCGTGGCGCATGGCGCACACCTCCGCAAGTCGGTCTATGAGGCGAAGACGGAAACCGAAATTCTCGATGCTGTGGATCGTTTCTTTGAGCAGGCGTTGAACGGCAAACTCGCGCACCAACCTGCGATCGCTACGCCGAGCTCCTGTCGCAATGGAAACAGCCTGCGACTAGGAGTGCATTTCGAGGTGTCCGCGCAGGCCTTTGATCTGGGCACGCAATCCGGGATTGGCTGCCTTCCCGACCTGTACCTCGATCCCTAACTGCTGAAACAAACTCGTCAGCCCTGCGGGGTTGGGACCGCTCGCTTCAAAGCTTCGCAAGGTGCAGCCTGCCGGCGAATCGATCGAAGGATGAACCGTGCCCGATCCCCACTGAATGAAGAACGGAAGCAGTCCGTCGCGATCGTTCTTGAGATTCAGCGTCTGCCAATTCAACATACGGCCGTCCGGCCGCTTGCGGGATCCGGGTGTTGGTCCACTAAACGCAACGCCCGCCTGGCGGAGCTTTTCCGCCAGTCCTTCCATGTCGGTAGTATGCGCAGCCCAGGTGACAATTCGCGGCTTATCTAAGTGCCGCAGCTTGTAGAGCATCGACGACGGGTCGGCGGCCATACTCGCTTGTGCCGGATCGGGAGCGATGATTTCCAGGTAGTGCATCTTGCCGAGTGACAGCAGTGCGTTGCGTGTGCCGCGCCCGGGATGCACGCCTCCCACGGCAGGCCCAACACCGGTATGCTGCTCGACGAAGGCAATGCCTTGGTCGAGATCGCTGCAACCCAGAAGGATGTGATCGAGCATGGGAGGAAATGCCGGCGCCGACTCAGCCGACCAAAGCATACGCGAGGTCAGCATCGCGCCGCCTGTGATTGCGAGAAACATCCTGCGAGAGATCATGGGCCGCTCCTCCTGAGAGGCGAACACATTATCATCCTCGCGGCAAAAAACTACGGCGAAGTTTTGAGCTTCGCCGTTTTGACCTTGATTTGGTGGCGTGGCTGCGGAAACCCGCCTACGCCTTAACTACTTTGCCGCTGCGCAGGCAGCTGGTGCAGACGCGCATGCGCTTGTTGCCGTGCGCGGTTTTCGCATGCACGGGGCGAAGATTAACGTTCCAGCGCCGCTTGGTGATGTTGTGCGCGTGGCTGACTTTATTTCCGGCGAGCGGCTTCTTGCCGCAGACTTCACAAACTTGTGCCATGGATAGGGCTCCGATTACGAGTTCTGGCGGGAGCGGTCCCGAACGGCCCTTGGCCGTGGAACGGTCAACAAGCAGCCCCAAAATCTCTTGAATTTACCTCTCGATTATACCTGAACCGTTTCACGTTCTCTGCTCCTGGAAGCCGGCGCACGCCGCCTGAAGGACAGCCCCGGATCGCGACAGAATTCTCGCCGCGCAGAAGCCGAGTTTTCGTTTGGTTGACCCGCTCGGCGGTTGCTATATTGGTTTGCCCGAAAATTCCGAACGCAGGGAACGCTCGATGAAATCATGCAAGGGTTGTTTCGGACTGTTGAGCCTTGTTGTAGTCGCGATGCTACCGACAATAGCTTTCGCCCAGGGAACGATCCAGGCCCAAATCACCGGCGGCAACGGCAGCGGCAAATGCACCTTTGAAATCCGCACCGGTGGCACCGCGGACGTTGAAATCCGTGGCAGTCAGGGCCGGGTGCGGCCGATCAGCGGCGGACCCGCGCAGTGGGTGCGACTGAAGTGCAATCAACCTCTGCCCATGCGGCCCAACAGCTTCCGCTTCAAAGGCGTCGACGGACGCGGGCGCCAGACGCTGCTGCGCGATCCTAATTCGAATAACGGCACCGCCGTGGTACGTATTCAGGACAATCGCGGCGGCATGGAAGGCTACACCGGCGACATCATGTGGAATGGCGGAAGCGGCTCCGGGAACGGCGGCGGCTGGACAACGGCGGTGGGACGGCAGGGAACGGTAATAACGGCAACTGGAGCAACAACATCGTTCCCAACTGTCAGCGCGTTATCCGCAATAAGATTGCATCGCAATATAACGGTAGCGTGAACTTCAATGGACAGCCGAGCCAGAACAAGGGCGGCTCGTTCGTTATGGTAGATGGAAATGCGCGCGTGCAAGCGAGAAACAACCAGTGGGGCAACATTACCTATCACTGCACCATGCACCCGAATGGCAATGTGGCCGATTCCAACTTCAAGGTGACGGGCGGCAACCTGCCCGGCACACCGCAGCCGCGATAAGGGTTTCGGGTATCAGGTCTCCGGTATCAGATTGGAGGGCAGCTCTCACTTGAGTATTACAGCATGAGATCTGAAAGCTGACGCCTGATACTAAAAGGAAGGCTAGCTTGTCTGACTACTTGCTGAAAACCGAACCGACCGTGTACTCCTTCGCTGATCTGCAAAGCGAAGGTACGACACTGTGGGATGGGGTTTCAAACCCTGTTGCCGTGAAACATCTGCGCGAGATGAAGGCCGGAGACCGGCTCATCATCTACGAAACCGGAGACCACAAGTCTGCCGTAGGTACCGCGACGGTAGTATTGGTGGATGTCCCTGATCCTGCGACGCCGCAGGTAAAGATCAAGGCTGGCAAGCCGCTTCCCAAGCCGGTTTCACTGGCTGAGATCAAAGCTCACAAACTGTTTGCGGACTCGCCCCTGGTGCGGCAAGGCAGGCTTTCCGTGGTGCCGTTGAGCGCTGCGCAATACAAGTTTTTGGCGGGAGAGTAGCAGCGCCGCGGAGAATTAATCCCCGTCCGCCGCCACAGTTTTCTTTTGCTGCGGCGGCTCTTGCCGCTGCTCATTCCCATCCTCGCCAAACAGCGAATCGGCAAGCTCCGGTAGCAGACGCCCCTTCCGGAACGCTTCGCAAGTGCAGGTCGCGCTGCGGAAACGGGATCTCAATTCCGGCGTCATCTAAACATTTCATTACCGCCATCGCGATGTCACTGCGCACGCGAATCCAGTTGCTGTCCTGCATCACCCAGAAGTGCAGCTCGAAGTTCAAGGCACTATCGCCGAAGCCGATAAAGTATGCCATCGGTCGCGGTTCGCTGAGCACGCTCTCGTGTTTGTCGGCGGCGTCCAGCAGGAACTTCAACACCATCTTGGGATCGGTGCCATAGGCGACGCCCAGCGCCAATTCCGCGCGCCGCATCGATTCCGACAAAGTCCAATTCACCACTTTGCCGGAGATGAAGTTCCCGTTGGGGATAATGACCTCGGCGCCTTGCGGTGTTTGCAAGGTACTCGACCGAACCCCAATGCGAGTTACCTTTCCCGTGTAGCCTTCGACTTCGAGGACGTCATTGATATGAATGGGCCGCTCAAATTGCAGAATCAATCCCGACACAAAGTTGTTGATGATGTTCTGCATGCCAAAGCCGAATCCCACGCCGAGTGCGCCGGTCAGCAGGGTGAATTTGTTTAGCTCCACCCCGCCCGCGTTGACGGCAATCAGGAAGACGAACAGCAGAAGCAGGTAGTAAACCGTCGACGCGATCAGGTCGGGCAGGCCGCGTCCCATGTGTAACCGGTTGAGCAGTTCCTCCCGCAACAGGAAACGAATCGCGCTGGCAATGATGTAGCCCACCGCCAGCATAAGGAAGAATCCCAGTACGCTGCCCAGAGTGATTTCGCTGGCGCTGCCGGCGATGTGGAAGTCGAGACCTGTCGTGAGCGCATCGACGACATGGTCTCGTACCTGCAACAGATCGAGCGTAGTGGATAGCCAGACCAAGACAGCAACTGTCGCCAGAATGCGCGGTACCCAGCGGCGCAACCCGTCGCGGTGAAGTCTGGCAACCGCCAGGCGCTCGGCCTGCGGAAGATTGAGTGCCGCGGTCAGCAACGTCGTGTACACCCGCATTCCGGTATACATGCTGATAGCTACGAACGAACTGTATAAACAGGTCACGCCCACGTACTGCGCCAATCGCACGTAGCCCATCAGGTTGGCAACCAGCGAGACTCCGAGCGCAAGCGTAGCCAGTCGCGCTCCCAGAACCAGCACGGAAGGGTGCTTTACGGCGCCGCTCCTGACCGGACGCAGGAGGTATGCCAGGCTAACGAACACCGCCAACGCAATGGCGAACCCGACCTCTCGCTTCAGCACGGCGGGCAGCGACAGCCAGCCAACCAGCATCAACGCGGCATAGTATCCGGCGAGCCAGAAAAGCGCCTTCCGGTACGACGGACGCAACATAACCGCAAGTAGCCGCAGGATGGGGAAGAAGGAAACCATCACCGTCAGTCCGATCAGAGAGAACGGAGCCGAGGGTGCGAACACGTAGGAAGCCAGCAGTGGCGCCAGCAGTCCCAACGCGACCCAGCGATGGACGAGCAACCAGACATTGTCAGGAAGCGCCATCTCGAGGTGGCGATCACTGGCGGCGCGATGTACGCGGTAGGTAAGCAGCAGTGAAGCACTCAACAGGAGGCAGAGGAAAAACACCGTCCCGGGATTGTCGCGAAAGAAGGTGGCGATCGAAAGCCAGCGGCTGCGGGCCGAGGTGTAGAGGACTGAATTCTCACCCTGCTGCCGTCGGGCGCCGAGCTGCCAGAACGGCAGGCTGTCACGATCGAACAGTCGTTTCGCCAACACCTGCTGCGCATCGGCAAGCCTTCCCATGACGTCAGTCGCGGCTTGCTCCTGGGTGCCCAGGGCAATTTGCAGGTTCACGGTGGCCTGAAGCTGCTGGGTTGCCTTGCTGCGCAGCTTGCGCACGCTCTCCAGGTTTCCGCGTATCAGCCCGAGCAACGTCTCCAGCTCATGGTCTGAACGATAAGCCTCAAGGGTTGCAGCCCACTTCGGTTCAATCTGGTTCAGTTGGTCGATGGCAGACTTTTCGGCATTGGCCCGACCCAGTAGCTGTTTGCGCCACACCGCGCTGGAGGTTTGGAAGGCCCGCCAATAGGTTTCCTGTTCACGCAACTCCAGCCCGGCAGGCGAGCCGGCGAGCAAGTCGTCGGCTTCTTTCCGCTTGGCCTCAACCGCGGCTCCATATTGGTTGATGGCGCTGCTCAGTGCCTGGAGTTGGTCATCGCCAGGAAGGCTTGCCGAGATGTCGATCAGCGTCTGGGTCAGCTGCTCCAACTGCAATGCTACTTCCGGCAACGGAATGACCTGCGGTGCCGAGGGCTCCCCGGGCGGCTGTGCGGCCGGAGCGGGGGTCGCAGGCGTGGACGCCGAGGCGGCCGTAGTCTGCGCTGGTTTGGGCTTTCCGGTGACCAGCTGGGTCAGCGGATTTTGCGCCGCGGCGCAGCTTGCGACCGTGAGCAAAATCGTTAGAAGCGCCCCCGGCAAAGTCTTGCGGGCACCGCGCGCCAATGTGTCCAGGAACATGGTTGCGGCAATTATCGCCTATGGGCAGCTTCGCTGAATACAATCCCAGAGCAGGTGCATCGATATGAGCATGGAGAAAGAGACAGCAATACTTGGCGGCGGATGCTTCTGGTGTGTCGAAGCCGCCCTGAACCAGATTGAAGGCGTGGAGTCCGTGCGCTCAGGCTATATGGGCGGACGCATTGCCAACCCGACGTATCAGCAGGTTTGCGGCGGCAATAGCGGGCACGTGGAAGTTGCCGAAATTGTGTTTGATCCCGAGAAGCTCACCTATCACGACCTGTTGGAGATGTTCTTCACCCTGCATGATCCGACCACGTTGAACCGCCAGGGCAACGATGTGGGCGACGCAGTATCGCTCGGTGATCTTCTACACCAACGAGCACCAGAAAGAAGTCGCGGAAAAAGTGATCGCTGAACTCACGCGCGAGAAGGTCTATGCCGACCCCATCGTGACCGCGATCGAACCCGCTTCGACCTTCTACGTCGCCGAGGACTATCACCAGAACTATCTGGAGAACAATCCCATGCAGCCCTACTGCATGTTCGTAGTCGCTCCCAAAGCACAGAAGATTCGCCAGAAGTACGCTGACCGCCTGAAAGCCAAGGCGATAATTCGCGCTCGTACGGAGCTGCCAAGACATTCCAGCGGCGCAGATTTGTCTCTTTCGTGCCACCTTCGAAAGGATACCGTTAACAGAGAGTTCCCATGCTCAAAGGCTCCATCCGAGCCATGCTGTTGCACGATGTGTGCGAAGAGATTCGCCTGGAAGAGCTGCGCGCCATGTTGGGTGGGCGCCGCGCTGAGCCTACCTTCAAGCACGCCACGCCGGAGTATGTTCGCTTCGAAAAGCCTCCGGTAATTGGCGCGCAGCGATTCCATTACGCTTGGCTTCCGGCGAGACCCTCGGAATGCAGGTCAAGTACTACGACTACGGTGTGGTCGAGCGTCGGCTTCGAATTCACGTTCGAAAGCGATTGGGATTCGCTGGCGACGCTCGCCGCGCGCTTTGTGCCCAGCCAGAGCTGGAGCGCACGGCGCAAGAGATTGTACGCGAGCGGCTGGAGCGCATCTCTGCCGTCATCGTTCGCCCTTACGATCAGTGGATCAGCGAAGACTATTACGTCTTCGTCTTAACGAGTCGATGGCAATCCCATCGGCGCTGACCTACTCGCCCAGCACGGAGACGAAATTACACGCATCCTTGCGCGGCGAGACAACAGAGCTGGCGCGGAGTGAGCGTGCTGAAACTCTACAGGCCAGCTTGTCTTACTATCCTCACGATCTGGCGGTTGTTGGCTGGAACGCCGCGCTTGTATATGACACGCCCGGCGGAGCGGACGGCGTCCATTCAGATTCTGGAATACGCCAACTCCCAGTTGCTTGAGTTTCGCCACTACGACGAGCTACTGGATCGCGAGCTGGCGAGCGTCTACGCTTCGCTCAAGCGGCGCGGGAACTTTGTTGCACGCTGGCGCATGGGACATGAAGCTTCGCGGCTGAACAGCGTAACCGTCGAAGTGACGGAGTTGGTTGAGCGCGCCGATACCGCCATCAAGTTTGTCAGCGACATGTTCGCAGCGCGGCTCTACCGTTTGGCCGCCAACAAGGTCGGTGTTCCGGAATACAAGAACCTGGTCAACGAGAAGCTCAAGACCGCAGAGAACCTCTACCGACTTCCTGATCGATGAGTTCCACCAGAGTCGCGGCTTCGTGTTGGAGGTGATGGTCGTGATCATTCTGGTGATCGAGTTGATCTTTCTTTTCCGAGGCAAAAGCTAGGCTCCCGCACTGCCGATCACAGGCTGACCCGCAGCCCCGCTCAGGCTTGATCCTTGCCCCGGTTTACACTGGGCTGTGCGCATAGCCATCGATATCCGCCGCATCAGCGAGTTTGGCGTTGGGACCTATACCCGCAACGCCATAAGGACGCTGGCGCGGCTGGATCAGGATAACGAGTACTTCCTGCTGGGAATTCCCGGCAAGCTCAGCGGTATCGAAGACCTTCCGGCAAACTTCACGGACCATCCCGACGCATCCCAACGAGTTCTCGCTCGCCAGCTATCTCGAACTGCATCGCATCCTGAAAATCAATGGCTGCGATCTGCTGCATGTTCCACATCTGTTCTGGAAGCCGCAGGGTATCCCGTGCCCCTACGTGGTCACCGTGCATGACCTGCTGGATCACATGTACCGCGCCAGCACCAGCTCGGACGTCAAGCGGAGCGTGCACTTCCTGCTCACCAAGCGAGTGCTGCAACGGCAGCCC
The DNA here is from genome assembly GCA_963809865.1 of uncultured Acidobacteriaceae bacterium. Taxonomy (GTDB): domain Bacteria; phylum Acidobacteriota; class Terriglobia; order Terriglobales; family Acidobacteriaceae; genus CAVVDY01. The sequence goes on along the minus strand of CAWELL010000003.1, from coordinate 130,429 downwards.
GGATCTTTGCGGTTAGCCACTTCTCCAAGAAAGATACCGAGAGCTACTTCAAGGTCCCAGGCGAAAAGATCGAGGTCATCTACAACGCGCTTGACGAGCGCTTCAAGCAGGGACACGCCACCGCTGCCGACCGCGAATTCATCGCGCAGCGCTACCAGGTGAACTACCCTTTCTGCTTTATGCAGGCCGAATCAGTCCGCATAAGAATGTCGTGCGGATCATCGAGGCGTTTTCACTTCTCAAGAACCAACTGCTGGAAGAGGGTCGGTTACCAGGACTTGCGGCTCATCATCATTGGAGACGAAGTTTCGCAGCCATCCCGACCTGCGGCGCACCGTCATCAAGAGCTCACATGCAAAACGATGTGCGCTTCCTGGGATTTGTGCCCATCGAGGTCTTGCGCATCTTCTATGACCAGGCAAAGATCTTCGTTTTCCCTTCGCTGTACGAAGGCTTCGGTTTGCCACCGCTCGAAGCCATGGCGCATGGAACGCCGGTGGTTACCAGCAACACGTCGTCCATCCCCGAGGTCGTCGGCAATGCGGCGGTAATGGTCAATCCCGAGAATGTGTTCGACATTCAGCGCGCTCTCTATCGTGTGCTGCTTGATCAGAACCTGCGCGAGAAGCTCAAGTGCCGCGGGGCCGAGCAGGCGCAGAAGTTCTCCTGGGACGAGAGCGTCAGCCGGATGCTCCGGGTCTATCACGAGGTTGCACAAAGCTAAGCACCGCCTCGGTTACGCGTTCGTAAGTGCGCAACCTCCCGCGTTATCCGGCGGCATTCCTGTCACGAATCAGCGATGCCTCTTTAAGGCATCGCTGCGAACCAGACGCGCTTCTAACCCTATACACGTTGGAGCTGGCCGAGATCTGGGGAACTGTTCATGCCGAATGACATTGCGGAAGATTGCTTGTGCTCTGGATGGTGGCGCACTCGCGCTCCCCGCCGCTTGGCGCAAACCGCAATCCGCTGAGCCTGCATGACATCGTGGGCCGAATGCAGACGGCAGAGAGTGCCGAACAGCATCGCCCGAGCTACAGTTTGCTTCGTGAGTACCGCCTGTCTGGTACCGATCCCAACTCGTCAACGTCGAGGTTCTGGCCGAAGTCGACTACGTGCCGCCCTCGCGCAAGGAGTTCTCGATCCGCAAGGCGGAGGGCAACGAGCGCGGCGAAAGCATTGTTCGTCGCGTGCTCGAACACGAGGCCGGATGGCGAAGGGTTCGGGCGACTCCGATTTTTGCAGCGACAACTATGATTTTGCTCTGCTGGGACAACAGACGCTCAATGGCCGGCTGGCGTATGTCCTTCAGCTCAAGCCCGAAGCATGAGTCGGTTGAGTTGCTGCGCGGCAAAGCCTGGGTCGACGCTGAGAACTTCCTGGTGGTACGAGTAGAAGGCGAACCCGCCAAGAGCCCTTCGTGGTGGGTCAAGAACCTGAATGTCGTGATCGACTACGGCCGCGCGGACGGAGTTTGGCTTCCACTGGCAACGCGCGCCACCGCCGATGTGAGGTTGCTGGGCACGCACATTCTTACTTCCAAAGATGTTGAAGTCCAAGCCGCGACCGAGAACGCGAAGCTTTCGCCTGTACCTCGCCGGGCACCGCAGCGCAATGGCTCACGCCGCTCCATTGATCAGGCAGCGGTTTGGGCTCCGCGGTAGTTCGCAGCCTCCTGTCTACCCTGTAACCCTCCTGAGACCCTCGACGTGAGTGCCTTTTCTCACGGGCACCTTAGTGTCTTCTGCCTGACCAGAACGGAATGTAGACTTCTCCTTCACATAGACGTTCGCGGGATGCGCCAGACGGTCGGCGCACAGCGTGCTGATGTGCAGGAGGCTGCCGTGACGCATTACCTGTTGCCATGGGACTTTTTGGGATCCTTCGGTTCGCTATCTTCGGTCTGGTGATTGGCGCGTTGGCGAAGTTCTTTATGCCCGGGAAAGATCCCGGCGGTTTCTGGATTACGATGCTGCTGGGCATGGCCGGTTCTGTGATTGCTACCTGGATCCTGCAGTCAGTCGGCCACTATCAGGAAGGTCAAACGGCGGGCTGGATCGCCTCCTTCTTCGGCGCCATCTTGCTGCTGGTGATCTACCGCATGTTCAGGGGAAGATCAGCGTAGAGTCGTCCCGCCCCTAATCTCGCCTGCGCCCCCTTCGTTGATATAGCGCGAAGGATGCGTTCTCCTCCTGTGCGCTGCTGAGAGGCACTCGGGCGATGCTCGATTCGAGCTATCATCTAAGAGGCTCTAATCGCTCACACGGGGACTGCATAGCTACGCCGACCAAAAAGCCAAATAAGATTTTGCTGGTGCGCTTCAGCGCGCTGGGCGATGTGATTCAGACGTTGCCCATCCTCACCATGCTGCGTGACGGCTTCCCCGACTCCAAGATCGGATGGGCGATCGACACCGAGCTGGCGCCCGCTATCGAAGGCCATCCTGCTCTCGATTACGTCCATCGCTGCGCCCGCCGCAGCTGGTCGCGAGCACTGCCCAATCCCGCAAAATGGGCGCAAACGTATGGCGAGTTCCAGGCCTTCATCGGCGAAATTCGTTCTGTCGGCTACGACGTCTCGGTCGATGCCCAGGGACTTTTCAAGACCGCTCTGGTGCCATACCTTGCCGCGATTAAACGTCGCATCGGTTATCGTCACGGTCGCGAATTTAGCAGCATGTTCTACACCGAGCGCTTCCTGGAACGCGACGAGTACTTCGACCCCGCGGTTTCGCACTTGCAACACATGGCAGAGCTGGCGCGCAGCATTGGAGCTGGCGAGGTACGCCAGACGATTGAACCTCCTGTCGTGAGCGAAGCAGTTCGGCAGCATGTCTCTGTGCTGCTCGACGGAGCATTCACCACCGGGGCACCGGTAGTCGCGATCGCTCCCGCAACGCAGTGGGAGAGCAAGATGTGGCCGCTCGAGCATTGGAGTGAGCTGCTCCGCCGGATCATCGAGGAGACCGACCTGAACCTGATCGTGCAAGGCTCGGCCGGAGACGCCAAGGTTGGCGCGCAGATACTTTCCGGCTTCCCCCCGCACAACTTGAGGGTCGCGTGTGCAATCTCTTTGGCAAGCTACCGATTCCCGAGATGTACGCGTTGTACGAACGAGTGCAGGCAGCGATTGGCTCCGACAGCGCTCCTTTGCACGTTGCCGGCGCGATGCGCGTCCCGGTGGTCATCGGGATTTACGGGCCCACCGGTTATCGCCGCACGCCGCCAATCGGCAGCCCGCACATTACGCTGCTATCCACAGAAGGCGAGCTCCCATGCCAGCCCTGTCACAAGCGAATCTGCCCGCTGGGTACCACGGAGTGCATGAAGCGGATCACGCCCGGCGAAGTGTTCCGGGCGCTGCTGGAAGGGCTACATCAAGCTGAGATCCCCTTCGCATACAAGGGATCGAATGCAATTTCCGCCGGCCGGCTGGTCTCGCTACAATAGGCGGGACACGCCAATGTTGAATCTCGCCAAACTCGCTGCCGCTGAGCTGCATCGCGAGCCCTTCGAGTACCTGTTGGTGGATGATGTGCTCAGTGATGATTGCAAAGCCGGTATCGTGGCCGACTTCCCGCAGATCGACAAGAAAGGCAGCCACCCTTTGTCGCGCCTGACCTACGGCCCGGCGTTCAAGCAATTAACAGACGAACTGCTGGGCGGGGAATTCGCCGCTGCTGTAGCGGCGAAGTTTGGTTTAGACCTGCACTCTTATCCCACGATGATCACCGTGCGCGGCTGGTCCGATCGCAGCGATGGGCAGCTTCACACCGATTCGAAGGATAAGCTCATCACCGTGCTTCTATATCTCAATCCCGAGTGGAAGCTGGATGGCGGCCGCCTGCGTCTGCTGCGCTGCAAGAACGTAAACGACTACGTGGCTGAAGTTCCGCCCACCATCGGCAGCATGGTTATCTTCAAGCGTTGCGATCATTCCTGGCATGGCTTCCCTCCCTTCGAAGGCAGGCGTATGAGCCTACAAATGAACTGGGTGAAGAGCGACAGCTACCGCCGCAAAGAACGCTTGCGCCACGAGATCAGCTCGTTTATGAAGAGCCTGGTCGGCCGCACAACGTAATCATGCAGCCTCCTGCGAATACCGAAGCAGCTTTAACTCCATCGAACGCAACTAAGACCGGCGCCCCGCCGCTGTCGGTGACCATCGTCGCGCGCAATGAAGAGCGAACGATTGCGAAGGTCCTCGCTGCCGTACAGGACATCGCCGACGAAGTCGTTTTCCTCGATAGCGGCTCGCGCGATCACACGCCCGAGATCGCGAAGAGCTTCGGCGTGCGCTTCTATCATCAGGATTGGCTGGGTTATGCCGAGCAGAAGAACAAGGCCATCGATCTCGCCACAGGAGATTGGATCCTGAGCCTCGATGCGGACGAAGTACTCACCCCGGCGCTCAGCTCAGAGATTCGCGAGCTGCATGCGACGCGGCGTTCCTGATGATGTCGCCGGCTTTCGAATTCCACGCGTCCTATACATCGGAGATGCTCCCGTGCGCGGAGGAGGCTTCTATCCCGACGCACAGCTACGCCTCATTCGCAGAGGCAAGGGACGCTTCCAGCCACGCATCGTACATGAATCAATCAGAGTCGATGGTAGTGTCCGGCAACTGAAGCACGACATGCTGCACTACGCCTACATCGACGTTGACCAGTTCGCGGAGGCGATGGACCACTATGCGAGACTCAGCGCCAAACACTACTTCGAAACCGGATATACCTGGTGGCAGGCCAGCACTCTAGCTGAAACCATCAAGCCCTGCTGGACTTTCTTCTACCGTCAGATAGTTCGCGGTGGGATCTTCCTCGGCCCGCTCTGTTGGAAGCTGAACGTCATCTACGCCGGGTATGTTCGCAAGAAGGTAAAGTACTTGCGCGAACTCGCAAAGGGCCACTCCTAGATGTTTATTGCTCCGGGCGCGACATGTTTTCGAGATTGTCGTTCAGCGGCCTGCAAAATTCGAGGCAGTAATCTCGTACACCACGCTAGCTCCGCCGTGCGGGTCAGGCCTGGAGCAGGCCAGAATTCCCCCGATCTTCTCTACCGCCCGGCGAGAGCGGAAGTTCTGCGGCCCGATAACAAAGATCACCGTGTCCACAAACTGAAACGCGTGCTCGAGCATGAGCCGTTTCATTTCGCCGTTGTAGGCACCTCCCCAATGCGACCGGGCCAGGAACGTCCAACCAATCTCTATTTCGCGCTTACCTGAATGGTATCCATGAAATCGGGAAGAGCCGATGACCTGGCTGGTGGCGGCGTCAGTAGCGATCAATGCTCCGCCCGATTCCAGTGCTTCGCGGAAGAACGCCCTGAAGACCTCTTCCTTGTAACGATCGCTGGACGGATGTTGTCCCCAGATCAGCGGATCTGATGCGACTGCATAGAGGGCGTCGAAGTCCTCGGCGCGCAGTGGCCTGAGTTCAAGAAGAGCGCCTTTCAATGTGGGCGGTAGATCGAAGGTCATTGGGATTCCGCTCTGACGAGTATAGGACGCTATCTCTGTTCGTTTGCTGTGGATTGATGGAGCTGCGTTGAAGCGAAGGGCGGAAAGGGATGAGCGAAGAGCCAAAAGCCAAAAGCGGTATTTCTTAGCCGCTGGACCTGTAAGTTGAGGCGTCTAGCAGGCGTGAAGCGGAGTGGGAGCCCGCTGCCGAAATCCCGAATGTAGTGAGGGACCTCTACCAACATTTAGCTGCTGGACCTGTAAGCCGAATTTTGTTCCCGCCCTTACCGCGTTACGCGGCAAGACGCGACGGTCATTCCTCTAGGCGGCACATTACTGTGCCGCTCCAGCGACCTACCCGGAAGTTGTGGCGCACCGAGCCGGCACGCGCGCCCCGAAGGACGCTCCTCCCCTATTTGGTCTTGCTCCGTGTGGGGTTTTCCCTGCCACCCCGGTTACCCGAGGCGCGGTGCGCTCTTACCGCACCTTTTCACCCTTACCCCTCTTGCGCGGGGCGGTATATTTTCTGTGGCACTTTCCGTCCACGGCCCTTGAAGGCCGCTGCCCGGACGTTATCCGGCACACCGCTCTGTGGAGTTCGGACTTTCCTCTCCCTGCCTGCGCAGCCCAGCCGAAGCTGTCGTTCGCAGGCTGGCAGCGACCGTCCGGCCCAGCAGCTAACAAATCAATTATAGATGTCCTTGGACCCCAAGGTTACGCGGCTACTGTTTCTCATCGATATAAGTCGAGACTCTTCCGGTCCACTTGTTGTCATTGACCGTAGTCATTTTCTTTCCATCGGCTGCAACCGTGACTTTATCCACCGAATAGACTTTGCCATCGCGCTTCTCGGTCACTTCCATCGCGCGGTCGCCCAGCTTTTTCACCGATACAGTTTCGTTGGCATAGACTCCCTTGACCGGATAGTCTTTGCCGTCGAACTTGGCTTCCCAGCTCTCGCCTGTCGGCGTCTGACATGCTGACGGTATCACCCGATACCTTCCACGTCGAGGTAAGGCCGGCCGTATCCTCACTGATGCTGTCAACTCGCCAGGATCCGGAAATCGCGTCCGACTCCTGCGGGCCCCTTCGAGACCCGGGTGAATCTTGACCTCCGTCTTGAACGGCTGACTGCCATCCGCGGGATAGGTAGTGGTGGCGACGGTCAATGTCTTTCCATCCTGGGACAAGGTACGGGTCTGCTCAAAGGTTGGTTTTCCAGCTTTCTTGGCGGCAGTTTGCAGTGTGTTCGGGTCGGCGAGTTTTACCGACAGCATGTCATACGGCTGACCGCTGACAGGTTGATCCTGACCGTCAGCTTTCACGGTAATTTTGGGCACGCAGCTTTCGCAGTCGTACATCCCATCCTTGACCGAGAACACATACGGTTTGTGCGACAGTTTGGAGGCTGCCATATCTGTCTTCCAAGTACCATCGAACGGACTTTGGCCAAACATCGTGAACGGGAGAAATAACAAAGCGAGCACACAGTACCTTCTTCATCTCTATCTCCTTGCGACGAGGAGCGTGAAACAAGCGTCTGTTTGCTTGTCCTCGAAGGCAGCCCCATGGTACACGTCAATTGTGACCTAGGGTATGGTAAAGCGAGCAGGATCTCTTTAAAGCGGCTAGGAGCGAAGAAGAAACATGCCCGACGCGATTGAGCAGTTCGCCAATGCGAAGTACATCAGTCTGGAAACCTTTCGCAAGACCGGTACCGGAGTGCGGACGCCGGTATGGTTTGCGGCCGATCCGTCCGCGCCGGAGTCGTTCTACGTCTACTCGGCCCCGGACGCCGGTAAAGTTAAGCGCATTCGCAACCATGCTCATGTTCGCGTTGCACCTTGCAACATGCGCGGCGGTCTGCGCGGCGCCTGGGTCGATGGCCAGGCGCGTATCGTTGACGGCACCGAGGCCGATAAAGGACAGCAACTCCTTCGCCAGAAATATGGGTGGATGAAGCGTCTCGGCGACTTCTTCGCCAGCTTTCGAGGACGCAAACAAGCTGTACTTCAGATCAGCGTGGGGTGAACGAAGCCTACCGCCCTGCCAGCGCGTTGAGAACGATATTCAGCGGCGGAATGCTGGGCGGGCGGAAGTAGCGGTCAACGATGAACCGCTTGCCGTCGTGGGTGACGTCATACATAAACAAATCGGACGAGGAGATGTAAGGGCGCGAGTTGGTCTCAAACAACTCAGTCGGCGCACCGGTTGAAAGACTCGGTTCGGTTGTGACCGGAACCGCAGTCAACATTCCGTGCGGGTCAACGTAGAAAATCTCATTCCCGTCGCCCCGCCAGCGTGGCTGCCTTCCTCCACTGCGCGATACCTGAAGCTTGCCGCCCGCAACGGGATAGGTAGTGATGAATATCTCCCAGTCGCCGGTCTCATTCGACTCATAAGCAACCCACTTGCCGTCAGGTGAGATTTGTCCATTCCGTTTGGCGCCCCCTTCGAGAAAAGTGGTCATCCCGCCGTCATTCAGCGAAACCAGTATCAGCGAAGAACCACCTTTCAACTCGACGGTCGTCAGAAGTGAGCGATCGTCGGGGCTCCACGAATTGGGTATGTAGTCGCTGCCGTCGTTGCGAGGCAGCGCCACACCTTTATCTGCCTGAAGTCCGTTCGCGGGCTTCAATCGCAGTATCTCCGAGCTGCCGATGCCGCGAAACGCAATGGTCTTGCCGTCACGCGACCACACGCCGGTCGTCTCTTCCGATGGATCAAACGTAAAGCGCGCGGAAGTGTTGTTCAGCAGGTTGTAGGTCCACACGTCAACGTTCTTCTCGCGGCGATTCGCCAGGTCGAAGGCCACGCGGGTCTGATCGGGCGAGATGGTCGGGTTGGCGATGATTCCCGGCTCGCCAATCTTTCCCAACTCCTTGCCCGTGCGGTCCACCCAGGTAAGTTGAGAAAGCGGAGCGCCGACTCCCAGGTGGTAAACCAACGTAGCGTTTTCCGCGACGCTGAATGCCGCCCAGTACGTGGAAGGGTTTACTCCCACCTGCTCCGCAACAATTCGAGGCTTGCCGGTGACGGTGCTGCTTCCGGGTTTGTAGCCCACGGCGATCAGCGAGCCCTTGTCGTCCACATAGAAAAGGTTCTCGTGAGCGTATCCACGCTCGAGCGGCACGCGACGACCTGCTTTTCTCCTTGGCTTCAAGGTCGCTTAAGTAGATGCCGGTGGTCGCGTCCTTCCTGCGTTCGTCGAAGTTACCCGACCAGAACAGAAAGTGATTGCCGTCCGGCAGGAAGACCGGCCAGCGATGCGAGTCATCGGGAGACTTGAAGATTTTGTCCGTCAGGGGACGCGCATTCGAGCCATCAGCATCGATGCGCCACATCACCCCGCTCGCATCGGGGGTATAGATGATTACGTTCCTGCTTCCCCAACTGCCGCCGCGAGCGCTGAGAACGCTGGCGAGGACAACGGGGTTTCCGCCGCCAACCTGTATCTTCTTGAGCCGCCCAGCCGCGAAGAATCCAATGTACTCATCGTCGGCCGAAAAGAAAGGGTACGACGCACCCTCGGTCCCTGCCAGCTTCACTGCCTGCAATGAGCCGACGCGCTGCACGAAGATCGTGTATTCACCCGTGTCACCTGGCGACACATAGGCAAGCATCGTTCCGTCGGCAGAAATCGCCTGCTGACTCACTTCGCCTTGCGTGGGAATCGCGAATTCCATGCGCTCGGCTTTGTTGTTCGCAGGCGGCTTCAGCAAAGCGAGACCGGCGAGCAGCGCAAGCAGAACGACAGCAGCTCCAATCACCCAGTAGCGCAACTTATGATCGGGCAGCGCCTTCTGCGCAGGAAAGGTGAGAGAGCTTTCCGACCCTGAAAGCGCGGCAAGCGCAAACGTAAGATCCCGGGCCGACTGAAAGCGGTCTGCGGGATTCTTCTCCATGCAGTGGCGAACGATCTTTTCCAGCCCCGGGGGAATGCGCGCTGTCGCGATGTCGATCTCTGCCGGCTCGGCATTCAGGATGGCATGCATGGTTTCGACCGAGGAGCCGCCGGTGAATGCACGCTTGCCCGCCAGCATCTCGTACAGCACCGTGCCGAAGCTAAAGATGTCGGAGCGATGATCGGCAGGCATGCCGCGCACCTGCTCGGGCGACATGTACCCCACCGTGCCCATTACGGTTCCCGGCGTGGTCTGCGCGCTGGTGACTGTTACGCCGCCGCCCTGGCCGAACTCCTGCTCCTTCGATAGTCCGAAATCCAGCAGCTTGGTGTGGCCGTCTTGGGTGAGGAAGATATTTTCCGGCTTCAGGTCGCGATGCACGATGCCGCGCTCGTGTGCCGCCGAAAGCGCCTGCGCAATCTGAGTCGCAATCTCGATCGCCTTGCGCACCGGGATAGGACCGCGGTTCAGCCGCTCGCGCAGCGTCTCGCCTTCGAGCAATTCCGTTACCAGGAACGGTACTTCGCCGTGCGTTCCAACATCGTAGATGGCGACGATGTTGGGATGGTTCAGCGCGGCGATGCTGCGTGCTTCCTGCTCGAAACGGCGAAGCCGATCGCCATGTGAGCCGGAGGAGCCGGTGAGCCCGATCAGCTTGATCGCAACCGCGCGATGCAAGCGGCTGTCGTTGGCGCGATACACCTCGCCCATGCCGCCCTCGCCAAGCTGCGAGACAACTTCGTACGGTCCAACTTTTTCGCCAGGTGCGAGTCCCATGTCCGATGTGGGATTATAAGCTGGATCACGGCTGGCCGAAGCTTTTCGTGGGCAGTTAAAGCAGACCTCGGGACAAGCCGCGATGAGAGTCGCTTCGAGGCCAATCCCCTCTCAACGAGGGAGCGGTGATTCGGGTGAAGCTCGAGTAATGCAACCGGTGTTGCGTTTCTTGTTGTGCTCTGCAATGTGGGGTTGAGCCGGGATCCTGCCACAATTTCCATTGGAAGCTATCTATAACTTTAGGAACAGCTATCTATTCTGTTAGCTCAAGCCATGTCGGCTATCCCGATGCGGCCGACCCCATAGACTTCAACCTCACCGTATGCCATTCAGTACAAACTATTAGTGGATGCGACGGGTGTCTGGACATCTCGGATTCTCGCTACGGCCATTCAGTTGCTTCCAGGTAGGTGTCTTCCAAGACTTTGGCTCCTCCTGATCGGAGAACCATGGCCCCGCGGGCAGCACGGGCCTCCAGTTCGAAAATCCGCAGCCTCGTGCTGCATGTGGGGAGATCACGAAAATGAAAATCCGCATTCTATCGACAATATGTTTCCTGCTGAGTAGCTTTTTACTCTTCGCACAAACCAAGAGGCCACAGCTTCAGAACACCGGAAATAACGGACCTGGGCTGAGCTGTCTAGCCTCTTACAAGCAACAGGTTCCGGATGGCGTCAGCATGGGATTCCCCGACAGCGTGGCAGCCAGCACCACCAACTACTACTGGGAAGGTTTCCTGGCGGGTCACTCCTACAGCGCTGAGGTGTATGACCCGTATGACGACGCCACCAACGAGGGAAATGCTGTCCTTTCGCTGTTGTATGACTGCTCGGCGGGTCCGTCGTACACCGACGCTTCGAGCATGGATCCTAACTTGCAAGAGGGCTTCACCGACCGAATATCCTGGATCGCGACATCAACAGCGACTGGTTACCAGATTGCGCTGCAAAACAAAGACGCGGCCGGCAGCCACGACTACTTCCTTCGAATTGTGGACACTACCCTGTTCAGCCCGCGCTGGAGCACCTACGGCGGATTTCTGACACAGTGGGGATTTAACAATCTAACAAAAAATGACATCTCCGGAGTGTTCACTGTTCTCAATGCTGCTGGTGTTGTCATAAAGACGGTGAATGTCACCGCACCGGCCGGAAAGGTAGAGTTCTACTCCAGCGTGCCTGGCGATCTCAATCTGCCGGCCAACGACTCGGGCAGCGTGATGTTCGCTTACATCGGGCCGGCCGGAGCGATTCAGGCAGACGCCGCGATCATAAATACGACTGCCACGGTTATCGCGCCGGTGAAGTTCGAAGCCCGCAACTACCAGCACTGAGACATCGCTTCAGGATGTGCAGTAAAGTAGTTGCTTATGCGCCGAAGGAGAATAGTAATGAGAACGATGGCAACCAACTCGCTTCGCACGATTCTCCTTTCGGCCTTTTTATCAACCGCCGCGCTGACGCAAGTTGCCGGCTCTGCTTCTGCCGGCCAGGTATCCATATCGGCGGAAGGCGCCAAGCTGCGAGTGCAAATAGCTTCTACCGTCTCGTTGAATCAGGTTGTGAATGCCTTGTGTAGTCAGCAGCAAATTCAGTGTACTGGCATTGAAGCTCTTTCTTCTTTTGTAATGCCAGGCATTTCGATAATCGGAACCGACGAGGAGATTATCGCTACTCTGCTGCAAGGTACGGGGATGAACTACAGTATTTCGCGGGCAGAGTCAGGTTCACCATCAGCGCTCACTGTGCTGGGTCGTGCGCCCGCAACGGCCGAGTATGCGAACGGTACTGTTGGCGTGAATGACGATGGCGGCCAGGCAGCCCAGCAAGTTCAACATTTACAAGTTGCGGACGCGCTGACAGAGCAAGCGCCTGAGTCTGCCGAAGAGAGTGAACGGTCCGAGCGGGTGATGCAAGCAATTTTCGGAGGAGCTTCCTCTGCCAATGGCGTGAATACTGGTGATAGCGCGACAGGTTTAGTCAATGGCGATACTACCCAGGCCGCTAACCCGAAGCTTCCGGAGTATCTACCATTCCCTGACCAATTCGGAAATCCTATCCGAACCAGCCCGGCGGCGCCTCCCACCGTACTGCCCTTTCCCGACCACAATGGCAACCCCATCCCAGTTGTGCCCGTGCCGGTGCAGGGTCCGCCTATTCCGCTGACGAGAAATCAATAGAAACGCGGAAGCCGTAGCTTCCGCGCTGATCACCTCTGATCAAATGTATTCAATGTTTGTCATCACGAGCGAAGCGAGGGACCTGTTCTTGTTGGCGTGCCTACGCTCTCTTCAGCTGCAGATTTCTGTCAATGCAATCGAGAGCAGATTCCTCGCCCGCGGTGGCGGGCTCGTAATGACAAATCTAGGGGCGCTCGGCGGACAGCAAAAGCTGTGCCCTGATACAAAGCCGATTCCCCCATCCGTCTTAGCTGACAGCTGAGGGCTGACGGCTGACAGCTTCTCCTACAACGCATTCATCTTCGCCAGGAACTCGGAGTTGCCCACTGCCTTGTTCAGCCTGTCGATCAAAAGCTCCATAGCCTCAACGGGCGACAGCGGGTTGAGCACCTTGCGCAGTACCCAGATGCGCGCCAGGTCGTCTTTCGGGATGAGCAACTCTTCCTTACGCGTGCCCGACCGCTGAATGTCGATGGCGGGGAAGGTACGCTTGTCGACCAGCTTGCGGTCGAGGATGATTTCCATGTTGCCCGTGCCCTTGAACTCTTCGAAGATGACGTCGTCCATGCGCGATCCGGTTTCGATCAGCGCGGTGGCGATGATGGTCAGCGAGCCGCCTTCTTCAATGTTGCGGGCCGCGCCGAAGAAGCGCTTCGGCCGCTGCAACGCGTTAGAGTCCACGCCGCCCGAGAGTACCTTGCCGGAGGGCGGAACGATGGTGTTGTAAGCGCGCGCCAGACGCGTAATCGAATCCAGCAGGATGACGACATCGCGCTTGTGCTCGACCAGGCGCTTCGCCTTCTCAATCACCATTTCAGCGACCTGCACGTGGCGGGCGGCAGGCTCGTCAAACGTGGACGAAATAACTTCGCCCTTCACCGAGCGCTGCATGTCCGTGACTTCTTCCGGCCGCTCATCGATGAGCAGCACGATCAGCACGATCTCCGGATGATTGGTGGTGATGGAATTCGCCAGGTTCTGCAAGAGCATGGTCTTGCCGGTACGCGGCGGAGCGACGATCAGTCCGCGCTGGCCTTTGCCCACCGGGGTCAGCAGGTCCATGACACGGGCGCTGATGTTCTCCTTCACCGTTTCCAGCTTGATCCGCTCCTGCGGATATAGCGGCGTCAGGTTGTCGAACAGAATCTTGTTGCGCGCTTCTTCGGGAGATTCGAAGTTGACGGCTTCGATCTTCACCAGCGCGAAATACTTTTCGCCCTCGTGTGGAGGACGAACCTGTCCGCTGATGGTGTCGCCCGTCTTGAGGTCGAACTTGCGGATCTGCGACGGCGAAACGTAAATGTCGTCAGGACCGGGCAGATAGTTGTAATCTGGGGAGCGCAGGAATCCATAGCCATCGGGCAGGATTTCGAGTACGCCCTCAGCAAAGATGTGTCCTTCCTTTTCGCTTTGCGCCTGGAGGATTTTGAAGATCAGGTCCTGCTTACGCAGGCCGCTGGCGCCGGGGAGATCGAGCTGGCGCGCGATCTTGGTTAGTTCGGTGATGTTCTTTTCTTTCAGTTCAGAGATTGTCATGTTCACCTACGAAGGGATATTGCAGAAGGGCGGGCCGGAAGGATCGGCGGAGGAAGGCGCGCCGAAGCGCGACGCGCTTATGCAGCGCGCCGCTGGGCCTCGGAAGCTGTCTCCGGCTCTACGATAATGTTCTGCCGCTCGGCATCAGCGATGCGGTGCAGCACCTGATTGGTCGTATCCTGGATACGGGTGTTGGGACGATGAAACTTCCGCGTCGCCTTGGAAGCCAACTGGCACAGCATGTAACGGTTACGCAGTGTATGAACTGCCTCGAATACGAGATCGGACCGCATTCTATTTTCTCCTAATTGCGTATGAAGGTATAACCAGGGAGCCCGGCCGATTGAATCGGGGTGAAGCTTGCAGCTCCCGGCGTCGTAAAACTTAGCGGTGAGAACCTCTCGCGAAGCGCGCTCAAAAGGAGCCACGCTGTTGGATGCAAATTCCGCGTGAACGGTTCAGTCTTCCGCAAATTACTAGCAGCTACCAGCCGGCTCAGCCGGTCGGGAATCCTCAAGGTTTATTGGATCGACCTGAAAACAGCGCAAATCAGCACTGCACTCAGATATTGCCTTCCTGATTACCGGTTATTGGCGTTCAGTGTGTGGCCGATTAGGGCAGGACGCCTGGACTGGAGCTACAGGATAACGGCGAACTCAGAAGCGTTAAGTTAGCCGGGACCGGGAGCCCTAGTCAAGCAAAATCGTGTCCAGGTGGCCGCACATTGGTAACCAACCACCAAGCTGATGCCTTAGACGCCAAAAGCGGCGAAAGGTACGTATAAAATGTAACCCTAGTAATTTCCACAAGTTGCGGACTGCCAAAGGTTCAAGTTCTTAGCCCAGGGGTACCACATTCCGGCCGATTTTGCCGGGGTGGGGCGTTTGAAACCACCCGGCCAAACCCAGGCCGGATGGGGCCACCCGGAGGGGTATTCCTGAGCCGCCCTACGCCCAGAACGTCCTGTCCAGCGTTCTATACTGGATCGCCTCCGCGATGTGGCCAGCCTCGATCTCCTCCGCCCCCGCCATATCGGCAATGGTCCGCGAAACCTTCAGGATGCGGTCATGCGCCCGCGCACTTAGCCCCTGCTTGACCATGGCACGTTCCAGCAAGTGCTCGGCATCGGTACCCAGCTCGCAATACTTGCGGATTTCGCGGGAGCCCATCTGGGCGTTGGAGTAGATGCGTTCCTTGCCCGCCGCAAAACGGTTGAGCTGCCGCTCGCGGGCAATCACCACCCGCTTCGCGATCTCCGCCGAGCTCTCGGGAAGCGATGTGCTGCGCAGCTCGCGATAGTTCACCGCGGGCACGTCAATGTGTATGTCGATGCGATCCAGCAGCGGGCCCGAGATCTTCGCCACGTATCGCTGAATCATCATGGGCGAGCAGTGACACTCGCGCGTGCGGTCATTGAAATAACCGCAAGGACACGGATTCATGGCGGCCACCAGCATGAAACGCGCCGGGAAGCTAAGCGACATCGAGGCGCGCGCGATGGTGACTGTGCCATCTTCCAGCGGCTGGCGCATCACTTCGAGCACGTTGCGCGGGAACTCGGGCAGCTCGTCCAGAAACAGCAGACCATTGTGCGCCAGCGACACTTCGCCGGGACGCGGAATCATGCCTCCGCCGATGAGTCCTGCGTCGGAGATGGTGTGGTGCGGCGAGCGGAACGGCCGCGTGCCAACCAGCCCGCTGGACGAGTCGAGCACTCCGGCAACGCTGTGAATCTTGGTCGTCTCCAGCGCCTCTTCGAAGGTGAGCGGAGGAAGCACCGTCGCCATGCGCTTGGCCAGCATGGTTTTGCCCGAGCCAGGAGGACCAATCATCAGCAGGTTGTGTCCACCGGCGGCGGCAACCTCGATGGCGCGTTTGGCAGTCTGCTGTCCGCGCACGTCTTTGAAGTCGACCCCGAATTGCTGCGAGACCTCCAGCAGCGCCTGCGTGTCGACCTTCATCGGTTGAATACCGTTGCCCGTGTTCAGGAATTGCACCACGTCCATCAGCGAGCGCACCGGGTACACGTCTACGCCCTCGACCACAGCTGCCTCGCGTGCGTTTACCTCCGGCAGAATCAGCTTGCGGATCTTGTTCGCCCGCGCCATCACGGCGATAGGCAGGGCGCCGCGGATGCCGCGCAGCCCGCCATCCAGCGAGAGCTCGCCCACAAAGACCGTGTCATCGGGTGGCTTGTTGTTGATGCCGCCATAGGCGCCGAGAATGCCCAGCGCCATCGGCAGGTCAAAACCGGAACCTTCTTTGCGAATGTCTGCCGGGGCAAGATTGATGGTGGTGATGGTCGGCGGGATGTCGTAGCCCGAATTCTTCAGCGCCGAGCGCACGCGCTCCCGGCTCTCGCGTACCGCGGCGTCGGGCAGGCCCACGGTGTTGAAGCGGCCGTTCTCGTCGGTCTTGACGTTGGCGATATCGACCTCAACCTGGATCAGGTTGGCATCGATGCCATAGACCGCCGCGCTGAGTGTCTTGTAGAGCATGGAAGGCGAAGGGACTGCGCCGCTTCATAGAGGTAACAGAAAGCAGTTACTTTGGGATGTGACAACACTCACCCTGCCGGGTGACCAGCTCGCAAAACCCTGCCCGTCGGGGCCAACCCGCTTTGAACAATAGACTTCCCATGTAGTAGGTCGATGTCAGGAATGCAGGGCTTCGAAAGATTAGGAGAATTCAGTAGGGCGCGGCAAGCTTCCCGAGAGGCCCATGCGGCAGGGTATCCGTTCACCCCTTATGTTGACGATTTGCGCTTCGCCGAAGGCGTGCTTTTCGCATTAGCCTTGGTCCTGCCATTCTGGATGTTGTTGGGCTACGCGATTGACCTATTGACTCATTGATCTGCGGGAAGTGGCTCAAGCAGTCATCAAAAAAGCCCGCGACAGCACCCTGCTTCATCGGTTGAGCTGCCCGTAGATCGCTTATCACACAATCCCTTCTTACCGCTATGATGACGTGATGTGCCTGCGCTCTGCCGCAGGCCACCCTTATGAACGAAGCATTCATTTGCGACGCAATTCGTACCCCTTTTGGCCGCTATGGCGGAGCACTTTCGCCGGTCCGTACCGACGACCTGGCGGCGATTCCAATCAAGGCGCTGCTGGAGCGCAATCCCAACCTCGATCCCTCCGCTGTCGATGATGTGATCCTGGGCTGTGCCAATCAGGCGGGAGAAGACAACCGCAACGTGGCGCGCATGGCGTTGCTGCTGGCCGGAATGCCGCAAGAGATTCCGGGATCGACGGTGAACCGGCTCTGCGGCTCGAGCCTCGACGCAATCGCTATTGCCGCACGGGCAATCAAGACGGGCGAGAACTCGCTGATTATCGCCGGCGGTGTGGAGAGCATGTCGCGCGCGCCGTTTGCGATGGCTAAGTCGGATGCGCCCTTCGCCCGCGAACTCAAACTGGAGGACACGACGCTGGGATGGCGCTTCGTCAATCCCAAGATGAAAGCCATGTACGGCGTTGACTCGATGGCTGAGACGGCGGAGAACGTAGCCGAGGAGTTCAACATCTCGCGCGAAGACCAGGATGCATTTGCGCTGCGTAGCCAGCAGCGCGCGGCCAGTGCCATGCAAAGCGGTGTGCTGGCCGAAGAAATCGTTCCGGTGTGTATCCCACAACGTAAGGGTTCGCCGCTGATTGTCGATCAAGGACGAGCATCCGCGCCCCGACACCACGCTCGAAGCTCTCGCCAAGTTGAAACCATACGCGAAAGCGAATGGCACGGTCACCGCGGGCAACGCTTCCGGCGTCAACGACGGAGCGGCTGCGGTGATTATCGCTTCGGAGGAAGCGGTGAAACGCTTCGGGCTAACGCCTAAGGCGCGCGTCATCGCGTCGGCGGTCGCGGGAGTAGCGCCGCGCGTGATGGGCATGGGCCCAGTCCCTGCTACCGGAAAAGTTCTCGCTCAGGCCAAGCTCACCATCGACGATATCGATGTAATCGAACTCAACGAGGCCTTTGCGGCGCAGGCGCTGGCCGTGTTGCGGCAGCTCTGGATTCAGGATGACGCGCCGCACGTGAATCCCAACGGCGGAGCCATCGCGCTGGGCCATCCGCTTGGCGCCAGTGGAGCGCGGCTGGTCACAACGGCAGTCCGCCAGCTTCAGCGAACCAAAGGCCGGTACGCGCTGTGCACCATGTGTATCGGAGTAGGTCAGGGAATCGCGATGGTGCTGGAGCGGGTGTAAAGAAGCCGCCCCTCATGCTTTCGCCAAGGTTGATCTGTTGCCGGGAACGCGTGGGCGGGTATGTCTCCGAAATTCACCGTCGCTCCCTCTGAATGCAGTTGCCGAAACCTTGAAAGTGGTTTCCTAATTCCAGTCACCGTCCCTCAGCCTGAAATCGTTATGGCAGAACGATCTCTCCACACTGCCCGCAATCCGCTTCGTGACTGACTAGCTGCCTCTCTCGAATCCACGCTTTAGCGGAGCACGGCTCGCGCAAGCGTGGAATCTCGAAAACACCTCAAGGCCATTGACAGAGTGCCGGGGGGGGGTAAACTTCCTCCATCCGCAGGCAGTGGTTCCGCTCTTGGCTGGTGAGGTCTGTGCGCATTCCCGATCCAGTCATGTCGAGTTGTGTGACGAAGTTCAACCTTGCAGTCGAAGCGTAAGAGGCCTTCGATGAAATCATCTGCGCTGGTTGTGATGTTCTGCTTGACTCTCGGTGTTAACCTTCCAGTGCGTGCCCAAGCTCCAGGCAGCGGTATCGGTCCGGTTTACCTCGCTTCGATCTATGGCGTGAAGTGCGATGGCGTAACGAACGACACGGTCGACGGCCTGAGCTGACTTGCTCCGGGCATTTTTCAAGGAGATTGCCATGTCAAAGTTTGGACAACTTCGGGGTTTATTGCGTCTTGGAGCTAAAGCTGCTCTAACTGTGGCGTCGCTGGTCGCGATCCTCTGTGGGCTGCCAACTCTCCCCGGTTCGTCAGCTCACGCGCAGGCCTTCAGCGTGATTCACGCGTTCAACGGAGTGAACGGAGCAGCGCCATTCTCAGGAGTAACTCTCAGAGCGGGTGTTCTCTATGGCACGACATTGTGCACGCGGTATTGTACCGGTAATGGAACCGTGTACCAGATAACTCCTGTGGGATCGAACTGGTACTTACTCCCATCTCTCTTCTCTCGGACGGTGGATTCGGACCCGCAGGCCAGAGTAGTCTTCGGACCGGATAATCATCTTTATGGCACTACGTTTGTCGGTGGCCCGCAGCGGCGATGGTGTCGTCTTCAGTCTCACACCACTAGTATCGATTTGCAAAACTGCAAACTGCTTTTCGACCGAGAAGGTGCTGCACCAGTTCACGGGCAGCCCTGACGGGGAGCGAACCCTGGCGGTGGCGACCTCATTTGGGATCCGATGGGCAATATCTACGGAACCACCTATGTACGGAGGCACCTCAACCTCGGCACAGTCTTTCAAATGACAAAGTCGGGAAACGATTGGACAGAGACGCCTATTTACGGCTTCACGGGACCTGACGGGGTGCTCCCTGTTGCCGGCGTTATTCTCGACAGCAACGGCAACCTGTTTGGCACAACTGCTGAAGGTGGCTTGTACGGCTACGGGACAGTTTTCGAGTTGACTTACACTCAGTATTCGGCTGGACAGAGACCGTGCTTTACAACCTCCAGAACCTGAGCGACGGACGGTTGCCTTACGCCAGCCTCGTAAGGACAGCGCCGGAAATCTCTACGGCGCGACCAGCGACGGCGGAAGCCGGGGGCGGTGGAACGGTCTTCGAGCTGTCACCGTGGGGACAGTTGGGCTTTTACGCTGCTGTACAGCTTTACGGGACAACAAGGGCAGCATTGTGGCCCGCAGGCGTCTCTCAGCATTGACAGTTCAGGCAATCTGTATGGGACGACATTTGCGACGGCGCCAATAATCTGGGAAATGTCTTCAAGCTGACAAACACGCAAAATGGCTGGGAGTACACCTCGCTTTACGACTTCATGGGAGGTCCCGATGGGGCAGGACCGGTCAGCAACGTGACATTTGACACCGACGGTACTCTCTATGGCACCGCCGGAGCTGGCGGGAACAGTAGCTGCAATCCTCCGTACGGCTGCGGCACCGTGTGGATGATCAAGCCGTAGCGGGACCGTGGCCGCTCATCACACTGGCCTGTGACGAACTCGCTTGGCGCCCAGCCCTCGCTTGCGTACAATTGCAAGGTTGAGGACGAGGGAGAATTGTCTCCCTCCCTGATCCTGCCCTTTGATGAGGATGCGTGACGCAATCGAGCCGTCATAGAGCCAGTTGGCCGTTGTTTACTACTTCTGAACTCACTCCAACCCTTCCATTCCGACAAAATCGCACCTAACTCCTTATTCCGGAATATTTTACCTATAACTCCCACGCGCTCAAGATTTTGCAGACAAACTTTCAAAGCGGCCGATTATTTTCAAGATTTTAGGCACAGGGTGGGGGAGGGGGGTACCTCAAACTTTGCATATCCATGTCTGCTGTCGGCTGTGCAACGTAGTTTTGTTAGTGAGTTAACAGTAGGCCAGCCAGTTGCGAGCCTCCGATGCAGGTCCCGACGGAGAGGGCTTGCTAAAAGTCGGATCCCGGTGCGCCGGCCTCCGGAGCAGGCCCCTACACCTTCCACATCACGACTTCGCTGGGCTCGTACTCCCGGAAATCGGCAGGAATGCCGTGACGCAGATTACGTTCGTAGGCGACCTCGATCTGCAGCACCCAGAGTAGAGGCAGCGCGAGGACAGCTAGCAGCAGCCACAGCCATCGCTTTTCGAACCGAAGTCGCAACATCTGAGACCGCTCCCAAAAACCTACTTCAGATACTTCGCCAAAAACGCTGTGGTAAGTTCCCCAGCCTGCTTAGCGTCGTCCGCGCGGTAACCCTGTTGGTTGTTTGGATTCTCAAAAGCGTGTCCCGCGTCAGGAAATATTTTGATCTCCACCGGCTTGTTCAGGGCCTTCAGGTCAGCCGCGAACTTATTGACGTCAGCGGGCGGAATGCCCTGGTCCTGGCCGCCAAAGATGCCCAGAATGGCGGCATTAATCTTCTGCAAGGTCGCCTGGTCGGAGGCGAGGTGTCCGTAGTTGATGACGACGGCCTTCAACTTGGGATCGGCGATGGCGAGGTCGAGGGCATAGCCTCCGCCCATGCACCAGCCGATAGCGCCGACTTTGGCGGGATTGACGTTCTTCTGCGCGCGGAGAAACGAACTCGCCGCCAGCAAGTCGCGGTTGGCGCGATCGCTGGGAACGCCGCGCATGATCTCGTGCGCCTCCTCGGGCGTGGTCGCCACCTTGCCGCGATACAGGTCGATGGCAAGCGCAACGTAACCCTGGTCGGCCAGCTTCGAGGCCTGATCTTTGACCCAGTCGTTCAGCCCCCACCATTCATGGATGACAACCAGTGCGGGAAACGGGCCCTTCCCCGGTGGCGTGTAAAGGATGCCGTTGACCGTTTCATCGCCGCTCTTGTAGGAGACAGGCTTGCCGTCGGCGGCGAAACTGGAAATCGTCATTGCAATGAAAACAGCGGAAAGCAGAATGAGTTTCATGGACGCTCCTGGAAAACAGCAATTAGCGATTGGCAAAAAGGCCTTGGCGACGACGCGCAGCATTCCTCCATCCGAGTTTTCTGCCCACTCCTACTTCAGCCCCGCATTCTCTGCCGCCAGCTTCGCGGTCGCGCTCCAATCCAGTTCCTCCATACCGCGGCCGATGGCCGTCAGCATATGATCGTGAATAACGCTCGCGAAGGGCATCGGCACATCCACCGCTTCGGCGGCGGTTATAGCCAGCTTGGCGTCTTTCAATCCCAGTCGCATCTTGAAACCTGCGGGAGAATAGCGTTCGTCGGCAATGATGCCGCCATAGGTTTTGAAGATCGGCGCGGCAAACAGCGAACTCGTCAAAAACTCGACATACTCATGCGGGTCGATGCCGTACTTGCGCGCCAGCGCGATCGCTTCCCCCAGCGACTCGACGATTGAGGCAATCATGAAATTGCCGCTGAGCTTCACGACATTCGCCATCTCCGGCTTCTCGCCCATCACAAACACCCGCTGGCCGATGGTTTCCAGCACCGGCTTGCAACGCTCGATTACCGCAAGTTTCCCGGCGGCGACAACGAACAACTTACCAGCCTCGGCGGCTTCGGGCCTGCCAAATACCGGCGCTGCGATGTATTCCTGGCCTCGTTCGGAATGCTCCTTCGCCAGCCGCTGCGACAGCGCCACGCTGATGGTGCTTGACGAAATATGCACCGCACCTTTCGGCAGCGCGTCGGCCAATGCCGTGGCCCCGCCCAACACTGCGGTTTCAACCGCGTGATCGTCCGCCAGCATGGTGATGGCCATCTCGACACCGCGCACGGCCTCCGCCGGAAAAGGCGCTACCTTCGCGCCCTCAGCCTTAAGTTGATCGGCCTTCGACGCCGTACGGTTCCACACCGTGACGTCATGCCCGGCCTTTACCAGATGGCTGGCCATATGGATGCCCATATTGCCAAGTCCCAGAAATGCGATCTTCATGTAGTCCTCGCAGTGAATTGAACAGCAGTTTATGGATGCGCGATGAGGACCGCGCGACGCTGAGCCGGTTCTTGCTGCGACGACGGTCCGAAAACTGCTTTCATACATCCGTAATATTGGCTATCATTCGCTGCAATCCATCATTACAGATTGGCGGCGTGAGACAACGATGCAAGAGTACACGCGGAAACCTCGGGAAGCGTTGGGCAGAAAGGCGCGCGAACGTTGCAGTCGCATCGCCCAGGCAGACTGGAGTTCCAGTTCCAGGACCTTCACTCCCATCGATATTCTTAACCACTCTGAAAAGGGACGGATGCCGACCTTGCTGCCCGAGAAGCATCGTCGCATGCTGGCTTCGCCGTTCGCGTACTATCGCGGCTCGGCGCCGGTGATGGCTGCCGATCTCGCGCTGCTGCCGAACACCGGCTTGATTGCACAGCTTTGCGGCGATGCTCATGTCAACAACCTTGGCTCGTTCACCGGTCTCGATGGCCATGTTATTTTCGACATCAACGACTTCGACGAGACCATTCCCGGCCCGTGGGAATGGGACGTAAAGCGCATGGCGGCGAGCCTGGTCCTGGCCGGACGCGAAGCCGGTAGCGACGACGATTGCAAGAATGCGGTGCTGTCATTCGTCCGCTGCTATCGCGACACCATACATCTCCTGGCGGACATGGCGGTGGTGGAACTCGCGCGCTATCAGGTGTTGCGCCATCCCGAGCGAACCCCTATCGCGCCGGTGCTGCGCCGCGCTGAGCTCTCTACCAACAAGCAGGCGCTTGCCAAGCTGGCAGAGCGCCACGACGACGGTTATGTATTCAAGCAAAGCAGAGTGTCCTCCGACATCGCGGCTAAGGTGAAGCAGGCCATCCACGATTACAGCCTCAGCCTTCTGCCTGAAAGGCGTCACTTCTTCCAGCAATACCGCATCGAGGATGTCGGCTTTCGCGTGGTTGGTTGCGGCAGTGTCGGCATGCGCGACTATGTCGCACTCATGATCGGGGCCGGCAACGATGATCCGCTGTTCCTGCAAGTGAAGGAGGAAACACATTCCTGCTACGCGGCGTATCTGCCGGAGGCGCGGGTGCCGGAGAACCAGGGCCAGCGCACCGCCGAAGGCCAACGCGCCATGCAGTTGCAGTCTGACATCTTCCTGGGATGGACGTCCTTCGACGGACGCGACTACCTGGTGCGGCAGCTCCGCGACCACAAAGCCAGCATCACCGGCCGAGAACTCAAGGGCCGAGGCTTGGGACAGTACGCCGCGATCTGCGGTGAGCTGCTGGCCAAAGGACACGCGCGCTCGGGCGACCCCTGCGCCCTGTTCGGATACATGGGGTCGAGTCCCAAGTTCGAAAAGGCGATTGCGAAGTTCGCGGTTGCCTACGCCGACCAGATCGCGCGAGGACTACGAAGCTTACAAACGGGCATTCGGCGGGCTCGGAAAAAAGTCTCAACGTTCTGAGGGCCCAGCTAAGACCCAGGCTGCGAGAAGCCGCAAGAAGAAAAGGAAAACCGCGGCGGTTCGGCAAAGTAACGCGGCTGCCTATCGTCGGATAGTGATCCTTGGCGGCGAGGCCTGAAATTGCACCCCACGGATTCAATAGCGGTCAGCAACCCGCAAATAGCAGGGCGAATCACTCCTAAAGTGCGCGTTTTTGTGCGAAAGTGCCTCAATTTCTGCTTCCACGGGGGCCGCTTCCATGAGTCAGAGTTATGGATCATCGCCTATCCATTACTCATAGTCATGTGTCTTTCGCGCATAAGTCTCGCTCAAACCGCCTCATATTGGTCGAAAAGATCCAAAAACCGAGGCCCGTATTGAGCAGTTGCTGCAGCAGATGACGCTGGAGGAAAAAGCCGGGCAGATGACGCAGTTTTCCATCGGGACGCCCACTGGCCCGGGTACCGGTCGCAGCGACTACAAGGAAATGGTCGCCAGCGGGCAGGTCGGCTCGATCCTGAACATGACCGGGCGCGGCCGCAGACCAACGCCATGCAGAAGATCGCGGTCGAGCAGTCGCAGGCTGCACATCCCGCTCATCTTCGGGCTCGACATCATTCATGGTTTCGCACGGCGTTTCCCATTCCGCTCGGGACTGTCGGCGTCGTGGAATCCGGAGTTGATCGAGCGCGTCGCGCGCCTCGCTGCGCAGGAAGGCAGCGCGCGCCGGCATTCGCTGGACGTTCTCGCCGATGGTCGACATCGCGCGCGATGCGCGCTGGGGCCGCATTGCTGAGGGCGCCGGCGAAGATCCGTATCTCGGATCGGCGATCGCCGCCGCTTACGTGCGCGGATATCAAGGCGCCAGCCTCGAGCAATCCCGATTCGCTCGCCGCGTGCGCCAAGCATTTCGCGGGCTACGGCGCAGTCGAAGGCGGACGCGACTACAACAGCGCAGAGATTCCGGAGCGGCTGTTGCGACAGGTTTACCTGCCTCCGTTCGAAGCTGCCTCGAATGCCGGAGCAGCGACTTTCATGAGCGCCTTCCAAGCGCTGAACGAAGTACCGTCCACAGAGAATGCGTTCACCTTGAAGACCGTTCTGCGCGATGAGTGGAACTTTCGCGGACTGGTTGTCAGCGACTATGGCGCGGTGGACGAACTCATCCCGCAAGGCGTAGCACTTGATGGTGCGACCGCCGCGCGCAAAGCCGCTATCGCCGGCGTCGACATGGACATGGAGAGCAATCTGTATCGCACGCATCTGCCTGCGCTGGTGCGCTCCGGTGCGGTGCCGCAATCGGTGCTGGACGAAGCCGTCCGCCGCATTCTGCGCGTGAAGTTTGCGCTGGGATTGTTCGACCATCCCTACACAGAAGAGAACGACGACGACAGGAAGCCCATTCCACCGGCGAGCCTGGAGCTGGCCCGCACGGCGGCGGAGCAATCGTTCGTGCTGCTGAAGAACGCGCCAGTCAATGGCAAGCCGCTGTTGCCGCTGAAAGCGAGCGTGAAGACCATCGCTCTCATCGGGCCGCTGGCCGACGACGGAGCGCAGATGGTCGGTTCGTGGGGCGGCAAGAGTACGGCGAACGATGTGACGACCTTGCGCGCTGCTTTGGATGCTCAGCTGCGATCCAACCGCGGTCGCCTGCTCTACGCCAAGGGCTCTGATCTTCTCGGCATCCTCCGAAGCAGGATTTGCCGAAGCCGTTAACGCTGCCAAACAAGCTGACGTGGTCATCATGGCGTTGGGCGAAGACGCCAGCCTGATGACTGGCGAAGCTTCCTCCCGCGCGCATCTTGATCTGCCCGGCGCCAACAGCAGCTGCTCGAAGCCGTGACCGCGATCGGCAAGCCGGTCGTGCTGCTGGTCTTCAGCGGCCGTCCTCTGGTGCTGAACTGGGCGGCGCAACACGTGGCGGCCATCATGGAAGTGTGGTTTCCTGGTGTCCAGGCCGGGCCGGCTCGATGGTGCGCACGCTCGTTTGGCGATGTCTCGCCCAGCGGCAAACTGACGACCAGCTTTCCCGCGCGCCGTCGGGCAGGAGCCGCTCTACTACAACGCGCTGAACACGGGACGGCCTGCCGGCAAAATCGATCTATCGCACCCTCCAACCAACGACGCAGAGAAGTACGTTTCGCGCTATGTGGATGAACAGAACTCGCCGCTGTTCCCGTTTGGTTTCGGTCTGTCGTACACCACGTTCGACTACTCGCCAACGATACTTAGCGCAGCACCGCCTCTGCCGCAGCTTTCAACGACGGCACGCCAGCGATCCGCGTCTCCGCCGAAGTGAAGAACACCGGAAGTCGCCAAGCGCTGACGAAATCGTGCAGCTCTATATCCGACAACGTGGGACAAGCGTCGCGCGTCCGGTGCGGGAGCTGAAGGGCTTTCAGCGCATCACGCTTGCTCCGGGGCAATCACAGCGCGTCGAATTTACACTTGGTCGCGATGAGCTCAGGTTCTGGAACATCGATATGAAAAACTTGTCGAGCCGGCTGACGTCACCGTCTGGATCGCTCCCGATTCCGCCAGCGGCACCCCCGCCCAGTTGACCATTCACTGAACTCGAAGTTCGAAAACTGCCGCCCTGTGCCGGAAACGCGAAGAACCATTGCAAGGGACCAATACAACAAGCGCACCGTTTCCAAAAATTCATCTCCCATTGATTTTGGATATACCCAGGGCACGGCACAATGTACAAACAAGAGCCGTAGTAGGTGAGGTGTAGCTTCCAACCAAGCACGGGGAGAGCGCTGTCTGCCCTCGCGGGTGCCGAGGGCCAACTCAGACAACGCTCAGGATGACAATCGGAAGAAGTTGCAGTTCGTCGCTCTGCGTTACACTGCTCGACAGTAGCTGTATTCGAGTCGCCCTTGAAACAGACCGATCCGTCTCCTACTAGATCCGCGGTGCTGAATTTCGACCGTCCGCTGCGCATAACGTTCTTCACCGAGACCTTCCTGCCAAAGATTGACGGCGTGGTTACCCGCCTCTGCCAGACCATCACGCATCTGGTGCGATTTGGCCACGAGGTGCTGGTGATCGCTCCCGACGGCGGCCTCGCCGAATACGAAGGCGCGCGAGTGCATGGGGTGAAAGGCTTCTCGTTTCCCTTGTACCCCGACATCAAGGTGGCGATTCCGCGGCCTTCGATCGGAAAGGCGCTGGAGGATTTCAAGCCCGACCTGATTCACGGCATTCATCCCGTGGTGCTGGGCTCGTCGGCATTTCACTACAGCAAGCGCCATGATGTGCCGCTGGTGGTGTCGTATCACGCACAGTTGGACAAGTATCTGCACTACTACGGATTCGGAAAGCTGGAGCCACTGTTCTGGAAGGGCACACGGTCGGCGTACAACTTATCCGACCTGGCGCTGGCCACCTCGCAAGCGATGGTCGACCTGCTGCGCCAGCAGGGATTGAAGCGGGTCGAGCTTTGGCAGAAGGGCGTTGACACCGAGACCGTTCAGTCCTGACAAAGCTTCGCGGGAAATGCGCGAGCGGCTCACGCAAGGCCATCCTGAAGACAAGTTGATGGTGTACATCGGACGGCTTTCGGCGGAGAAAAGCATCGAGGCTTGCCGGCCAGTGCTGCAAGCGATTCCGGGATTGCGCCTGGCGCTGATTGGCGATGGTCCGCATCGCGACAAGCTGAAGGAATATTTTGCCGGCACGCCAACCTATTTCCCGGGATTCCTAAAGGGCGCTGACCTTGCCGCAGCTTATGCCTCGGCGGACATCTTCTTCATGGCTTCGCGAACCGAAACGCTCGGCCTGGTGGTGCTGGAAGCGATGGCCGCAGGCTGCGCGGTGGTTGCTGCGAACGAGGGAGGCATTCCTGACATCGTGCGCGACGGCGTGACTGGCCATCTCTTCAAAGGTGGGGATATCGACGCCGCAATCGCCGCCGTTCGCCGGCTGTACCACCGACGACCCGCATCGCGAGCACATGCGCCACGAGGCGCGTCTCGATGCTGAAAAATGGAGCTGGGCGGCAGCGACGCGGCAACTGGAAGGTCTGTATCGCGACGTCTTTATCGCGAGCAGGAGTTGCAACCGCAGATCGCCGCGTACGGCCGCGACCGGCATCGGAAGAGCAAATCTGCAGAGCGCTCGACATCTCGAAAACTACGTTGCGGCGAATGATACGCCTGCGCGCGACGCGTGAGTTGAGTGGGCAGAAAGCGTAGTAGACTCCCGCGGCGAGAGCGGATCAATTTCTGAAGTGCTTGACAAAAACTGTCATATAATGAAGGTATGGCAATGACCTCCCTGAATATTTCCCTTCCCGAAGCGTTGAAAGACTATGTCGAGGGTCAGGTCGCTTCTGGCGACTGGAGCACGCCCAGCGAATACATCAGGGCGCTGATCCGACAGGATAAGGAACGGCGGTTGGCCGATCTCGAACGGAAGCTTCTAGCCGCAAGGAAAGGCCCAAGCATCGAATTACCGCTGAGTGAGATCCGGAAAAAGGGGTTGCTCGCCGCTCTGCGCGAGAGGACACGCCAAGGGTGAAGGCTCCAACTATCGAGCTCAGCACCCTGGCAATCAGCGACATCCTAGAGCAAGCGGATTGGTATGAATTCAAATCCGGCGAGGGATTGGCAAAACGATGGCAGAGGGTAGTGACCTCGACCTTGTTGCGCATTCATAAAGCGCCGAACTCTGGCACGCCCTGTCGCTTCCGCTCGACCGAACTGCAGGGGATACGAAGGGTTCTTATTACGGGATTTCCGAAGCACCTTGTCTTTTATCAATTCGAGAAGGGCGCTGTGCTGATCTTGCGAATCGTTCATGGGGCGCGCGACCTCGAAAGCCTATTCTCCGAATAAGCCCGGCCGGCAGCCTGCGTGGGATGCTCGAACCATTCTTTTAAGAGCTCAATCGATCTTCAGAATCTTTAGCGCGGTCTTTTGCGCCAGGTTTTCTTTCTTACTCTTCGAGGGCGCCAGCAGCGAGCTGAGCACACGGATCGGCACCGGCAGCTTTCGTTCTGTTGCCGTCAGCATCTCGGCTGGGGAAAAATTCCTCCAGCGCTTTACGCGGATTATCGCGCACGCGATCAATCAAGCGCCACGCGCTGAATGCAGAAGATGGTGCAGTAGGGCGCGCAATCTTTCTTGGCGTTCCTTTCGCGCTCGATGTCCTCGCGCGTGTAAGCTTCCAGCGGAATCGCCGGGTATCCGCGCTGCGCCATGCAGTAATGCACCAGGCCGTCTTCGCAGATGTAGAGATGGCGACCGCCGGCTCCGCAGTGCCACTCGTTGGGTAAGCCGCGGATCAGGTTTTCGCGCCAGGGATTGTGCCACGCCGCAGAGAATTTCCTCGCCCTTGACAGCGCATCGATGCGGGTGAGCACGTCGCGCTGCACCGGATTCAGCGGCTTGAGCTGTCCGGCCGAGTCGTGAACGATGCCCGCGGTGCTGACCAGGCCCAACTCGGTCGCGCGCTTGGCGATGGTGAATGCCTCTTCCGGCTTTTCGGTACACGCGCCCAGCACGGAGTGAATGCTGACGCGAAACTCGGCATGTTCGGCCAGCCACTGCAGCCGCTTGTCGAGAACCTTCAGGCTTTTCTTGGAGACGTCGTCGGGCTTTACGTTGTCGACGCTGATCTGCATGTGATCGACACCCGCAGCATTCAGCCGCTGAATGCGCTCGACATTGAACAGGTATCCATTGGTTACGAGAATCGCAATGATGCCGTGGCTGCGAATGCGCGCGATCACCTGGTCGAGATCGGGATGCAGCAGTGGCTCGCCTCCGGTCATGGTGATGACCGTCGTGCCCAGCGCGGCGAGCTTATCGATGCGCTTGAAGAGTTCTTCGTCGGCACCGGTTTGGAGAAGTCGTCGAACTCGTTGCAATAGGTACACGCCAGATTGCAGCGGCGGGTCACCACCATGTGGGCCAGGACGGGATGCCCTGGCGAACGCAGCGCCAGGGCGACCATGCGGGTCTCGCGATAGAGGCGATTTAATTCGTTTCGTTGCGCGACGAATGGTAGCAGTCATGTCAGAATCCGTCGATGTTGCGGCGCGGGTGGGTTTGCCGTTCACATCCCTTTATCTCTTTGCGGCCAGTATAGTCCAACAGAAAGACGCACAGGTTACAGATTCGATTGCCCGTCCATGAGGTTCAAGCTGAAAATTTTTATTGCTGGCAATCTTTCGCCACAGGTTCGGGGCAAATCCCGCTCTCCAGATAGAAGGCCACGCCGAAATATAGCGGCAATCAAAGCAGGCGGACCATTCCATTGCGTCGAGACCGGCTTCAACTCGCCGCTGGCACTAGGATGCAGCGTACGATCGTCCCAGTTCCTTGCGCCGTCGGCATAGTCCGGATACTCGCGAATCACGTCGAGGAAGGTGTGAACAAAGCGCATGGCCAGCGGGTCGGCATATTGCGGCATGAACACATACATTGCTGATACGCCGCACCCGCACCTCGTGTACGAACTCCTCCATGGAGTGGGCATTGGTCAGGTTCACGTTGCCATTCGGCTCGCGTCCGTGACGGTCGCCGCCCGAGATGACAAGCTGGTTCCATCCGCAAGCGAGTTTCGCAACTTCCTGATTCTCCTGGCAGGAGCGCAAGCCATTCAGCTCGAAGGCATGCAGGAAGGCCGAGTAACGCGCCAGGAAGTCCGCCAGCAGATATTGAAAACGGTTGGGCTGGCAGCAAGGGCATGTTCCACTTGGGATGATTGAACACCACGAGCACGCCCTCGAAACCGTTCAGGTATGCGAACAACTGCTTCAGCCTCGCCGGCTCGGTTGCGCGGTGTAGGCCGCCAAATCGGCCATCACCGAGTAGCCACCCTGCGCCGGCAGGTTGTGAACCCCAAGTGGAAGTAGCCTTCTTCGAAGGGATGGTCCACTCGATCGATATCGGAACGTCGCTGAATTCGGGCAGGACGCGCAGGCGCGATGACGCATCAATATTGTCGTGGTCAGACAGCGAAACCAGCGCGCTCAGCCCAAGTACTTCTTCGATCTGGCCGCGCTCGAGCTCGTAGGCTTCACGGGCGGTCACGGGAGGCGTCCAGAGGCGTGCAGAGATCAATCGGAATGTGTCTGTTCGCGACGCTTTCCGCTGATGGCGTTCCATATACCACTTGCAGGAGCGCCACCGGTTCGCCAGCAGCGGCACGAACGAGAGACTCTCGCGCGAGTGATTGGTGTGACTGTGCAACGACACGCCTGCATCGAAGCCTTGGCGCGCGGCGGCTCTTTCCAGAAATACGAAATCCGGCTCTGCAATTGCCTCACCCCCGGTCTTTTGCAACGCTTGGGCCGGCTCAGCCCTGATGCACCTCTACAGATGCAGTATGTGATGGAAATAGGTGACAGCATTGTGAGACGTTTAAGACTTCTTGGTTAAGATTTAATAGAACCATCAAAGTAAACGCCTCCTATACTGCAAGCACATGATTGCAAATGCCGACTCCGGAAACGGAAGCCCGCGCACGACTGTCGGACAAAGCGCTGCTTCAAGTGCTTGGCAACCCGTTCTACTACTTCGTTCAGCAATGGAACTGGAAGTCGGCGCTGTTCGGCGCGATTAACCGGGGAACGATTTTTTTCATTGCGACCATGAAGCGCGGCGGCGTGGAGATTTCCGTTGCGGTGCTGGTGGAGTTCTCTTCACCTGCGCGACCGCGGGCATTTACGCCGCCTTCACCCAGGCCATGCGCTTCGCTGAACCGGGATGGCTTGGCGCATGCGTCGTGGCGCTGGTCATTCCGGCGCGCGTTGTATGGTTCGATTATTTGGCGCATCTCTGTGACCGGCATGCATAACATCCGTCCGGCGGTTGGGCTTCGCGACTGCGTTGTCGGTAGTGTCAACGCTATTCAATCTGTTCGTCATGCGACGTGGCGCGATGGTGGTCGGTGAAGGAAGTCAGCCGCTGTGGCGCGACCTGATTCGCATTGCCGGCCTCATCGTGCAATTCTTGATTGCAGGACCGGTTTGGGTGTGGAACCTGATCTTCAGCAGGAGAGCAAAAAGCGGGAGTTCAAACCGTCGCGCTGATTCGCCGGCGATGCGCAGAACGATTCCGGGATGAAAGCTTGCTCATGTCGATTGGTCTTCCGGTAACCCGATGCAATGCCAACCTTGCCGCCTCTTGGGTCAGGCTGCTTGCCGCCCTGCTTGCCCTGCTTGCACTGCCGGTGGTGGTTACGGCGCAGTCGCCGAATGCGAACGGGCGCGCGCCCTTAACCGCCGATGAGGTGGTGAGCCAGCTGGTTCAGCAGAACCAAAAGCGGGCCGCCCAACTGAAACACTACGAAAACTGCCGGTTCTACTCCGTCGATTATGTGGGCTTCCCCTCGGATAAGTCTGCCGCGATGGTCGTCGACATGGCATACGACGCTCCGGCGCAGAAGCAATTCCGGGTAGTGAAGGAGCAAGGCTCGCGACTGCTGCTCGACCATGTATTACGCGAGCTGATGCAGAACGAGAAAGAGGCGCTGGAGCAAAGTCAATCTTGGCAAGACCGACCTGACGCCCGGCAACTACAACTTTCGACTGCTGGGCACCGACACCATCGCCGGGCAGCCGCAGTACATTCTCGAGGTGGCGCCGCGCTTCAAGAGCAAGTTTCTCTACAACGGCAAGATATGGGTCGACGCCAACGACTTTGCAGTCTCGCGCGTCTCGGCCCAGCCGGCGAAAAACATCTCATTCTGGATCAGCCATACCGAGATTGAGCATGAGTACAAGAAGGTCGGCGCGTTCTGGCTTCCGGCACGGAATACCAGCACTACCAAAGTGCGCTTCGGCGGCACGGCCAAACTCAAGATTGATTATCGCGATTACCGCATTGGCGAGCCGCAGGCGGGGATGAGCTCGGATGCCTGCTCGCAAGCCGAAGCACAGGGTCAGCTGTCGGAAAAACGCTGAGCCCGCCTTTCGGTGGAAAGCACCGCTGCCTCGCGGCAGAGCGCGATTGGTGATACGATGCGCCCTATCGAGGAACCACCGCCATGTACCACTACGACCCCGTGACAGCACTGCAAGAGTTAAGCGAAGACGCAGTTTTGCCGAATCCGGTAAAGTTGCGCGACATGATGTTGCGCGCGCATCTCGATCCCGATCACTCGCTGGAATACAATCGCCTCTTCGTCGAGTACCAAAAGCAATTCGGCGAGCTGCAGCGCTTGGGCAAGCAGTTGCTGGAGGGCTTGGCGGGAGGAAGCAATTAGCAATCGGCAATTAGAGAAAAATCGCGTCAGGGCACGACCTTGGGTCGTGCTTTCCACGTCCGCTTTTGATCTGTCATCCTGAGGCGGCTTCAGCCGCCGAAGGACCGCTCCCAAAATAAAACGCTTCCGGCACGACCGAGGTCCTGCCCTGCGCGGAGCATTTCAGAAAGCCAATCGTGCATTCCTTCAACGTCGTAGTATTATCGCGGCTATGGCTCGTGATTCATCACAGCAGCGTCTGACACTGCTCGCTTATGGGCGGCTCATGCGCGCGGCCAACAGCTTGCGGACCGCGGCGGCGCACCAACTCGACGACTCGGGCCTGACGCTCAGCCAGTTCGCGGTGCTGGAAGCGCTTTATCATCTCGGGCCGATGTCGCTTTCTGAAGTTGCGCAGAAGATCCTGACCACCGGCGGCAATCTCACCATGGTCGCGGGAAACCTGGAGAAGCAAGGGCTGGTCAGCCGCAAGTGCAGTTCCGAAGATGCGCGGGTTTACATCCTGTCGTTGACGCCGAAAGGCAAGAAGCTGATCGGCGAAATTTTCCCCGCGCATGCCGCAGCGATTACCGAAGCGCTCGAGGCGCTCGCGCCCAAGGAACAGAAGAAGCTTGGCGAGCTGTGTAAGAAGCTGGGACGACCGGAGCAGGATTGATTTTCAGATCTGTCATCACTTCGCTTCGCTCAGAACGACAATCAGTGAACTCTAGATTCGCTCTGATAGTCGCCAACCACGCCGGTGCGCCGTTGTCGCCGTGGAATCGCGTGTGAACGCGGTCTGGTATGAGGCTGACGATATCCCATCCCGTACTGGAGTTGAACGCGGCTCTGAGCTCTTGCTGACTGACGGGATGCGGGCCGATGTCGGGACCTTCATCGCTGAAGCACAACACATACAGCGTTCCACCGGGCTCGGTTACCGACGCGAGACTCGCGACGTATCCTGGCCGCTCGTCGGCGTCGAAGGTGTGGAAGAGTCCGCAGTCCAGCACCGTCTTAAAGCTGCGATCCAAACGGTCGAGATGAAATGCGTCAGCCGTAGCGAACTCGGCTTCAAGCCCGCGCTCTCGAGCTTTCTCGCGGGCGATCGCCAGCGCTGTTTCAGCCACGTCAACGCCGAGACCGGCAATCCCAGCGAGGCGAGGTAAAGAGTGTTCTCGCCGGTGCCGCAGCCCACATCGAGCACCGGTCCGGCGAATCCGCCCGCGGATGCCACGCGCGCAATTGCCGGCTGCGGATGGCCAATGTCCCAAGGCGCAGGACCGTGGTGGTACGACGCATCCCAGGGCAGTCCCGTCATGCGTTCATGACTGGTTGGGCGCCGGCCGGCGAATGGGTCGGATGATGGCTCGGGCAAGTTAATATCTCCTGATTGTGCAGCCTATCGTCGCACGGTTCGAAGATCAGAGGGTAGTGGGGTGGCGCGCAGTGTTGGTGGGTAGATCAGTGTGAGCGGCTGAACCCCTAACCAAGTGTGGTGACGTCCAGCACGCCGCAACAGACGACGTCGAAGCGCTTCGCGGAGATCGGCCTGCGCCTCGGGCGCAACATAAGAAAGCCCACCGCTTCAGCGGTGGGAAAGCGGGTTTCCAAAGTCGAGTGCCCCAGGCACGGCAGAATTCAAACCTCGCTTCCTGCCGCCGTTCCACTTCGAGATATGTGCCGTCCCCGGGGGCCTAAGCTTTGCAGCGGGCCCGGAATACTGCGAAAGCGAACAGCAATCTCTGTCCGCCAAACAGCAGGTTCTTCGCTTCGCTCAGAATGACAATTCCAACTAATCAGCCAGTGATGAGTAGCGAATAGCTAATGGCGAAGACCGAACAGCGAATAGCGTCGTCCCTATCCACTAACCACCGTCTTCTAAATCACCACCGTCTCGTGATACTCGCCGTAGACGTGGCGCATGGCGTCGGAGATTTCGCCGACCGTGGCGTTGGCTTCGACGGCTTCGACGATTACCGGCATCAGGTTTGCTGTGCCGCGGGCTGCGTCTTCGACGGCCTTCACTGCTGCCGCCCACTTCGCCTGGTCGCGTTTGGCACGCACGGCGCGCAGCCGCTCGACCTGTTTGCGTTCGAGCGACTCGTCGATGTGCTGCAAGGGGACGGCCTTCTCCTCGTCCAGGTGGAAGGAGTTCACGCCGACGACGATCGCCTCTTTGTGGTCAACCTTGCGCTGATATTCGTAGGCGGCGTTCTGGATCTCCTGCTGCACGTAGCCGCGCTCGATGGCTTTGAGCATTCCGCCCATGGCATCGATCTTGTCGAGGTAGACGCGTGCGTTGGTTTCGATCTGATTGGTCAGCGCCTCGACATAGTAGGAGCCGGCCAGCGGATCGATGGCCTGCGGCGCGCCTGATTCATAGGCGATGATCTGTTGGGTGCGCAAGCGCGATGCGCGCCGACTGCTCGGTCGGCAGCGCCAGCGCTTCGTCGAAGGAGTTGGTGTGCAGCGACTGCGTTCCTCCCAGCACGGCGGCCATGGCTTGCAGCGCGGTGCGGACGATGTTGCACTCCGGCTGCTGCGCCGTCAGCGTCGAACCCGCGGTCTGGGTATGGAAGCGCAACATCTGCGACTTGGGATTCTTGGCCTTGAAGTGATCGCGCATGATGCGCGCCCACATGCGGCGGGCGGCGCGAAACTTCGCGACCTCTTCCAGAAAGTTGCTGTGCGCGTTGAAGAAGAACGACAGGCGCGGAGCGAACTTGTCAACATCGAGCCCGGCATCGATCGCCGCCTGCACGTAAGTGATGCCGTTGGCGAGGGTGAACGCCACCTCCTGCACCGCGGTCGATCCGGCTTCGCGCATGTGATAGCCGGAGATGGAGATGGTGTTCCACTCGGGCACGTGCTCGTTGGTGTAGGCAAAGATGTCGGTGATGATGCGCATCGCCTGCGCCGGCGGATAGATGTAGGTCCCGCGCGCGATGTATTCCTTCAGCACATCGTTCTGAATGGTGCCCGACAGCTTGCGGACCTCGCGCCCGGTGCGTCGCGCAGTCACGATGTAGAGCGCCAGCAGGATCGACGCCGTCGCATTGATGGTCATCGAGGTGGAAATCTGCTCTAGGTTGATGCCGTCGAACAGGCGCATCATGTCTTCGATGGAGTCGATGGCCACGCCGACTTTGCCGACTTCGCCCATCGCCAGCGCATTGTCGGAGTCGAGGCCGATCTGCGTTGGCAGATCGAACGCCACGCTCAGGCCGGTAGTGCCGTTGCTCAGCAGATACTTGTAGCGCCGGTTCGACTCTTCGGCGTCGCCCATGCCGGCGTACTGCCGCATGGTCCAGAGGCGGCCGCGATACATGGTGGCCTGCACGCCGCGGGTGTAGGGAAACTGTCCGGGATAGCTGAGGTCGCGGTCGTAATCCATGCCCTCGAGATCGACGGGCGAGTAAAGAGGATTGACAGTGATGTGGGACGAGGTTTCCTGGGTTTCGGTCGGCTTGCTGGATGGGGCGGGATGCGTTTTGGTATCGGCCATGGCTGAGGCCTCACTTAAGAAATGTGAATCCTAACTGGCTATTATGGCCTCTTTGCCTGCTAGGACCCTGTGAGGGCGGTCACAAGCGGTCGTGCCGCCGGGCGAAGCTGGGCAAGGGAGCTACTTCCCCACGGGTCGGCGCGATCTCCAAAACGAGTTCACGCCGAAGTACACAAATATCACGGTGAACACTGCGGCGACGACCATCTTGGCCGGACCGCTCTGGCCACGCGCGTAGTGGCGATACTCGCGAAATCCCGCGGCCGCGCCAATCACGGCCAGGCTGAGAAACATGAATCCAGTGACTTCCAGCCAGAGAACGCGGGCGACCCGTCCGGTGTGGCGCACCGTGACATCACCGGCACGATAGAAGGCGCGCACCCAGCGATTCTCGCCGGTGCGGCGGCCGGCGATGCGCATCAGAGCGCGTCCGCGGGTTCCGGCGTCACGGGTTGTAGGGGGATTTTTCTCGCTTTGCACGGGGTTCTGCGTTATGCGTATTCTAGCAGTGGGTCGATAAACGCCCTTGCTGCCCCTGCACGTGGGGTGAGGGCAAAACTTCCACCGAGCTTGAGGCATCGAAGGAAATGACTGCAACTCCGGCGACGTGCTGGTGAGCGCGGCTGGGGGCAGTTCAGGTGCAACGTGGACGCTAAACTGAAGAGCATGATGAAGGAGTTGGGAGAGGCCATCAATCAGTCGATCTCCGACTCAGACGACATTGCCGAGGTGATCTCACGCATCAAGGCCGGCGGTTACGACGTGTTTCTGGTGCTGGAGGCGACCATCGGTTTCAATCAGCGCGAGGAGGAGGAAGAGCCCGCGCTGTTCAATCGCAAATCGCCGCCTGACTTTGAGCTCACCGGGCAAGATGCGAAGTTCCTGAAATCGCTGCGCATCAGCGTGGATGACGAAGGTTAGTTCTACATTCGTCGCCCGCAAGCCGCGGATTTCGCGGGGGTTCGCGGAGTTGCTTCTGTCGTCGCAGCATTCGTTCTACAATGAGCGCTTGCTTTTACAGCTCGTTAGCGCGGACTAATCAATGAGAGATACCCTGGGAGTCCTGCTGGCCGGCGGAGCAGGCGAGCGCCTTTATCCCCTCACCCGTGACCGTGCCAAACCTGCCGTAACTTTCGGCGGCAACTATCGCATCATCGACATCACGCTGTCCAACTGCGTGAACTCTGACCTGCGCAAGGTCTATATCCTTACGCAATACAAAGCGCTGTCGTTGAACCGGCACATTCGTGAAGGCTGGGGCAGCTTGTATGGACGCGAGCTGGGCGAGTTCATCGAGATTCTGCCGCCCATGAAGCGGGTGAGCGACAACTGGTACATGGGCACCGCCGATGCGGTATACCAGAACATTTATTCCATCGGGTCAGAGCAGCCGAAGTGCGTGCTCATTCTGTCGGGCGACCACATCTACAAGATGAACTATGACCTGATGGCGCGGCAGCATCGCGACTCCGGCGCTGACGTGACCATCGGCACCATCCTGATTGATCCTTCCGAAACCAAACAGTTTGGGGTAGTGGAGATCGACAGCAGCGGCCGCGTCGTTGGCTTCCAGGAAAAACCGGACCAGACTGACCTGCGCTCGCCCTACAACCCGCACATGGTGTCGGCTTCGATGGGGATTTATCTGTTCAATACCGACGTGCTCATTCCGGTGTTGCTGAAGGACGCCGAAGACACTGAGTCGCGGCATGATTTTGGGCACAACATCCTGCCGCGCATGGTGGACGAGTACAAGGTCTACTCCTTCAACTTCATCGACGAGAACAAGAAGGAAGCGCTGTACTGGCGCGACGTGGGAACGCTCGAGGCGTACTACGAAGCCAACCTGGACCTTATTTCGGTGGCGCCAGTTTTCAACCTCTATGACGAAGCGTGGCCGATTCGCACCCATCAGCGGCAGTATCCGCCGGCGAAGTTTGTGTTCAACGATCCGGGACGCACCGGCGAGGCGCATGATTCCATCGTGTCGGGCGGATGCATCATCTCCGGCGGCTCGGTCAGCAAATGCGTTCTCTCGCCCGATGTGCGGGTGAACTCCTACAGCGAAGTCGATTCGTCGATTCTGTTCTCGCACGTCAACGTCGGCCGTCGCTGCAAGATCCGCCGCGCCATCATCGATCGCGACGTCGATATCCCCGAGGGCACGGTCATCGGATTTGACACCGAAGCCGATCGCCAGAAGTATCACGTGACTGAGAGCGGCATCACCGTCGTGACGAGGGATTATTCGTTGTTTGAGAATCCGGTGACGGTGGATTACTTCGATCCGGAATAGGGAAAATCTTGCTGTCATCCTGAGCGACGAGCGCAGCGAGGAGTCGAAGGACCCCTACCCGCACCGATAACTTAAAGAGAAACAAGAAGCGGCCGCTTACGCAACGATTCGCGCTTTCACCGTAACCGCCCCAACGCACCAGAGCAGTGCGTCTTCCACATGGCTACGCAGTGACGCGTTGCTGAAGATCTGTTTCAGTTGCTTGCCTTCGGTGAGGCGAGCGGCCAGTTCGGTGAGCAGTGCCTGATATCTCTCTGGCATATGCAGGCGAGTGGCGCGCACCAGATCGTCAAGTAGTAACAGGCAATCGAGCAGCGTTCCGTGGGGGTCTGTGTCCTGCGAGTTCACCAGATACAGCGCCTCGGCCAGGTCGCAGACCGATTCCAGATGGTTCGGCAGGGGGCCTAACTGCGACATTGAGGGATCCAGCGCAAGCGCCTTGGCCGCTGCCTTGGGATCAGTGAAGAAGATGATGCCTCCGTTGGCAGTAAGCGGCCGCTCGTTATCGCTTCCTACGGCGAGCAAGGTGTAGAGCTGATAGCCCTCGTGGTATGGCGTTACGCGAAGAGCGATGAGCGCCAGTTCTTCGTGGTCGTGGGGCTTGGCGTGCAGAATCGGCAGCTCTGACATAACGCGTAGATGGTACACGGTCGGAAGAGAAGCCGTCAGCTCTCAGCCATCAGCTCTCAGTAAAGACGAAATCAAAGGCGGGGGCCACAGTGGTGCACGTAGCGTCCCTCGCGGCGGGTCCCTTCTGACGGCTGATAGCTGACGGCTGAGAGCTTTCCAGCAAAGCAAAGCCTCCGGCGCAGCGGAGGCGCGCAGAAGGCCTTACACCTCAGATGCGAACTTCTATGTCGGGCCGGATTTTAGGGTTTGCGATCAAATTGCGTTCGATTTTAGTCAGGGCCGCGCCATCGACCCGGAAGCGCTCTGGCGCAATAACGAGCTTTGCCTTCGGCGGGTCGTCTCCGGCCTCGACTACCGAAATAATACCGATTCGTCCTATGCCGTCGGACGAATAGAGGTGTGGGCCAATCTCGCCCAAGACCAAATCCAGTGCCGTCTCAGGAACCGCAAGATACTTGTAATGAACCGGCAGAGATAGCAGCCGCTTCCGCACAGTGCCGACATCCTTCCTCAGTGCGTTGAGCCAATTTTCCTTAAGCCGGTTCATCTCCGCTGTTGATGGTGGATTCTTTGAGCGAAATCCGGCAAGACGCTCCGATATCTTGATCTCAACACCGTGCAGATCTCCGGATCCCGCGCGGTCGACCGCGAGCACGTCAGTTCCGGCACGCTCGGAATGAGGTTCCAGGTAAATATTTGGCACTGAAAGAGTTCTGGCAAAAAGCTCGGCAATTGCGTTTGCAACCCTTCCGGCTCTCTGGCGAGGCGTCAGCTTCGTACTGTAGTTCTTAACGCTGGAGCACGATTCTCAGCTTTCCTTCCTCTATAGATTTTGAAGAACGTGCCTTTGGGCCCACGCCTCGAATCGGTCGGCGGCAATGCAAAGGCGAAATGCCAATTGCCCCTCGACCTGTTTATCCCCGTACGAAATGCCGGTCTTGGCTCCCAGAAGTACTCGCAGTTGTTCTATGCCCTTGGTTTCGATTCGAGCCTTCTCGCAGGCGTTGATCGTCGGTTCCAACGCTCGCTTATGGTCCTGAAACTTCGACCTCTTTCCGGTAAGCATAAGCTGCACGGCGTCGTTATACGCAATGGCGCTATGGATAGCAAGAAGTGCAGCTGCCGAGTGAAAAGGCGGATTATTGTTCTGGCAAAGCCTCATGGCCTTCGCAAGTTGCAATCCGCGTTCGTGATAAACACCCAGCTGCGCGTTATCCATCGCTCGTTATCTATCTTACCGGAGAATGGACAAAACAAAGCCCCCGCCGGAGCGGAGGCTGAGTGAAATTCCGGTGAGTGACCCTACTTTGTCGCTGCTTCAGCTGCCTTGGCCGCTTCGGCTGCTTTGGCAGCTTCGGCCTTGCCGGCGTCGCTCTTGGCGTACTTGCGGCGGAAGCGCTCGACGCGGCCGGCGGTATCCATCAGCTTCTGCTTGCCGGTGAAGAACGGGTGGCAGGCCGAGCAGATTTCCACGCTGATGTCGCTCTTGTGGGTCGAACGGGTCATAAATGTGTTGCCGCATGCGCAGTGCACGCGTACTTCGTTGTAAGCCGGATGAGTGGCTGCTTTCATGTTGCTCCCTAACTCGCTTGTTGCCAACCTTGAT
The DNA here is from genome assembly GCA_963809865.1 of uncultured Acidobacteriaceae bacterium. Taxonomy (GTDB): domain Bacteria; phylum Acidobacteriota; class Terriglobia; order Terriglobales; family Acidobacteriaceae; genus CAVVDY01. The sequence continues at coordinate 89,356 of CAWELL010000003.1, read as the reverse complement.
TCTATCGGAATTCAGGGACTCTGGGCAACGCGCCCCTCGAGACCACAAGCGAAACGTGACGGGACGGTTTGATTCAGAACAAAAGAAAACGATTCACCGGATTGCTTCTTTGTCGCGCGTGAGGCATACTTCCTTGATTTTCGGACGACGTAGTGACTTTCGGACGATGCAGTTAAAGCTACAGATTTGCCTAGTTCTGTGCCCTCACTGCTAAGTCGCTCTTCGGCGCAAGTACCCTTTGCAAGTGCCAGCCTAAGGAGATTGATATGAAGATCACAGCTCGGCTTTGTTCAGGTTTGCTGCTGATATTCGGCGCGACTCTCGCAGCCCAACAAATCGGACCGTGCCTCGGAGTGTCGGGAACGGCGCACGTAAACTGGCCGCAGTTTCACTCTGACATATGCCACACGGGTTATAACGCGAGCGAGGTGATTTTGAGTCCCGCCACGGTCGGAAACCTCGTTCTGGATTGGAAGTTCACGACGGGGGGTAACATCTACTCGTCTTCGCCCGCGGTGTCGAATGGCGTGGTCTATATCGGCTCCTCCGACAACAACGTCTACGCTCTGAACGCCGCGACCGGGGCCAAGTTGTGGAGCTACACCGCCGGCTGGGTGTATTCCTCGCCCGCGGTGTCGAATGGGGTGGTCTATGTCGCCGCCTACGCCGGCAAGGTCTATGCGCTGAACGCCGCGACCGGCGCTGAGCTGTGGGTCTACACCACCGGCCAACAGGTGTATTCCTCGCCCGTGGTGGCAGATGGGATAGTCTATGTTGGCTCCGGCTTCCAAGTCTATGCGCTAAATGCCGCTACCGGCGTTATGTTGTGGAGCTACGCCGCGAGCTACTATGTGAGTTCCTCGCCCGCGGTGTCGAATGGGGTGGTCTATGTCGGCTCCGACGACAACAACGTCTACGCGCTGGACGCCGCGACCGGCGCTAAGCTGTGGAGCTTCAGGACTGGCAGCCTTGTGGAGTCTTCGCCCGCGGTGTCAAATGGGGTGGCCTACGTCAGCTCCTGGGACAACAACGTCTATGCGCTGAACGCGCTGACTGGCGCTGAATTGTGGAGCTATACCACCACCGGCCAGGTCCAGTCCTCCTCGCCCGCGGTGGCGAACGGAGTGGTCTATGTCGGGTCGGACATCCAGAACTTCTATGACGAGAACGTGTATGCGCTGAATGCCGCGACCGGCGCTAAACTGTGGAGCTACACGACCGGGACTGGAGTGAATTCCTCGCCCGCGGTGGCGAACGGGGTGGTCTATGTCGGCTCCGGTGACAACAACATTTACGCTCTGGACGCCGCGACCGGCGCTAAGCTATGGAGCTACACCACCGGCAACTCTGTGAATTCCTCGCCCGCAGTGGCCAATGGGGTGGTCTATGTCGGCTCCGGCGACGGGAATCTGTACGCCTTCCATCTGCCAGGCCAGTGACAAGCTCGCTGTCGAGAACAGATGGCGACAGCGCTCATCCCGAGCCACCCGGAACCCCTAAACGCGGCTGTCCGCCGCCAGCCGCTTCTCTCTTTGTGAGTCGCTCGATTTCTGCGTCCCTTGAGACATCGCACCGCGTCGCCACGTAATCCCACCACTATCGACTAGCACAAGAAGAACCACACTGAAGCTGCGACTTCACAACAGCACAAGAACAATTTTGGAGCGAAGCAATGCATTCAATCGATCAAGATCGCTGGGAAGAAATCGGCGATACACAAAGTTCCCAGCAAGGCTGGCAACGCTGGGGCGCGCTGGTCGGCGGCGGAGCACTGGCCGTCTTTGGCGTGACCCGCCGCTCCCCAGCCGGCTGGGCGATGGCAGCAGCCGGAGGAGCACTGGCCTACACCGGCTTGCGTAACGGCAACGGAACACAGCAATCGCAGCGTCGTCCCGAGCTGGGCAGCAACATCCTCGTGAATGCCTCACCGGAAGAGGCTTTCCGTTTCTGGCGCGATCTGGAGAATGCGCCACGATTTATGAATCACATCGAATCCGTCTCCGTGCTTGGACGATCGCCAGTCACAATGGACCGCCGTCGGCCCGCTGGGGAAGAAGCTGCACTGGACGGCGGAGATCACTGAGGAACGTCCGGGCGATTACATCGCGTGGCGCTCCTTGCCGGGCTCCGACCTGGACGTGAACGGCCGCGTCGAGTTCAGGGAGGCGCCGGGAAAACGCGGCACCGTTGTCCACTCGACGTTACGCTACACGGTTGCCAACCGCGCCTTGCGCAGTGCTGCTTCCGGTTTCGTCGGACGGCAGGCAAACTTCTTCTTGCGCCAGGATCTGCGCCGCTTCAAGGCGCTGCTTGAGACGGGCGAGATCCCGACCACCAAAGGCCAGTCCCACGGACCACGTTCCTCAGTCACGGCGGCGGTGCGTGCCATCAATCCCGATCGCCCGTTGCGCGGCGACTGGCGCGCAAGCGAGGCGCTCGAATCTTTAAGGAGGGTTTCATGAAGGCAGTTTGCTGGATGGGCAAGGAGAAGATGAGCGTCGAGAATGTTCCCGATCCGCAGATACTGAATCCGCGCGATGCCATCATTCGCATCACTCGCACCGCGATCTGCGGTTCTGACCTGCATCTCTATGGTGGCTTCATTCCCACCATGGAGCAGGGCGACATCGTCGGTCACGAGTTTATGGGCGAGGTGGTAGAAGTTGGCCCGGGGATCAGCAGAGACAAGCTGAAGGTTGGCGATAAAGTCGTTGTGCCGTTCACCATCGCCTGCGGCAAGTGCTTCTTCTGTGAACAGCAGCTATGGTCGTGCTGCGACAACTCCAATCCCAACTACTGGGTGGCCGAGAAGCTGATGGGCTCCTCGCCCTCCGGACTCTTCGGCTATTCGCACATGACGGGCGGATACGCCGGCGGCCAGGCGCAGTATGCTCGCGTGCCCTTCGCCGACATCGGCCCGCTGAAGGTGCCGAGCGATATTCCCGACGAGAAGGTGCTCTTCCTGAGCGACATCTTCCCCACCGGCTACATGGGCGCGGAGAACTGCAATATCAAGCAGGGTGACACGGTGGCCATCTGGGGAGCAGGGCCGGTGGCGCAGTTCGCAATTCGCAGCGCGTTCATGCTGGGAGCTGAGCGGGTCATCGCGATCGACCGTTTCGAGTATCGCCTGCAGATGGCGCGCGAGGGCGGCGCGGAGACTATCAACTACGAAGAAGTCGATTCTGTCCTCGACACATTGAAGGACATGACCGCCGGCATTGGCCCTGACTCGGTGATGGATGCCGTCGGAATGGAAGCGCACGCTGACTCGGCAATGTATTACGTTGATCGCGCCAAGCAGGCGGTGATGCTGGAGACGGACCGTCCGATCGTCCTGCGCGAGGCCATCATGGCATGCCGCAAAGGCGGAACGGTATCGGTTCCCGGTGTGTATGGCGGATTTGTTGACAAGGTCCCGATGGGAGCCTTCATGAATAAAGGTCTGACCATGAAGACCGGACAGACCCACATGATGCGCTACATGAAGCCGCTGCTCGAGCGCGTGCAGAACGGCGAGATCGATCCCAGCTTCGTCATCAGCCACCGTATCCCAATCGATAAGGCGCCCGACATGTACAAGACCTTCCGCGACAAGCAGCAGCATTGCACGAAGGTTGTGCTGGATCCCTGGGCGAATGGAGCGGCAGAGGCGTAGGGAGTGATTGGCATTCAGCAAATTTTTTCGACTGTCATTCTGAGCGAAGCGAAGAACCTGCTTTCGTCCACTGCGCAATGGGATGGCCGGCGAAAAGCAGATCCCTCGGGGCTGAAGTCCCTCGGGATGACAAAGAAACATGGGGCTCGGCGCAGCTGAAGCAGCGCCCCTTCATGCTCTAACAAACTCATAGGAGGTATCAATGACAGACAAACAACTACAAGGAATGAAGGTCGCAATCCTCGCGACTGATGGCGTCGAACAAGTGGAGCTGCTGAAGCCCCGCCAGGCGCTGAACGAGGCCGGCGCGGAAACCAAAGTCGTCTCCCTCAAGTCCGGCAAAATCAAAGGCTGGAATCATACCGAGTGGGGTGAGCAGATCCCGGTCGATATCGAACTAAGCAATGCAAATCCGGAAGACTTCGACGCACTGCTGTTGCCCGGCGGCGTGCAGAATCCTGACAAGCTGCGCATGGAGCCCAAGGCGGTGCAGTTCGTGAAATCATTCTTCCGGAGCGGCAAGCCGGTAGCGGCGATTTGTCACGCTCCGTGGATGATTCTCGAAGCCGGCGAGGCCAAAGGACTGAAGATTACCTCTTGGCCATCGCTCAAGACCGACCTGAAGAACGCAGGCGCCGAGTGGGTTGACGAGGAGATGGTGCGCGACAAGAATGTTGTCAGTAGCCGCAAGCCTGACG
>CAWELL010000003.1:0-80000 GCA_963809865.1 uncultured Acidobacteriaceae bacterium | reverse complement strand
AAGAGACCCTGCCGGCATAAGTAGCGATAACGGAGGTGAGAACCCTCCGCGCCGAAAGTCTAAGGTTTCCTGAGGAAGGTTAATCCGCTCAGGGTTAGTCGGTCCCTAAGGCGAGGCCGAAAGGCGTAGTCGATGGACATCCGGTTAATATTCCGGAACTCTCTTGAGTTCGTTATCACGATGGGGTGACGCAGAAGGATAGGTGCAGCCTGTTATGGCTATCAGGTTCGATGCGTGTAAGCCGGTTTCTTTAGGTAAATCCGGAGAGACATTAACGGTGAGACGCAAAGGAGTAGGCCGTATGGCCGAAACGCACTGAGTTCACGCTGCCAAGAAAAACCTCTAAGGAGAATTCGAGGGAACCGTACCACAAACCGACACAGGTAGACGAGGAGAATATCCAAAGGCGCTCGAGAGAACGCTCGTTCAGGAACTCGGCAAATTAACCCCGTAACTTCGGGAGAAGGGGTGCCCCGGTAACGTGTCAAAAGCGTGAGGGGGCCGCAGTGAAACGCGCACGGCGACTGTTTAACAAAAACACAGGTCTCTGCAAAGTCGAAAACGACGTATAGGGGCTGACGCCTGCCCGGTGCCGGAAGGTTAAAGGGAGAGGTCAACCGCAAGGTGAAGCTTCGAACTGAAGCCCCGGTGAACGGCGGCCGTAACTATAACGGTCCTAAGGTAGCGAAATTCCTTGTCGGGTAAGTTCCGACCTGCACGAATGGCGTAACGATCGTGCGACTGTCTTAACGAGCGACTCGGCGAACTTGTAGTACCGGTGAAGATGCCGGTTTCCCGCATCTAGACGGAAAGACCCCGTGCACCTTTACTATACCTTCACTATGAACTATGGCATTTGCTGCGCAGGATAGGTGGGAGGCTTTGATCTCAGGCTTTTGGGCTTGGGGGAGCCAACGGTGAGATACCACCCTGCGAATTCTGTGGTTCTAACCTGCTCCCGTAATCCGGGAGAGGGACATAGTGAGGCGGGTAGTTTGACTGGGGCGGTCGCCTCCTAAACTGTAACGGAGGCGCGCGAAGCTACACTCAGGCTGTTTGGAAATCAGCCGTCGAGTGCAAAGGCATAAGTGTGGTTGACTGCGAGTCCTACAAGACGAGCAGGTGCGAAAGCAGGCCTTAGTGATCCGGTGGTTCTGTATGGAAGGGCCATCGCTCAACGGATAAAAGGTACGCCGGGGATAACAGGCTGATCGCTGCCAAGAGTTCATATCGACGCAGCGGTTTGGCACCTCGATGTCGGCTCATCGCATCCTGGAGCTGTAGAAGGTTCCAAGGGTTAGGCTGTTCGCCTATTAAAGCGGTACGTGAGCTGGGTTCAGAACGTCGCGAGACAGTTCGGTCCCTATCTGATGTGGGCGTAGGAGATTTGAGAGGGCCTGTCCTTAGTACGAGAGGACCGGGATGGACGAACCTCTTGTGTTCCAGCTGTCATGCCAATGGCACGGCTGGGTAGCGAAGTTCGGTTGTGATAAACGCTGAATGCATATAAGCGTGAAGCACTCCTCAAGATGAGATCTCCCAACCCAAAAGGGTGAAGAAGGGCACACGAAGACTACGTGTTTGATAGGCTGGATGTGAAAGCGCAGCAATGTGTGAAGCTTACCAGTACTAATCGCCCGTTCGGCTTGACCATAAAATTTACTCGGCGCATTAACTTTCCATTCCCCGCAGAACTTGGCTGGGAATGATTGAGTCCGGAGAAACTGCCGGAAAGCGCCACTGGGCTTCAGAAGAATGTCGTCTCGAGAATGACCTCTTCTGAAGGCCCGAATCGCCTTTATCCCAATGCTGTTCAGTTGTGAGAAGTCAACTGCCCTATGCGGGTGGAGCACGCCTTCAGGCGTGCAGGGTAGTGCGGCGCTTCAGCGCCGCGTCTGCCAGCCCTTTTGAACTGTCATCCCGAGGAGGGCTTTAGCCCGACGAGGGATCTGCTCTTGGCCCAGGCCAATAGCCAAAGTTCTTTCGACATCGACGTACCAGGTTCTGCGTGCAACCCACGCCTGGAACCGAGCGGCCTACGGGCCCACGTCAACCAAGCCGGTGATTTTACCGCGGGGGAAACACCCGTTCCCATACCGAACACGGAAGTTAAGCCCCGCAGGGCCGATTGTACTGCACGCGAAAGTGTGTGGGAGAGTAGGTCGTCGCCGACATAAATAACGGCCTCATGTGAATAACATGGGGCCGTTTCCTTTTGCGGATAAGAATTCAAGATCTGTCATCCTGAGCGTAGCGAAGGATCTGCTTTCTGGTCCCGGGCAAGAACGCGCGGGCTTTTGGCTGCAGACTGGCGCCCACGCCTGCCAAGCGCCTCAACATAAATAACGGCCATCTGGAGCAATTCAGATGGCCGTTTCCTTTTGGGAGTTACAGGAGATTGCTCACGCTACGTACCAGTGCCGCCACCTTCCCACCCGCAGCTAGCCTTTTTTTCAACACTCCCGGATGCCGCCAGACCTAGAGCAGCTGCGCCAGTACCGCGCTGGCCAATAGGAAAGAGACCCCTGCGATGAGCCCCAGTCCAAAATGGGAACGTGCAACAGTGGGATTGCCAAACTTGGACCATCCGGTAAGAATCGTTGACATGTAGCCACAACGGCTCTACGTTGTGGATACATGGCAAAGAGTAAGAAAATCGCCAATACCCGAACCGGCGGCAAACCGCTCAAAGATAACACTGTAAGAATGCATCTCGACTGCGCAAAAACGCGCCTTCACGTAGGCCGCGGGGCGCGAAGGTCTGGAACTTTCTCCTTGGCTTCGCCAGTTGGCTCTAAGGGCCGCTGGCTTACTACCGGAGGCAAAATGAACGAGCGGAAAACCGAGGATTCTGTCGACTCTCGACTTCGAGCACAGGGCTATTACTTTCCACGTGCGCGTATCATCGTTGAAAAAGCAGAAGAGCGATAGCCCGCGGATACAGAAACTACTTGAGAATGCCTCCAAACAGGGTGGGGGGTGCGGGAAGCCTGAATTCATAATTCGATCAGAACACTACCCCACTTTCTTATAGTCGTTGAATGCAAGGCGGACTGCGCGAAACACGAGAGTGCAACACGGAATCGGTATGCCGATTATGCAGTTGATGGCGGATTACTATACGGCTCTTTTCTTTCTAGAGGGTACGACGTACTTGTGATCGCGGTCAGCGGGCAATCCAAGGCGGAGCTCAGAGTATCACACCATCTCTATCTCAGAGGGGCGGCAAGTGCCCATCCGCTATTCGGAAAACACATTCTTCCATTTGAAGACTATTACGACGGGTATATAAGCGACCCGACGAAATGAACCAGGATTACGATAAGCTACTGGCATACTCACGGGAATTGAATGAGGTGTTGCATGCGAAGAAGATCAAAGAGTCACAGAGGAGCCTCCTAATAAGTGGCATATTGATTGCCCTGCAGAGCAAGGCATTCGAGGCAAGTTACACAAAATTCTCCACAGCAAAGCAACTTGCTGCGAACCTGGTTAGCACCATTCTGGACGAGTTGTCTGGCTCAGACCTGAAGCTCAGACAAAAGGGACATCATAGAGCAAGGTTTTGGCTTTATAAAAACGCACGCTACGCTTTCCCGGGATAAGCAATTTGTTCATGAACTTATAATCGGAATTGACGATCACATTAATTCGTTCCGGAAGACTCACAAATATTTTGACACACTTGGTCAGTTTTATATCGAGTTTCTCCGATATGCCAATAATGACAAAGGCCTTGGAATTGTTCTTACTCCTCCACACATTACCGAGTTATTCGTACTCTTGGCACAGATTAATAAAGATTCAATTGTATATGACAACGCTTGCGGAACTAGCGGCTTCCTAATTAGCGCGATGCGTCACATGGTTGCCGAGGCGAAGGGAGATAGTCGCAAGGTCAGGAATATACAGAAGCACCAATTAATTGGAGTTGAGTATCAGGACGATATCTACCGCTCTCGCCGTTACTAACATGGTTTTACACGACGACGGTAAGAGCAACATCGAGCAGGGGGATTGTTTCGTATTAGCGGACGAAATTCGAGTAAACACCGTCCGAATATCGGACTACTAAATCCTCCGTATAAGACAAAGCGCAGCGACATAGAGGAATTGGAATTTGTCCTCAACAACCTGCAGGTGCTACAGCCGGGAGGAGTGTGCGTTTCGATTGTCCCAATGAGCTGTATTCTGGCTGATAGCGGGGTTGGATTCCGGCTCAAGCAAGAGTTGCTTTCCGCGCACACATTGGAGGGAGTTTTGTCGATGCCGCCCGAACTGTTTCACAACTCAAGGGTTGGTGTCATAACCGCAGCTCTTGTCGTTACCGCTCACATCCCGCATCCACCAGAAAAGAAAACTTGGTTTGGCTATTGCCGGGATGATGGGTTCGTGAAGGTTAAGAATCGAGGGAGAGTCGATTTAAATAGCCGCTGGGCCGATGTACGGGACCGCTGGGTGACCGCGTTCCTTAACCGGGAGGTCATACCTGGTCTCAGCGTGATGCACGCGGTGGGAGCGGAAGACGAGTGGTGCGCCGAAGCATATATGGAAACGGATTATTCGACTCTCACGCAATCTGATTTTGAGAGATCTGTAAGAGACTACGCGATCTACAAGCTGATTGGTCTGCCCTATGGAGCGAGCGACGATGATCCTGAGTGACATGTTTGATATTAGATATGGTCATTCCTTGGAGCTGAATCGCCTAAGGCGAGTTGAGCCTGAGAGGGGTATTGCGTTCGTCTCGCGAAAGATGGACGACAACGGCGTCTCAGCATTCGTGGAGAAAAACGGCGTGGAGCCCGCCGAGCCGGGGGCACTTACATGCGCCCTGAGCGGGAACGGCGTACTGTCCACTTTCCTGCAGGAACGGCCTTTTTATACCGCGTATCACGTGGCGATACTTACACCGAAGCATAGACTCAGTAGATCTCAATTACTTTTTTATGCGATGTGTGTTCGTGCGAACCGCTACCGCTATAGCTACGGCAGACAAGCAAATAGAACACTCTGGCGTTTGCCAATTCCGACTCTCGGCGAAATCCCAGATTGGGTAAAGGATGCAAAGCTCGATTGCTTCGTCGATGCGAATAAGCCGAATGGAGCCGTTGTGGCGTGGCACAACGCGAGCGATTGGCAGGGGTTCGAATTGCAGCAATTATTTGAAATACGCAAAGGTAAGCGCCTGACCAAGGCGAGAATGCGGCCAGGGACAACCCCATTTATAGGAGCTATAGATAACAGCAACGGTGTCACGGCGTTCATTGGACAGAGAGCTATCCATCTTGGAAATACGATCTCGGTCAATTACACGGCAATGGGGTCGCGGAGGCCTTCTACCAGCCCGTCCCTTTTTGGTGCTCAGACGATGTTAACGTGCTGTATCCGAGATTCCCGCTGACACCGGGAATTGCCCTATTCATCACGACTGTGATTCGCCGTGAGAAATTTCGCTATAGCTACGGTCGAAAGTGGGATTTGGAGCGGATGAGGCCTTCCATGATAAGTCTGCCTGTAACGCCTCGAGGGGAACCGGACTGGCAATTTATGGAGACATACGTCTCATCATTACCCTTTTCCAGCCAGCTGTGAGTCGGGCGGGTGGCCCGGGGAGCATCTTGCAGAGGAGCTCAAAGAGCTGGGCATGAGCGCCGCCGAGCTGGCGCGAAACTCGAACGTCCCCACCAACCGAATAACCGCCATCTTGCATGGCCACCGGTCGATCACCGGGGACACCGCGCTGCGCTTAGGGCACTTCTTCGGCACACCTCCCGAATTCTGGCTCAACCTGCAAAGTATCTATGAGCTGCGCCTGGCACAGAGCATGTCGGGAAAAACCGTGAGCGTCTCCCCAGGTTGAAACACGCGGAGCGCATTCCGGCTTAGTGCGCCTGTTTCCGTGTCCTTTCAAATTTTGCGAACGCGGGAGAATCGCTGAGCCAACCTCCGGTTACTTTCGTAACTTGCGCAAGAAATAGTTCTCTGCTACGGTGCGCTTGAGGACACGGATTGGTGTCTCCGTCGCACCTTCGGTCATCCGGGGGCGGCGCGAAGAGGTCTTTGACAAATCGGCTCTTGGCACTTTGGCTCTTAGCTGCGGGTCAGAAATTCGACGCTCGGCAGTGACGCGATCGGACGTGCCATCCCAGCTGTTATCGCTTGTTAGTAATTACTAGTCGGCCGCGAGTTGCACATTTATCAGTGCAGCAAATTTAGCTAAGTCTTTATTTCGGAATATTTTGCCTGTAACTCTCACGCGCTCAAGATTTTGCGGAGCAATCTTAGAAACGACCTCTTGTTTTCAAGATTTTAGCGAGTGGTGAGGGAGGGGGGTATAGCTGGCTAGCAGTAATTAGCAGCTAGCAGTTAGCTATTACTCATCGGTAATGAGCCTCATTCATGCCTTACGCGTGCGTCCGGTGGTGATGCTGTAGCGACCGCAGGCGCTCCCCGGTAGCGAAACCGCCTCCTGTGAATACCAGTCCTGTTCTAAGCTGGTTGTGCGAAAACCATCCTTAATAAGCAGCGAACCTATTGCTAATGCCGCGCCGCGCCGTCGTTCTTACCATGCTGTTCCTGTTGTCGCCGTTTGTCGCGTCATCCGGGCAGCGGCGCGGAACGTCTACTCCGCCTCCAGCAGCGCCGCGCAGCCTTCGGTAGATCCTGAAGTCCAAAAGCTCGAGCGCGCGGCTGAGGTGCAGGCGACCGTATACCAGGCTGAGAAGTTTCAAACCATGCTTAGCAGTACGAGACTCGCGCGGCAACAGGCGTCCGATCTCGCGCGTCAGGCCGCGACTTCCAACGACTCCATCGAGCTGACCCACAGGGCCACGACCTTGGAGGACTCGGTTGACCAGGCGCTCACCGATTACCGGTCCTTCCGGCGCTCGCTCTCACAGCAACAGGAGGCGGAGGAGAAACCGCGGATGAAGAAGCTGATCAAGGCCGCCCACAGCGTCAGCAAAGACGGTGATGCCATGTCGCAGCGATTGCAGCAGGTGCCGCTCGACCCGCGAAAATTAGCCAGCCTGGCTGAGCATCTGGAAAAAGAATTGTCTGCTTTCCAAGCAGCCCAAGCCGGCCTGGGAAAAGAGATGGGGATCGAGTCGCAGTAGAGTTACGTGCAAATCGTCGCGGGACAGACAAACATCTTTGTGCTGTCATCCTGCGGGAGGAGTCCGCCGCGGCGGACGACGACTCGAAGGACCCCTATCGCTTCGTCCTGCATCCCGTTGCATCCTGTGCCCGGAAGCTGCGCCCACGCATGATGTATCCTTCTCCGCAACCAAAAGGAGCCATCATGCGCCGCAAGCCCAACCCTCCCATCGAACAGGCCGAACTCATCCTGAACCTCTACGAGCTGCGCCGCGAAACTGTCATGCGCGAAGCCCGCTCCTACATTGGCGGAGAATTTCTGCCGCGCTCAGCCGACGAGCTGGTTGCGATTGTTACTGGCGGCGGAAAGCATGGCGGCTTTGTGCTCCAGGTCTATGGCTACTGGGACATGGTCGCCGCCTTCGTGCATCACGGCGCGCTCAGCGAGAAGCTGGTCTACGACACCTGCCAGGAAATGTATTTCCAGTACGCCAAGATCCAGCCGTATCTTGCAGAGTTTCGCAAGCAGATGAACCTCCCCGAATGGATGATCAGTATCGAGCGGCTGATGGAAGGCTCAAAGGCCGGTCGCAAGCGCCTGGCCACCATGCGGAAAAACCTTGCCGCAGTGGCCAAGGCTCAAGCGGCGCGCTGACCTGTGCTGTCATCCTGAGGGAGGACCGCGCGAGCAATCGCGATCCGAGTCGAAGGATCTGCAGCTCTTGGATCTCAGCGACGAACAATGCGCCACCAGCTAATCATGTCATCGACGGCGAGGTTGCGCACCACCGGCTGTTGCGGGCAACGTCCTATGCGCGCGCCAGCGTGAACACAACCAGCCCCGCGCACAGGATCGAGCGTCTTCCCATTATTTCGACGACGGGTTCACCATTGGAATCATCGACGACAGCTGCAGGTTGATCAGCAGGTCGACACGGCGATCGATCTGATAAAACAGCGCCGTCTTCTTCGGCGAGATGACCTTCTCGAAGATCGGAACATACCTCATGCGCAGCGCCAGCAGTTGCTCATCGACGGCATTAGCCCGCTTCATCAGGCTCTGCGCCTGCGCGTCGGTCATGGTGTCGTAGGTGGCCGCGTACTCCTTGATCACCTCCCAGCGTTGGTCGTTGGGTGCGATGGCGTCTTTACGATACTGATCGAAGACCGGCCAGAACTTGGTCGCTTCGTCGGCAGTCAGCGGCAGGTTGAGGGCCACGATCTGTTTGCGCTGGTCGCGAATGTCCTGCCGCAGCATCTCGATGTCTTTGTCGGTGACGGTGTTGGGCTGCTGCGCAGCGGCGCCCTGGCTTCCCTGCGCGGCCGGCTGCTGAGCTGACATCGCTATGCTGCCCAATAGCAGCACGATAGTTAGTAGGACGAGTGCATTGTTCTTCATCATGGTCTCCTCGAATTCAAGATCATCCAATTGCTCTGCGGGCACACCGCTTCCCCAGCCTGGCCTAAAAACCAAGCCGCTGCGCCATGCCCTTTCAGACAGTCGTTCCCTTATAGCTTCCCGTTGCCGCTTTAGGCAATGGAAAAGAAGCCTCCCCGCGACACCCAAGACCAGCTGCGGATTTGCGCGGATTGGACGGATCGGAAGGTGCATGGAGCGAATGACGCGCGCCCCCCAAGGGACAGCCGATCTGAGCCCCGCACGACAGCTTAGTATCAGGGCACGACTTCAGTCGGGCCAAACCCGCATCTTCTAACCCTTTCCGGTCCCTTCAGGGACGGCAGCCTTGAAGGGGCACGGCTTCAGCCGCGCCGATCGCATCCGCCAACAGTCCCGAGTCCGCTTCAGGGACGCCACCAATCGAGCGCGCCGACCGTGAGATAATATCGCCGCGAAATCGTTCTGTAGCTTGATGGAAGGAACCGCCAGCATGGCGAAACGTCAACGGGTATTTCAGGGCGGCAAAGAGTACACCGTGACCGGGCCGACCAAGCGGAGCCGGCGCCTGGTATTCATCGACAGCGTGAAGGTCGATGGCAGAGAGTTGTTACTCTTCCGCCCGGTCAAAAAAATTTCCAAACGGCTTCCCTGAACGGACGACCGCAACGGAGGCGAGACCATGCGCCGATATCACCACATTGGAATTCCTACCAGCCAGCCGCGACCCGGAGAGCGCCACCTCAAGCATCTCAAGACCTTTATTGTTGGACACGAAAACAGCGAGTTCGGCGTCGAATGGATGCGGTTCGAAGCCGACGCTGCGGTTCCCGAGCTGGTTCGGCAAGTGCCCCATGTTGCTTTTGAGGTGGATGACCTTGCGTCCGAGCTGGCAGGCCGCGAAATTCTCATTGCGCCCAACAGCCCCTCCGACGGCGTGCGCGTCGCCTTCATCGTGGAAAACGGCGCCCCCATTGAGTTGATGCAGTTCACCGACCCCAACCACCCGGCTCGCCGTTAAGAAGAGCCGGCTTACGGCCGAGGTAGATCCAGCATCACCACATCCGATCGTTCCTGCACTCGTTCGAGGACAACTTCACGACCGTCTGGGGAAATATCGAAGTCACGAATATCGAAGTCGGCAGCGAAGTCGGTTAACTGCCTCTCGGCGCCAGTGTTCAGGTCGACGACCCAAAGATTCTTGTGTTGAATATCCCCCCGCAGAAGGACGAGCGCCTGCTGGCCACGCAAGAACGCCACATGGCGAGCGCCTCGAGTGAGCGTCAATGTCGGCAACGAGTGCGGCGCGGCATCGGGGGTAGCCGCTTTCAACAGGAACGTGGTACCGATGTCGGCTCCTGAGTACACAACGTAGCTGCCGTCGGGAGCCCATGCAGGGTCGACCGAGTACTCACGGACCAGGAGCGCGGGCGAGCCGCCGTCGATGGGCACGCGAAACAAGTGCGGGGTGCCATGATTGTCGGCGGCAGTTGTGATCGAATTGCCATCGGGCGCCCAGGCTGGAGCACCTTGCAGGTCTAGCGAGGTTGACACGATGCGCGGGTTGGTTCCGTCGGCCTGCATTACATACAACAATGATTGGCCGCGTTGTCGCACGGAGAATGCGATAGACCGTGCATCGGGAGAGATTGCCGGTCCGCCGAAAACTTGCGCTTCCTTGCCGCTCCACAATTCGGTGGCAGTCCCGTTGGCCAGCTTCCAGATACTCTCGCCCGTGCCGGTCGCCGAAACATACAGGAGAAAGTCGTTCCCCAACCGTGGGGAGAATCCCGTAGTGGTGGTCAAAGCGATTGGCGCAGCGGCGGATACCTGCGCCGGTGAGTCGCCGATGGTCAGACGCCAGAGAGTTCTCTTCGGATTAGCCAGCGTAGCCACCAGGCGGCGACCGTCGGCACTGGCTGAAAGCGACGTGTAGCGGTCAAGATCGGAGCTTAGCCGGTGAGGAATGCGGCGTTCCACGTCGATGCTGTAGAGCGAAGGCCCGGATCCGTCGGAATCGGTGGCCAGGTACATCAGGGTTCTCCGATCCAGCAGGACCGGATAAGTTACGCGGCCGTCTTGCGATGTGATCCGCTCAGGATTGCCGCCGTTGGAAGGGATGCGCCAGATATCCAGCTTGTCTGGCAGCTCCCCTTGCACGAAATAGATGAACCGTTTATCGGGTGACCACGTTGGAAAATGCGAGTGGAGTCCGGCTGGCGCAGTGAAGATAGGCCGGTCACCCGCCCGGGGGATGCCATCCGATATATACAGCGGGTCTCCGGGACCGGGCGTGTGATAGGCAAGGCGGGAGCCGTCGCGCGACCAGTCGAGCTCAGCCGCGCCTTGAAGGTACAGCCTCGGCTGACCTCCCAGCGTAGGCACCGCCCAGATGTTGATGTCGTCGCCACTAGAGGCGCTTTGCTTTCGAACCCAAAACGTGACCAGGGCGCCGTCGGGTGAGAAGCCCAGGGTGCGGATCGAGGGATTCACCAGCTCCTGTGCGCTGCCTCGGGTCAGGTTGTGGAATTGCCCCGAACCGATCTGCGTAACCCAAACGTCCATAGCTCCGTCCCGGTCGGAGAGGAATGCCGCGAAGTGCCCGTCGGGCGACACGGCAGCCGCCTGCTCCACTCCGCCGAAATCCGTAATGGTTTGAAAGCGCGCCTCCGCGATTGGACTTTTCCAGAAGTACTCCGTCCGGTGAAACCAAAGGAATACGGCTATGGCCAGCCCGGCTGCCAATATCGCCAAGTACACTTCCCGCCGCCATCTGCGGAGAAACGCTGTCGTCTCCGCACGCGATTCGGGTCCAGCACGACCGGCCAGCGGGGCATCGCTCGCCCCCTCAGATCCCGCGCGCAGCCGCTCCGAGACATCAGCAGGTAAGACTTGAATCTCGACATCCTGCTGGGGGACCGGGACGCCCGAAGCTAACTGCGCCGGCGATGGAAGTGGCTGCACCGGCGAGTTCGAGTCCCCGTTGCTGGAGATCACCGGAGCGGCGAAGCGATATCCTTTGCCCACCACGGTTTCTACAAATCGAGGCTTCTCCGGATCGTCCCGCAGCGCCACCCGGACCTTGCGGACAGCGGTGTTAATGCTGTGATCGACATCGAGGAAGACATCGTCACCCCATAGGCGCTTGGCGATCTCTTCGCGCGAGACTAACTCTCCGCGCCGCTGCACCAGCAGGATGAGCAACTCCATGGGGAGTTTTTCCAGACGCAGAAGGCGATCACCGCGTAGCAGGCGATAACGGGCCTGGTCGAGTGTGTAATCGCCGAATTGGAGTTCCTGGGCCATGAATTCGCTTCACCTGCGCTGCCGAAATGATGCTCCACAATCCGCATAAAAGCAACCGCATCAGCGACTTAGGAGTTCAGCAAACCTTTACCTCCCCTTCATAGAGCCTGCATTGCGTTCCCCAGCAGGATGGGCGATAAACGCGAACGAAACTCAGACTGGGAGGTCTTTCATGAAGAACAAAACTTTCGGGTGGACGGTGTGCTGGCTCGCGTTTCTGCTGCTGGCGGTAAGCATTGGAGCGCAGGCTCAAAATCCGACGCAATTTAGCGGAGTGATTGACGGCTATACGCCACAAACTGGCTCAAGCGGTCCTTATGAGATGCACGGCCCATGGTCTTTGCAGTTAAGCCAACCCCCCGTCACGGGGACTTTTTCGGCGGCCCTGGACATGGAGCTGTCAGATGGATGGGTCTTGACGGAAAACCACGGGGACTTCGACCCCAAAGCCAGGGGCGCCCACACTCATAACGTGACGCTCACCGGTGCCTATGTAACCCCGACTGCGAACGGTTTTCAACTCACCGGGATGGCCACGATTACGCTCAATGGAAATCCGGCGCCCGTCTCACCATCACCATTGGTGGTGACCGTCACGGGCGGCAGCGACGTTCCATTTTCCAATATCACACTGACCTTCGGGGTCCCGGGCTCCAAGCATTTTGGAACCGAGCCCATACCGGGCGTGGTTCAAAGCGCGAAGTAACTCGACTCATTATGAGCAATGGAGGCAGCATGAAACGTTCTAGCGCTTTAGCATTGGTTCTTTTGACTGGACTGGTTGCGGTGCGGTTGCCGCTGGCGCAGGCACAGTCGCACCACCCAATCACGACGTTCGATGTTCCCGGTGCGGGTGACGGCGCAGGCCAGGGCACTGTTGTTAACGGGATTACCGCCGACGGATCGGTCGCGGGATATTACACGGACAGGAACAACGTGAATCACGGCTTCGTGCGCAGTTGTAACGGCACCATCACCAAGTTCGACGTTCCCGGCGCGGGCAAGGCCGCGGGCCAAGGCACCGTTGCCTTAGGCATGAACGATGCGGGAACGATCACCGGGCGCTACAACGTCTCGAGCAACGCGTTTTACGCCTATGTGCGCTCTTCTGACGGGGAAATCACGACCTTCGAGGCTCCCGGGGCAGGCACAGGTGCCTTCCAGGGTACCGCGGGCGGCAACATCAACCCAGCCGGAGAGATCTCAGGGGTATGGGTTGACGCAACCTCGGCCCGTCACGGCTATGTGCGAGCTGCTAACGGCAACATCACTGAGTACGATGCGCCGGGCGAGGGCACAGGCGCCCACCAGGGTATTTACACCTCAACGTTCTATGGCCTGACCCCCGCTGGCGTGGTGGCGGCCCAGTACACGGACTCGAACGACGTGTATCACGGCTTCGTCCGCGATCGTAACGGCGCCATCACGACCTTCGATGCTCCGGGTGCGGGTACCGGCGACAGCGAGGGCACCTTGGCCCCAGGCATCAATCCATCGGGGACAATCATAGGAAACTACGCGGACGAAAACTTTGTGTATCACGGCTTTTTGCGCGCGTCTAACGGCGCCATCACCACCTTCGATGTTCCGGGTGCGGGTACCGGCGCGGGCCAGGGCACCAGTCCTGTCAGCATCAATGACAGCGGCGCTAGCACCGGAAACTACGCCGACAAGAAGAACGTGACTCATGGCTTCGTGCGCGACTCCGACGGCAGCATCACTACGTTCGACGCTCCGGGAGCAGGTACCGAGGACGGCCAAGGCACCTTCCCGGCAGGCAATAATCCGTCGGGGACGATTACCGGATCTTACGTTGACGCGAACAATGTGATTCACGGCTTCGTGCGCAACTGATTGGACCAGTCATGACCAACTGCCGGGTGCCCCATTCCGCCTTCCTTTGTGTTCAGTCTCATGACATCCTTTACAAAATGTCCCGAGACATCCTTTACACTCCCGCGCGAGCGTAGCGAGCGCGGGAGTGAACCGGAATGCCTTGGAAAACCATGGATGTGAGAGAACAGCGGGTGCAGTTTGTGGTGGCGGCAACGCGGCGGGAGCGGTCTTTAAGCGCGCTGTGCGCAGAGTTCCATATTTCGCGTCCTACAGCAAACCTGTGGCTGAGGCGATACCGAGAAGAGGGTCTGGCCGGCATCGCCGAACGCAGCCGACGGCCGCAGCACAGTCCGCGACATACGTCCCCTGAGTTGGAAGAGCAGGTGGTAGCTCTGCGACAGCGTTATCCCGATTGGGGAGCGCGCAAGCTGCAAGTGCTGCTAGCGCGCGAGGGCGTGCCTCTGACGCGCAGCACCATCCATCGCATTCTGTTGCGGTGGGATCTGGTGTACCCGGCGGATCGGCACGACCAGGCAACCGAGCGCTTCGAGCGCGCCGCAGCGAACGAGCTGTGGCAGATGGACTTCAAGAGCCCGATCGGGTGGCAGGCGCCCACCGGGCCGCTATCGGTAATCGACGATCACAGCCGATACCTGATCAGGTTGCAGCAAACCGGTAGCACGCGGGCGGAGTTAGTGCAGGAACAGTTGCAGATTGCCTTTACCGAGAATGGTGTACCCGAAGACATGCTGATGGACCACGGCATTCCCTGGTGGAGCTCGACGTCGGCGACCGGAGCCACGGAGCTGAGCTTATGGCTGATCAAGCAGGGCATTCGGCTGCACTGGAGCGGGATACGGCATCCGCAAACGCAAGGCAAAGTGGAACGCTTTCATGGCGAGATGGAGCGGGCACTGCAGCGGCGCGGCTGGCGGGGCAAATCGCCGCAGCAATGGCTGGACGAGTTTCGCTGGGAGCACAACCAGGTGCGTCCGCACGAGGCACTGCAGATGCGGACGCCAGCCAGTGTGTGGCGGCCGAGTGAGCGAGCATACCTGGCACAACCGCCACGCTGGGAGTATCCCGCAGGCGCCCACGTGCGACGGCTGGACGCAGACGGCAAGCTGAAGGCGTATGGCCGCAACTGGAATATCGGGCAGGCCTTGCGCCGCGAATGGATACAACTCGTACAGCTCGAAAATCGGGTGTTGGTGTATTACTGCCGCACCGTGGTGCGTGAACTCGACCTTTCAATCCAGCGTTCGACCGCGGTCGAGCGCTGGATTGAAAACTAACCTCAACCTGTAAAGGATGTGTCGAGACAAACCGTAAAGCATGTCTTGGGACTCGACACTTCCTTTGGCGGGGTGGGGATTTTCGGGTGCAACCCTCACGACCACCTCACTGAAGAAGTCCTCCACCACGCGGGTACCGCAGCTCATCGCCGAGCTGGGTCCGGCAAGTGCCACACGTTGCCTTCGAGGTGGATGGCCTTGCGTCCGAGCTGGCAGGCCGGGAAATTCTGATTGCGCCCAACAGCCCCGCCGACGGCGTGCGCGTCGCCTTCATCGTCGAAAACGGCGCCCCCATCGAGTTGATGGAGTTCACCGACCCCAACCATCCGGCTCGGCGTTAAGTTGAGGCGACTGCGAAGTTGAAGGAACTGGGTGCTCCATTCCGCCTTCTTTTGGCGGGGTGGGGAGGTTTTTATGTCTGGTTCTCACACAGTCATGCATCACATCCCCCAACCATCCCGCTCGCCGTTAAGCTGAGGCGATTGCGAAGTTGAAGGAACTGGCTGTCCCATTCCGCCTTCTTTTGGCGGGGTGGGGAGGTTTTCATGTCTGGTGCTCACACCGTCATGCATCACATCCCCCAACCATCCGGCTCGCCGTTAAGCTGAGGCGATTGCGAAGTTGAAGGAACTGGGTGCCCTATTCCGCCTTCTTTTGGCGGGGTGGGGACGTTTTCATCTCTGGTTCTCACACAGTCAATGCATCACATCTGGGAAGGCCAAACCATGGACGGAGCCCGCTGCCACGCTTATGCCGCCCGCTCCTGAGCGAAGTCGAAGTTGAGGCGCATTGCGAGGCGTCCGAGCCGAGTGCCGAAATCCTGAGCGGAGTCGAAGTTGAGGCGATTGCGAGGCGTCTGAGCCGAGTGCCGAAATCCTGAGCGGAGTCGAAGGAGCCCGCCCTTGATATAGCCTTCGTTCTTGTCGAGGGGCGCCCGGCAAGAACCTCGCGCCGAGGACTGCTTTGTATCAGGGCACGGCTTCAGCCGTGCCGAAAAGCGCCTCTTAACTATCCCGAGCCCCTTCAGGGGCAGTATAAAAGCTGGCCGCGGATTTGCGCGGATGAACGCGGATCGGGCTTGAGTCATCTGTTCGATGTTGGCGATTGCGAAGCGTCGCGTCAGGGCACGACTTCGAGTCGTGCCGAAAAGCACGTCTCAATCCCCGAGCCCCTTCAGGGGCGGCATATCTGTCGCCCAGGTTAGCCCAAAGGATGGGCGAACCTGGGGCACCCGGCTACTCTAGGCTCGGTCCGGATCCGGAAGGGGAGGGAGATCACTCGTGCGTGGAAGTAATCCGACAAATGGGTCTTGCCCCTTGTTGCCACGAATCACTACTGGAGTCGTGTTCGGGCAGTTGCGCGAAAATACGATCATCGAACCGAGATGGCGATATCCCAATGCGTACCGTCCATCTACCCGTCGACAGACTCTCAGTAACTCCAGCTTCAGTTCCCGAGGACAGTGGTTCGACTCGGGATGCAGAAATCGTTCGACCTTCGTATGTATCGATACGGCGCGTGGCTCAATAGCCCGGCTCTTGAGTTTTTCGAGCGCCTCCTCGCAGATATACGGAGCGAGCAAGAACTCGACCCATCTGCCGAGGATATTCTGCGCAACAATGTCACGGGACTTGACGAATTGGTTGCCAGTGCCGATGAAGTCGTCGACATAGACAATCGCGCCTTCTTCTAGTCGGTACGAAGCCTCAAGTAGACCAACGCCGTCGCGTGAATCCAGAAGCTTGCACCCGAGACCCTGAAGCCTCTCATCATTGCGCATCATGTTCAATACCCACTGACTGCTGCTTCCCGCCTCGTCAATCTGAACATAGATGACATTCTGCGGCGGTATCCCCTGCGTCCTTAGATGCCGGAGCAACTCCCTGTTTAAGCTAGACAGGGCGCAGCGCGTCTCGTCTTCGCTGACGTACCTGAGTTGTCGGAGTAGCGTAAACAGCTCCCATGGTGTGCGGCCACCAAATTGATCGAGCCACCTGGTCACCGCCCTGTATGTGATCGGCTGGGGTGCATAGTCGTGGAATTTGAACTTAGAAAGGAGGTAGCACCCCAACTTAGCGCCGATCAAGCTCCTCCTCCTTTTGGGAGGTTTCCGGCGGGGGTTCTACTCCCTTCAATCTGTCGAGGACGTAATCGACATAATCGCGTATGTCCGCTAATGAGGCGAGCAGGTCATCCTTGTAGTCGGACGCGAATTGAAGTTTCAGCTTCCGAATATCGTTAAGGTACTTATTAGAAATTTCGATTGCGTCCTGAATTCGCTTCGCGTTCAGCACAAATTCGTCAAATGCATCCCGCGTTTCAAGGTTGGGATCGAGGATATACGAACGAACCCTGTTGACTACAACCTCGCGATCGTGTTCTTCCGCGCGGTTGTAGGCTTCGACTACTTTTCTAAAATGAATGACGCTCTTGATCTTCCCTCCGCGGTACTTGTCCACGAGTTTTTGGGTTACCCCGTCCCTCGTCAGCTGTTGATAGACTTGAGGCAACACTTTGTTGACTAGGTCCAATACCGGGAGAGCTTCGATCCAGAAATTAGAAGGAATACGGGCCTTTGGATCGGGATCGAGCGACATATTCTGAAATCGCTTAGGGAACAGGAGTAGCTTCTTGCATCGTTCAATCTGGGCGTCACTCAATCCAGTCAGCTTGGCCAGCTTTGGCGTCTCATGTTCGTTGAGCTCATTCATCACCGTCTCAAGACTCAGTGCTGTAGGCATCAGTTCCCATTGCTGCCGATACTGATGTATCGAGAACATGTAAAGCAGGCCCGCAACCCGGGTAGGTGGGTCTATGACATTTGCAGGTACCTTGAGCTCGATTCCCTCGGCCTTCAAATCGGCACAACACCTCCGGGGCATGGTATGCCCGAAAGCGGGGGTGTAGGATGACTCCCGAAATCCCGCTGGATATTTCTCAGGAGGGGGAAGAAATGCCGCCACGCGAGCCCACTAGGGTCACCTAGACGCATTGATAACTCGCCAAGATATGGCGGGCGGTCAGCAGAAGACCGTCCCTCAAGACTTTGGATTTAAGCACTCCGACCTCATCAAGAAGGGGGGCATGACCTACGCGATTTTGAGGAAGCCCGATTTTCAGCGATCAACATCCAGTTGGACCCCGGAAAAGGTTCGAGATATGGTGGTCGCATATATCGAAGGAGAAACTGTGCCGGGAGTCATCGTTTGGCGCTCACCCGAGAGTAATCTGTTCGTGATAGACGGAGCGCACCGCTTAAGTTCAATCATCGCTTGGATAAATGATGACTACGGGGATGGGGACATATCTAAAGCCCATTACAAGGAAGAACAAAATCCCATAGCTGCACAAAAAACGCGCGAGCTTATAGACGGCAAGGTAGGCTCATACAGGGAGCTTATCGAAGCTCTGGATAATCCCAAGGCCGACGCGAAGCACCAAGCTAATGCTAAGAAGCTGGTATTCTCCTCTCTTCCCGTGCAGGAACTAAAAAAGGTTTCGGATGCGGCAAGCGCAGAAAAGTCATTTCTAAAAATAAATCAGCAAGGAGTAATCCTTAGTGACACAGAAAAGTGGCTGATAAATGCTCGCTACTGCCCAAATTCCATTGCGGCCCGAGCGATCAGCCTGAAGGGGTCGGGAGGTGCATACTGGCAACGGTTCGCGAGCGGAGAAAACAAGCAAAAGATTTCTGAGCTAAGTGCTTCGGTGCATAGTTTGCTCTTCACTCCAGACCTGGACGTTGGGGAATTAAAGACCGCAGACCTTCCGGTAGGCGGCTCATTTAATGCGTCAAATGCGCTTAATCTTATTTTACAATTTGTTAACTTTGCAAATGATGTGCCAACTCGGCCCCCAGCCAATCGCGCAGATGCCGAGAAGTTAATCCCGCCAGATTCGGATGGGAGCTCTACTATCAGATACCTCAAGAAAGCACAAAGAGTTGCTGCACTGCTGAGTAATCTGCGCACAACCAACTATACCTATTCTCTTGATATGCACCCCTTTGTGTACTTCTATTCACGCGAAGGCAATCACCAGCCAACAATGTTCTTGGCGGCTGCATATTGGCTACGCGATCTGGATAAGAATGGCACAATCCCAGAACTAGCAAGGAATGGGTTGCGGGGGAGGCTAGAGGATTTTCTGCTAGAGAACAGTTTCCTTATTCAAGCGATTTCCCGAAAGGCAAGGGGGGAGGAAAGGGCTGTTCGGCGTCTGAAGCAATACTTAGACTTCCTCTTCGATCATATTTCCAAGACTACCGCGAGTGATCTTCTTGAACAGGTTGGCAAACATTTTAAGGTGGCAACTGTTCCAGAGCCAGAGGAAAACGACGAACTACCCCCCGGCTCGCGTATTCCGGTTTATGTAAAAAGCAGTATGTTCATCGATCAAGAGCTGAACAGATGCGAGACGTGCGAGCTATGCAAGGCGCGAATCCCAGCGCGTGGGCTAAGCCGAGATCATCGTATCGATCGAAAGCACGGGGGCGCTGGAGCAAAACAGAATGCTGCACCCACGCATCACGCTTGCAACAGCGCTAAAGACAAGATTAAGAGCCTGTAAAATGGGGTTTCATGAAACATTCCGAAGAATACAACAGGTTCACGAATCTAGTGGACAAGCTCATGAGCGTTCCCCGCGAAGAGATGCTGAGGCGCGAAGCGGAGTACCGCAAGCAGGTAGACGCAAATCCGAATCGGCCCGGTCCAAAGCGCGGCAGCAAACGAGAAAAGCGAAAGACGGTCACGCCGCCTTCCGCTTCTCACGGCCCTGCCGCTTAAAAGGCAGCTTCCGGTTTTTTGTTCTCCTTCGCCGTCAGTTCAGCGTAGGTCAACCGCTGCCGACGATCTGAGAACAAAGCAAGCTGAAGCGGTCGGAATCAGTAACCTTTTGTTCGCGTGTGGCGCGGTTGTTGTATCGGAACGCTTGTTCGTCTACATAGCGAAACAAGTGGAACGGCTCAACGCTGACGTAGGTTCCACCCAAGCCGCGCTTCAGCAGACTCCAGAAGTTTTCCAGACCGTTCGTGTGAACCTGTCCGCGCACGTACTCTTTGGCGTGGTTGATGACTTCGTGAACGTACTTGTCATCGAGTCCAAGTACGCTCCGAGCTCATCCGTGAACACCTCGGAGCCTTCTTCGATGGAAGTGAAGATGTGCCCGTGAAGAGTCTCGCGAGTACGGTCTTCGATAACCCTCGTCTTGACCTTGCCAGCGCGTTGCAGCATTCCCATGACTACGGTCTTTCCGATGCCGCCGCGCTTTTCGAATCCGCGTCCGATCTTCTTGGACTTGTGCATATTGCGAGCCTTACCGCCGATGAAGGTTTCGTCAACCTCGACCTGCCCGGAAGCGTACCGCCCGCTTCCGTGTCCTGCATTCCCAGCCGGATGCGATGGAGCATGAACCAAGCGGTCTTTTGGGTGACACCCAAAGCGCGGTGAATCTCCCAAGAGCTGACGCCGTTCTTGCAGTTGGCAACCATCCACATAACAGGCAGCCACTTCTCAAGAGGAAGAGGAGAGTCCTCAAGGATGGTTCCAGTCTTGATGCTGAACTGCGCCTTAGGGTGCCTCGTCTTGCACTGCCAGTAGCGCCGCGAGGGGACGAACGTCGCGTCCGTGCGACCGCAAGTGGCAGACTACCCCGTTCCGCCAGCGGCGCACCGCGAGGTAATCAAGACAGTTGTCGGGGTTAGTAAAGTAGACAATCGCTTGAGCCAACGTCTTAGGTTCGCGTTCCACGACTCACATCATGCCAGAGTTGGCTTGAGGAGTCAAGTATATTCATACCCAAACTAGTACCTGTACTTTCGTAACTTGCGCAACCGATTCCCCTCTGCTACGGTGCGCTTGAGGACACGGAATTCGTGTCGCTGCGGTGGCGAAGGTCTTTGACAAATCAGCGGACTGGCAGGGCTCTTGAGCCTCCGCTCTTCGTCCTTGGCAGGAGATCGGAGCGTTGTCGACTGAGTTAATCATGGTAGGGATGCACTGCACTATTATTGGTGAAAAAATGCGTGGCTAAGTCGTTATTGGGGAAATATTTCCATATAAATCGCTTAGAATCAAATATTTGAGCGATAAATGCTGCCTAAGTCATTGAAAACAAAATATCGCACATACAAAAATTATTGTGATGTGCGTCACAGAAAAGACTAAGCCGGCCCGCCAGCCACCAACAACTATTGTTGAGCAACTAGTTACTAGCCATTAACAGCTACGACAAACTCGTTGGAGCAGGATTCTCCTCGGGAGGCTCGAAGCCGCAGGCCATTTTCCAGCGGGAGCGCATGCGTTCACGCTGCTCGGGCGTCATGTCCTTCCAACGCTCGCTCATGCGTTCGCGCATCCGGTCGCGACCGTGACCGTGGCCGCCGCGCCATCCAAGTCCTCCGAACAGGATGCGGCACAAGATCATGAGGCCGAGCGCCTGCCAGAAGGTGATTACGTGCCAGCCGAACAGCCCTGGTAACAGCCAGTTCCACAGCCTCATCACCACCCAACCGCCGAAGGTGATGAACAGCGCAATACCCATCATCGCGAACGGAGCAATCAACAGCATTTTTTTTCGATTCCTTCTCATGGTCGTCCCTCACTCGAGATAAAGTCGTCGTAGATGTCCTGCAATCGCTTGCGCAGATGCAGCACCGCATAACGTTTGCGTGCCAGCAGCGTGTTCACGCTCACGCCGCTTTCAGCCGCGAGTTCCTTAAAGCTGCGCCCTTCGAACTCATGCGCGACGAACACCTCGCGTTGTTCCTTGGGCAGCTCGTCGAGCGCCTCTTCCAACTCGTCCAGCAGAGCACTGCGCGCGTACAACTCGCCGGGCCCCGCGTCGGGCGAAGGCAGCAAGTCTTCGAATGCAAGCTGCTCGCCTTCGTCGTCGGCAGCTCTCAGCTCGCTGAATCGCTCAGGCTTCTTCTTGCGGAAGAGGTCGGTGATGCGATTGCGCGCCGCGGTGAACAGCCATCCGGTGACGTGCTCGATCGGCATCAGCAAGCGGTTCGCCTCGACCAGCGTGTAGAAGACGTCCTGAAGAATGTCTTCTGCATCGCGCGGATCGGCGACGCGACGGCGAATGAAGTTGCCCAGGCGCGACTGTTCGCGCTTGACCACGTCGGTAATCCGCTGGTCCTGATCGGTCATGGACTGAAGACTCGCCGCTTGCTGCATCCCGGTGATGTAGACGAATCAGTTGGTGCGGATATTGTAGGAGGAAAGGATGATTGCAGGCGTCTAAGCTGGACCAGAGCCGGATTGGGCTCCCCAAGCTTTCGTGGGCACGAGGCGCATCAAGGCATTCACAACCTTATGCGTGCACTGGATGAGCGTCTCTTCATCCGTCTTACACTCGACTTCTGGAGAGATAGGTCGCTCGTAGGGATGGTCGAGTCCGGTAAAGCTGGGAATGAGACCTTTGCGAGCTTTGCGGTAGAGTCCCTTGGTATCGCGCTCTTCGCAAATGGCCAACGGAGCGTTGACAAATACCTCGAGGAAATTCGGGAAACGTCTGCGAGCCTCTTCTCTACCTGCGCGATAGGGAGAGATCGCCGAAACCAGAACAATAACGCCGTTGCGCGCGAGCAAGGCGGCGATGGCGCCGATGCGTCTTATATTCTCGACCCGGTCTTCCTGGCTAAAGCCGAGGTCTTTATTCAAGTCCTTGCGAATATCATCGCCATCGAGGAGTTCAACTTTAATGCCCCGCGCCCAGAGTTCGTTGTAGACTTCGCGGGCAATCGTGCTTTTGCCGGCGCCGCTAAGTCCGGTAAGCCAGACGATGGCTCCTTCTCCTGACTCAGGGAACTTGTCCCACGATCCCTCCGGATGAATGTGCGAGATCATTCCGGCAGCCGCGGTGCTATTATCGGTCGGATCGATAAGGATGAAGCTACCAGTAGTGCGATTCGCACTGTAAGCGTCGCAGAAAATAGGCTGGCGAAGTTCAATCCCTACATCGCCAATATCGTTCAGGTTTAGGGCGGACGCAGATATCTTCTGGAAGCTATCGATGTCAACGCGGGTGTTGATTCCCGTAACAGAGCTGCCGATAGTTCTGGAAGTGTGTTTTATAAGGTAGCGGCCATTCAGGAGTAAGGGACGGCTTGACAGCCAAACTACGGTCGCAGTAATTCGCTGGGCCGCAGTTGGAGGTGTGTCTCGATCGCTCAACAAATCGCCACGGGCTACTTCTACATCTTCGGAGAGCGAGACAGACACGGAGGAAGGCGCCAGCGCCTCCGAAACAACCTGCTCTCCGATGCGGATGCTATCGACGTGAACCCGCGTTGCGCTGGACATCACTATAAGTTCTTGTCCGGTTCGCAGGCCGCCCGATGCAATTTGACCGGCATACTGCCTGGAGTTTTGTGAACGCAACACTAGTTGAATCGGCAGGCGAAACGGCCGCTTCTCGACCAGGTGTAGTACAGGACTTTCTTCCAACGCAGTAAGCAAGCTCATACCACGATACCAACTCATGCGAGGGCTATTAGTAACTACATTATCGCCCGCTAACGCACTCACGGGAATACACTGAACCGTCTCGAACCCCAGAGCCGCCATCATGGCATGTAATTCCTCGCGTGTCTTCTCGTAGATGCCCCGATCATAATCGACCAAGTCCATCTTATTAATTACCGCGATTACATGAGGAATTTGGAAAAGGGATGCAATATGGGCGTGACGACGGGTTTGCGATAGTACTCCTTTAGTGACGTCGAGCAAGAGAACCATCAGCTCAGCAGTAGATGCTCCGGTTGCCATGTTGCGGGTGTACTGCTCATGGCCGGGACAGTCCGCGATGATGAACTTCCGTCGCGGCGTTGAAAAGTATCGATAAGCTACATCTATAGTTATTCCTTGTTCACGCTCAGCCCGCAGGCCGTCGGTCACAAGAGAAAGATCCAGTCCCGATTCGCGACCATGCGACGCCCTGGCGATGGATACAAGATGGTCTTCATGGATGGCATTTAGATCGTAAAGCAGTCTGCCAATGAGGGTTGACTTACCATCATCAACGCTGCCAGCTACTAAGAAGCGTAATAAATCGGGAGTGGCTTCGACGACCTGACTCAAAAATATCCCTCTGCCTTTTTCAATTCCATTGACCCTTCCTGGTCATGGTCGATGAGACGGTTTTCGCGTTCTGAACGGCGAAAGCCTGCCAATTCCTCAATAATCTTGGGAACCGTATCTGCAGTGGAATGGATCGCACCGCTACAGTATGTGCAGCCGAGAGAACGCATTCGGCACGACACGGTGATGTACTCGTCTCCGGGCAGAGGCTGTATGTCATGATAAATCGGGATAAGGAGTTCTCCTCGAGCGATAACCTGGCGTGGCTTGGCAAAATAGAGCGGAACAACCTTGATATTCTCGCGATCGATATAGCGCCAAATATCAATCTCGGTCCAGTTCGACAGAGGGAAAACACGGATACTCTGACCCATCTCTATCCGTCCATTGTACAAATTCCACAATTCAGGCCGCTGATTCTTAGGATCCCACTGCCCGTAAGAATCTCTGTAGGAAAATACTCTCTCCTTCGCCCTGGATTTCTCTTCATCGCGTCGAGCACCGCCGATGGCAGCATCGGCATCCATTGTTGCGAGGGTATCGAGTAGAGCCTGCGTCTTTAGCAGTTGGCAGCATTTGGAGGTACCAAGGCGAAAAGGATTTGCGCCGTTTTGCAAGGCTTCATGGTTCGTGCCGACAACTAGTTTCAGTCCCAGCTCCTGGCATACCGAATCCCTAAATTCGATCATCTCGGGGAATTTGTAAGTAGTATCTACATGGACTAGAGGAAAGGGCACTTTACCCGGATAGAATGCCTTTAAGGCGAGCCGCAGCATTACGGAAGAATCCTTGCCCACGGAGTACAGCATCACCGGTTTGCGGAACTCGGCCGCAACCTCCCGCAGGATGTGAATGCTCTCCGCCTCAAGCAGATCGAGGTCCGACAATGCCAAGCTATCATTCATCGCGCAGCCGCATTTAACAAAGTACGTCTCAAAACTCCTTCTTCCTTATACTCTACTGTCGCAAGCTCTGGGAACGCTATTGCTCCAGCTTCGGGCGCCAGCCATATCCTAAGAAGAATTGATTCCATAGCTCCATAGATGAACCAAGCTGTTCGCCGAGACGAACTTCACCGAGCCTGCACAATTCCGACGCAAAACGCTCACTATTTCAGTATCGACCTCGCTTCTTTGAATGGAATAAACCGCGGCAGTATCAAATTGACTATGCCCATCGCAATGGACCATCCAGATAATCAATCAGCCGCTTCATTTGGCCTCTCACGTCGCCACAGAAATCCTCATAGATGAGGCCCAGTGGCTTGATGTTCTGGACCTGGAAGTAGAGCTCCCATATGAAATCCCAGGGCAGGAGCATCTCCAGTCTCGAGAGTATCTCGAAGAAGTCATACTTGAAGCAGTCGGGACCCACCTTTGTCCCGGAGGTCACCGCCCAGTTGTTACTCTGCTCTGCGCGACACAAAGAGATCGCCTGAAGTATCTTGTCCCTTCTAGTTAACCAGACCCAACGGTGCTTCGGAAGTACGTCGCCCAGTTGTCGATATCCGGGTATCGCATTTCGAAAATACTCATCAAGAGCGGCGCGATGGTGGTGCGAGATTTTCGAGCCAAAACTGCCATTGGCCGCGTTCTCGTTAACTCCAGACACGAAGCTCCTTAGCTTAGTTGAATCGGAATCAGGCGTTAAAGGGGTATTGGAAGAGCTCGCGCCTGGGTCGCCGATTCCGTTGCGCCTCAACAGGCTACAAATCTCATTGCTTCCCGATCGCATGGCAAATGCGAGGGTGTACGTACGGTAAGCTATTCAGGATACCGATCGAAGTACGAACCTCCCTGGTGCTTCATTGAACATTTTAGCAAGTCGTATCGGTATCCGTGCGGGAACGCCCTTGATCCTAGGAAGATAGGGGGCAGGGCTGACAGAGACGAGATTATCGATAGTGGGCGAAGATAGCCAGAGCGACGATCACCGCGAGAAGGAGCGCGCCGAGACCGATCCATCGCCAGTCCCGGGCGCGCGGTTGGGGAGCGACTGAGAGTTCGGCGAGCACAGCCGCCTCGCCCGCTTCTACCGTTTTGGGTGGTTGTGCCGTGCCACTCTTTCGGGCTGCCAGGCGGGTGCGAATCATCTCCGCCAAGTCCGCCGGTATGCCCGAGCTCGACTCCTTCACCCGCGGCGCAGGCGCGAGCACGGTCTTGGCGACCACCGGCGCGAGAAAACGGTATCCCTGGCGAGGGACGGTCTCGATGTAGACGGGCTTGCTGACATCGTCGCCGAGTGCGGTCCTGATCTGCTTTACGCACTTGTTCATTCCGTGCTCAAAATCCACGTAGGTGTCTTCGCCCCACAGTTGCTCCTGAATTTCTTCCCGAGTGACCACCTGGCCGGCATGACTGACCAGCAGCGCCAGCAGACGAAATGGCTGGGGCCGCAGCTTCATCGGTGTCCCGAACTTACGCAGTTCCTGGGTGTCGAGGTTAAGTTCGAACACACCGAACTTGAGAAGTCTGTGAGTAGCGCTCATCGAAAGACTTGGTATAGAGCCTGAGTTTGAGCGGAATTATAGTCTGTTTCCCTGCCCAGGCCCGTTTTCTCAGGTTATCAAGTTTGACAACCCATTAAGCCTCACTGATTTACCCGGTCACCCAAAACACATCCCCAAGTAATCGCGCGGCCATTGGCCGCCGAAACGAACTGCCGCAATGTGCCCCCAGCGAGAAATCGGACGCGATCGCGATGGATCGTCGCTCCCCCGGGAAGCAGCAGAGGACGGCAATGAAAATCCAGAGCAAGCTCACGAGTCACCAGCCGGGAAAACATGCCCGAGCTTTCGAGGAGCACTGGGTCTCTCGCCTGAACCAGACGAAGCCTTCCTCTGCAGCTCTCGGGGGAGCCTCAGTGAGGAGCAGAGATCGCGGTGACCTGCTCCTCACGTTTTCAGAAGTAAGCACCGCCAAAACCTATGGTAAGGAAGGAGACTTATGATGACGATAGCGAGCGGAAGATTCTTAGCTAAACGGGCGGTTGGGTATCTGACAGTTGCGATACTGATGTCGTTCCTGCCGCTGCATGCGCAAGTTACTCAGGACCGCGATCTATGGTTCGTCTGTAATGCAACCAATCACCCTCTGCCTACCACGGCTACATTAACTGCGCAAAATCCCCAGAATGCCAGGAACTTCACGTGGGTAGTAACCGCAGGTGCGGACAAGGTTGCATTTTCAAACAACATGGCGAGGATCAATACCAATGTTCCCACGGTTGAGATCCACTCGCTGGCGGCCAGCGCAGCCATGAATGACGTTACCATCAACGTTAATTTTGCGGTTGCCAACAATGTGAACCATCAGCTCACGGTCCGCCGGCCGCGAAGCCTGAGGCCGACCGGAGATACGGATGAGGGACGCGGCGCCCGGTGCAATGTTGGCGGGAACCAGGGTTACCTATCGAGGCTTGGCTACGAAGTGCTGGATCAGTTTACGAACAATACTGGGAACGCCGGAATCAACGAGGAACTCGGCGCCAAAATAGACGATCAAAGGAACAATTGGGGGGTAGGTCGTGAAGGGGGAGCCGGCACTCCCGGCGGACGCTTTGCGGACCGCGTATGTGTCACGGGTGGCGGCATGCCCCAGCCCACGCCGCCGCAGAATCCCCTGGGTAACAACCGAGTGGACCGTATCCCACAGACCTGGTTCGCAGGTGACGACACCAACCCTGCGAATCACACCGGCTGCCGGGTGCAGACCGACGACATCCAACGCTTCATCGACCACGGGCGGCATATCAACATCGTGTCGCCGCCTCAGGGTGGTGGAGTGTACGTAGGGAGCATCGCCCAGGGCATGGCTCCGCGAGGTCTGTTCCCAACGGGCAAGCACGGGAATGATCGCCAGCAGCCTCGGAGCTTCGCGTATCCGACGCCGGTTCAGGATGTGGTGGAGCTTCAGAGGCAGGCAGCGGTGGTCATTAAGGGCACCGTGACAGAAGTTCATGAAGATCCGAGTGTGGCGGCTCGGGTCGCTGGCGGAACGCTTGCCGGCTCGAAACCAATGGTGGCGTCGATTCAGGTAACGCGAGTGCTGAAGGGAAATGCACTCGAGAATGGAATCGTCTCACTGGCATTCGCCGACAATTCCTATCGGCTTCCGTTCACGCTCACGCCGGGCGATTCGGCTATTCTGTTTTTGAAGGAAGCTGCGTCGGGCGTCTACACCTTCGTCGATCCCTTTGTAGGGAAGATGCCAGTGACCAACCGCTACGTAGCTGCGTCGAGCGACGCCACGACGCTCGAACTGCTGCAAGCGGAGATCGTCGCTTCGCTGGATGATCCAAATCGCGCGGTTGCGCAGGCTGCGCTTGAGCAGATTGGCAACTTCGGGCGGATATCTTCGACGCTGGCGCTTCAGAACATTGCGAATGCAGGCGAGCCTGAATTCCGGGCGCTTGCTTACGCTGCCCTCATCCGGCTGCATGACTATTCGGCATTCGACGCTGGTCTTGCCTTCGCCACAAACTCTGTTACTGGCGAGCGGTACCAGCCGCTGATTGCTGAAGCGGTGGGAAGCGTTCGCGACTCTAGCATGGTTTCGAAACTCGGTGAGTTGCTGTCTTCCCCCAGCGTGCTGCTACGCCGTGCTGCTGCGCGAGCTTTGCGTGCTAGTGCTGATCCCACGAGCCTGCAATACCTTGCGCCCGCTCTGAACGATAGCGATGCCGAGGTTCGCTATGACGCTGTGATGGCCATGGCGCACATTGCGGGATCGCCTTCCGACTGGACGCCTGCTCGCGATACCTTCGACAAGGACGCGACAGCCTACGTGCTGCACTGGCAAAACTGGTGGAGTTCCCGCAATTAGCCGGCAATCTTGCGGCTCGAGTGAGGAGCGACTACGCCGAAGTTGCTCCTCATTTACATTGCGGCACGTTGCGGCCAGCGCTGACCGCTTACTCTATAAACATGCAGTCTCCGTATGAGTAGAACCTATAGTTCCCTCGCACAGCATATTCATACGCTGTTAGTGTCCGCTCGCGCCCGGCGAAGGCTGAGACCAGCATGAGGAGAGTCGACTTGGGCAGGTGGAAGTTAGTCAGCATTGCGCCAACTACGCGAAAGTTAAATCCAGGGTAGATAAAGATGTCAGCCTCGCCACTCTGCGCGATGATGGCACCATCTTTGGTCTGAAGTGCCGCGTACTCCAGGGTGCGAACGCTGGTGGTTCCTACGGCTACGACGCGACGCCCTCGGTCGCGCGCCCGCTGAATGCTCTGCGCTGAGTCGTGAGAGATTTCATACCACTCGCGGTGCAGCTTATTGGCTTCGACAACTTGCTCGCGGACCGGCTGGAATGTTCCGAGTCCGACGTGAAGCGTGATCTCGGCAATCTCGATCCCGCGCGCGCGAATGCGGTCCAGAATCTCCGGTGTAAAGTGCAGGCCCGCCGTGGGAGCGGCTACCGAGCCCGGCGGCTTGGCATACACCGTCTGGTATTGCTCGCGATCCGCTATCGTATCGGGGCGGTCGATATACGGGGGCAACGGTACATGCCCGATCCGGTTCAGCACGCCGATGAAGTCATCAACCGGCTCGAAGCGCAGGCGCCGCTCACCGAAAGCGCCGCGGTCGATAATCTCGGCCGCAAGCTCATGTGAGTGCTCACTGCAGTCGCCACCGAAGTACACACGCTCGCCGACTCCCAGTTTGCGGCCGGGATGCACCAGCGTCTCCCATTCCTGTGGCGATGCTGAGACCTGCTTGGTGAGCAGCACCTCAACCTTGCCGCGAAGAAATTCATCCGCCGCAGGATTTCCCGCCGAGACTCGCTGCGCACGCGAGCCACTGCGATGTCCGAACAAGCGTGCCGGCAGCACACGGCTGTTGTTCAACACCAGCAGATCGTCCTGACGCAAGAGATCGGGAAACTCACGGAAACTGCGATCCTCCAACGCCGTACCGGCACGTCGCATATGCAGCATGCGCGCAGCGGCGCGATCGGGTAGTGGCTGCTTGGCAATCAATTCTTCCGGCAGGTGGTAGTCGAAATCGGAAACCAGCACACAGCGATTATGCCCGACCGCCCCGGATTCCTTGCGGCGGGACCTACTTTGCCCCGACTGACGGATGCGATACGATAAGCGAATCAGGCTTCAGCGTAAGCGTGGGCGGCCTCGGAATCCCGACGTGAAGACGATCGAACAGCACCGCGACGACATTGTTCGCTTCGGCAAAATGCTGCACCAGGGTGGGCTGGTGGCGGCAACCGACGGCAATCTTTCCGTCCGCATGGACGACGGAAACGTGCTGTGCACTCCCACGCTCATGAGCAAGGGAATGATGGAGGCCGACGACTTGGTCATCGTCGATGAGCATGGTCGAAAGCTCAGCGGCCGGCGTGAAGTTTCCAGCGAGATCGCGATGCACATGTTCATCTACCGCATGCGCCCAGACATCAACGCTGTGGTGCATGCGCATCCACCTACAGCAACTGGATACGCAGCGGCGGGAATCCCTCTCGATACAGCGCTGTGCTCAGAGATTGTAGTAACGCTGGGCTCGGTGCCGCTGGCCAGCTACGGCACTCCCGGAACTGCCGAATTGGCAGAAGCGCTGGCGCCGCTCATTCCTGATCATCAGGCCATCATCATGGCCAATCATGGAGTGGTGACATATGGGCAGGATCTGCTCACCGCTTACATGAACATGGAGACGGTCGAGCACTACGCCAAAATCGCGCTGGTCACACACATGCTGGGCCGCCAGCAACCGCTCAGCGGACAGCATCTCGACAAGCTGCACGAAATTCGCCTGAAGTATCACAACAATAAAGTGGTCAGTGGATAGTGGATAGTGGGTGGAAATCCACTACGACAAAGTCCTTTCTACCCACTATTCGCTACCCACTTTCTTCACTCTCCGCCAAATGTGAACCTCATCCCCGCTCGCACGCTGATCCCCAGCGCGGGATATCCCAGCACCTCGTTGTAGTGATTATTGAATGCGTTGTTGAGGTTGGAATAAGCCGTGATGTGACGAGTGAAGCTATACCAGCCTCCCAGGTCCACGCGCGCATATCCGGCAGCGTAGTAGATAGGCGGGATGTACCCGTAGAGGAAGTCGGAGTCGGGCCGACGGCCGACGGCGACTACACCCGCGCTTGCTCCCCACTTCGACTTGGTGTAGCTGAGCAGAAGCGTTCCTGCCTGCTTCGGCCGTCGCAGCAGTGGAGCGCCCGTGCCGTAGATGCGCGGGTCGCAGCCATTCGTCGGATCGCACGGGGGCGCTTGCGTGATTTGCGTCGAGGTGTAGGTGTAAGCCGCGGTCAGTAGCAGGCGACTGACGATTTGCCCGCGCAACTCGACCTCCGCACCCTGGGCAAACGAGCGATTGATGTTCACGTACTGACTGGTGAAGTCAATGTCGTTGAACTGATATTCAATCTGGTTGCGGAACGAGTTGTGAAAGTACACCGCGGTGAGCGACATCCGGTTACTGAACAGCGACTGATCGAATCCGGCTTCGATCGCGTGGTTCTCCTCCGGCTTGAGGTCGGGATTGGGCAGCACAGGATACGTTCCTCCGATGCCAAACGACTGCTCGAAGCTGGGCTCCTTGATGCCCTGCGCGTAAGCCGCGCGCAGGCGTGTGCCACTGAAAATCTGCTTGCCGTTCCACAACTGCACCGATCCCGAAACCCGCGGCACGGCGCGGTTGCCGAAGCTGGCATTGTGTACCCACGCCAGTCCAGCCAACCCGGTGAGCCGCTTCCAGACAATGTTCTCCTGCGCGAAAAGATAATTGTTGATACGCAGGCCGTGCGTGAAGCTGTACGTCGGATCGGGCGGCGGCGTGGTGCTGAGGATGTTGCCGTTCTCGTCTTCAAAGGTGTTACCGATGGTGGTCAGCGCCCAACTGCGCGGCGACCACGTCCCCTGATAGGAAAATCCAGCGCGGTTATAACGATCGTCGTTGTAGAACGGCGAATCATAAGGACGTCCCGGGTCAGCATAAGTCTCGGTGTTGGTATCCAGGTGGTTGTACTCGAAGCCGGTGATCTGGTGCTGCCACGAGCCCGGCCCGGTGATGGTCAAAGCAGCGCTGGCCAGAAGGTTATTCTGGTGTGCCCACTGATCGGGATCTGGCGGTAGCACGGGGTTTCCGTTGAACCACCAGTCCGAAGGCACACCGGTGAAGTTGTTAGAGTTCCGAAGCCGAAAGCGAAACCCCACGCGGTCTGACAAGCGAACTCCGAAGTTGCCGCCCAAAAGCATATTCGAATACGCGTCGTTAATGCCCTGTCCCCTGGTAGTGAAGTAGTTGCCGAATTCGTTGTAATCGAAGATGCCGTGCGCGCCCGCGATCGACGCATAGCTGTTCGCGGTCGAATAGTTGCCGCCGTCAGCGCCGAACTGGATCTCTGGCGTACGCGTGTCGCCAGTGGAGGTCCACATCTGCACCGTGCTGGTCATGGCGTCGGAGCCATAGATAGTGCTTTCCGGCCCGCGCACCATCTCCACCCGCTGGACGTTCTCCATGGGCACGACGCCAAAGTCGAAGAAGCCACCGGGCTCGTTGACGGGGACGCCGTCGATGATGACCTTGTTGTAATCGGAGTCGCCGCCACGCACGAATAGCGAGGCCTGGCCGCCCCGCTGGCCCGCGGTGTTGACGATGGCTCCCGGCATGTAGCTGAGGGCGTCACTCGCCGAGACAGGGTTAAGCAGGGCGAGTTGATCGCTGCTGAGGAAATCGACTGAAGTCGCCGACTGCTCGACCGTGGTGGGGGTCGCCGTCGCCGAGACCACTACCGTTTGCGGCGTGGTCGCCAGCTTGAGCTTTACATTGAGTTCTTCAGTTACTGGCACTTTAAACTGTTCCGACTGCTGGGCGAAACCGGGAGCGAGGATGACAGCGCGGTACTCGCCATCGGCAAGACGCTGAAAAGTGACACGGCCATCGCCTCCGGTGGTCTCCACGGCCACGCCCGCGCTGTCGCTGGCACGAAACAAGCTGACCTGTACGCCGGAGACGCGATCGCCCAAAGGACTTTGGACGGTGATGGTGAGATCAGCGGCCTGCGCAGCGGCGCAGAGCAGCAGCGAAGCGAGAAAAACACGAATGCGGAACACGGGCTTCCTCCTTTGCACGCGAAAGGGGTTTAGTCGACAGTTCGCGCCGGTCTCCTGGCTTGCGAGAGTTACAACGACGGAGGCCTTCCCATTTGCACAGTGGCCTTTCGTCAAGACTCGCTTACAGTTGCGCGGCAGCGCGGGATTTGCACCCAGCTTCCCAGTTCCACCCAAGCGGATGGAACGCGCGAACCAAAGTTGGTAAGGACCTGCCTGAAGCGAAGATTTGCTCAGGATGAAAACTCGACTCTACTGGGGGGAGTGGCTGCTGTCAATTACAGAGAGTCGAAGCGAAGAAGACTGGTCGCCACGGAGGCACGGAGGGCACGGATAGAAACTGTTTCTTAATTTCTATCTTTATCTCCGTGCCTCCGTGGTGATGTGGTTAATGCGCGAAGGAAGCTTCGGCAACCTCCGTGATGCGCTCCAGCGCTGATTGCATTTCTTGATACTTCGCTTCCACTGTCGCGTCATCGGCATCACGCGGAACGTAGATCTTGGGCGCGACCTGCACCAGCGCTCGCGAAAACGGGACGGGAAGCACGAAGCGGTCCCAGGAGTTGAACGTCCACTTCTTCTCCACGGCAACATAGAAGGGCGTGATCGCCACGCCCGTAGCTTTCGCCAGATAGACCGGTCCGCGCTTGGCGACGTAGCGCGGGCCGCGCGGACCATCGATAGTGAATGCCG
This sequence comes from uncultured Acidobacteriaceae bacterium, assembly GCA_963809865.1. Lineage (GTDB taxonomy): Bacteria > Acidobacteriota > Terriglobia > Terriglobales > Acidobacteriaceae > CAVVDY01. The sequence goes on along the minus strand of CAWELL010000003.1, from coordinate 46,203 downwards.
CCCCCATCCCGGAGCCCACGTAGGTCTGCATTTCGAGCAATGCGCGCTGCCCGCCACGTGAACTGGAGCCGCGAATCGGCACGAAGCCAAGGCGATCGATCACGCGTGCGATGTATTCTCCGTCGAGCGAGCGGCTGGTCATGACGGCGAGCTTACGCTTGCGGAAGATCCACGCCGACGGAAAAACACAGCGATGCCAGAACGGATAGATGCCGGGATGAACATTGTCCAGGCTGCCAATGGAACCCTCTTCCCAGTTGAAGCGAATGCGCACGGTGCAGCCGATGAGTGCGATCAGTGCCGGGATGAACCACGATGCCAGTACGAGCGAGAGTCGCTGGGCGAAGGAGTAGGTGCGCCCGACGCTTCTGGTTTCGGCCGTGATGCCGGTGTCCGCCACTTTAAGATAGTTTCCAGTGTCGTGTTTCAAGTTTCAAGCTCCCAATTTGATCGGCCATTCTGAGCGAGCGGCCCCCACCAATCGCCAGCCGCCTCGTGTCTGGTGAAACTGGAGTTGAGTGCCTCCTCAGTACGGGCCGGGCACATCGGTAACGGCCCTCAAGCCGTAGTGTGATACAGTGTTACTAGACGCTTTTGGCTACGGCCGCTTGCAAGCGACATCCGATCCGCTGTTTGATCCGATTCCCGCCTTTCCTGCTTCCGTCTCGTTTAGCGCTGAACCAATTTGAGCGGCATCAGCTGTATCTTCGCGACTCGCCCGCCACCAATCACCCGACGCGTTCTCTTAACGCCTTCGGGAACTTGATAAGGCGGACTTCCTTCGCGAGACGCTGCTCCAAGAAAGAAGAACCGTTTGACACAATTCAAAGACCTGCCTCTATCTGCTGAACTCCAGCAGAAGCTGGCACAACTGCAATTCACTACCCCGACGCCGGTGCAGGCGTCCGCGATACCTCCCGCGCTGGACGGTAAAGATGTACTGGCCACGGCCCAAACCGGAACCGGTAAGACGCTGGCCTTTCTGATCCCAACCATTGAGCGGCTCGCTCCTCAGCTTTCGAAAAAGCAGGTGGCTGCGCTGATTCTGGTTCCCACGCGCGAGCTGGCGGTACAGGTGCATGAGCAATACGAAAAGCTGCGCCCTCGCGGTGCTGCTCCCGCCGCGCTGGTCATTGGCGGTGTCGGCGAAAATCAGCAGATCCAGGCCGTCCGCAAAGGCGCGAGCCTCGTCGTGGCGACTCCGGGACGCCTGGAAGACTATCTTCGCCGCAAACTGATCGACCTCAGCAAGGTCAAGACATTAATTCTCGACGAATCCGACCGCATGCTCGACATCGGATTTCTGCCGGCCATTCGCCGCATTGTTGCGGCGCTGCCGCGCGAGCGCCAGACCCTGTGCTTCTCAGCCACCCTGAGCGCATCCGTGGTGAATCTGGTGGATGACTATATGAAACATCCGGTACGGGTGGCGCTCGGGTCTACCTCCAAGCCGGCCGATACCGTGGAGTTGCAGGCATTCGAGATCCCGCAGGCGGATAAGCCTGAGGCGTTGCGGCAGCTACTGTACTCGGAGAAAGGCCAAACCCTGGTGTTTGCGCGTACCAAGCGCGGCACCGAGCGCCTGGCCAAGAGCCTGGTTCGCGACGGCTTCGCTGCCGCGATGATTCACGGAGATCGCACCCAGTCGCAACGCCAGAGCGCGTTGAACGGATTCGGCGATGGCAAGTTCCAGGTCCTGGTGGCTACCGACGTGGCCTCGCGTGGCATCCACGTGGACAAAGTTGCGCATGTCGTTAACTACGATTTGCCGCAGGTTCCCGAGGACTTTATCCATCGCGTGGGAAGAACAGGTCGTATGGGTACGGCCGGGCGTGCCTCCACCCTGGTCTCGGGCGCAGAGGTCGGCGAATTGCGCTCCATCGAGCGGGCGTTGAAGCTGAAAATCGTGCGCAAGCAAATTAGTAACCGAGTGCCAACGACGGCCAGCGTAGCCCAGAACACGCTGTCGACGCGCACCCTCTCCCGCATGCCGGGCGAGATATTTAGCTGAAACGTATAGGCGTATAATGGAGCTATCTCGCACCACAGAGATGGCTCCTTCTGTCCTTTCCCTGAAGCGGAAGAAAGCCACTGTTCCTCAGACCCCTCACCACGCTCTCTGAAAGCACCGAGAGTTTCTCCAGCAGGCGCGGTTTCTCCCCGTGCTTCATGCGAGGTCAAGGCTTATGAGTATGGAACGGGTGCCGAGCAGCCGGTCATCTACCAAAATAAGTGTTCTGCTAATCGATAGGAACTCGGGACGCCGCGCCTTGCGGATGAAGGTCCTCACGCTTCGCGGACTTGATGTGGTAGGCGCGACCGATGTCATCGAGGCCGCGTCCATATGGCACCCTGACCGCTACGATCTCATCCTGGTCGACATTCGTATGGATCACCGCTCCTGCATCGCGTGGCGCGATGAGATCAAGAAGCAGAAGCCTAAGCAGATCATCGCCTTTCTGGTCGGCAAGCCGAATTACATAGACCTGCATCCCTTGCCCGGCTCCTACATCACGGAGGAGCACGGCGCGCAATGGGGTGATTCGATGCGAGTCGCCATCAGCAACGGCTGCGCATCGTTGCCCCAACGGAATGGATTGCTGGAAGCCCGTTGGCGCATTGCCGCCACCAAGCAGCTAACCGGCGCTTCCTCGCGGACACTGCGGGTGGGCAACAGCGAGCAATCCATCCCCCACGACTCGCCCGCGTACACTCCGCCGGCGCAAATCAGTACGGAAGCCGATGCGGTGAGCATTGCACTGGACCAACTCGAACGGATGGGAGAAGCAGATGAAAATTGAAGCTCCGAGCAACCCCGGCGGTCTTGCCCTCGATCAGGTTCTGGGAAGCGCTGTGGTAATGAACTGGAATGCCCTGGTCGCGGGAGCGGCAAGCGGTCTGGTTAAAGTCGAGTATCACGTGGGCCAGGACGGCGCCCTGGAAGACCTGCGGCTGTGGGCCCTTACCCGTGAATATTGGACGCTGGTCTGCGAGTACTCGCTCCGCGTCGGCTGGGCCGATGGGCCCAGATTCCTTAACGGTTTTCACTCGCGTCCCCTAAGCCGGTTGCTGCAATCCATCATGTTGAACCAGGTGCTTTTTCTAAACCAATGCACTCCCAACACCAACGGCACCATCGAAGTGCGCACTCCTACCGAGGAGGACACTACCCACGCCACGCTGCGCGTAAATGAGATGTTTCCCTCCCGCGCGTAGTTCGGCGCGATGCTGAAGCAGTCGGTGCCGTCGAAGCCTCGCATAGGTCGAGCTGCAGGCGGTACGGCCGCAGTCGCGGGCGGCGCCTTGCAGAACGACCCGGTCCTGAACCGGCCCCTAGACCAATGAATGTTCGGAACTCTTGCTGCGCGCTACAGGATTCGAACTTGAGCCGTTTTGCGGGCGTCTGAGCCCGCAGGCGAAATCCCGAAGCGCAGCGAGGGACCTCTGAGTCAGAACTGCTTGAGGGGACATATCCTGCGCGCTACAGGATTCGAACTTGAGCCGTTTTGCGGGCGTCAGAGCCCGCAGGCGAAATCCCGAACGAAGGTCTGCGACCACACGTGCCGTGAGTGCGTTGGACGCGCCAGGCAACATGACTCCGCATTCGGAAGTGATCAGGGCACGTAGGGTCTTAACGTGGTCATTCAAAAGCGACCTCTAATTTATTTGCTCACCAGCTCTCTTTCAGAGGTGAACATCGTCGGCAAGATAGGCTCAAGAACTCCACTTTCATTCCTCTCAGCGAGGTACGAGCAGCAGAAGGGAAGCTCCGAACACGAGAAGCGAAACGGTAAACGTGATCACCATAAAGCCCATCACGCGTCGCATCGGGATGCCGGCGATGGCGAGAATCGGCAGCGCCCAGAAGGGCTGAAGCATGTTTGCTACCGACTCACCCATAGCGACCGCCATCGTGGTAGCCGCAAGCGATGCATGCAGATCGCGAGCAGCGGGGATTGCAAAAGGCCCTTGCACCGCCCAGTGACCTCCTCCGCTGGGAACGAAGAGGGTGATGATCAGCGACGTCAGATAGGTATAGAAGGGCAGAGTATGCGCGGTTGAGAAATCGGATGAAGGCTTTCGCCAGTACTCCAGCCAGACCGGTGCCCGTCATAATGCCCATCAACCCGCCGTACAAGCGGATACTGCAGGATCAGCGACCCGGTGACGCGCGCCGCGCGCTGTACAGCGGCCACGTAAGCTGCGGGCGTCCAGTGCAACAGCAGGCCGGCCAGTAAGAGGGTCATAATCACGGAATTCAAATCCAGCGAGAAACCGTTCTTGCCCCACTCGCCTACCAGCGCAGCACCGCCGAAAACTACCAGCAGGACATTCAATATCCACGCGTGGTCGAGTTTTGAGCCGATGGTGTTGGTTTTCTCCTTTCCCTTATGTAACTGGTCCTCAGCGCGAAGTTTCTCGGGGTCCGCCATCTGTGCGCTGCCGGCAGACGGCCCCAAGTAGCGAAAGATGAACGGGAGCGCCAGAAAAAGGACCGCGATGGGAACCAGGTTGAAGCTAGTGAATACCGTCTGCGACAGCGGGGTGAGCTGCCCGGTAACTTTCTCGACGATGTTCAAGGCCGAGCCGTGGGTGGCTTGCGACAGCGCGATTGAGCCCGACAAACCTTCGGTTGAGATTACAAAACCCGTATAGGCGGCGGCCACCAGCCAGCCAAAATCAATTCGAACCCGCTTGGCGATTTCGCGAGCCAGAAGAGCGGAAACCACCAACCCGAGTCCCCAATTCAGCCAGCAAGCCAACATCGCCACGAACACCGTCAGCGAGATCGCCGACTTTGCATTCTTGGGAATTGAGGCGACTTTGGCGAGCCCGGCTGCGACGACGGGAGCGCTGGCCAGAGAGTATCCCGTCACCAGCATCAGCACCATCTGAAAGGCGAAGGTCAGTATCTGAAATACGCCACCATACCAGGAGGACAATACATTCTTAGGTGCGGCGTTGGGGGCGAGAAAGTAAGCCAGCAGAGCTGCGAGAAAGGTCAGGATGACGGCGAAAACATACGGGTCGGGAATCAGTCGCTCGAATACATATACGAACAATGCCGTGCATCGGCTGAGCAGAGAGGGCTTCTCTTGTTCGATTAGGAGTGCAGTGTCAGACAAAATCGCGCCTCACCGCTGAGTTCTGAAATACGCGCTACCGGCTCCGGAGGCTCAGCATCGTGTGTCCGCTGCGAATGGCGAGCAGCCTTTGTAAAGGTTGCCATGATGTTCACGCTCATCAGTGGACGCTGAAAGTCAGCACCTTCGCCATGGCCTTGGTCTCGCCGGGCGAGACTGCTAGTATCAACTCTTTCTTTTCAGGCACCAAAATCCCCGTCTTCGCTCCCGGAGCAGTCGGCACCTTGGCCACTGTCTTAAGGTGGTCCGGGTCAGAGGTGTCATAAACTCCGATGTATCCTTCCCCTCCGGGAGAATATAGCCGGTTGGCGGCTTGGTCGAAGAGGATCTGGTCGGAACGTAGCGGAGACGTCGCGCTATTCGTAACCGCTCCGTTATCGGAGTTCATGACTACTACCATGCCCGGCTTGCGACAGCCCACAAATAGCCGATGATGAGGCTCGTCCAGAGCCACCATCGCATTCTGCTCGGCCGTGGGCACGGGCCAGAGCGAGAGAATCTTCATGGTTTTGCGATCGATGACCGCCAGTTTGTTTGTCTGAGTCAGGTTGATGAAAAGTCTATCGCCGTTCGTCTCGAGGACCATCGCTTCAACATGGTTGTCCTGCAGCGTTAAGGATCTCTTCTTCTTCCCGGTGTCGGGGTCGACCGCTGCCAGTTCTGATGTCTTCATATCGACATCCTTGCCACCGGTAACGATGTACACCACGTTTTCGGTCGGATCGTAGCCAATAGAATCTGCGCCGAGTACAAGCGGTACAGTCCCTTTTACGTCGTAAGTAGACGCGTCGAGCAGTTTCGACATCCCCTTGCCGCTGTCCGTTACCAGGATTGTGGCCGCGCCACGTCTGACTAGAATGCTGTGTGGGTTTTCGAAGCCTTGGATCGTCCGTAGGTGCTTACCGCTGTTGAGGTCGAACACCTCGACGGTACCATGATCCTCGGCTGCGAGAAGCAGCCGTCCACGCTCCTGATCTACCGCAAAATGGTCGAAGTCCCCGGTATAACCTGGCAGGTCCACGCTTCCTTGCAGGATGAGGGGAGAGGAACTCTGGCCTGCGGCACTCAAAACCGTGATGCAATAGATGATTGCTGCCCCGAATAACAAGAGAGCGGTTCTGCTTTTCGGCATCGTAAGCTCCGGATAGCGGCAACGAGCCTCCTGGTTCGCGGAGGTTCAATCGCGCCCTGTCTAGGGGAGCTTCGCGTATCGGCATTATGAACCTCTGAAGCGGAAATTAAATTGCATTCATTTCGCCGCGGATTGCCTGTCGACAGGGCGCTGAGAAGTTGCACTGATGCTGAATGTTGAATATGCTTTCCGCCATCGGGTCTTCGGGGAGGACGGGGCGTGCGTATTCTGCTGGTTGAAGATGAACCCAAGGTTGCCGGCTTCGTGCAACGAGGTCTAGTGGCAGAACGGTATGCGGTAGACGTGTCGGCGGATGGACGTGAAGGATGGGAACTGGCCGAGGCCTACCCCTATGACCTCATCATTCTTGACTTGATGCTTCCTGGGCTGGAAGGGGGCGATATTCTGCAGCGGATTCGCAAGAAAAATACCTGTGTCCCTGTGCTGGTGCTGACCGCACGCGATGCTGTCGACGAGAAGGTGCGCCTGTTCGAGATGGGAGCCGATGACTACCTGACCAAGCCGTTCGCGTTTGCTGAACTCCTGGTCCGGACCAAGGCGCTGCTCCGACGCGGACCGGTAAACAGGTCCAGCACGCTGAGGGTCGGAGAACTGGAGCTCGACCGTCTGACCCAACAGGTCAAGCGCAGCGGACGACGCATCGAGCTTACCACCAAGGAATATCAACTGCTCGAGTACCTGATGCAAAATCCTGGGCGAGTCTTGTCGCGCAACATGATTATCGAGCATGTGTGGGACCAGGCATTCGACGGCTTTACCAACATCGTGGACGTCTACGTTCGTCATTTGCGAGGGAAAGTGGATGACGATCAAGACTTCAAGATGATTCGCACCGTGCGAGGCACAGGATACATGATCTGCCAAAGCGAATCCTAATGTTCCCTTCTCTGCGAGCCCGGGTCACCTCGTGGTACATCGGTCTTTTGACGGTGTCGCTCGTGGTCTTCGGAGCGAGCATCTACCTCGGCGTCCAGCGCTATGTCGAAGCCTCGCTGCAACACTCGCTCGCCGCCGAGGCCAAGAGCATAGCCGATACTTTCTTAAACGAATTCGAAAAGAAGGGCGATGTCTGGCTGACGCAAGAGCTTTCGGAGTCGTATCCTCAGGCGCGCAATGCGCAGATCGTACGCGTCTCTCGCGTGATGCCGGGGGGCGATATCAGATTCTGTATCCTCCCGCCGCGGCAGGCGATGGGGGCTCTGAAGGCCTAACCCAACCGCCCGCGATGTACCTGCAAACTCCGCGGTTTCGGCGCGAAATCGGCGACGCCCATAGCCCGCTGGTGACTTACAGTCTGCCGTACAGGTCAGCATCTGGAGCTGAGTACCTGGTCGAAACTGCGGCGTCTCATCTCCCGGTTTCGAAGCTGCTACGTGATCTCCTGGTGCTATTGGTGATCCTGACCCCGATAGTCGTTCTGGTCGCAGGGGTGGGCGGATATCTGATGATGGCTCAGCCTTTAAAGCCGGTCGTGTCTTTGACGGTCCAGGCCGAACGCATTGGCGTTGGTGAACTGGGGGAGCGTCTGCCGGTGATCCCTACCGGCGACGAGCTGGAGCGATTATCTCACTCGCTAAACCGGATGATTGCCCGTCTGGAAGATGCGCTCGATCATAACCGGCGGTTCTCAGCCGATGTTTCGCACGAACTGCGAACTCCCTTGACGATTCTGCGCGGAGAGTTGGAGCACGTGATTCAACTGCGCGATCTCCGGCCCGAGGTCATCGACTCAGTAGGTAGCGCGCTGGAAGAGATCGAGCGTCTAGGCAACATTGTGGAAAGCCTGCTGGCGATCTCGCGTCTGGATTCCGGAGGGGCTGGCATCGAGTGCAACCCATTCGACCTCGACGCTCTAGCCAGGTCCACCACCGAGCAGATGCAGCTCCTGGCGAGCGAGAAGCGAATAGCTCTGAGTTGCGTTTCCAGCGGTCCGGTGCGGGCTTTAGGCGACGAAACCCGCATCAAGCAGATCCTGGTGAATCTGGTGGACAATGCCATCAAGTACACGGCCGCGAACGGCCACATCACCGTTACCATCATGGAACAGGAAAGTAATGCCGTGCTAAAGGTTAGCGACGATGGAGTGGGTATTCCTGCGGAATCGTTGCCTCATGTTTTCGAGCGTTTCTATCGCGCGGAGAAGGCGCGTTCCCGCGGCACCGGCTTTGGGTTAGGCCTGTCATTAGTTCAAGCCGTGTGCCGGGCGCATGGCGGAGAAGTGTTTATCGACAGTGTCGAAGGACAGGGCACCACAGTAACTGTGAGATTGCCGCTGGGAGACTGGATGCCGTTGGCCCCGCCAAGCAGTGGAACGTCGGCTGCCTTGGCGGGACCGCCCTATCATCGCCAATAGGACTGTGCGAGGAAACTCGCCCCACCTCGATTGACAGCGTGAGTCCTGCGACTTGCCGGCGGTCCGCAGGACTCTTGGCCCAGCAGACCCCCGTTAGGTCGTCGGCGCGAACAGTGCCTGTGTATTTGGGATTTGCGTCTTCCACTCGTCGCGGATCTGATTGGCGATCTTTTCCATCGCCGCTTTGTCGTCGCCAGGCTTGTAGTTAAAGACCACGCCGGCTGCACCGATGGTCTTATCGGACTGATCTTTTAAGGCAAATTCGACTTCGAAGTGATTACCCGCCTTATTCAACTCGAGGTTAGACTTGTCGGTGTCGATCACCCGCATGTCATCCTCGTCGGCTTTCTTGCCATAACGGCCAATGTTCGAGGCTATGATCACGTTTTCCTTCTTGCCGGGAGGCGTGACATGCATCGCGATAATGATCACCTCGGCGTGCTTTACCAGCGCCTCGTCCACCAGCTTCTGAGCGAAGATGGCTGGCTTAGTCGATGTTGGTGTCTGTGCTGTCGAGGCTCCCATTGCCAGGGTGACGATCAACATTACGGCTGCCGACGTGATTAACCGTTTCATCGTGGTTCATCATCCTTCCGCTTGAATTGTAGTTTCCGGCTCAATGCCGGCACGTAATGAGTTAAGCCGGGATAAATGAAGCCACCCTGAACCCAACATGAAGAAGCGTTCTTGAAACGCTTTCGGTCTCCGCCGTCCTTCTCTCGCCGCTGGAAACCCTCGGCCTGCAAAGCCCGGCAGCAGATGGTGCCGAATAAACCAGGCTCGCTCTGAATTAGAACGATTTTTTATGTTCGCTTCACAGATGCTTCATTTGACAAGCTCGTAATGCTCATGGATTGGGCACCCTCATATACCTATCAAGTCCGGCGATTCGGCGCCGAAGCGTGATCGCATCCGGGTCGGGGCTGCGTACTGAAGGCTGAGGGATGGCACCCGAGAGGAGAGCTTTATGTACGTATTCCAACGCAACTGGTACCGTCTGGCAGCTCTGATTGCAGTAATCTGCGTTGGAAGCGTCGGGGCTATCGCCCAGCTGGCGACGGGCTCGATTCAAGGTCTCGTTTCGGACAAGAGCGGCGCTGTTGTACCCAACGCTACGGTGACAGTGACGAACTCAGCCACCGCCCTCACGCGCACCGCTGAGAGCAACGCGTCTGGTCTTTACGCCTTCCCCTCGCTGCCTCCGGGGAACTACACGGTCGCCGCTGAGGCGAATGGTTTTGCCAAGCAAAGCTTCGAAAATGTGGCGCTTACGGTTAACGCGCAACAAGCGATCAACTTCCAATTGGACCCCGGCTCCACCACTCAGACAATAGAGGTAAGCGGCGCAGCCCCGCAGGTTGATACCGTGTCCTCGACGGTGGCGCCAGTGATTAACCAACAGACTATCGTGCAGTTACCGCTCAACGGGAGAGACTGGACTCAGTTAGCGGAACTGCAACCTGGTGTGGACCCTGCCAGAACTCAACCAGCCGTTTCGGTGAGCAACCAGCGAGCGAACCGGGGTGTCGGAAACCAGTTGACGATCAGCGGTGCCAGGCCTCAGGAAAACAACTACAGGGTCGACGGTATCAGCATCAATGACTATTCCAACGGAGGCCCCGGAGGCGTTACTGGAACAAATCTGGGAGTTGAGGCCATTCAGGAGTTCTCCGTAATTACGAGCAATCCCGGGGCCGATACCGGCAAGACCGCCGGTGGGGTGATCAACGCGGTTACGCGTTCCGGCTCCAACCAGTGGCATGGAACGGGCTACGAGTTTCTGCGAAACAGCGCTTTTGACGCGCGCAACGAGTTCGACCAACCCAACCAGATTGCGGAGTTCCGGCGGAACCAATTCGGCGGCGCGATAGGCGGCCCGATCGTAAAAGATAAGCTGTTCATTTTCGGTAACTACGAAGGTCTGTATCAGTACCAGGGAGCAAACGTCAGCAGCATAGTTCCATCGGCCGCGGCCCGAATGGGTGATTTGGTCAGCGGCCCTGTAACCGTCAGTCCGCTGGTTCAGCCCTATCTGCAGTTCTATCCCCTACCCAATAGCACGGTGACGGGCGATACAGGGATTTTCCTGTTCAATGATCCTCTCACCGCCCATGAGAACTACTTCACAATCCGTGGCGATTACAACATCGGACCCAAAGACACGTTCAGCAGCACCTACTTCTATGACAACGGAAGTCTGGTTGCTCCCGACCCTCTCGATGTAAAGGTGACAGGCAATTACGACCGCCGCCAGATGATCGGCCTCAGCGAGACCCACGTCTTCAACCCCAATCTGCTGAACACGGTGCGATTTGGCTTCAGCCGGGTAGTCTCGATCGCCCCTACTACCATAAGCCTGACAAACCCGGCGGCAGGTGACACGAGCTTGGGATTCGTCCCCGGGCTTCCGGTTGGACTGATCAACATCGGTGGCATCGCTAACTTCCAGGGAGGTGCGGGCGCTGTAGGCGAATTCGACTTTCACTACAACTCATACCAGGTATATGACGACCTGTCGTGGACGAAGGGCCGACACTCTATCCAGATGGGATTTTCGTTTGAGAGGTTGCAGAATAACCAACTCGGTACCGCAAATCCTAATGGCCAGTACAGCTTCAGCTCACTCGCTAACTTTCTGACGGACAAACCGAGCACCTTCAATGCGCCTATCTCGTCAGTCATTTCTCCGAAAGACCTGCGACAGTCCGTATACGGGGTGTACATCAACGACAATTTCAAAGTTCGGCCGAGACTGACGCTTAACCTTGGATTGCGCTATGAACCGGCATCCGTACCTTATGTTGTGGGCAACCAAGTCTCAAATTTGCGCGTGCTGACTGCGCCCGCTCCCGTGATCGGCGCGCCTTACATGCAAAACAACACTCTCAAGGACTTCGCGCCTCGCGTCGGCTTTGCCTATGATCTTTTCGGTGACGGTAAGACTGTCCTTCGCGCCGCATACGGAATTTATGATTCGCTGCCACTGAACTATCTATTCGAAGGCATAAGTATCTTTGCTGCTCCATTCTTCCAACAAGGCAGTGTCGCCAACCTCGCACCTGGGACCTTTCCGTACGGTGCGTATCCCCTGCTTAACGCGAACAATCTCCGTTATAGCCTTGTCCAGTACAACCCGAGTAGAAGTTATGTCCAACAATGGAACCTTAATATTCAGCGCCAGTTGACCGCAGAGACTGTCTTTCAGATCGGATATTTCGGTAGCCATGGAGTGCATCTGCCTTATCGCGTGGACGATGCGAATACGGTATTTCCGACGTCGGTTGTCGGCGACAACTACTATTTTCCAATTCCGAGAGGAAGCGGTACTCGCATAAATCCATACGTAGGCCAGATTAGCGCTCTGTATTTTACAAATAGCTCTACATATAACGCGTTGCAGGTGCAGCTAACCAAACACTTCAGCAGGAACTTTCAAGGTAATGCCTCTTACACCTGGGGTAAGTCTCTGGACTTCGGATCGTCTTCGACCTTTGGTGATACGTTTGCAAATAGCATTTCGAGCCTGCCTCTTTGGGCTCCCCCGAGGCGGAAAGGACTGTCAGACTTCAATATCGCCAATAATTTCGTGGCAAATGCTCTTTACAATTTCCCCACATTCGAAAGTAGGAAAGCCTGGGTCATCAGCAGTTGGCAACTTAGTGGCATCGTGCAGCTTTCCTCTGGCCTGCCTTTCTCGCCTCTCATCAGCGGAGACCCGCTTGGTTTGAACAGTGCCGACCCGTTCGACTTTCCAAATCGTCTGAATACTCCAGGCTGCCAGGGAAACCCTGTGAACCCGGGAGACAAAACTCATTACATCAAAACTCAGTGCTTTACCTTCCCCAGCCCGGGAACCATGCTGGGCAATGCTGCGCGTAATTCGATCATCGGTCCAGGGGTCAAGGACGTAGATCTCTCGCTCATGAAGAACAACAAAATTACCGAGCGTCTCAATGCACAGTTCCGCGTGGACCTGTTTAACATCTTCAACTTTGTTAATTACGCAACCCCGCTTAAAGCCAGCACTCAGTTGTTTAACCAGGCCGGAGCCCCGATTGCTTCGGCTGGCGCTTTGACGCAGACTTCAACGTCGTCGCGACAGATTCAGTTTGCCATCAAGCTGATCTTCTGAGCCGTCCCCCTCTGGCAACCCAAAAGCGGGCAGCGTGAGCTGCCCATTTCCTCTTCTGTGACTGCGGCTCGCCCCTTCTGGATGCGAGTGCAATTCTGAACAGACTTTTATTGTTCGTTAAGGTCGGCATCACTTGGCCTCGGTAGGGTTGTCAAATCGACTGTACTTAGATGGAGCTAAAGCGTTGCACCTGAAAAGAGCAACTATTCCGTCGGCACTCATCCTGGTTACCGCGGTAATCGGCATAGTGCCGCTCCGCTGTGAAAACAATTCATCCGCCCCCGTAAAGGTTGTGCAGACGCTAGCCCTCGGGGGCGAAGGTCGATGGGACTATCTGCTGGCTGATTCTGCCGGTAAGCGTTTGTATATCGCCCGGACAACTCGATTTATGGTGGTCAGCACTGAAACTGGCGGCCTGGTGGGCGAGATCCCTGATACTCCTGGCGCTCATGGCGTGGCCCTCGCCAAGGAACTGGGGATCGGCTTCACAAGCGACGGGCAGGAGAACCAGGTGACCGTCTTCGACCTGAAGACTCTAAAACCAATCAAGAAGATCGCGACGGGCCAAAATCCGGATGCGATTCTCTATCACGGTCCCACCAATTCCGTCTTCGTATTCAACGGCCAGAGTCATGATGCCACCGTCATCGATGCCAGGTCCCTCAGCGTTGTAGCGAGCATTCCGCTTGCCGGCAAGCCGGAATTTGCGGTAACCGACGATCACGGCAATGTGTACGTAAACATCGCCGACAAGAACACTCTCACGGTCATCGATGCCCAGGTTCGGAAGGTTAAGAACGTGTGGTCGCTGACTCCGTGCGACGAACCGACCGGCCTGGCGATAGACAGGGAAACTGGCACAGCGTTTGCCTCCTGCGGCAACCAGAAGCTGGCAATTGTAAATCTCAGGACCGGCAAGCTGGCGCAGACGTTGCCGATAGGGGACGATTGCGACGCGACCGCGTTCGATCCAAATACGAATTTGATCTTCGCCTCCAACGGCGAGGGAACGTTGACGGTAATTGGGAGAGACGGCGGCGGCTCGTACCAGGTTCGTCAGACTCTGAAGACACAACCGGGATCAAAAACAATGGCTTTGGATGTCGCCAACCGAAGACTGTATATTCCGGCGGCGAAGTTCAGCGGACCTGCGACCCAAAAGCCGCGCCCCAAAGTGCTGCCGAACACATTCGAGATTTGGGTCTTATCAGAGTAGCGAAAAAGCTGGGCACTAACCGCTTACGGATCGAGGGTATTTTGTCCGGGACGCGACGATTACAAGCTTTGGTCTGGGTCACTATGCTGACCACTGGTGCGGTGCGCGCTCAGCTACCGCAGACCGCGCTGTCCGCGCAGACCGCAGCACCTTCTGCTGCATCGCCCCTAACTCTGACGCTGTCGGAGGCACTGGATCGTGCGAAGGCAAACAGTCCCGTCTTTCAGGCGGCGCTGACGCAATATGGGCTCGCCAAAGAAGACCGTGTGCAGGCCCGGGCCGCGCTGCTGCCAAACATCGAGTACGACAACAGCTTCATCTACACGCAAGGCAACGGCGTCACCGGTGTATACATCGCGAACAATGGAGTTCATGAATACATCAGCCAGGGAGGCGCACATGAATCTCTGGCGTTCGGGTCGATTGCCGACTACCACCGGGCCGTGGCGCTACAGGCGCTCGCCAAGGCTAGAGCGGAAGTCGCGGCCCGCGGACTGGTTGTTACGGTAGTCCAGCTTTTCTATGGGCTGCTGAACGCGCAAGAGCGGACCTCGAATGTCCAGCGTGCGACCGACGAAGCCCAGCACTTTCTCGACTTAAGCCACAAGCTTGAGGCGGGGGGGAAGTGGCGCATTCCGACGTAGTCAAAGCGCAAATTCAAGCCAACGACTGCACTCCGCCAACTGCAGGACACTAAACTCGGAGAGCAGAACGCACGACTGTCGTTGGCGGTGCTGCTGTTCCCAAATTTCTTTCAGGATTTCACCCTGGTAAACGATCTTTCCTCCGCCCCGCAGTTACCGGGCCGCAGTTCCGTCGAGGAGTTGGCAAAGAACAACAACCCCGAGTTGCAAGCTGCCTTTGCCGCACTGACCGCCGCCGATAAGGAATTGACCGTTGCCAAGGCGGGTCATCTGCCGTCACTGACTGTCGACATGTTCTACGGCATCGATGCCAACCAGTTTGCCACTGAGGATCGCAACGGCCTGCGTAATCTGGGCTACGCTGGAGCCGCAACCCTGAATATCCCAGTCTTCAGTTGGGGAGCCACTCAGAGCAAGGTCAAGCAGGCCCAGTTGCAACAGCACCAGGCGCAGTTGGAACTGAGTGCCGCGCAACGCCAGGCCGTAGCCGATCTCCAGGCGTTCTATGCGGAAGCCGAGACGGCGCTAAATCAACTGGCTACGCTGCGCAACACCTCCGATCTCGCAGCCGAAAGCCTTCGGCTGACGAATCTTCGTTATCAGGCAGGTGAGGCCACGGCACTTGAGGTTGTGGATGCACAGAACACTCTTACCCAAGCGAGAAACAACTTGAACGACGGTGAAGCGCGCTATCATCTGGCGCTCGCGAACCTTCAAACCCTGACAGGAACGTTCTGATGATGAGACTACCCATGTCTACTCGCTGGCTCGCATCCTTCTTCTTCGTCGCCCTGTTGGCGGCAGGGATGACAGCTTGCTCCAGCAAGGAAAAGGAAGAGCAGCCGGAGGTAACAGTTCAGGTGGCAACGGCGGAGCAAGGCAAGATCGAACAGGTGATTCGCACTGAGGCGATTTTGTTCCCCAAGGACCAGGCCGCGATCACGCCGAAAGTTACCGCTCCGATAAGCGCGTTTTATGTGAATCGTGGAAGCCCAGTGCATCGTGGTCAACTGCTGGCAGTGCTGGAAAACCGTGATCTGGCAGCTTCGGTAGCTGACAATCAGGGGGCCTATGAACAAGCCCAGGCAGCGTACGGCATTGCGATCTCTTCCGGCTTGCCCGAGGAGTGGCAGAAGGCTGAATACGATCTCAAGGCTGGCCAAAGAGGCCTACGACGCGCAGCAGAAGATGTACGACAGCCGCAAGCGCTCTTTGAACAGGGAGCCTTGCCGCGCAAGGATTACGATCAGTCCACTGTCGCCCTCATCCAGGCGAAGGCCGCCTATGAACTCGCACAGAAACACTGACCGCTTTAGAAACCGCCGGCAAGAAAGACCAGATCAAGTCAGCCAAGGGTCAGCTTACCTCGGCCAGGGCAAGTATCGAGGGGCGGCGGCGCAGCTTTCCTACTCTGAGATCCAGAGTCCCATCGATGGCGTCGTCACTGAACGGCCGCTCTATCCGGGCGAAACCGCGCCAGCGGGTACACCCGCTGCTGGTCATCATGGACACTTCCTCGGTGATTGCAAGGCGCACATCCCACAACAGGATGCAGCTGCGCTGAAGGCCGGCGATCCGGCCACGCTCCTGGCACCCGGCGGTCTGACTGTGGAGGGCAAAGTGACGCTGGTAAGCCCCGCCCTCGATCCCAACAGCACGACCGTTGAAGTCTGGGTGACAGCACCCAATACTGGCGCAGCTTGCGTCCCGGGACAACTGTCACAGCTCGAAATTACGGCCCGTACCGTGAACGATGCGATTATCGTCCCCAGCTCGGCACTATTGAAAACGCCCGACGGCGCAACCGTGTCATGGTCGTTGGCAGCGATAACAAAGCGCATCAGGTAAGCGTCGAAGCTGGCATCAGCGAGGGCGATCGAGTTCAGATCACCAAGGGACTCAGCGGCGGAGAGAAGGTCATTACCAATGGCGCCTACGGACTTCCAAACGATACTAAGGTAAAGATCGCCGGAGCCCCGCCTGCAGAGGCCGACAAGTCCGGAGCAGCAAAGACGGACGACGAGAAGCCTGCTGCTGATGACAAGAAGGCCGCCGGAAAGGACAAGGAATAGACGGGCATGAACTGGCAATCCATGCTCGAGCGGGCCCGTACCACGAGGCCCACGGACAACCGTTACTGGTACACCCGCTATTCCAAAGCGCTGATATTTCTCACCATCATCATGGCGTCAGCCGGAGTGTACCTGGCGCTCACCATTCCGATCTCAGTATTTCCAACCACGGATTTTCCTCGCGTGGTGATCGGCGTCGATAACGGCGTGATGCCGACCGACCAGATGATGGTCACCATCACGCGACCGATCGAAGAAGCCGTGAACAGCGTGCCGGGGTTGCAGCAGGTGCGCTCTATCACCAGTCGAGGTTCAGCTGAAATTGACCTGTTCTTCGATTGGCATGTGGACATGGTGACTACCCTGCAGCTGGTAGATGCTGCAATCGCCGAGGCACGGGCTGCGCTTCCTGCGACGGCCAATATCACCACCCACCGCCTCACCTTCGCCAGCTTTCCCATCATCGGATACAGCCTGACCTCTGACCTCGTGCCGCAAACTCAACTGTGGACGATGGCGAACTACGAGTTAAAGCCCCGGCTGAATCGATTGAATGGTGTCGCCACTGTCGTGGTGCAGGGCGGGCAGGAGCCCGAGTTCCAAATCACACCCGATCCTGCCAAGCTGTTGGCGACAGGGGTTACGGTTTCCGACGTTCTCGATGCGGTTCGCCGCACCAATCTCATTGATTCGCCGGGACTGATCGAGCAGAATCACCAGCTCTATCTGGGCTTGGTGAATGGGCAGGTGGTCGACCCAGATCAGATCGGGCAGATCGTCATTAAAACCACCCAGACCGGTATACCGATCCGTATCGTCGACGTAGCCACCGTCGGTCCAGGCGTGAAGCCCGTGTACACGATCGTCACTGCGAACGGCAAGCCCGCGATATTGCTGAACGTCAGCCGCCAGCCCGACAGCAACACTGTGGACGTAGCCAACGAAGTCCACGACGAGATCGCCCGCATTCAGCAGTCGCTTCCGCCAGGCATCAAGTTAGCGCCTTTCTACGACCAGTCGGAGATCGTCACGGAGTCGATCAAGAGCGTACGCGACGCCATTCTCATCGGCATTGTGCTCGCGTCGCTGGTGATGGTGTTATTCCTGCACGACTGGGGTACTTCGCTGGTTGCCGTTTTAGTAATTCCGGTGACCGTCTTCGTCACGTTCATCATCCTCAAGCTCCTTAACCAGAGCTTCAACCTCATGACTCTCGGCGGACTCGCCGCGGCAGTGGGGCTGGTGATCGACGACGCGATCGTCGTGGTCGAGAACGTGGCACTACATCGCGATGCCGGGCAAGGGCGCCTGGAAGCAATCGGCAGCGCCTTACGGGAGATTACGAAGCCGCTGGTCTTCTCCACCATCACTCCCATTGTGGTCTTTGTGCCGCTGATCGCCACCACCGGGGTCACAGGCGTCTTCTTTCGGGCTCTGGCTATTACCGTCAGCGTCTCGCTGTTCACTTCGTTGGCCCTGGCGCTCAGTTGGACGCCGACCCTCAGCCAGTACTTCATCCGCGAGCGCAAGGGCCACGACGTCAAGCTCGATGACAACCCGAGTGAGGCGGACCGCCTGCTAGCGGCAGAAGAAGCCTCGACTTACCGGCCGTTTTCGCAAGATCGTGAATTTCTACGAGCGCTGGCTGCGCTTTGCCTTGAAGCGACCGCTCTGGATTGCGGGCTTCGCTGCGGTCCTCATTGTGGCTTCCTACTTCTGCTACCAGGCGCTGGGCAGCGATCTCTTGCCCGCCATGGACGAAGGCGGCTTCGTCATCGACTACATCATGCCGCCGGGCAGTTCGTTGCAGGAGACCAACCGCGTCATCAATCATGTCGAAGAGATGGTGCGTGACATACCTGAAGTAGAAGGCTATTCGCGGCGCACCGGCTTGCAATTAGGCTTAGCGGCGGTGACCGAAGCCAACACCGGCGACATCGCTGTGAAATTGAGGACCAAGCGAAGCCGCAGCGTGGACGACATCATCTCCGACCTGCGTGGTGAGATCAAACAGAAGGAACCCGGCTTGGATGTTGAATTCGTCCAGGTACTGCAGGACATGATCGGCGATCTCTCGAACGCGCCGGAGCCGGTGCAGATCAAGCTGTTCTCACCCAACGCGGATGAGCTGAACAAACAAGCGCCGCAAGTTGCCGACGCGATCTCGAAGGTTCCTGGTGTGGTCGACATTCTGAATGGCATCGACAACACCATCAGTAACCCGGCCACTGTGTTTCAGGTGAACCCGGCGATCACCTCACGTGCCGGCTTCACCCCCGAAGAGGTGGCGATTGATGCGACGGCGATTCTGGAGGGCGAGCCGGCAGCCACCCCGGTCATCACCAACGACATCGCTTACACCATTCGCGTGCGCTATCCCGACGCCAACCGCAGCTCCCTGCAGGCGATGGGCAACACCCTCCTGAACAGCGCAACCGGACACACGGCAACCCTTAACTCGCTTGCCACGGTACAGGAGCTGCCCGGCCAAAACGAAATTCGCCGCGAGAATCTGCAACGCGACGTCACCGTGACGGCGCGACTGGAAGGGACGGACTTGGGGAGCGCGATCAAGGCGGTGCAAAAGGCGGTGGACAACCTGCACCTCCCGTCGTCAATACGAGTGTTCTATGGCGGGACCTACGAAGAGCAGCAGAAGTCGTTCCACGATCTTATGCTCGTCCTGCTGCTGGCCATCGTACTGGTGTTTATTGTGCTGCTGTTCGAGTTCCGTACCCTCGCGGCGCCGCTGTCGATTCTGGCCTCCGCCATCCTGTCGGTGTCGGGTGTCGTCCTGGCACTCCTGATAACCCGAACCGACTTCAACATCGCGTCGTTCATGGGACTGATTATGGTCATCGGTATCGTCGCCAAGAACGGCATCTTGCTGCTCGACGCCGATCAGAAGTTTCGTGCCGCCGGGCTGTCTGCAGAAGAGTCGATGATTCAGGCGGGGCGTCGGCGGCTGCGTCCGATCTTGATGACCGCCCTCGCCGCCATTGCAGGAATGCTCCCGTTAGCACTTGCATTGGGCGCCGGATCTCAAATGCTGCAGCCGCTGGCCATCGCCGTGATTGGAGGGATAACCATTTCCATGGTGCTCTCGCTAATCATCACGCCCGCGGTTCACTTCTACCTCAGTGATACAGAGGTGAGCCGGGTAGACGAAGGCTAGGCACTGCCGCGAAAGAAGTCCTTAAACTGGGTGACGATCATTCCCGGCAGCTTCTCACAGTTGTTCTCGTTGAACAGATCGTGCCTTGCGTCCTCCGCGACGACGAGTCGTGTGGGTGCAGCTATCAACTCTAATGTCGGGCGAACTTCATCCGGTGTTCCAAACGGGTCACGAGAGGCTTGTATGAAAAGGGTGGGAGTTCGCACCGAGGGAAAGTGAAGGGTCCGCAAAGGACCGCGCTGTCCCGGAGGATGCAGCGGATACGAGAGCAACAGAAGCCCGTCAACCAACCCCGGCTCCGAGGCCGCCAGCAGGCTGGACTGTCGCCCTCCGTAAGCGACTCCGCCCAGATAGACCTTCTTGCACATTCGCGGCTTCAGCAACTTTACTGCTCTTCTTAATCCCGCCTGGTCTCGCGCAGCCACACCAGCTGACGGACGCCCCTTCGGGCGCATCTGACGGAACGGCAGATCGCAACGGAGAACGGTAATACCACAGGCACTAAACGCGCCTGCCAGCGCAACCAATAACGGAGAGTCGCAATCGGACGCGGCGGCGTGGCTCAGGATCAACGCGGCTCCACAGCTATTTGCGGCGCGATGAATGAATCCGCGCACCGTCGGCTTGCCCGGACTCTCGTCTCGGAACAATTCGAACCCTGGTGCAACCTTCATCGATCCACCGACCAAAATCTACCGCGCACTGATACAGGCAGCTGAAGGTCAACGTCGATGGTGGTCAACCATCCCATCATCTGCGAATTATGCTGGAGCACGATTTAGGAGCGCTGAAGCCGGGATGAAAACTGGTTCATGAGTGTCACCGGGGCCGGCGATTCCGATGCATTACCCAATGATCTTCAGGCCCACTATCCGGCCTGATATGGTGGCATTCGTCTCGATATCGCCACTTACGGTCACAATCATCAGGTCGGTCGCCAAATGAAGCGAGAATCGTCCGTCCGCAGTGAATCCTCGAGCCACGAGCAATCCAGAAGTTGGCTTCTGCACCTAGCTAGCGATAACAGGCCATCTCGTGGCCTATCTGAACCGGACTAATGCTCAGCTTTGCATTCGCTTGTCACCCGGGCCCGAAACGGGCTCGTGAGCAGTCGAGCCATGGATCGAGATTCAGTTGTTGCCCGAGGATTCGGCTGGGTGAGAGCGCTATTGCACCGCGCAGGTGTATCCCCTGAGAGCGAAATCGGCATTGCTAGGCGTAGAGGAATGGCCTTTCGCCATGGCTTCTCCAGAAGTAGGCGAGGATGATCACGCTTGCGACCGCCGCGTAAGCGCACCAAAGCGATGTAAACGCATAACGCTTGATTGCCATAACAACCAAAAGAATCGCCAGGTTGGCCGCGCCAAAGACCACCAATGGCTTGACCTTCGAGAAAAACAACGAACCACAGGTCGCAATGACATAGAGCAACGCAACTGCTGTGTTGTTGGTCGCCGGATTGATGTAAACGATACTATTTTCCCTGACGTACACCTGAAACGGAAATGCAGTCAACGCCCACAATATATAGAGCGCCGTTGCTGCCCCCAGCACCAGGAACGGCAGCATGCGCCTGCGGCTTTTAGCGTCAGCCTCGAACAGCAGGACACTTAGCGGCAACAGGAAAGGAAGGAGCCCCTGCGCATACAGCAGGAATGCCGCACCCATGTCGTGCGCCACCGCGGGACGGAGAACTCCGTCCAATCCCAGCCAGACAAATCCTTCGATGAACTGATGAACGGCAAACAAAATGGGTAGCGCCGCGAAAAGCAGTTCGCGCCTGTGCTTTACCTTCGTTAACGTAACCGCGCCAACGGCGCCCAAAACTCCACTGCCAACAAAGTTAGCTGTTGCGGAAAAACACACGGCCGCCCTTCCTTATTAGATCTATGATCGCGGAGCCCAGAGTAATTTCTTATCCCGCCTTGCCCAGAGCGTCACTTCGGCGCCAGTGCTTTTGTCCGCGATCCCTCAGCTCCAGCAACGGAAAGCTTGACTGCCGTTCACCTCAGCAACGGATAAAGATAGGAAACGCGAAACTCCCAGTCGAACATTCGTGGGTTTTTCAGCCGCTTCATCTTAAGGATGGCTCCCCCGCTAGTCAACGAATGATGGGTGCAGGCCGAACGCGCAAAACTAGCCTCGGCAAAGTCGATCCCTACTCTTTCTTGTGAATTACGGCAGGGCGTCCCGTCTCAGTCAGGGGGTTTGCCGACCTTCTCGTCCAAGTTGGTCGCCATCGTTACAGGCGACACAACTCGATGAACGGGAGCACGCTGGCGTTGCGGGAAGGATCGCGGAGCAAGCCGGACCGCAAGAAGGTTATCGGCGAGCGAAACCACATGCCCAAACATAAAATAGGGCCTATGAAGAAAACTGTTCCCAAGTCGGTTGACGAATACATCGCCGCGCAGCCCGAGGAGGTGCGGCCGAAGCTCGAACAGGTGCGCGCCGCGATTAGGAGGGCTGTTCCGCAGGCAGTCGAGGGCATCGGATATCGCATGCCCGGATACAAGCTGCACGGAAAGCCGATGCTGTATTTCGCCGGCTTCAAGAAACACTATTCGCTGTTTGCCGCGTCGGGGACGTTCTTCGCGTCGTTGGAAGATGAACTTAGGGGCTATGACCTACGAAAGGGGACGGTCCATTTCCCGCTCACCAATCCGGTTCCGGTGAAGCTCATCAGCCGGATCGCGACGCTGCGTGCTGCTGGGATCGCCGCCGCGACGAAAGTACCCGTGCCGGGCCGAGAAAAAGCAAAGCGCAAGCCGGCGTAGTAGGGAGAGAGGGTGGCCCGCTGGCACGAGTTCTGTGGCGGCAAGACAGTGACCTGCCGGGAGGCGCCCCAGCGTGGGAACGTGCGCCCTCGGTTCGAACGTGTGGTCTACTTCGTAGACATTCAGGTTGCGGCACCCAAAGCTCATCGAAGTTAGCTTCCCTGGCATGTCCTTCCGTCGAAAACGCAGAACTCGCTCGTAGAACGAACGGGCATCTTCCAGTGAACGGGCGGTGAGAACCAGATGATATATGGGAGATCATGCTCACTCCCTTAAAGCTGCAAGGTTGGCGCGGTCGCGATGCTCGCCAGCCTCGAAGGTTGGTTAGGGCAAAGACATTTCCGGCGAATAGTCCGAAAAAGTAACTCGTTCGGTCGCATGCGCCAGGATATCGTCCTTTGGCAATCGGCTGAAACACTGGCGATAATCCTTCGTGAACTGCGATGGGCTCTGATAACCAACGCGATAGCTGGCCTCACCGATACCGAGCGAGTCCACCAGCAGCAACTTTCGGGCTTCGTGAAGGCGTATTCGGCGCTGGTACTGAATCGGCGTCATTCCTGTCATAGCCTTGAAATGCTGATGGAACGAAGATGGACTCATCCCAACCCGACGAGCAAGATCGCCCACCAAAAAGCCCTTCGTGAACTGCTTCTGCAGCCAGGTGAGCGCCCGGGCGATGCGATTGGATGGGCTGTCCTGCCTGGAGATTTCCAGCAGCCGCGAACCGGACGGTCCTGCAAGCAACCGATACAGAATCTCCTGCCGGATCAGCGGCGTCAGCGCGGCGGCGTCCCTAAATCCGACACATCCAACTCTGCCACCCAAAGTTGGCTGGGGAACCGCCCGTCAAGCTCCGCCGCATCGGTACCTCTGCGAACCGTGCCGGCCACCCTGCCGCCCCGGTCGAGGATGGCTTCGGCAATGCTGCGGCCCAGGCCGCGGCTGATTCCCGTAACAAACCAGGTTGAGGACTTAACGGCCACGAGAGAAATAGCTTGCGAATGTTTGGCACTCATGGAGTCAATCTAGCGGCGGGGATGATTTAGGCGTGACGCAAATCGTACGAGAGATTAGCGAAATCCTACGAAAGCAATCGGTAAAATCGGCAATACCCCGCCACGTGGGATGAACCAACTAAGTGCCAGCCGACCAGCCCGTGGGGGGCAGCAAAGGTGAATTGTGAGTGTATTGGCGATGTTACGCCAGCTAAGCCCGAACCGCTCCTCCACCATATTGGTCCTTAAGTTGTATTGACATCCGGTCACCTGAGCAATTTAATTGGCTCGCTAAACGCGGCCGTTAGAGACTCCCGAGAGCGGTTACATTTGGCGATGCTCCCTCATCTCGGGGCCAGGAACTCGTCACAATCTGAAGCGCCTTCCCGGGAAGACCAATTGGGGAGGACAGCCCCTGGAGCTGTGGCAGGTCGCGACGTTCACTCAAACATTGGAGAACAGATGAAAGCATTGCGCCTGCTGTCAGCTTTTGCATTCGCCGTATTGTCCGTAGCCTCGCTCATAGCACAATCAAACCCCGGTACCATCCTTCAACTGGAGTTCCAGACGCCGAAGAACGGGATGATCCCGCAGTACGAAGACGGCCGCAAGCAGAAGGCCGCCTGGCACAAGCAGCAGAACGACAAGACACCGCTGCTGGTCTGGGAGATCATCAGCGGCGACGACACGAACACCTACATCGTCGGTGAGCCGCCGCAGAGCTGGGCGGATATGGACAAGCCGTCCATACCGGAAGAGGCCGATCTCGCCGAGTACAACAAGGTAATCGGCAATAAGGTCGAGAAGCTGGTTATCCGCTACTACGAGTTCATGCCGAAGCTGAGCCATCCGCCGGACTCGCCGCTGCCCCTGAAGTACGAAGAGGTCATCGCCTTTCACGTGAAGTACGGCAAAGGCACGGATTTCCAGAAAGGAGTCAGCAGAGTCACGGAGGCCGCAACCAAGACCAACTGGCCTCGGAAGTTTGAGTGGTACCGCCTTACGAATGGCGGTTCGGGAGACGAGTGGGTGCTGCTGCTTCCTCACGATAACTGGGCAGGCTTTGGAGACAATCCCAACATTAAGCCAGCTCACGAAATGGTCGCCGCCGCATTTGGAGAGTCGGAATCGAAGGCGCTCTTCGACAGTTTCAACGATATGGTCATGTACGAGACGACCTCGATCATCCAGTTCCGTCCTGACCTGAGTTACATTCCGGGCAAGTAGCGTTCGATTCTGCCCCGTGTTGTTTCGGAAGGTGACCACCGCCCGGGCTTCGGCTCGGGCGGAGTCTTGCGGTCTCGGCGGTCGTTCCTTGCCCAGATAACCACTACCTAAGATCTTCCGCCTCTCTGACAACTGACCCTGACAACCGACAACTGCGATGCCACCTACCCCGGGACTTCTAGAATCTTGGTGGCATTGGGTGAGTTGAAAAGCTAGTCCGCAAATCTCGAGCGCATGGATCAGTTAATCGTTAACCGTCGGTAACAGGCGACTAGACTCATTGGCCTACAACGGAAACCTATCCCGAAACGGAAATGCACTCCTACCCGGTTCGCATCCGGAAGTGACCGTCGCCCGATAGAGACCGCTAAGCCGCAACGCCTCTGAATGCTCCCGCGCAACGACAACGTATTCCTCCGCCCGGTACTCTCGCAGTATCACGATCTGAAGCGCCTTTAGGGGAATGCCAATAGGGAGGACACCCCTCAGAGGCGCAACAGATTGTGACACTCAATCCTCCGAATGAGTGCGGCCCGGAAGCTCTCTACCTCTTCCGGGCCATTTTTCCTCACCCGGTTAGCACTTGCGGCCTTCGCCGAGCAGAGCGCCGATCCGCAGCAGAGGGCCCAGAGATGAGGGCGAGATTCGGTCCAGGCTCCTATGAGAACACAGGCGGGATCACGGTTCGCCGCAATGAGTAAAATGGCGATTTCTCACTAGCTAACGGCATGAGACCGAAACGCCTCTAGTTGCTCCCGCGCAACGACCTTGGTGCCTCCGCGCAACGACAACGCATTCTCCGCCCGGTACTGTCATAGCGTCACGATCTGTAGCGGCCTGCCGGTGACTCAACAGAGGCCACACCTGACAGGTGCATCAGGTGCAGCAGCAGGTCGTGACGTTTTCACTCATCCCAGTTGATGAGTACGGCCCGGAAATTTTCTAGTTCTTCTGGGCCGTCTTATTCTCACCCGCTTAGCATTTGGAAACCTAATCCGGGAGCGGCGATCTGAATATGGAGATTTGAGTCTTTAGGGGCCCACGCGGAAGGAGTTTCATTGCGGCTGAGCGCCTCCCCAGAAGCCTTCAGCCGCATGCCAGGCGAAGGAAGGGGCCAGGGCGTCTTCCACAAGAGTCGCAAGGTCCTCCCGCGCGCCGCGGAACGGCTTTCCTGCAGGAAGTCTGAAGCTCAAGTGTTGGCGACTTTACCCACTGCCCTTCTGCGGTTGTGGACCTAGCTGGTCTACTTTCTCCGCAAGCTCCTGAACTGCTCTTGTCAACGCGGCTACCAAGTCCCAGAGATGAACCGACTGTAGCTGCTTTTCGCCTTCATGGGTGAGTGCATCTTTCTCGCCCACGACTGATCCCGGCAATACCGCTTGCAGTTCATGCGCTAAGAACCCGATGTGCCGTTTGCCATCGGAAACGAAGTTGTCGATGTAGTCAAAGCTGACAGGGCGCAGCCTGGTAACCAGCCGAAGAGCGGCGTCCAGCGTCTCGACGTTCTTTTTGACCCTATAGTCGGAGGTGACGGTAACGGCGCAGTTGGAGTTCAGCACACCTGTTGAACTGTTTAATGTCGGATTTCCGCCACTGCCATTCGGGGTGATAGTAAATACCTTACCAGCCGAGCTTAATGCCAGCTCACCCGCCGCGCTTACATTGAAGACTTGCGCGGGATTATAGTTACCACCCGTCAATCCACTGTTGGAATACAGCGTCATCGCCCCAGTCTTTAAAGCTAGAATAGCTGCGGAAGGCAGTGTGCCAACCCAGCTACCCGCCGACACGCTGTAATAGGCACCGGATGTGATGTTTAAGTTTCCCGCTATTCCACCCGGTCCAACCTGAATTGCGCTGGTGAGACCAGCCAACGGGCTACCAAATTGAATCTGACCGCCATCGACCTGTCCTGGCGGTAGTACCAGGCTGTTGGTGATGCTGATGGGCGCAGAGGCTGTGATTTGAGGAGTTGCGCCGTTGAAATCGAAGGTGAGATGGTTGGCATCATTTTCAGTGGGGCGAACGCTGAAGCTCGGCCAGACCTGGTTGTCGATTGCCTGGGAGGTGTTGGCCGGCTGGAAGAATTTCTCTTCGCACTCGCTGCCTTCTTCGTAATCGTTGACCGTAATGGCCTGCACATACTCCAGTTGGTGAGAGGTTGAGTAGTGCTGGTTGATGGCGGCAAAACAGGCCTCATAAGTCTGCTGGTTGGCTCCAATGCCCGGCGGCCAGATGCGGGCTGGCTCCGAGGGGCTCCAGACGCTTTGTCCGTATCCGTTGTCGTCGTTGAAGCCGGGAAAAAAGGCGGGAATGAATAGTCCGTCGTTGCGATCGCCGAAGGTTCGGCAGAACCAGTCAACCCCTCCTTCCAGGTTCGGGTCGATCCACTCGTACTGGCTGTTTCCCCAGTTCGTCGAGTTGTAGGCGAAGACGCAATCGGGGTTCTCCTGCTCCAGTGCGCGGAACCATTCCGGGTCGTTTCCGCTTTTGGCGAACAGGGTGACGATGTATTTGTCGCGCCACTTCTCGTAATTAGGGTGGGTCAGGAAGTTGGAGCGGACGTAGCGCATGTGACTGAGCAGCTCGTCCCGAGAATGGAAGCCGCCGCCATCGATGTTGATCATGTGTGCCAGCGGGCTGACGTTGAAGTAGTTGTGCGTGGACTCGTTCAGGAAGGCGTTGTTGGGGCCGTACCAGTTGTACATCAGGACATCCACCTGGCACGCCTGCAGTTGCTCGCACTGGGCCCGCACTTGCTCCGCATTGTTGCTGCGATAGCCGGGATCGCGGTCCTTTTGCACCGGATGCGTGTAGCCATCGAACCAGACCATGGTATGGGCGATAATGCGGGTAGTCGCGCCCGGATAGAGATATTCACGGATCGTCTTCATGGCGCACCTCCTTTGCATAGAGGCTGGTGAGAGTAGGTTTGGATGCCCCTGCTCCCCATTCGCTCCGACACCATGATGGCTTTTCGCCCCGGCGAGCAGGCGGATTCAGTAGCTGGCGTAACATCCCCATAGCACTCACAATTCACCTTTGCTGCCCCGTACGGGCTGGTCGGCTGACACTTAGTTGGTTCATCCCGCCTGGCGTGGCTCGAAACCCATACCTTTAGACACAGCAAAGTCCGTCGCTTTCGACGGGCTGTTTTCATGGGGTTTGCAGGCACGCTGGAACGAGCCCTCTTGAGACGGCCATCGAACAGGCTGTTTAGCTGCCGGCGCTCAAAACGCGGGCAGCTTATCCCGCGTCCAACCAGTCATTCGCGCCTCTAAACGTTGGCAGCTTCGCCGGTTCCGGCTTAAGGTAGCGTGTGACGCGGCTTGAAGTCTGCGCTACGCAAACGGCATACTTCAGAACGTACCTGAAGCTCGTCGCAAAAACGGCAGAGGATCATCACGCTTTTACCGGACGATATCTCATTGCCGGTTGTGCTGGTACCAAAACTCTGCTAGCCGAATCAAATGCGTCCAGGGACGGTTTATGGAAAGAGCAATAGAGACTCCCGAGAAAGTTCTATCGCGGGAGGGCCGGCCGGAACACGAGTCAGGGCTGTTTTCGACCGCGTCTGTCCTTAACCTGCAAAAATTGATCTTCGCTGGCTCTCCGTTACCTGAGGTTTTGGCCATAATCGCTCAACTGGTTGAATCGAAAGCCAAAGGCATGTTCTGTACGATCTGGCTTCCCGATGAAGACGGAAAGGAGCTCTATTGTGCGGCTGCGCCCAGTCTTCCTGGGTTCAGCGCCACGGTAGGAACGATGGCAGTTTGTCCAAAGGGAGCATCCTGCGGCACAGCGATTTATCGGAGAGAGTCGGTATATGTGACCGACATCCTGACCGACCCTGTCTGGGACAATTATCGTGACCGCTTGTCGCCTTTTGGAATTCGTTCCGTCTGGTCTCGCCCGCTGTTTACAAGTGAAGGCCAGACCCTCGGTACTTTTTCCATCAATTATCGCGAGCCACGTAGTCCCTCTACCGACGATCTCCGGCTGATTGAAGAGGCGAGCCACATCACCGGGATCGCCATTGAGCGGCACAGGAACGAAGAGGACTTGCGGCGTGAACGCGACAGGCTTCGCTTGCTGCTCGAGATTACGAATAGCATGACATCCAAGCTGGACCTTAGTGGCTTGGTGGAAGTCCTTTCGACGAATCTGCTTCGGGTGACGCGATGCGATTTCTGCGGCTTGCTTCTACCGGATGCTGACAGTGGGGAATTGCGCTTAACGATTCTCTACAACCCTCAGTCGCAGGGCGGCCTTCGCGACGGCGCGCTCATCCCGATCCTTGGTTCGATCTGTGGCAAGGTGTTTCGGACCGGCAAAAGCCAGCACTTTAACAGCTTGGATGAGTTACGCGACGATCCGCAGAGTTTTGGTAACGACGTCGGTCGGGTTTTCTACGAACAGGTCATGGCGGAGGGTTTAAGGTCCGGATGTGATCTCCCGCTGATCGGCAGAAGCGGAGTGCTCGGTGTGTTGAGCGCCCTCAAGCGGTCGGAGAGGGAATTCGACAAGGAAGACGTTGAGTTTCTCGAACAGGTGTCACGCCCGGTAGCGATCGCCGTCGAGAATGCCCTGGACTATGAGTCTGCGATCAAAGACAGAGACAAGGAAACGAAGCGACGGCGCTATCTCGAAGAGGAAATTCGCGCCGAATTGGGAGAAATCGTCGGAGAGAGCCGGACATTGAAGACCGCACTAAGTATGGTATCTGTCGTAGCGCCTACGGATTCCAGCGTGCTGATCCTCGGTGAAACGGGCACCGGCAAAGAGCTCGTTGCCCGTGCAGTACATAAGCTGAGCACGCGCAGCGAGAAAGCATTTGTGAAACTGAATTGCGCCGCAATCCCTCTTGGACTGCTTGAGAGCGAGCTTTTCGGGCACGAAAAAGGAGCATTTACCGGCGCCATTGCCCAGAAAACCGGACGGTTCGAACTCGCCGACAAAGGACGCTGTTTCTTGACGAGGTCGGCGATATACCTCTCGAACTTCAGGCGAAGCTGCTCCGCGTCCTGCAAGAGCAGGAATTCGAGAGGCTCGGCAGCAACCGTACGCATAAGGTCGACGTGCGCCTGATCGCAGCCACTCATCGGGATTTGCCCGCCATGGTGAAGCAGGGGACGTTTCGCGAAGACCTCTATTATCGTCTGAAAGTGTTTCCGATCCAGGTTCCGGCCCTGCGAGAACGCACAGAGGATATTCCGAGGTTGGTGCGGCATTTCACAGCGCTGTACGCTCAACGCATGAACAAGCGAATTGACGTAATTCCTCCGGAGACGATGGATGCTTTATTGAGATATCCGTGGCCGGGAAACGTCCGCGAATTGCAGAACTTCATTGAACGTGCGGTGATTCTCTCGCCACACTCGACACTATGCGCGCCAGTTTCCGAGTTGGAGCCGTTCCAGTCCCACAAAGCATCAAGCGTCGCCATCAACGGGCTCGCGGAGGTCGAGCGGGATCATATCCTTCGCGCCCTGGAAGCGAGCAACTGGGTGATCGGCGGACAGAGTGGCGCGGCCGCCCGATTAGGGATGAAGCGAACATCCTTGGCCTACAGGATGAAGAAGCTTCGAATTCGCCGGCCCGCCGCATAGAAACGCAACCGTCGGCGCCCCGGTCGACGACCACCTACATTCCAAGTCGTAGTAGCAAACCGACCTTCCAGTGGCAATGGAACCGACGGAAATCCGTCACTGGCAGACATCCGTCAGAAATTTGTCACAGAAGGTTCACCATCCTCCGAGTTTGTTCCCCCGCAAACTTCAGCCGCCAGAATGATTTGCGCTGAAAGTTCTCTCTTCGATTGAGCCGAAGGCTTTGGTATTCCAGCTGCGCTATGAACCGACGAGGTGAGAGAGCACTCATGATTGACGCAACGTCCCGAACCGACATGAAACCCGCACTGCCGAGCCAGCACGATGGCGGATCCAGCCTACCCACTACTTCCATCCATAGGGTCGAAGCCGATGGCGTGCAGGTGTTTTATCGTGCGGCCGGCGAAATAAACGCGCCCGTGGTCCTCTTACTGCACGGATTTCCCACCTCATCTTTCATGTTTCGCGAGCTCATTCCGCGCCTGGCCGATGATTATCGTGTTATCGCGCCAGATCTTCCGGGTTTCGGATTCACCGAGGTGCCGCCGGAACGAAACTACCCTTACTCCTTTGATCGATTGGCGTCTACCATCGACGCCTTCACGCAGGCGCTCAACATCGACCGCTATGCAATCTACGTGTTCGATTATGGTGCGCCTACTGGGTTCCGTTTGGCGATGACGCACCCTGAACGAGTCACAGCCATTGTTTCGCAGAACGGGAACGCCTACGAAGAAGGCCTGGGCGATGCTTGGGACCCGATTCGAAAATACTGGGCCGCACCCACGGCAGAAAACCGGGACATACTCCGCCAAAGCGTTTTGACGGCGGGTGGTACGCGCTGGCAATATACGCACGGGGTAGCAAATCCAGAGAGTGTCCCGCCTGAGTCGTACACATTGGATACGGCTCTGCTCGAACGTCCGGGGAACAAAGAAATTCAGCTCGACTTGTTCCTGGATTATGCGTCGAACCTGAAGCTTTACCCG
The DNA here is from genome assembly GCA_963809865.1 of uncultured Acidobacteriaceae bacterium. Lineage (GTDB taxonomy): Bacteria > Acidobacteriota > Terriglobia > Terriglobales > Acidobacteriaceae > CAVVDY01. The sequence continues at coordinate 14,714 of CAWELL010000003.1, read as the reverse complement.
AAGTTCCAGGAATATTTCCGCAAATCGAAGCCGCCTTTGCTCGCGATCTGGGGCAAGAATGATCCTTTTTTCTTCCCGCGGGAGCAGAGGCTTTTCGGAAGGACCTGCCGAACGCACAGGTCCAATTTCTCGATACCGGACATTTCGCGACAGAGACACACGTCGTGGAAATCGCAGCGGCCATGAAAGACTTCCTCGCAAGCATTGGGGTCGAACGTGACGGCGGTTGAGAGATGAGTGCATATCCGCCAAATCTCCACAGTCGTTTTGGTGCATGGCGCGTGGGCCGACGGATCTTGCTGGAGAATGTCATTCTCCCTTTGCAACGCAGCGGGCTTCAAGTGATCTGCGCGCCGATCCCGCTGACCTCTTTGACTGACGACGTCTGCCGCTTTGAATCAGACGTTGGAACGTACCAGCGGTCCAGTGGTCCTGGCCGGGCACGCATACGCTGGGGCGTGTCATCGCCGCGGTGCGGAAGAGCGAGTTAAGTCGCTGGTCTATATCGCGGCACTCGCGCCGGATGAAGGTGAAACCGTCGCGAAAGTCTTTTATCGTGAGACGCCGCATCCAGAAGCGCCGAAGCTGGCTCCCGATTCGCATGGCTTGATATGGATGCCGGAGGATGGATTTCGCCGTGCGGTTGCCCACAAGGCTTCTGCCGATCAAACACGCATTACGGCTGCCGTGCAAAGGCCAATTGCGGTTCAGTGTATTCAAGAGCCCGCTCCGGCGCCGGGATGGAAAACGAAACCGTCATGGTACCTGCTCGCCGAAGAAGACCGCATGATCAATCCCAAGACGCAACGCTTTATGGCCGATCGCATGGGTGCGAAGGTTCATTCCTACGCTGTCGACCACTCGCCGATGTACACCGAGCCGAATCTTGTGATCGACGTGATCCTGGAGGCCGCACGGGAAACCTTATCTCGGTAGGCTTCGCTAACTGCTCTAGTCAAGAGATCTGATGGTATGAGCTTCGCGAAATCGGTCGCTATAGTTACCGGCGCAAGTCAAGGAATCGGCAGAGCCACAGCACTCCGGCTCGCACGCGACTTTTCGGCGGTTGTGCTTGTGGCAAGGGACAAGGAAAAGCTGGAACAGACCGCTGCCGATATCCGATCTGGCGGTGCGGAGACGATGATCTACGCTGTCGACCTGCGCGAAGCAAAATCCGCAGAGACTGTCGTCAAAGGCGTACTCGAACGCTTCGGCAGAATCGATGCGCTGCTCAACATTGCAGGCGCAGTTCCGCAGATCGATCTGTTCGAGATGACAGATTCGCAATGGGATGACGGAATGGCTCTCAAATTTCATGGGGCGCGACGTCTGACAATGCTGGCCTGGGACGCATTGAAAGCTTCAAAGGGATCTGTGGTGCTGATGTCGGGAAGCGCAGCCTTTGATCCTAAGCCCGGATTTGTTGCAGTCGCGGCAATCAACGCCGCCATCAACGCACTTGCGAAGGCATTCGCCGAGCAAGGAATCAAAGACGGCGTACAAGTCAACAGCGTGTCCCCCGGAGCGGTAATGACCGGACGGCGGCGGTCTTTTTTCGAGAAGTGGGCGCCGGCCCACAACCTTACCGTCGAAGAGGCCATCGAGAAGTTTCCCCAACAAGCCGGGATCGCTCGTTTCGGCAAGCCAGAAGAGATTGCAGATTTGCTGAGTTATCTCGTATCGCCGGCGGCGCGGTGGATGACAGGTGCTTCTATCCGGATGGACGGCGGCGAGATCAAGAGCATTTAGGACACGGAATGAGGAGATGGCTATGCAGCGTCGTATGTTTCTTGGTGGTTTGACCGCCGCATCTCTCGGTGTCGTGCTGGAAAGCTCTTTCTCCGAAGCGGTACGAGCACAGAACACAACCAAAACTGGAGGAAGTATGGCCGGCCAGGATTCTTTCGAGTCATCCGTTGTTGAGGTTTCAGGAAACGGAGTCTTCGTGCGCCGTTATGGAAAGGGGCCGCCCATTTTGCTGGTACACGGCTTCCCACGCACCAGCCTCATGTGGCGATTCGTGGCTCCGCAACTTGCCGAGAATCACACTGTGATCTGTGTGGACCTGCGCGCCTACGGTCGCAGTGGAATACCTGCTTCCACAGATGACCACTTTCCTTATTCAAAGCGAGCAATGGCGCAGGAGCTGGTTGAGGTCATGGCCAAACTCGGATTTCCGACCTTCACGCTGATTGGTCACGATCGCGGAGGGCGCGTCAGCTACCGTATGGCCCTGGATCATCCGAACAACGTAGAACGTTTGGCGGTGTTCGACGTGATTCCGATTCTCGAAGCGTGGAACCGTTCCGACGCGCGCTTCGCTCGAACCTACTGGCCGTGGATTTTGCTGTCGCAGAAGCAGCCGCTCCCCGAGAGTTACCTGCTTGGCGCGCCCGATGCCGTGTTCCATAATCCCTTCGGCCAAGGGTCGTTCGGACCGGAGATCCTCGAAGAATACGTTTCAACGTATCGCGATCCCGCCCGCGTGCATGGCATCTGTGAGGAATATCGAGCTGCCGCAACCATCGATGTCGTACACGATACTGCCGACAAAGAAGCCTCAAGAAAAATTGAATGCCCAATGCTGCACCTGTGGGCCGAGGGCGGTCCGCTCGACACTTTCTATGCAAAAGACGGAGGGCCGCTGGGAATTTGGCGGCAATGGGCTCCGCAGGCGCAAGGCCAGGCCATGAAGGGTGGCCACTTCTTCCCGGAAGAAAATCCTGACGACACGGCAGTCCTCGTCAAGCGATTCCTTTCTACGTAACCACAAGCGGAAGTGGTGCTCCTTGCAGCAGGCAGCCAACGAAGTGGCGAATCGCGGAATCATTCCGACCGCGCACGAGTCGCCCTGCCCGGGCGCGGCATCGTCGTGATGGTTTGAGTGCAGGCGCTAGCTTGGCTCTCCACTGGCCTGAGTACCTGATGGAGGCGGCCGAACTGGCGCTGTATATGTTTTTTACCTGCGCCTTTGCGACTCTGCTCCAGCATCCCGCCTCGCCCGTGCGACACCTCGTTCCGAACGTTGTCGCACGCCGTGCACTCATGGGCCTGGCGATGGGGCTTACTATTGTTGCCATTGTCATGTCTCCCTGGGGCAAGCAATCTGGTGGTCACTTCAATCCGGCGATTACTGTTACTTTTTATCACCTGGGCAAAGTAGAGTTCTGGGATTCTTGGTTTTATATTGTCGCGCAATTTGTGGGTGCAATCGTCGGCGTCTGCGTCGCAAGGTATCTTACTGCAGGGAGCGCTGGGCGATGATGCTGTTCGTTATGCGGTAACCGTACCAGGGGTTTTCGGAAGCGGCATTGCGTTTGCCGCGGAGCTCACGATCTCTTTCGTCCTCATGTTCACGATTCTGGTCGCCACCAATCGCGCAAGCATGGCGCCCTACACGCCGTATTTTGCCGGCGCTCTGATTGCGCTCTTTATCATTCTTGAAACACCACTGTCGGGAATGAGCACTAACCCGGCTCGCACCTTCGGCTCAGCTTTGCATGCCGGTTATTGGCAGGCGCTCTGGATTTACTTCGTTGCTCCGACGATGGGCATGCTTGTGGCCGGTGAGGTTTACCTCCGTACTCGGGGCGGTGTCGCTCCGTATTGCGGGAAGCTCCACCACTCCAACAACAAACGCTGCATCTTTATTCACGGGAAACCCAGAGCTTAGTAAAGCAGGCGACCGAAAGGAAGACCAGTGACAACTCTTCAGAAACGACTAGATGAGTTCAAGAAAACGTTCGAATCAGGCGCCCCGCCCTACAACGCACCGCACGAGGCGATTGAAAGTATGCACCGAGCGACGGCCGAGCTCAAGGCCTCCGGTATTGAAAGTCGCGCGCTGAAGGTCGGCGATTGCGCTCCGCCGTTCAGTCTCTTCAATCAGGACCACGTGGAGGTCTCCTCGGAAAACCTTCTTCACCAAGGTCCGTTGGTGGTCAGCTTCTTCCGAGGGCACTGGTGACCTTACTGCAATATGGAGCTGGAGGCTCTACAGGGGATCTACTCGGAAGTCAGGGCGCTGGGAGCAGGACTCGTGGTGATTACCCCTGAACTCGAACGCTACACGCGCGCTTTGCGTAGGAAGCTGAACCTGAGTTTCGACATTGTTACGGATCTTCATCTGAAGGTCGCGGAGCAGTTTGGGCTTGTGTTCACGCTGCCTGACTACCTTCGCGAACTTTACAAATCCTTCGGAAGCACTCTGGACAGGTTCAACGACGAGCCGGAATACCGGTTGCCCATGCCGGCGCGGTACATCGTCGATCAGAAGGGCATCATTCGCTCGGCCGATGTTAACGCGGACTACACGATTCGTCCCGAGCCTGCTGAAACGCTGGAGCGCTTGCGGAACCTCGCGAAGTAACCAGCTGCGCCCAGGCAATCGGTTTGTCGATTGCGACGCGCGAACCCATCCTGTCGGAAAGGAAGGTCGCATGACCGGCATTGGGAACACTTCATCTGCCGACTCAGTCACAAGTACTCAGCCCGAGGACTTTGATCTGGTGATACTCGGTGGCGGCACCGGATCGACGGTCGCCGCATGGACGTTTGCCGCTGAAGGAAAACGAGTCGCGGTAATCGACCGAAAATACATCGGTGGCTCCTGTCCGAACATTGCCTGCCTGCCAAGCAAGAACATTATCCACAGCGCGAAGGTCGTGTCGTATGTTCGCAACGGTCAAGAGTTCGGAATCGCGGTGCACGGCTTCACGCTCGACATGGCTGCGGTGCGGGATCGCAAACGGAAGATGGTCTCGGGCCTGAACGAGATGTACCTGGAAAATTATGAGAATGCCGGAGCAGAGCTGATCTTCGGAAGCGGGCGATTCGTCGCTCCCAGGACTATCGAAGTCGCGCTGCGTAACGGGGGTATACGCCGGCTCCGCGGTACAAACGTGATTATTAGTACCGGGACTCACGCCACCATACCAGCCATTCCCGGACTGGCCGAGGCCCAACCGCTCACCCACATCGAAGCACTCGAAATCGACCAAGTCCCTGAACATCTCCTGGTTGTGGGAGGCGGCTACGTTGGCATCGAACTGTCTCAGGCGATGCGTCGATTCGGCAGCCGCGTCTCGGTGCTCGATACCAACCCTCGCTTGCTGCCGCGAGAAGACGACGACGTCTGTGATGGTCTTCGCAGCTTGCTGGAGCACGAAGGTATTGAAGTCATTCTCAGCGCGCACCCGAAGAGAATCTCGGGAAGGTCGGGCGAGACGGTGCAAGTTGTGATCGAACAAAACGGCGTGGAGAGGACGGTTGCGGGCACAGACGTTCTGCTTGCGGCCGGCCGTACGCCCAATACTGAGGGGCTCGGTCTGGAGTCGGCCGCGGTCGAACTGACCGATCGCGGATACATCAAGGTGAACGAGCGGCTCCAGACAACGGCGCCCGGCGTCTGGGCGATAGGCGAAGTTGCCGGCAGCCCGCAGTTCACGCATATCAGCCTGGACGATTTCCGTGTCGTGCATGCCGCGCTTACGGGCGGTCGGCGCACGACCATCGGCAGGCAAGTTCCGTACTGCCTTTTCACCGACCCGGAACTGGCTCGCATCGGCCTCAATGAACGTGATGCGAAAGCAGGCAATGTCGCATACCGCTTATTCAAGGTCCCGATGGCGGCGAATCTCCGTGCGCGCGCTCTCGGTGAAACGCGAGGCTTCATGAAAGCACTGGTGGAGGCAGACGGAGAACGCATTCTCGGTTTCACAACTTTTGGTGTCGGCGCCGGAGAGATCATGGCCGCTGTACAAGTTGCGATGATCGCAGGACTGTCTTACACCGCCCTACGTGATGCTGTCCTGACTCACCCTACGTTAGTCGAGGGTCTGATAGCGCTGTTCTCATCCACTGCATCGTTACACAAAGCTGCGGATACGACAGCCACTACTGCCTCCTAGGACGAAAAGCGAACCGTGGCGCAACTGAGTAACGGGTTCGCGCTGAAACAATGACGGTTTCAATCCGCGCCGACGGCGGCGAAGTCTGCCGTCCGCCCGGACCGTGACCGACAAGGCAACACCGAAGGGGAGAGACCAGCCCTCTCCGTTGTCCAGACGCCCGATCCCGGATTTATTTGAATTCACTCTCGTGCTCACGATGGGCATAGTGTTCGCAACGAAGTGTGCAACCAGGTGTGCAACTGGTTGTGCAATCGTCTTCGAAGTCCTCTGCCTCGCCTCATTGGGAGCTCTGGTTTGTACGTGTTTGCCCACGATTTGCCGAGTGGCCGACGCCCTTAGACTATCCAACTCGCAGGCATGATTTCCTCTTTACCGTTTCTGAAGGCCGACAATGTCAGAGTGGATGGTGATAAGCGCGCTACAGTACGTCTGCGGCAACGCCACAAGTTAGAGAAGGCTGTTTTGCGGCAACTTGACATGAGTCGACTTCAGGAGCGGCCCGGCGAAGCTTCCCCGAACCCGTTTGGACAATTAAGACAAGCGGGGATTCGCTGATCATTTTGTGCGGGACGGATAGGGTGTGAGATGGCCTGATAGCGACAGTTAACTTCCGGTTTGCCCGTTACCCGCCGAGAATGCTGTACTCCCGAGTGCAAAAGTGGCGTTATGGGGAACGGAACCACTTCCCCTATTGCGGCAGGCCGATTTTGCAAAACGAAGACTAACGGGTGAGGCCCTGCCTTGACTGGATTGCCGTCAACAGCAACCAGAGCACGCAGGTTCCAACGACCGCTCGTTGAAATAGCCCCGCGTTTAACGATCCTTGAAAGATGAGAAACGCCACAAAGGCGGCTAACGCGAGGAGCGACAAGGCCATCAGAGATCGATACGAAAATCGTCGACGCACGTCGTACTTCAGGTGTTTTGATATCAGCCACATGGCCGGAATCAACGCCAAGAAGGATATAAGGCCTGCAACAATATGGAGTATACCGATCGTCGTCAGGGGAGCTCCTCGGGGGTCAGTCGGGAATAGCGCTGCGAAGAGCGTGAGTATCCCGAATACCGCTAACAAGCTGGAGCCGACTTTTGAGCGTGAGGCTCCTTCCGTAGATCGATACAGTGCGCGCGCGAGGCAGAGCGCGCCTAAGCCGAGCCCTACGAAGGCGCTGGTCATCAACAGACCGAGGCGGCCGAGCGCATACTCACTGAGAAAATGCTGCGCAGGATTAATCTCCGTGCGAAGAATATGCAAAAGAAGCACGGCAGAAACGAAATAAGACAGCGCGATGACGCTCACGGTTGCAATACGCAGCGTCGTTCTGGCCTCAACGGCTGGATCAGCAGTCGCAGCGTGATCGAGGGTCATTGCAGGTCGTCTCCCGGAGTGCGGCTAGGTGTTGTACTGGCTTTAGTGCATCGGTACGGCAGAGCGGGCCGTCTGCGGGTGCACCGATTAGTCATAGGAACCGGCGATGGGACGCGCCCGCTATTGACAGCGCATCACAGGGCATTCCGGCCCAATCTCAATATCTCATCAGAGTCTGCGCAACCGCCCGCAACATCCAATCGATCTAAGCGTAAAACCCCCGCTAGCACCCTCCCTTCCCGCCAGCCCGAGTCTAATAATGCCTACTATTCGGCAATGATGGCAATTTCAAACGCTCCACATCCTATCCAGTCAATGAAAGCCGTGAAGTTGGAAGCGCCTCAATCAGAAGGTTGACGTACATCGCCAACTCGGAGGTAATCCCGCCTGGTCGCCCCCGGTCGGATAGGGTATGCAATGGCCTGTTTACAACATCTATTTTCTGTCTCCGGCAAGATGAATTCCGAGTGCCCCGGCTAACGGAAGCGGGTTACGGCCACTTGACGGTGAGCGCGTAAATCTCCTCTGTACCGATGTCACGGGTGAAGACCGGCGAGCCGTCGGGAGCAACGCTGATTTGCGTCTGGCCGCCCGCGGTCGTGGCACGAGCGAGGTCCTTTAAGCTGGTGAGGGCTTCCACCTTATGATCGGCGAGCCGGACGCGAAAAGCCTGTGATTCTGCGCCCCCGGTGGTGTAGTGGACAAACCGGTAATCCGGCGTGTGGGCCCAGTTGACGACGATACCTGGCTTCGTGAAGGAAACCAGGTCAGACCATTTCTGGGTCTTGAGATCGAAGACCGCAAGCTTCGTGCGGTCCTTCGATGCCGCGACCAGCAGGTCCTCCGCAACCCACTGTACGCCGGTGAGGTCTTGGGATTCCGGCACGAAGGTACGGTTTTCCGTCCGCAAATCGTAAATCAGGAACTTTGTATGTACGCGGTCGCTATAATCGGCGTACACCAGCCGCTTCCCGTCCGGCGACCAACTCGCAGCCCATGCGTGCTCGGCAATTCTCCGCGGCGACCCTCCATCCATGCTGATCACATTGATGTCACCCTTGTTGTTGTCATAGGTGACCTGTTTTCCATCCGGGGAAATGAACGAAAAGTACGCCTGCTCGGGAGAATCGGTGAGTTGCAAACGATCCGTTCCGTCAGTACGACTGCGCCACAAGGTCTGATCCGGGTAGGAGGCGTAGGCGACCCACTTCCCATCACTGGAGAATGTGGGATTCCAGGCCGAGATGCCGGAAAGGATAGGGGCGAACTGTTTCGCATTCAGGTCATATCGAACGAGCCCACCGCGTCGCTTGGTGCCGATAGCGAAGATCTGTTTTCCGTCCCGGCTTGGCTTCGCGCCCTGGTAGGACAGAGGACCATTGGTAAGTTGTACCGGCGGATTCAGGCGTTGCAGAAACCCGGCCTCGACTTGTGCTGCCCAAAGATCCACCCGGCGATGAGTGCGGTCCTCAAAGACAATGTACCTGCCATCCGGGGTCCATCGGGCGCAGCACACTTGCCGTCGTTCGCTACTGCTCACGATGGCGCGCTGGCCTGAACCGTCGGCATTGGAGACCATGATGGAAAGGCCCGCAGTCGTGCCCCATTAATCGTGAAAACCATGCGCTTGTTGTCGGGAGAAATATTGGGCCCCCAAATCTCTCCATCCGCACTGAGCAGCTTGCGAGGATTTTCGCCATCCTTATCGGCGAGGTAAAGAACCTTCTCCCGAGAGAAAAGGATGCGCCCGTCCGCGGCAAAGCTTGCGTCGAGAGCTTGGATATTCCCGAGGCGGCGTAATTCGCCCGTGGGCAACAGTATCGTCCGCAAAGGAAAGGAACCAGGCCCGGTGTAGGGACCGACTACGGTCAGCAGAGACGCCCCTTCCTGGCTCAAATCGACGACGATTGGTGCGTCAAGTCGAACGGGAATTATGGCTGTGGGTCCGCCGATGACGGCGACTTGGGCGACCTTGAGACTGGAGGTCGTGCCCTCATTGAAGTAAACTCGCGACCCATCGGTCAGCAGATTGTCATAGATCCACTTCGGTTCGCCGTCATCCGTGAGTTGGGTTACGCCTTCCACCACGGGAACTGCCGGTGGCTGCCTCCACCACAAAACAAGAGCTGCAGCGATCGCGATAGCAACACCGCCGCTGCTGCGAGCCATATCCATCTCTTGCTCGGCACGGCTTGGTGCACACCGGTGGACGGCGGAACCGCTGGCATCCGAGAGGGATTCCAGCGGCAAACGCCAAATCCGAAGCATGCTGAAGGCGTTGCGCCGGGTTCTTGGCCAGGCAGCGGTTCACGATCCTCTGCATCCCCGGCGGAACGCTCGTCGCAACCTGCGAAACCGCTGGCGGGTCTTCGTTCAGGATCGCGCGTCATGGTATCCGCCGAGGTCGCCTTCCGGAAAGCCGGCTTCCCGGTCAGCATCTCGTACAGGATCACGCCGACGGCAAAGATGTCGCTGCGCGCGTCGGCAACATGTCCCCGCACCTGCTCGGGCGACATGTAGCCGAGCGTGCCCACCACATGCCCGGGATGGGACTGTGGCTGAACGGTGACGGTTTCCCCGTCCGAACTCGCCGCTTTGGCCGGATCGAGCTTGGCCAGTCCGAAGTCGAGGATCTTGAGGCGGCCGTCTCTCGTCACCCAGATGTTGTCTGGCTTGAGATCGCGGTGGATGATTCCCGCATCGTGAGCGGCAGCCAGTCCGCGGGCCAGCTCCACGCCGTGGTCCAGCACCTCGCGCAGCCGCATAGGGCCTTTACGAAGCCGATCGCGCAGCGTTTCGCCCTGCAGCAACTCGGTGACGATGTACGGCGAACCTTCGTACTGGCCTACGTGAAAAATCGAGACAATATTGGGATGATTCAGGGCGGCAGTGGCCTGGGCTTCCTGCTCAAAGCGGCGAAGACGTTCGGCATCGCGCGACCAGTACTCGGGAAGTACCTTGATCGCCACCTCGCGTTTCAGGGTGGCGTCGCGGGCCCGATAAACCTCGCCCATACCTCCTGCACCTAGAAGTGCGACGACTTCGTAGGAGTCCAGCCGAGTGCCCGCGGCTAGTGTCATTAGTGGTGTGGATTATACCCCGAGTCACTAAGTGTGAATTGCGGTCCCTTACGACGATGTGGGCGGCGCTCCCGGGGCCGGTACCTTCAAGTCCGACTAGGATGGGTGTCGCGAAATCGCCAAGTCGTTCACGAAAGCCGCCGCCTTCTTGTTCCGGCATAGGAAGTGAGATGGCTGTTACCACTCATCCAACCTGCTGTAAATCTTGGCTTTTTCTCCAACTCGCAGCGCAGGCTATAATTGCGCCCACGGATGGCAATCACTACTGGGACGAAACTAGGGCCGTATGAAATTCAGGCTCCGCTGGGCGCGGGCGGCATGGGAGAGGTATACCGCGCCAAGGACAGTCGCCTCGACCGCACCGTAGCCATCAAGGTTCTGCCTCCCCATCTTTCCTCCGACGCCGAGTCCAGGCAACGCATGGAGCGCGAAGCCAAAGCCATCTCTGCGCTGCAGCATGCGAATATCTGCACCCTGCACGACATCGGCTCGCAGAACGGGACCGACTTCCTGGTCATGGAATATCTGGAAGGACAGACGCTGGCGGCTCGGCTGGAAAAGGGCCCGCTCCCACTCGACCAGGTGCTGAAGATTGGAATCGAGATCGCACAGGCGCTGGAGAAAGCGCATCAGCAAGGCATCGTCCATCGCGACCTGAAGCCCGCGAACATCATGCTGACCAAGGCGGGCGCCAAGCTGATGGATTTCGGCCTGGCGAAACCGACGGTTCCGTTTGCCGCACAGGCGGTCGGCGCGTTCACGCCTTCCACGCCGACCATGAATCTGGCGCAGCTCAGCGCGGCTGCCCCGGCGCTCACGCAAAAAGGCGCGGTGGTTGGAACCTGTCAGTACATGGCTCCGGAGGTTTTGCAGGGAGCCGAGGCCGACGGGCGCAGCGATCTCTTCAGCTTCGGATGCGTGCTCTACGAGATGATCACCGGGCATCGCGCCTTCGAAGGCAAATCGCAGCTCAGCGTATTCACTGCGATTCTGGAGAAGGAACCCGATCCTATCGCGACGAACCCGGCGGTTGCTCCGCCGATGCTCGACATGTTGATTCGCGGATGCCTGGCGAAAGATCCCAGCGAGCGCATCCAGTCAGCGCACGACGTCGCCATGGAACTGCGCTGGATTGCCTCGATGCGGGCCGTTCCGGCAGATGCAGAAACTTCCGCCACCCCGCGGGCGAGCCGCCTGCGCTGGTTGGCCATGGTTGCGGCTGCGATTGTTTTGGGCGTCCTCGCGGGATACTTACTTCGCACCACGCCGTCAGCTCCCAGCATTCGTGCGGTAATCAATCCGCCGCCGGACCAGCACTTCCGCCTGACCTCCGACGTTGCCGGTCCGCCCGTGCTCTCACCTGATGGTTCGAACATAGCGTTCACGGCTGTTGGCACCGACGGTAAAACCAATCTCTGGGTCCGTCCGATGAACGGCGCTGATGCGCGTACGCTGCCCGACACCAACGATGCGATTTTTCCCTTCTGGTCGCCGGACAGCCGTTCGCTGGGGTTCTTTGCCAATGGCAAGCTGCGGACCATCGACCTCAATGCGACCACTGCGCAATCCGTTTGTGACGCGCAACTGGGACGCGGCGGAGCCTGGGGTCCCAGCGGCGTTATCGTGTTTTCGCCCTCGCCCATCGGCTCGTTGCTGCAGGTCAGCGCCGGCGGAGGCACTCCCACGCCGCAAACCAAAGTAGACATTAGTCGCCACTCGTCCAATCGCTGGCCATTCTTTCTGCCCGACGGCAAACACTTTCTGTACTTCGCCATGGACCACAATCCGTCACGCGTGGCCAACAATGGTATCTACTATGCTTCGCTTGACGGCCGCGAGAACCGCCTGGTGGTTCACGCCCAAACCAACGGAATCTATGCGGCCGGATTTCTGCTGTTCAATCGTGGCGATCAGTTGATGGCCCAGCCCTTTGATCCGGACAAAGGTGTGTTGAGCGGCGAGTTGCAAACCATTTCTTCCGATGTATTGAACGATGTCTCCACCTGGCACACCACCGCCTCCGCTACCAGGAGCGGACTGCTGACCTTCGGCAATGGTAGCTCCGGGGCTGTCCAACTGGTTTGGATGGACCGCAACGGAAAGCCGCTGAGCATCGCGGCCGACAAGCTGCAAAACTTGCAGTTCGCCCGGCTGTCTCCTCAGGGCGACCGCATTGCGCTCACCATCGACTCCGGCATGAACGATGTCTGGGCACTCGATCTGGCGCGCGGTGTCAGTACCCGCCTGACCTTTGGCCCCACCGGCAACACCTTCCCCGTCTGGTCGCCGGACGGAAAGTGGATCGCCTATAGCTCGTTACGTGCGTCCGGCAGCGGCATCTATCGCCGACCTACGGATGGCAGCGGCTCCGAAGAGTTATTGGTTCCCGACCCGGCGGGAAACGCCTTTGCCCCCACTGACTGGTCGCATGACGGCAAGACGCTGCTTTACTCGCCCAACGTCTTCATGCAAAAGGACGACGGCGTATGGGCCATCCCGGTCGACGGCGATAGAAAACCTGGCCAGATCCTGCCCCATGGAAGCAACGCGGTCTTCTCTCCCAACGGACGCTGGCTCGCCTATGAGTCACTGGAGTCAGGTCGATCTGAGATCTACGTGCAGGCCTATGGCGGCGGGCAGGGCAAATGGCAGGTGTCTCCCAATGTGGGACAGGCGCCGCGGTGGAGCTCCGATGGCAAAGAACTCTTTTACTTCGATGGCAATCAGTCGCTAGTCGCCGTCTCCGTGCAGGAGGCCGGCGGTGTGCTTCAGTTCGGCGCTCCCCACATCATCATCAACCAGTGGACGGTCCTGACACTTCCGTTCTTCAGCGTCTCGCCTGACGGCAAGCGATTCCTGATGGAGCGGGTGTCGCAGCAGGTGAACCAGCCCATCACGCTCATCACCAACTTTACGGCAGGCCTGAAGAAGTAGGGCGCAGATCGGGGTTTTACGTTGCTGAACGGAATGGCCCTTGTCGCACATGAGTGGTCTTTGCAAGATTTGCAGCCAAGGCGATCTGGGAAGAAGTAGTTCCCGATTACTTTCGATACATCGCCAAGCCGTAGCTAATCCGGCTGAGCGGCTCATTAAGTCCAGCTCTCCAGTTGGCCTGCTCACGACAGCGTATCGACGCGGGGCCAGAAGTCGGCTGGAAGGCAGTTTCACTTGGCCGTGTAGTCGGCAAGTCGTTGAACTGCCCCCCATGCAAACTCCCGAGAGACCGGCAGGTAGCAGCCTTGGCGACCCGGATCGGGAGCGTCACGACTTCACTGAGGCCTCTAAGAACTACCACCAGGCATTGGAGATACGAGAGAGGCTGGCTCCGGCCAGCACAGGCTATGCTGAATCGCTCGCCGCCCTGGCCGGGGTTCTACGAGACCAGCAGCATCCAGACGAATCGGCGCGACTATACGCACAGGCGATCGACGTTCTCGAAAATCAAGTCGCTCATCTGGGCGGATCGAACGCAGTTCGAAGGAACTTCAGGGCAACGCGCGCGGATATCTACTCGTCATACGCTGGTCTGCTGCTGGCACAGAAGCAGACCGAACTTGCTTTTCAGGTAGTCGAGCGGTCGCGGGCAAGGACCCTGTTGGAAATGTTGTTCGCCGCTCATGTTGATATAAGGCAGGGAGCAGATCCCTCATTGTTGGCAAGGGCGCAGGAACTCCAGGCCGCCCTGACTGCAAAGTCAAACCGGAAAATTCAACTGCTCCAGGGCAAGCATACCGAAGAACAAATTGCAGGCATCAACAAGGAAATTGATGGGTAACTACGCCAGTATCAGGAGATCGAAGGCCAGATCCGGACAAGCAGTCCGAAGTATGCAGCATTAACACAGCCGCGGACTTTGGCTGCACGGGATGCTCAGCACCAGTTACTGGATTCAGACACCGTTCTCCTCAGCCGTTTCGCGGGCGTCCGAGCCCGCAGGCGAAATCCCGAGGCGCAGCGAGGGACCAGTTGAGCATTGATGGTTCAAGGAGTTGTTGGTGGGCGCTACAGGATTCGAACTTGAGCCGTTTTGCGGGCGTAATTCGGGGCCCCCGACAAGCGCCGGTTTTGCGCTTGGTGGGGTGATCGGAGCCCGCGGGCGAAATCCCGAAGCGCGCGAGGGACCAGTTGAGCATTGATGGTTCAAGGAGTTGTTGGTGGGCGCTACAGGATTCGAACTTGAGCCGTTTTGCGGGCGTAATTCGGGGCCCCCGACAAGCGCCGGTTTTGCGCTTGGTGGGGTGATCGGAGCCCGCGGGCGAAATCCCGAAGCGCCGCGAGGGACCTAGTTGAGCATTGTTGGTTCAGGAGTTGTTGGTGGGCGCTACAGGATTTGAACCTGTGACTTCCACCGTG
>CAWELL010000002.1:0-370497 GCA_963809865.1 uncultured Acidobacteriaceae bacterium | reverse complement strand
GATGGAGTTTTCCGGTGGGTCGCATTCCGCTAAGGATGCGACCTTTTTTCGGTTGAGACGAATCGGACATCAGAGTCTCAAGAATAAATTCAGCAGGCCTTGGTAGAAGCCAGAAAGGGGGCGATCAACACGCCGATGATATCTAGGTGCAGCATCGGCAGCACAAAGATGAGGATCATCAGGCCGAAGTAGCCGAAGCGGTCGTAAAACTTCAACGAATCATACGACAGAAAGTGGCGAATAACGTGGCTGCCGTCCAGCGGCGGCAACGGAATAAGATTGAACACTGCCAGCACTACGTTGATAATAGCCAGTTCGAACATCTGCAACAGCGGCTCAGCAACGTCAGTACCGCGAAACCGGCCGCCGGAACCGCTCAGCGGAGCATGCAGTAGAAATGCCATGATCACGACAGCCAAGAATGCAGTGATGAAATTGCTGACCGGCCCCGCCACCGCCGTGAGTATGTCGTCACGTACTACGTTCTTGAAGTTGCGCGGATCCACCGGCGTCGGCTTGGCCCATCCGAAGGCCGGGAACCCGAACAGGATCAGTAACGCCGGCACCAGTATGGTTCCGAACGGATCGATGTGGACGATGGGATTGAGCGAAACCCGTCCTAGCATTTTGGCGGTGGGATCGCCTAGGCGGTTGGCCATCCAGGCGTGCGCCGACTCGTGCACGCTGATGGCAAACAGCAGCACCACAATCTGAAAGAAGATGTTGACAGCATCGAAGTGCATCGCGGGCTGAAGTTGATACTACCATGCGCAACTCACCCGCTTCGGAGCGCGTATGATGCTCGTTTGCCATGAACTTTCACGTCATCACTGCGATAGCGGCGGTCGCCGCGGGCGCAGTTGCGTCCATCTCCGGCTTCGGTATCGGCAGCATTCTCACTCCCTTGTTGGCGATGTGGCTGGGGACCAAGCTGGCCGTCGCCGTGGTTTCGGTCCCACATTTTCTGGGAACGGCATTGCGTTTTCCGGCTGATACGAGAACATATCGATCGGCCCATCCTGTTGAGCTTCGGGATTACCAGCGCCATCGGCGGACTGGTTGGCGCTCTGCTGCACGTATGGATGCGTAGCACCTTCCTCGGGTATGTGCTGGCGGCGTTGCTGGTGTTCGCTGGCATCATGGGATTGACGGGCGCGGCCAAGCGCTTGCGGTTCGGTCACAAGTCGGCGTGGTCGCCGGCGCGCTGTCGGGCGTATTCGGAGGACTGGTCGGCAATCAGGGAGGCATCCGCTCAGCCGCGCTGCTGGGGTTCGACGTGCGGCGCGACGCTTTTGTGGCGACTGCCACCGCGATTGCACTGCTGGTCGACGTGTTCCGTATGCCGGTGTACGCGGTAACACAGTGGCGTCCGATTCTGTCGGCGTGGCCGATTATGCTGACAGCCACCATCGCGGTGATCGCAGGCACCCTGATGGGACAAAAGGCCCTGGGCTGGATTCCCGAGAAGACGTTTCGGCTCATGGTCGCGGGCACCGTATTGGCGCTGGGCATGTGATGTTCGTGCATCCCGGGGTGTGAAAGGGACTGGTGCGGTTGCCGCTCGTCAGCGCCGGTGGAGTACCCTTCAGGCGCACAGGGCAGGGCGATAGCTGATGGAGGGGATCGGCTTCAGCGCGCGCTTTCCGATATTTTCAATGATGGATTGTCGTCAGCGAGACCTGCCGCAGAGGCTAAAGCCAGGACCTGCATGACTTAGGAATTTGTATCGCCTGAAGGCGTACTCCACCTTGCCACGGCGCAATTAACTTCCTTTGGTTGACCACAGCAGGGCCTCGGCCTAACATAACTCGACGTGCTCGGGACCATTGACATGGTCGGCCAAACCGTTTCCCACTATCACGTTTTGGGCAAGCTGGGTGGCGGTGGGATGGGGGTGGTATACGAGGCGGAAGACACTCGCCTTGGCCGCCGGGTTGCGCTGAAATTTATCCCGACAATCTGCTCGAGACGACAAGTCCCTGGAACGCTTCTTGCGCGAGGCGCGTATTGCCTCGCAGCTGAATCATCCCGACATCTGCACCATCCACGACATCGGCGACCTCGACGGCCAGCCCTACATCGTCATGGAGAAGCTGGAAGGCAAAAGCCTTCGCGACCTCATGAACGGCCAGCCGATGGACATCGAAGAGCTGATCGACATCGGCATTCAGGTGGCCGACGCCCTGGCGGCCTGCCACGCCAAGGGCATCATCCATCGCGACATCAAGCCCGCGAACATCTTCGTTACCCCATCGGGCAAGCGAAGATTCTCGATTTTGGATTGGTTAAGCTCTCGCGCGGAGTTCGAACGCGACAGCTTTGAAGACCTGACCATCGCCGGCGAATCATTCGGCACCGCGGTCTACATGTCGCCGGAGCAGGCGCGCGGCGAAGAACTCGATCCGCGCAGCGATCTGTTCTCTCTGGGAGTTGTGCTGTACGAGATGGCCACTGGCCACAAGCCGTTTCGTAAGACCAACTCCGTGACCTCGATGAATGCGCTGTTGAATGAGAAGCCGCCGGCGCCGCGCAAATTCAATCCGCCGTGCCCGAGGATCTGGAAGGCATCCTCGGCCGGGCGATGGAAAAAGACCGAGGCCATCGTTACCAGACAGCGCTGGCCATGAAGGGCGACCGCAATCGCTGAAGAAGAAAGCGAGCCCGGACCACGACCAGCGCCCGAATGCGCCCCGCGCTTCCCTACAAGCTACGCACCACCGCGTTTGCGAAACCTACACGTCGTTGGCACGTTTACGCGCTGCTGGGAATCATCGCCCTGCTGATCACCGTGCTGGTGCCGGTGGGCGCTTATTACGTCAAGCATCGCCCCGGTGCTCCGGGAGCGAAGAACACCATCGCTGTGCTGCCGCTGCACAATCTGAACAACGACATCAGTGTGGATTTTCTGCGCTTCGCGCTGGCCGACGAACTCAGTAACACGCTGGCGCAGAACCGCTCGCTCGATGTGCGTCCCAGCTCGATGACGCAGAAATATGCCGGCAACGATGTCGATCCGCGGCAGGCGGCGCGTGCCCTGCACGTGGCAACCATCGTCACTGGCCACTTTGTAGCGCGCGGCGACAACCTGGTCGTGACCTTGGAGGCCATCCAGGCCAGCGACAACCGCCTGGTGTGGCAGACCACTCTCACCGCTCCCAGCCAGGACCTCATCGCGTTGCAATCGCGGTTAGCGGCGCAGGTGCGTCAGGGGCTGCTTCCCATCCTCGGTCTGGGACAAGGCGTGGAACAAGCCGCAGGCTCGCGGCCTAAGGACGCCGAGGCTTACGACCTGTATCTGCACAGCCTGGCGATCCCGCACGATCCGGTCGCCAACAAAGATGCGCTCGCCGTACTGGAGCAAGTGGTGCAGATGGATCCGACTTACGCTCCCGCATGGCAGGAGCTGGGCGTGCGCAGCTACTATGACGCGACCTATTCCGACGGCGGCGAGAAGATGATGCAGCAGTCCAACGACGCCTACGCGCGCGCGCTGCAACTCGACCCGAATCTAACCGTCGCGCTCGGCCAGCAGATTACCAACGCCGTCGAGCGGGGTGAACTGGGCAAGGCCTATCTGGCCGCCGAGGCGCTGGTCAAAAGCCGCCCCCAAAGCGCCCAGGCGCACTTTGCGCTGAGTTATGTCTTCCGCTACGCCGGCATGTTGGAACAATCGGCGGCGGAGTGTGACCGCGCGCTCAGCCTCGATCCCGGCAACTACATGTTCCGCTCCTGCGCGTGGACCTTCATGGAATTGGGCCAGACGGAGCGCGCCGTGGACTTCCTGCAACTCGACGCTGGGTCGGAATGGGCCGCTTACGTTACGCCTGCGTTGCTCGTGCGTGAAGGCAAAATTGCGCAGGCCAAGGAAGCCGCCAAACACATGCCCACCGCGCCTCGCTACCATCACGACCTGGTGGAAGCATGCCTTGGGTTGCGACCCGCCAGCGAGCAGGACCGTATTGCCCACGAGCTCGAGGCCAACCAGGCCAATGAACTCGATCCGGAACAGCTGTCTTCCAGGGAGCGTGGCTGGGCTACTGCGGCAAGAATCAGGACGCCTTGCAACTGCTGCAGAGCGCAGTAGAACGTAGCTACTGCGCCTACTCCAATCTGTTGAATGATCCCATGCTGGCCAAGCTGCGCGCCGACCAAGCGTTCAACAAAGTGCTCACCGAAGCCAGCGCCTGCCAGGACGCCGTCAAGTCGCTGCAGGCGCAGCAAGGGAAATAGGGACAGGAAATAGTAGAACAGCGACTCCGAGCGGGAGTGATGTGCATCATGAGCACCAAGCCTCCGAGCCTGGGAACCAACAGCAACATCACGAACTCTGCCTGTACTGTGACCGTTGTTCAGGAACAAGCATCTTTTTCAACAGCAGCTCCCCATAGCCAAGCAATGCTGCCCTAACCTCAAGCCTTGCCCCCGCACGGGATGGCAGCACACGCAATTCATGCAATTTTCGTGGCACTTTGCCGGGGAAGGGACGACAATGTACCCACTCACTTTTGCGGGCAGGAGTACTGGATTCTGTATGGCAGGCTGCCACGCGTCCAGTTGTGTACGGTAGCCGCTTTCCGGAGGACGCCATGAGAATCAAAACGTTCGGTTTATTTTTTCTAGTGATTGTGACGGCAGCGTTAGCTTCGGGGCAAGGCGTGACGCGCTGCGGTGGTCCCAATACTGCGCTGTATATCAACTGGCCGTCGTTTGGGTTTGACCCCTGCCATACGGGCTACAACCCCTACGAATACCGCATCAACTCTTCGAATGTGACAGACCTGGTTGTGGCATGGCAATACGGGCCAGGGACAGGGCCATTTAACTCTCCAGTTCTCGTCAACGATGTTGTGTACTTCGGAGGGGCCACCAACGTATACGCGGCGGATGCAGGCACAGGTGCTTTGCTATGGACGTATAACACCGGTTCCCAAGTCCAGAATTACTCGACAGTATTCAACAACATCTTGTACGTCGGTTCCGGCCAGACTGTGTATGCTCTGGACGCGAAGGCGGGTACGCCGCTGTGGACCTACAATGCTACCGGCGCGATCGTAACTGGGGCGACGGTTGCAGATGGTTTCGTCTACATCGGTTCATACGATGGCAGCAGTTACACCATCTATGCCCTGGATGCGAAGACGGGAGTACTTCGGTGGCAGCGCAACCCTGGTACCGAGTCGACTCCGACAGCGGTGAACGGGCTCGTATATTTTGCAACGGGTGGCGATCTGTACGCTGCTAACGATGTATCCGGCGCCGTGCTTTGGCATGCGAGCCTGGCAGGTTCACTCAGCGCCGACGGAGTAGCAGTGTTCAACAACATCGTATACGCCAGCACCAACACCGACCTGTACGCGCTGAATGCCCTCACGGGCGCCGTCTTGTGGACAGCGCAGCCGCAGACCGGTGCCTTCCAATCTTCGCCGGTGGTCGGTGCTGGCGCGGTGTATGTAGGAGCGGGAACGTCCCGTCAATCCCCCGGTCCGCTGGTTTATTCCTTTAACGCCAGCAACGGCTCTCTTCTTTGGAGTGGTCTGGGAGGAAGTTACGGAGCGACCTATGAGCTCGCGCTTGCTAACGGTGTACTCTACGCTAGCGTGGGTGGTCCTTATGAAGGTCTCCTCGCCTTTTCGTCGGCGGATGGAAGCTTACTTTGGGAGTCTCCGAACACACCCGGGGTCGCGCCCATCATTGCGAATGGCACGGTCTATAACCCATCGTGGGACACTAATTATTTTTACGCTTTTCGCCTGCCGAACTAATGAACTTGGCTGCGTGGGCTTGGACGCATAATCCGTAGATTTGAAAACGCGCCCAGCGCTGAAGAAGCGCTGGGCTAAGCTTGCCGCGCCTTGCGGCGCGGACTTCTAGACATATCCACTTGTTTCGCAACACAACCCTTGTGCGGCCCGCTGTCGAAAGACTGCATTCCAACAGCCAACGCAAAATCGGTCTAGCCCTGCTCACGCGGCTCGCGCGTGCCGCCAATCTTCGGCATCCTCCTGAGACTTCTCTGCCGTTGCTTTGCTGCCTCCGAACAATGCCAGCGCCGCGCCGCCGAGGGCCACTCCTACCGCCGCAGCCAGCCACTGCCAATGCGTCTCCGCCCACAGCTCTTTGCTGGTGTACGAGGCGCGGCTGTCGAAGGCGCCATGCGCGCCATGATCTCCGGCCACCGGCTCGTAGAGATTGTTGGGGCGATTCGGATCGTGGTGTCCGTCGTATTGCTGGGCGTCGTAACCCATCCGCGCCAGGTAGTGATCGGCAAACGAAGGCGCCAGCTTGTTGCCGAAAATCGCTTTCACCGACGACCACGCCGGATAGTATTCGCGGCGCGAAGGATGATGCGCAGCATAGTAGATCGCACGCGCAGCAACCTCCGGCTGATAAATAGGCGGAACCGGTTGAGCCTTGCGCGGCAGGCGGCTTTTACACCATCCGAACTGCGGAGTGTTCAGCGCCGGCATCTGCACCATGGTGGTCTTCACCTTGCTGCCGTCGTGAATGAGCTCGCAACGCAGCGACGCAAAGAATCCCAGGACCGCGTGTTTCGACGCGCTATACGCTGCCTGAAGGGGAATACTGCGATAAGCCAGCGCCGAGCCGACGTGAACGATGGTCCCGCGATCGCGCGGCAACATGCGCTTCAGCGCAGCCAGCGTGCCGTACACGTAGCCCAGGTACGTCACCTCGGTTACGCGCTTAAAGTCATCGGGCGTCATTTCCTTGATAGGTGAGAACACCGACGTCATCGCATCGTTCACCCAAATGTCGATGGGGCCGAGTTCCTGCTCCACGCGCCGGGCTGCGGCCTCGACTTCGTCCGCGTTGGCCACGTCGGTGGGCAGCACCAATGCTTTGCCTCCGGCCTGCTCGACTTCGTGACGCGCAGCCTCCAGGCCATCTTTGCCGCGCGCGATCAGCCCAATCCATGCGCCACGCCGTGCAAACTCGCGGACCGTCGCGCGTCCTACGCCAGCCGAGGCACCGGTGATAACGACGATCTCCCTGCTCTTCTTGCTCACTGTTCGCTCCTCGAGACAACATTCCCCCGCGTCGCACGTAGGTTTTGTACGGTGGTTGCCCGACTATGGGTTTTGAGTGGTTTGCCTATGTGGAGATAGATGCCACAATCCTCTCGCGCCGTTTGCCGTATCGCAGAGAAATGTGCGATTTCGAACTCTGATGCGGAGCAGACGTTCCAACTCTTAAGCTCCGAATCGCCGTCATACCACTGATGCCTGCTCATATTGAGGACTACGCCCTCATCGGCGATTGTGAAACCGCCGCACTCGTCAGCAACAAAGGATCCATCGACTGGCTGTGCTGGCCGACCTTTGCCTCGCCCGCATGCATGGCTGCTCTGCTGGGCGATGAAGAAAACGGTCATTGGTGCATTTCTCCGGCAAAGGAAGCGCGCAGCAGCCGCAAGTATCGCGACGGTACGCTCGTCGTCGAGACCACGTTTGAGAACGATGAAGGTTCGGTGCTGCTGATCGACTTCATGCCCATTCGCGGCGAGTACTCCGACCTGGTGCGCATCGTACGCGGCCTGCGCGGCAAGGTGCAGATCTGCATGGAGTTGGTGCTGCGCTTCGACTACGGCCGCTCGGTGCCGTGGGTGACGCGCCTGGAAGACGGAACGCTGCGCGCCATCTCCGGACCCGACATGGCGGTGTTGCGCACCGATGCACCTTTGCGCGGCGAGAGCATGAAGACGCTGAGCGAGTTCACGCTGTCGGAAGGCCAGTCGATGTCGTTCGCGCTTACCTATGCAACGTCGTACGGCGACATCCCTAATCCGATCAAGCCAGAGCACGAACTGCAACTGACAACCGACTTCTGGACCGACTGGGGCAGCAAGGTTACCTCAGAAAAGTCGGAACACCGTTACCAGGGCGACTATACCGAAGCGGTGCGCCGCTCGCTCATCACACTGAAGGCGCTCACCTACGCTCCCACCGGCGGCATGGTTGCCGCGCCGACCACTTCTCTTCCCGAACGCCTCGGCGGCCATCGCAACTGGGACTACCGCTTCTGCTGGCTGCGTGATGCCACCTTTACGCTGCTGGCGTTGATGAACGCGGGCTA
Source organism: uncultured Acidobacteriaceae bacterium (assembly GCA_963809865.1). Classification (GTDB taxonomy): domain Bacteria; phylum Acidobacteriota; class Terriglobia; order Terriglobales; family Acidobacteriaceae; genus CAVVDY01. The sequence goes on along the minus strand of CAWELL010000002.1, from coordinate 362,406 downwards.
TCACGAGGAAGCATGCGCGTGGCGTGAATGGCTGCTGCGCGCCGCCGCGGGAAGTCCTGACCAGGTGCAGATCATGTATGGCATCCGCGGCGAACGTCACCTGCTGGAATGGGAGGTGGACTGGCTGGCGGGATACGAAGGCGCGAAGCCAGTGCGCGTTGGCAATGCCGCGTCGAACCAACTCCAGCTCGATGTCTACGGCGAGGTCGCGGATGCTCTGCTGCACGCCGAACTCGCCGGCTTGCCGTCACGGAAAAGCGATTTCGATTTGCAAGAATGCCTCACCGAACACCTGGCAACAATCTGGCGCGAACCCGACGAAGGTATCTGGGAAATTCGCGGCGGACCTAAGCAATTCACCAATTCCAAGGTGATGGCGTGGGTGGCATTCGATCGCGCCATCAAGTATGCCGAGCGCTACGGGCAGGATGGGCAGCTCAAGCGGCTGGCGCGAAATACGCAACAGCATACACCGCGAGGTCTGTGAGAAAGGCTTCGACTCGGAGCTCAACAGTTTCACCCAGACCTACGGCTCGAAGCGCCTTGATGCTTCGCTGCTGCTGATACCGCTGGTTGGTTTTCTCCCGGTAGAAGATCGAGCGCGTGCGCGGCACCATTTCCGCCATCGAAAAGCACCTCATGCGCGATGGCCTGGTGCAACGCTATGACACTTCCGAACTGGATGACGGCGTGAGAGGGCACGAGGGCTCGTTCCTCGCATGCAGTTTCTGGCTGGTCAGCGCCTGGAATTTATGCGGACGCCGCAAAGAGGCGCGCGAACTCTTCGAGCGATTGCTGGCGCTGCGCAATGATGTCGGCCTGCTGTCCGAAGAGTACGACACCGACGCGAAGCGGCAGGTTGGCAATTTCCCGCAGGCGCTGTCACACATCGCGCTCATCAACGCGGCCTTCGAGTTCACCGCCGACAGCAGCCCGGCGAGCAGCGCGCCGAATCCACGACAGCGAGCCCGCCTCAGCTTTGAAAGGGCACGCCGTCAGGCGTGCCGTAGGGGAAACTAATAGCCCGGCTTTAGCCGCTGAGGAAAGACATCCCCTCGGCGCCTGAAGGCGGGATTGTTCTGCACCTTGTAAGACACGGCTGAAGGGTGCCCTTTCAAAGTTCGACATACAGCAACTTGGCGAGGCTAAGACGGGTCCGGGCGTCCGCCACGCTCTCTGTTTTCCCCGACTTGATGCTGCGGAATGCGGTGTCCAAAACTTGCTGGTTGCGCAGTCCCTCTGCGCCCGAGATGAGGAACGGACCTCCCGCTTCCACCGCCGCAGCGAAGGCGTCGAGTTGTAAGGTGTACGAGTCGTCGTTGCTGACTTCGGTTCGCTCCACGATTTCGAAGCCACGACGCAACCCTAGTGTGACTGGATGGTCGACGTTGAGAGCGTTGACGGCGGAGAGCACCCCGTTCTCGCCGGCAATTTCGAGCAGTCGTCTAGTACGCTCCGCGGCCTGAGACGGCAACGTCAGCCAACGTTCCGTGCGAAAAGCGCAAGACGCCCGAGGCCGATGCTTCCAACACCGAATGCGAATCGTACTGCGCCTGCATGACTACGCTCTCCACTTCGTCGTCGAGGATGTAACGCAGAGTATCGAAGCAGTGAATCCCGATGTCCGCCATCGGGCCGCCAGTTGCGAGTTTTGGATCCTGCACCCAGGTGCGCGGGCTGCTCAAGCATGGGTGCGACAAAGATCGCTCGCGCCAATAATGGCCGGCCGATCGAACCGGCAGAGACCCGCGCTCGGAACCACTGCACGCTGTGCTCGAAGCGCATGTTGTGCGCGACGCCGAGCAACACGCCAGCATTACGACTGGCCTCCACCATGGTGGCCGCTTCCGCGCTGTTCATCGCCATCGGCTTTTCCACCAGCACCGGCTTGCGATGGCGTATCGCCTCCAGAGCATCGGCCAAGTGCAACGCGTCCGGCGAGGCGACGAACACGGCGTCCACGTCAGCGCAGGCGCAAAGCTCGGCAGTAGAGGTGAAGGCGTGAGCAATGCCAAATTCCCGAGCTGATTCCTGGGCGCGTTGCAAGTCGCGGCGGGAAGAGCGCAGTCACTCCGCAGCCCTGCGCTTTAGCGAATCCCGGCATTAGCCGCTTCACCGCGTGATGGCCAAATCCGGCGATTCCGAATCGAATCATGGTGTCAACATCCTGCCATCATCTCCCGGCTCCGTGTAAAGAAATGTATTCCCAGGGAAACCTTAGTCCTGATCGTACGTCTCTATTTCAGGGGAAATCGAGGCGAGCTGCTGCCGGCGAGGAGGCCTGCCATGCTGAAGGGCGACATCAGGTGGTTCTTTCTGGTATTGGCTGCGGTGGTCCTGTTCACCATCTTCGGCCTGCCCTTTTTCTCGCATACCGGACATTCCTGGTGGTCGATTCTCGTGTATGCGTTTTTGCTGTGCTCTTCATCTATGGCCGTTGTAATCACCCGCCGAAGGATTCATCCCGAAAACAGCAAGTAAGATAGAACTCTGCACATCTGCAGAGAGAACCACCTTGCCAGCCACCCACGCCGCGATTCAGTCGCTGTTTCTCGAAGGCCCTGCCGGACGGCTTGAGGCGCTGCTGAATGCAGGCTCGCCTGACGCAACCCATTCGGCGCTGGTGTGCCATCCGCATCCTCTTTTCGGCGGGACCATGCACAACAAGGTCGTGTTCCACGCCATGAAGGCGCTGCACGCTTTTGGCTTTCCGTGCTGCGCTTCAACTTTCGCGGCACTGGACTGAGCGCGGGTACGCACGACGAAGGACGCGGCGAGCGCGACGACGTTCGCACGGCGCTGGCGTGGCTGAAGAGCAGCTTTGGATTGCCGGTGATTTTCGCCGGCTTCTCCTTTGGAGCGGCGGTAGGGACGCGAGTGGCTTGTGCCGATCCCGACGTGCCGGCGCATCATCTCGCTGGGCACGCCGGTAGCCGCCGAAGGGCGAACCTACTGCTTTCGGTTTCCTGGAAGAACTGCCGCAAGCCCAAGCTGTTCCTGAGCGGCGATCATGATGAGTTCGGCCCGCACGACGAGCTGGAACGCATCGTCGCCAACGCCGCCGAGCCGAAGGAGCTCGTGTTCGTTCCAGGCGACCACTACTTCGCCGGGCACCTCGACGAGATGCGGCTGACCATCGAGAGCTGGCTGGCAGAGCTCTTCTCGCACAATCCGTGACACACATTGCGCCTGCCCTTGCGTTCAGAATAGAATCGCAAACGATTTGCAACGCGCCCGCAGCAGAACCGGGTTGGCCTGAGCAAGGCTCATCCGGGAGACCAGTAACACGTCCGAGGCCGCTTGAAACAGATCGTCGCTATTTACCCGGGCTCGTTTGATCCCGTAACCAACGGACACTTGGACCTGATACAGCGGGGCAGCAAACTTTTCGATGAGTTGATTGTCGCCATCGCGCGGCAACCCGGAAAAAGGCAAGGCGCTATTTACTCTCGACGAGCGCAAAGAGATGCTGCGAGCTATGACGGCGGATTGGACTAACGTCAGCATCGACACCTTTGAAGGCTTGCTGGTGAGCTACTGCATCCGCAAGAATGCCAACGTGGTTCTGCGCGGCATTCGCGCGGTAAGCGACTATGAGTTCGAATTGCAGATGGCGCTGATGAACCGCAAAATCGACCAGCGGGTGGAGACCATCTTCATGCTGCCGGCCGAGAAGTATTCGTACCTCAGCTCACGCATTGTGCGCGAGATCGCGCATCTGGGGGGGCCGCTCAACAGTTTTGTGCCGGAGCTGGTCGAGCAAAAGCTGCGCGAGAAAGTGAAAGCGAACCAGACCAAGAACGAGGCCTGAGTGGCCAGGAATTTTTGATCGCGATGGCGCTGTACAACAGCGCGACAAACTGACTTCAGCAAAGGACCTCGGATGACCGCAACTGTTACACAGCTCTCCTCGCCTCTTACCAATCGCATCCAGCGCATTGAAGTTTCGGCCACCATGGCCGTCTCTGCCGAAGCCGAAAAGCTGCGCGCCACCGGCGTCGACCTGGTAGACCTTGGCGCGGGAGAACCGTACTTCACCACGCCGCAGAACATCAAAGACGCGGCCATCGCCGCCATCAATAACAACTTCACCAAGTACACCGCTGTCGGCGGCATCACCGAATTGCGCGACGCCATTATCAGGCGGCATGCCGCTGATTTCGGCTCCGACTACAAGCGCGAAGAATGCACCGCGTCCGTCGGCGGCAAACACGCGCTGTTCAATGCCATCCAGGTGCTGGTCGATCACGGCGACGAGGTCATCCTGCCGGTGCCCTACTGGGTGTCGTTCAAAGACATCGTCCGTTACGCCGGCGGTGAGCCGGTGTACATCTCGACCAACGAGGCGCACGACTTTCAGCTCACCGCCGAGATGGTCGAGCGCGCGATTACGCCGCGCACCAAGATGATCATCCTCAACTCGCCGAACAACCCCTCGGGTTCGGTGATGACTCCTGAGGACATGACTTCGGTACTGCGCCTGGCGCACGAGCGTGGAATCTACGTTGTCTCCGACGAGTGCTACGTCTATTTGAACTTCACCGGACGACTGTTTTCGGCCGGCTCGGTAACCGATGTCAAAGAGCGGCTGCTCATCATCGGCTCGCTGTCCAAAACCTACGCCATGACCGGCTGGCGTTTGGGGTACGCGCTGGGCCCGGCCCCGGTGATTGCCGCCATGCAGAAGCTGCAAAGCCAGAGCACTTCGAATCCGACGTCGATCGTGCAGAAGGCAGCGGTGGCGGCGCTAACCGGACCGCAGGAATGTTTGCAGGCGATGCGTACGGAATACATCAAGCTGCGCGACAAGGTGGTCGCGGGGCTAAGAGCGATCCCGGGGCTGACCTGCGCAGCACCGAACGGCGCCTTCTATGCTTATCCCAACGTCAGCCACTACTTCGGGCGCGGTGGAATGAACTCGGCCGGCGACGTCGCTCGCAAGCTGCTGCACGAAGCGCACGTGGTCGTCGTTCCCGGTGAGGCCTTTGGAACGCAAGAGCATGTGCGCATGTCGTACGCCGTCGCCGAGCAGCAACTAGAGCGCGGGCTGGAGCGCATGCGTCAGTTCTTCGCCGGACTGTAGGTAGTACGGGCCAGTCATCCGACATGAAGCTGTACCGGCCAAGTGCATTCGCTCTGATTCTAATCCTTACCTACAACGCCCTCCTGCCTGCGCAGGAGGAGCCAACGTTTCGCACCCAAGCCAATGTCGTCTTGGTTCCGGCGCTGGTCCGCGACAAGTCGGGAGACATCATCTACGGGCTGAAAGCCGAAGACTTCATCATCGAAGATGACGGAGTGCCGCAGACGACGAGACTTGACGAAGCCGCGGAGGCGGACGCCGTATCGCTTGTAGTGGCGATTCAAATCGGACGGCGCGCCGACTACGAGCTGCCGCGTATGCACGGTCTGGGCGCGATGCTGGCTCCGGTGTTCCAGGAGCCGGGAAGCAAGGTCGCGCTGCTGGCCTTCGACAGCCAGGTACATCCCCTGGAAAATTTCACCGGCGACGAAGCTCTCATTCGTCGCGAACTCAACGGGCTGCAATCCGGCGATGGGGGAGCCGCTGTCCTCGACGCTGTGAGCGATGCTGTGAAGTTGCTCGACGGAGTTCCGAAGGACCGTAAGCGCGTGCTGCTACTCATCAGCGAGACGCGTGACCATGGCAGTTCCACGAGCATCAATGACGTAATCAAGGCGATGGGCAACGGCAACATCGTGGTGTATACGCTGGCTTTTTCGCCCTCAAAATCGAATGTGCTCGACACGCTGCGCGGCAAGAACAATCCCGATCTCCATCCTGAGGAAACCGAGGTACATGAAGGCCCCGATCTGCTCGCGCCGCTTCTGCTGGCTGCGCAAGCTATGCGTAAGAACACCGCCAGGGCGCTCGCCGCACAAAACGGAGGCGAGTACGAGATGTTTTCATCGGCGCATGCTTTCGATGCTCAGATCAATAACTTTTCCAACCATCTGCACAGCCGCTACCTGCTTAGCTTCCAACCTCCGAAGCCCGATCCCGGTCTGCATCAGTTGACAGTGAAGGTAAAAGGGCCCGCGGGCGCGACCGTGCTGGCGCGCACCAGCTACTGGGCCGTAGGACAGTGAGCTGGCGCATCACTGTTTTACGGCAACACTCCCCATCCGTCCGTTCTCTAAGTACACTGATCTATTCATGGCAGAACTCTATCCACTACTTCTGATTCCCAGCTTTGATGAACGGCCGTGGGGGGTGCGCGATCTGGATCCGGTGTATACCAAGGTCGTCAAGGAGCCAATTGGCGAGAGCTGGCTCACGTGGGAAAAGAACGTTGTGGCCAACGGGCCGCTCAGCGGGCGGACGTTGGGAGAAGTTGCGCAGCAGTTTCGCCGTGAGTTGGTGGGAACGGTTGCGCCCTATGACGATCGCTTTCCGTTGCTGGTGAAATTTCTCTTCACCGCCGACAAGCTCTCTGTACAGGTGCATCCCGACGACACAGCTGCGCGCCGTGCTGGTGAACCCTTCGGCAAGACTGAGTGCTGGTATGTGCTCGACGCCAAACCGGGAGCGCAGGTTGCGTTGGGTCTTAGGCCGGGAGTTTCGGTAGAAGATTTCAAACAGGCAATTAGCGGCGTGCAAGCTGAACAGTTGTTGAACTGGATCGAGGTTCAGCGCGGCGACATGCTCTACGTCGCAGCGGGTACCGTCCACACAATTGGCGGCGGCCTGGTTCTGCTGGAGACACAGCAATCATCAGACATGACCTATCGCCTGTACGACTATGGACGCCCGCGAGAGCTCCACATCGAAGCAGGATTGGCAGCCATCAAGCTGAATAGCAACGCTGGCAAGGTGGTGCGGCACCCGCAGGACGACAAGCACTTTCTGGTGCGGTCGCCTTTCTTCCAGGTAGAGAAGCTGGGCTTGCACAGTGAGCTTTCCGCGCAGATGACGCCGGACTCTGCGCATATCATCGTTGCCGTGGAAGGCTCGGGCGTATTGGAGTCGGCAGGCATGGAGCCGGTCAGCTTTGCGCGCGGAGACGCCGTGGTTGTGCCTGCCTGCGTGTCACAATATAGTGTGCGCCCGCAGTGGGAGCTGGAGATCATGCGCATGTCGTTGCCGTCAGAAGCAGTGCCTGAGCCGGAGACGACAATGGTCAACGCGGCTCCGGCTGCTCCGTGAAGAGCGAAGGATCTCAAACCATTGTCCAAATCAGGCAAGTTCAATTTCTATCCCGTAATTCTCGCCGGAGGTCGCGGTACGCGCTTCTGGCCGATGAGCCGCAAGCGCCGCGCCAAGCAGCTGCTGCCTCTCAATAGCAGGAAGAGCATGATCGAGGAGACGTTCGACCGCCTGCGGCCCATGGCCGCGGCGAAGAACTTCTGGGTCATCACCAACGACGATTTGCGCGGGCCTATTCTCCGCGAGCTGCGAAAGCTCAACAAGAAGCAGGTTGTGGCTGAACCGGCCGGCCGCAATACGGCTCCGGCGATCGGGCTGGCGGCTTTCTTGCTTGTTCGCGAAGATCCAACCGCCGTGCTGGGACTTTTTCCTTCTGATCACGTCGTCAGCGACGAAAAGAAGTTTCGCAACGATTTGGAACGCGCGGCAGCGATCGCTGCTGCCGGGGAGAACGTCGTCGTTATCGGTATTCGGCCCACGCGTGCCGAAACTGGTTATGGGTACATCGAGGCCGGTGGCAAAGCTAAGAACGGCGCGCTCAATGTTCGCCGCTTCCGCGAGAAGCCGAACGCCGGGGTTGCCGCGCAATTTGTACAAGCCGGCAATTATTTCTGGAACGGCGGAATCTTCATCTGGAGCGCGCAAACGCTGGTGAACGCCCTGCGCGAGCATCTGCCCAAGACCGCTGCTCTGCTCCACGAGATCGCCGTCAGTTACGGTACGCGCAAGTTCGACAAGACACTGGCCCGCCTGTATCCGCAATGTGAGAACATCAGCGTCGATTACGCCATAGCCGAACCGCGCTCAGCCAAAGGCGAAGGCAAGTCGGGCATCTACTGTATTCCGGCGAGCTTTGGATGGAACGATCTGGGTTCGTGGACCGCGCTGTATGAGCATCGCCAGCCTACGCAGGATGCAGCCGGTAATGTCGTCGGCGCCAAGCAGAAGTTCATGCTGAATGCCGGCGGTAACTTTATCGTCTCCGCCAAGTTTGTAGCCGCCGTCGGAGTTGCCGATCTGATCGTGGTCGAGACTGACGACGCGCTGCTGATTACGACCAAGCAGAACTCGCAGGATGTTGGGAAGATCGTAAAGTATCTCGACGAGAAGAAGATGAAGAAGCTGGTGTAGGAAGTAACTAGCAATTAACAAAGAGAGGCGCGGTTTAGCACATTGCTTAAGAGCGAAACCTAAGCTTGATCTTGTCATCACGAGCGCAGCGAGGGATCTGCTCTCGCAGGGTGTGACAGCAATGCCAGGGAAAAGAGAACAGATCCCTCGGCCGCTGCGCGACCTCGTGATGACAAGTCAGGAAGGCGTGATGGCGCCGGGGAATGATTGTTTGACCGCGAATGTCTTAGCTAATTGCCAGTTGCTAATTACTAACAACTAGTTGTTAATTACTTCCCTTATGTCCCAAATCAAATTCGGAACCGATGGTTGGCGAGGCATTATTGCCGACGACTACACCTTCGACAATGTTCGCCGGGTGGGCAACGCCATTGCCCACTACGTGCACAAGAACGAGGACGTCAGCCAAGGGCTCGTCGTCGGGTACGACACGCGCTTCCAGTCGCGCAACTTCGCCGAAGCTATTTCGGAAACGCTTGCTGCAGCGGGCATAAGCGTTCGCCTGTCCGATGACTACACGCCTACTCCAGCGCTGTCGTATGCGGTGAAGAATCTCGGCGTAGCCGGCGGCGTGATGATTACGTCGAGCCACAATCCGTTCAACTGGAACGGCGTGAAATACAAGGCGGGATACGGCGGCTCGGGCACGCCAGGGATTATCAAAGCCATCGAAGCGGAACTAGATTCGCCGCGCCTTGAGAGCCCCGGCGGAAGCGTCAGCGCGGCCGACTTCAAGACACCGTATATCGCCGCCATCAAGAACTTCGTCGATCTGGGCGCCATCCAGCGCGCGGGCTTCAAGTTCGCCGTCGACTCCATGTATGGGTCGGGGCGTGGCGTGCTAAAGGGTATCTTTGCCGAGAACGGCATCGAGCACATCGAAATTCGTGGCGAGGTGAACCCGGCGTTTCCGGGGATTAATCCTGAGCCCATCCCGCCGCACACCGCGATGCTGCAGGAAGCCGTGGTGCGCGAGCACTGCCAGGCTGGACTTGCGGTCGATGGCGACGCTGATCGCCTTGGTGCAGTGGCCGAAGACGGTAGCTTTGTTGACTCGCACAAGTGTTATTCGGTGATATTGGAGTGGCTGCTCAAGCGCAAGCAGTGGCCCGGCGAAGTGGTGCGCGCCTACAACACCACCCGCATGCTTGATCGCATCGCGGCGAAGTACGGGCGCAAATTGCACGAGTGCGGCATCGGCTTCAAGTACATCTGCGACCTGATGCTGGAGCGCGACATCCTTATCGGCGGCGAGGAGTCGGGCGGCATCGGCATTCGCCGTCATTTGCCGGAACGCGACGGCCTACTCAATTCCCTGCTGCTGGCCAACATCATGGCCGAAGAGAGCAAGCCGCTGGGCCAGCTGGTGGAAGATCTGCAACGGGAGTACGGTCGCCATTATTACGGACGCACGGATCTGCACCTCGATGACAAGACGAAGAATGATGCGATGCGTCGCGCGGGCGAGAAACCTGCTTGCATGGGCAGCTTCGAGGTGATCGAGACCGGAACGCTTGACGGCGTGAAGTTTTATCTGGATGCCCCAACCAACGGCAATGGCGCGCAGGCTTGGGTGCTGGTGCGAGCTTCAGGCACGGAGCCGCTGCTGCGCATCTATGCCGAGGCGTCGTCGCCTGAGCTGGTACAGCAAATACTGAAAGAGACCGAACAATTTGTGACGGGCGGCAGATAAAACGAAGCCCATACAGATGGCCGAGGACAAGCGGATATACCTTTCAGCGCTCGGTTTCGTCTAAACTTTAGAAACCCGCATGGCAACCGTTGTCCATCCTGTTCCCACCGACACACCTGAGGCGCGGCGGTACAACCGTATCAAGCGGTGGCTGGGCATCTCCGATGCGGTGATCGGCTTCGCGGTGCTGGTGATCCTGCTCGTAACCGGCTGGACGGCCGACCTGCGCGACTGGGCTTACACCGGAGCGCGACAGCATTATTTTCTTGCAGTGTTCCTCTATGTGCTGATGTTCTCGGTGCTGCTCAAGCTCATCAGCTCACCGCTGGACTATTACGGCTTTCGGCTCGAGCACCAGTACAATCTCTCGAACCAGAAGCTGCGTTCGTGGTTGTGGGACGAGGGGAAGGGCTGGCTCCTCGGATTAGTGCTGGGGGGAATTTTTATCGAGATCATTTACGGCGTGATTCGCATGGCGCCGGCGCGCTGGTGGATCATCGCCTGGGCTGTGTTCATCGGCCTCACGCTATTGCTGGCGCGCCTTGCGCCGGTGGTGCTGTTCCCGATCTTCTACAGGTTCAAGCCTTTGGAAAACGACGGTCTGCGCGATCGTCTGACGCGGCTCAGCGAGCGAGCCGGAACGCGCGTGCGCGGCGTGTACGAGTGGAACCTGTCGGAGAAATCGAAGAAGGCAAACGCGGCGCTGATGGGGATGGGAGCTACGCGCCGCATCATCATCGCCGACACGCTGCTCACCAACTATAGCGACGACGAGATCGAGGCCATCCTCGCGCACGAACTTGGCCACCATGTCCGCAAGCACATCCTGAAGGGCATTCTGACCCAGGTGGTTGTGACCTTCTTTGGCTTCTGGCTGACCAACCTCGTGTTGCGCTTCGTGCTGGCGCGCGACTGGTTTCCTGCCCTCGAAGCGCGGCTCTACGATTTCGCAAATCTGCCGCTCATCCTCATCGTGGCGACGGTTCTCAGCCTGCTGCTCATGCCCGCCATGAATGCCATCTCACGCAAGCATGAGCGCGAAGCCGACCGTTACGCATGGGAGAATATTCCCGCCATCGACCCGTTCATCACCTCCATGCAGAAGCTGGCCGACCAGAATCTTGCCGAGCGTAAGCCGAACAAATTTGTGGAGTGGCTGTTCCATTCGCATCCTTCGATTGGACGAAGAGTTGCCGCGGCAGAGGAGTGGGCGAAGAGTAAGCAGGCGGCTTAATGAGGCGCGTCCCCTTAACCTTGTCATCACGAGCGAAGCGAGGGATCTGTTCACGACCGACAGGAGACGCTCTTTCCTCTGCCAGCGAAAGCAGGTCCTTCGCTGCGCTCAGAATGACAATCATAAGTGACGCGAGTGCCGCATCAACCCTTCCACCCTCTGCAAGTCTTCTTCGGTATCCACGCCTACGGTATCGAACGGCGTCTCGGCGACGTAGATATTGACTCCGTTATCCAGGAAGCGCAGTTGCTCCAACCGCTCGCCGCGCTCCAGGGCCGACTCTGGCCACTTCACGAAGGCATCCAGCGCGGGCTTGCGATAAGCATAAAAACCGAGATGCTTGTAGTAATGCACACCGCCGGTGGAGTCGCGATCGAAAGGAATGGTTGCACGTGAGAAATACAGTGCCCGTCGGGCTAAGTTCGTCACAACTTTCACTGCGTTGGGATTGTTGCGGTCTTCCTCGGCGCAGGGCGTTTTCAGCGTTCCTACCTGCACATCGACGTTTCGCATAAGCGCGAGCAGCGTGTCGATCTGCTCGCGGCGTGCCAGCGGCTCGTCGCCCTGGACATTGACGTACACATCGGCAGGGACTGCCTCCGAGACTTCGTGGACCCGCTCGGTGCCGCTGCGATGGGACGACGAGGTCATCTGAAAATTCCAGCCGTGGCTGCGGCATAGGTCGACGACTTCGCTGGAATCGGTGGCAACGATGACGTCGTCCAGTGCTTTGCAGGCGCGCGCGGCGCCATACACATGCTCCAGCATGGGGCGGCCGTTGATCTCGCGTAGCACCTTGCATGGCAGCCGCGTCGAAGCCAGGCGAGCGGGAATGATGGCGATAGCTCTCACCGGCTTAGTGTGCTTGGTGGAAGCTTTCATGGCAAGGCCTTACAGACTGTGGCAGCCCATTTGTTACCCTGTAATATTGCATGCGGCTTCCTTCCCTGATCTTTCTTGCGGCACTCGCGAGCATTGCGGGCTGCGCCGGATGCGGTACTCCGGGCGCGGTACAGCTGCCGTCGCTCAATCTGGCAAAGCCCGCCGAGGACCTCACCGCGTCCCGCAAAGGCAATACCGTTCGGCTGGAATGGACGCTGCCCGAGAAGACCACGGACCGCACCCTGGTTCAGCTTAAGCGCCTGGGCGATACGCTGGTCTGCCGTCAAGAAGGAACAACCCTCATGGGAGGTTGTCATGAGGTTGGTTCGGTCACGCCTCCGAAAGGGCCGCAGCGGAAGAAGAACGATCTGGAGCAGAATTTCCGCATGACGTACAGTGACACCTTGCCACTCCAGCTCGAGGAAAAAGATCCCGCGGGATTCGCCACCTACGCCGTGGAAATTATGAACGACCGCGGCCGCAGCGCAGGTCTGTCAAACCAGGTGGTAATACCGCTTGCTCCCACCATCGCGCCCCCGTCGGATTTGTCTGCCGAGATTGACGCCGACGGAGTGCATGTGTCGTGGTCCGGTGGGGGCGAGCCGACTCCGCCTGCCGGGCTGAAGTTTCGCTATCGCATCGAGCGGCGACCGGCGGGTGCAGGTGGATACATCGCGCTGAATGACGTCGACCCGGCGCCCGAAGGTTCCTATCTCGACCAGACCTTCGAATGGGAGACGAAATACCAGTACCGCATCACCTCGGTGACAGATGTGCGAGCGGCCGGCCGACAGGCCAGCGTGGAGGGCGACGATTCCGCGCCAGCCGAGGTATTCACCAAGGACATCTATCCTCCGGCTCAGCCCGTGGGCCTGCAAGCGGTATTCTCCAGCGTGGGGCAGAAGCCGTTCGTCGACCTTACATGGGCTCCCAACAGCGAGACCGATGTGGCCGGCTACAACGTTTTCCGCCGCACGGCTGGCGGGGACTGGCAGAAGATCAGCGACAAGCTGACGCAGGTGCCGTCGTTCCGCGACGAGACGGTCCGACCGGGGACCACATACGAGTACTCGGTTTCGGCGGTTGACCTGCGAAACAATGAGAGCCCGCGCTCAGCATCAACCTCAGAAGAAGTGCCCAGCAAGCAATAAACAAGGAGTACAGAGATGAAGATTTGCCGTTTCCAGCACGCGAGCCATGTCGGCTACGGCCTGATGGAAGACAGCGCAGGAAGTTCAACCATTACTCGAATGCTCGACCGCCTTCCGGCCGGCCTCAGCGATTTCGACTCGGCGCCGGCGACCAGGATTTCCGTCGGCGAGGTTCGCTTGCTCTCACCCACGCAGCCGTCGAAGATCGTGTGTGTTGGTCGCAACTACCGCGAACACGCCAAGGAACTCAACCACGAGATTCCCACTTCGCCGCTCATCTTCCTGAAGCCGCCTTCCGCCGTCATCGCGCATGGGGATGAGATTCGGCGGCCGCACAAGCTCTCGCAGCGCGTGGATCACGAAGGCGAACTCGGCGTAGTGATCGGCAAGCGATGCCATGATCTGCGCGATGACGAAGATGTGCGGCCCTACATCCTGGGTTACACCTGCGTGAACGATGTAACCGCGCGCGACCTGCAAAACCTAGACGGCCAGTGGACACGTGCCAAGGGCTTCGACACCTTCTGTCCGATCGGGCCCGTGATCGCCGACGGCCTCGATCCCGTGGAAGGGTGTGCGCGTCGAAACCCGGCTCAACGGCGAAATACGGCAGTCGGGCACCACGTCCGATTTCATCTTTCCTCTGGACGTTATCGTGCGTTATATCACCTCGATCATGACGCTGTAGCCGGGCGACGTAATCGCCACGGGTACCCCAGCGGGAGTCGGTCCCATGCAACCGGGCGACGTGGTCGAGATTACCGTCGAAGGCGTGGGTAGCTCTCAAGAACCCGGTAGTGAACGCATAACGCAACTGCGCTCGAAACGCCTAGGTTTCACAGCTCATCCGCGCTATCCTACGAAGAGCGACATGAGTTCTCTTCGGTACTATCCCATCGTTGTCGTCGGAGCGAGCGCGGCATTGCTCGGGTACGCTATTCTTTCGCGCAAGAGCAAAAAATCGCCCGAGCAAATGGAGTATGAGCGGCGCACGGAACTGACCCATGGCGGGCGGATCATCGACGGCAACATTATCGATGTTCACCGAATTGGAAGACGATGAGACCGGACGGCAGATGATCCTGCTGGTTTACAGCTACGACGTCGCCGGAGTCACCTACGAAGCTTCGCAAGACGTCACGCACCTGCGCCAGTTCATCGATCTGTACTCCTGCCGCCTGGGGCTGCCGGCCTCCGTGCGCTACGACCCGCACAACCCAGGGGACTCGATCGTCATATCCGAAACGTGGTCTGGCTTGCGCAAACCAGCTATCCGCCTCAAGCCACAGCCGTCACCAGCGAAATCCGGCACCTTTGTGTGACTATCGCCGGCGACCTGCGTCCTTCATACTGACAGTAGCTGAGACCGATTTTCGCATGATAGTCATCCCTTAGTTCCCTATGCATAGCCTTCCTCTCCCCATCGCCGCGTTTGTAGCCGGACTGCTGTCGTTTCTTTCGCCTTGTGTTTTGCCCTTGGTGCCGGGATACGTCTCCTTGATTTCGGGCGCGAGCGTGGACGATCTGCAATCCTCCGACCGACGGATGCTGGGAACGGTAATGCTGCATTCCTTCACCTTCATCCTCGGCTTCAGTTTCGTATTTATCGTGCTGGGTGCGGCAGCGACCGGGCTGGGACAGGTTTTCCAGGAATATCACCACGTTCTGGCTCGGGTTGCCGGCATCGTTATCATCATCTTCGGACTGCATCTGACCGGGCTGCTGAAGATCAAGGCGCTGTATGCCGACAAGCGGCTGCACGATGTGAAAGGCAGTTCCAGCGCGCTGGGCTCGTTCGTGGTGGGCTTCGCGTTCGCCTTCGGCTGGACGCCGTGCATAGGTCCCATCCTGGCGGCCATTCTGGCGCTGGCCTCGGAGCAGGACAAGGTTGCTAAAGGAGTACTGCTGCTGGCAATCTATTCCCTAGGCCTCGCCGTACCCTTTTTGCTGACGTCGCTCGGCATTGACCGGTTTCTGTCGTTCTACGGCAAGTTCCGGCGGCATCTGCACACCGTGGAGGTAGTCAGCGGCGTGTTGCTGATCGCGGTGGGAGTACTGATTTTTATGAACAATCTTCGCCTGCTGTCGGGTTATCTGGCGTTTTTGAATCGCTTTGCTCTATAAAGGCCTTGGTCGTGAAACGTAACGCTTTCGTTTTTGCTGTCCTGGCGGTTGCCATTCTGGGGATGTTGAGCTTCGGCAAGTATGTCGATCGGCAGCGCCAGAACCGGACGACGACCCCGTCGTTGACGGGTGATGTTCGCGGTATACAGGCGCCCGACTTCGAACTCGTTTCCCTCGACGGTCGCAAGGTCAAGCTCTCCGACTTTCGGGGCAAAGCTGTCATCCTCAACTTCTGGGCGACCTGGTGCGCCCCCTGCAAAACCGAGATGCCGTGGTTTGTCGATCTTCAGAAACAGTACGGCAGTGACGGGTTGGCCATCCTGGGCGTAGCCATGGACGACAGCGATCCCCAGAAGATTGCGCAGTTTGCCAGCGAGATGGGAGTGAATTATCCGGTCCTTCTCGGCACCAACAATGTCTCCGACGCATACGGCGATGTTGAATATCTTCCGACCACGTTCTACATCAATCGCCAGGGAAAAATCGTGGGCAAGGTGGCAGGACTGATCGGCAAAGCAGAAATCGAAGACGACGCCAAAAAGGCGCTCGACTCGGACGGCGGCAGGACTGCGGTGAATTCCCAGCTACCCAGCCCAAGTAATCTCGGTGCGGCGACGCGATGAAGCTAACCGTCGGTATCTTGCTGCTCGCGGCAGCCATGGCAGCACAGGCCCCCGGCACGGTGCAGCCTTCGGTAATCATGGCGCGAGTGCAGCCCGTGAACCTGGGCCCAGGCGAGACTCGTCGGGTTGAGTTGGACTTCCGCGTGAGTTCGCCTTTTCATATCAATAGCAATAAGCCCCATTCGAATTTGCTGATTCCGACTACGCTGAAGCTGGTAGCTCCTAAGCCGATGGAGATTGCCAGCATTGAATACCCGGCCGGCGAAGACCAGACATTTCCCTTCTCGCCCAATGAGAAGCTGAGTGTTTACAGCGGAGATTTCACCGTCTACGTGATGGTGAAGGCGCCGCCGTTACTCCACGGAGGCAGCTTTCCCATAGGCGGCGAGCTGTACTACCAGGCTTGCGACAAGAACGCCTGCTATCCCCCGAAAAAGTTGGCGGTCGATTTCAACGTCAACGTGCGATAGCTGGCTCGGGCTGCCAATCACTTGCGAATTGGCGATCTCACCCTCGTAACCTACATAGCCTTCACCGCGCTCAAGAATAGCCTTGACAACGAACTCTATTTTATGCAGACTGTCTGCCTCCAAGCGCGTTGGCCGGCTCCATGCGTATGCGACCGCAACGCACACTGACACGCTGCCGGCGTGATCGAACTCTGAAACTCGGCGTGGTCCCACTAGCCGCGCGAAACCAATCGGCAATCGGCCCCGAACAAAAACCGAGAGAGGTTTTCAGAACATGGCACACGCAGATATCGTGATTCCACATGCGGATACCACCGGCCCGCATACCGACAGCAAGTCCCATAGCGACACCAGAATCCACAACGACGTCCCAAAGCACCACGTCGATCACCCGATCATCCATACGGACTTCGGTGGCGGCCATACCGACAAGATCGGCCCTGGCGGTCACACCGACATAAAACCCAAGTAGAGCGGGCGAAGGCGATTGAGGACACGGTTTTTAGGCGTAAGGGTGCGCAATGAGTATCGAACTGCGGCCGCTGGGAGTCGCCTGCAATCTGGCATGCCATTACTGCTACCAGAATCCGCAACGCGACGCTGGAAACCAGCGGATGAACTACGATCTCGAAAAAATGAAGAAAGAGGCCGCCCGTATCGGCGGCCCCTTCACTTTGTTCGGCGGCGAACCGCTGCTCATGCGGTTTGAGGACCTGGAGAACCTGTTCGCCTGGGGACTGGAGACTAACGGTAGCAACGCTATCCAAACCAATGGCGTCCTCATCGCAGATCGCCACATTGATTTATTTCGCCGTTATAAGGTGTCGGTCGGGATTTCGATGGACGGGCCCGGCGAACTAAACGCTGCGCGCTGGCACTACACGCCCGAAAAGACCAGGGAATCCACTGCGCTGGTGGAAGCCGTCATCGCGCGCTTGTGCCACGAATATCAGCCGCCTGGCCTGATCATCACCCTACATAAAGGAAATGCCACCGCCGAGAAGCTGCCGATCATGGCGGATTGGATGCGAAGGCTGCATGCGATCGGAATCAGAAGCGTGCGTCTGCATCTGCTGGAA
This sequence comes from uncultured Acidobacteriaceae bacterium, assembly GCA_963809865.1. GTDB lineage: Bacteria > Acidobacteriota > Terriglobia > Terriglobales > Acidobacteriaceae > CAVVDY01. The sequence goes on along the minus strand of CAWELL010000002.1, from coordinate 344,854 downwards.
GTCGATCACGACTCCGTGCGCGAAAGTCTGGCATTATCGGCCCGGGAGAACATTCAGGCGCTGCTGTTCTTCGCCGAGGTTCAGGAAGGTCTGCCGGGGATGGATTTTGATCTGTTCGGGGAGATGGAAGGATTGCTGAGCGGGGACGACGGAAAGGCAGGTTGTACCTGGCGAGCATGCGATCCCTATACGACGGCAGCAGTACAGGGAATCGAGGGCAATGGGCAGTCGAGTAATTGCGGTCGCGTGAACAAGGAAGGTATTGGCTTCATCAAGGCCGACACCTCCGGCTACGAGCGCTACCTGGCCCTGTATCGAACGCCGCAATCGGACAACGGTTGCGCCGGCTGCCGCTTCTTTCTGATGTGCAAGGGACAGTGTCCGGGGACTGCTATCGATGGCGACTGGCGGAATCGAACCGAGCACTGCGAGGAATGGAAGTATCTGTTCGGCGTGATCGAGCGGCGCATGATCAAGCAAGGAAAGACTCCGCTGACCCTTCAACCGCTTCGTTTCGAATTGGAGCGCCGTCAGGTCGAGGCGTGGGAACGCGGGGACAATCCATCCATTAACCGGAGTTTAGCGGCCTGGTACCAAGAACAAACTACTACGAGCGCTGCCGCCGCACAGTCTGCTGTTCCCCACCCCGCAGTCCGCCCCAAACCTAAATTGCGGATCAGCTGGGTAGGTGAGCCGGCGCGCGAGAAATGGCAAGTGCGTCTGGAGCGGCTTCAGGCAGCGATGGAAGATCTGACCATACATGCCGGTCGCACAAGCGGCGATCGCTGCGCCGCAAGACTGATTCCGGAATCGAGCTTCGATCATCTGGTGCAGCTCGCAGCAAAACTTGGCTTGGGCGCAGCTATTCTGCCGGCAGAGGCTTTGCCTGGAGGCATCTGCACGCGCCCTGCCGGGGGGCAGGCCCGGCTCTTGCTGGCTGGCGCGCAGGCCGCGGTTGCCAACGCGCAGGCCGCGTGGGCGGCGCGCCATCTGGCGGCGTTTCAGGCGCTGCTTAATCTGCCGGCTTGCTGTCTACGTCATGGCCCGGAGGCGGCTGACGGGGATCTGTTTCCAGACTATTCGGGAACCGTTACTGTGCCTGAAAGCATTCGAACTCATCCTTTGCTGGCCCCTTTGGGAATCTCCGGGTTGCCGGTTGCGCCGTGCCGGCTCGACTGCTCCTCGGGCCTGGAGTCAACTGAGCGATGGCTCGGGCTCGCGCGGGCCGAGGGTTATGCAACCGAGGCTGACTGGCTTGTGGAGTGCTTCTCCTGGGCTATGTCGTGGTCTGAACTCCATGGCGTGACCGAAGTGAAGACACCGTTGTTCAAGATGTGCTTTGAGAATGGGTCCACCTCCCGTAGGCGCCTGATTCAGCGCGCTGGAACAGCCGCGGTGGAGGGCAGCGCCTCGGGGCTAAGCTTTCCCTATGCGGCGCCAGCACGGCAGTCGCGCCTGGTTGAAATCGGGGTTTGATATGACGCAATTCGAAGAGATTCTCGAGAGCATCGACTGGAGCCGGATGGCTGCGCCGCAGAACGACGGCTACGACACCGAAATGACACTGCGGCTTGCGGAGAACGGCCGCACTGCGCTGCGTCCGCTGCCGTACCGGCGGCGCCCCCTCGACGGAGCCGTGTCCTTTTGCGATGGAAGGGTCGCGATCCGGCCGGCTCGAGAAGGCGGCATGCTGAGCGACCGAATCGTACCTGCAAGCCTCGATCATCCCAATGTCGCGAAGGGCGGGGCCCTCCTGGCACGATGGCCCGAAGCCTACGCGCAATTCGTGCAGTTGGTGGACACGGTTTACCCGTACACCGACCCTGCGCAGGCAAGCCTGGGTGAGGCCGCACTGGGTTCTTCAAGCCATTCCTATGAGGAGGAGTTCGGCAGCGTCCACGCGACGGTGGACGATGCGCTCGGGTTCGCCCAGGCATTGATACATGAAATGTCGCATCAGAAGCTTCGTGCGCTGGGGGTTTCCATTGAGACAGCAGAGCGGCTGATCACCAACGATCCGTCGCAGCAATTTGAGAGCCCCATTCGCAAGGACCGTAAACGGCCGATGCCGGCAGTGCTCCACGCACAATATTCCTTCATTCATGTGACCGCCCTCGACCTCCACATGCTGGACACAGCCGAAGGGGAACGGGAGCGGCAGTGCATTCTGATGTTGCTCGCACGCAATGTGCCGCGCATGCACGAGGGTTATGCGGAAGTCAGCCGGAATATCAAGACTGATGCGGCAGGCCGTTTATTCCTGGATGCCTTCATGAACTGGTCTGAGGAAGTTATGCAACGTGGACAGGCCGAATTGGACGCCAACGGGTATGGGGTCGGCTAGCCCATAGTATCCGCAACTTCCGTCATTTGGTTTGGGAAAGGTGTGGGATCTCGCAAACGCTTTTGCGAGATCCATCCTTGTTTCGTCACCTGCTGCGCTGCTATTGGTTGGTCGAGTCCTTGCTCGGCTTTACTTCGAGTTCGTCGACAACCTCTTTCACATTGGGGGTGTTCTTAGCCAGAAGCGCGGCTTCCTTCTTCTGCGCCGCAGTCTTGACGCTGCCCTTCAACATCAGGGTGCCGTTCTTGGCGCTGTAGTCAATGCTCTGGTCGTCAAGATTCTTATGGGCCTTGATCGCCGCCTTGTAGTCTTTCTCGATACCGTCATCCAGGCTCGAGTCAACCGACTTCGCCTGGCTCTCCGTACCGATTGGGCGAACGCCAATCTCGTTGGCGATGGTATAGTCCGGCGCAGCCTGCTTGGCAACGCTCTCTGCCTGGGACTTCTTATCGGGGGTTTCAACATCGCCGGAGAGCGTCAACACGCCCTTGTCGCGGTCCTGCGAGACCTTGACCACCCCGAGATCGTTGCGCGTCATCGCCGTGTCCACAGCGTCTTTCACATCCGGATGCTTTGGATTGTTATTGCATCCTCCGAGTATCAGCATCGCTACCAAAGCGGCGGGAAGCAGCGCTATCGCCTTAAACTTTCTGACGTCTTTCACCAGATCAACCTCCTCTTCATGAGCTTTGCTCATGTCGGGAAGATAGATGCAGGCTGCACGCGCGAGTTTGTGTTGCGGAAGATTGAACAAAAGCGATCGCCAATCTGCCAGGCAGGCAACCACTTGCGGCCTAAGCCGCGTGACAAACTCGAGGAGATGCGACGCTACGCGTTGGCCGCGCCCTCGTCGGCTCCCAGTGGCAGGAAGTATTGCGTACCACGAATCGGCTCGCTGACCCGGCGCAACAACGCCTGCAGATCCTCGCTGCGCTCGACGAAATCAATCTCCGAGGTATTGACGATCAGCAGGTCGGAAGACGTGTAGTGAAAGAAGAAGTGCTCATAGGCCTTGATGACTTCTTCCAGATAATCGTCGCTGAGCGCCTTCTCGCTGGGAGCGTTTCGCTTCTTCAAGCGCTTCTTTAGTATGTCGGGCGTAGCCTGAAGATAAATCACGAGATCGGGTGTGGGGATATTCTGCCGAAACAGCTCGTAATAGCGGTTGTAGACTCCCAGTTCAGCGTCGTTCAGGTTGAGGCAGGCGAACAGCTTGTCCTTCTCGAAGATGTAGTCGGCCACGACGACTCTGCCGGAGCGTTTCAAGTCCGCTGTCGCGAGCTGCTCGTAGCGCGCCATCAGAAATGCCATCTGCGCCTGGAACGCAGCCCCTCGCTCACCGTTGTAAAACGCGTTCAGAAACGGATTCTGGTCAGGCTCGCTGATGCGTTGCGCGTGCAGGGTTTCGGCAATCACCTTGCACAGCGTCGTCTTGCCGACTCGAATCGGGCCTTCAATCGCGATGTAACGAGGTGGTTCAAACAGGTTCGCCATGGGAGATGGAGAGCAGCAGCCGTTTCGAGAATAAATCTCCCGGGTGCGCGTGGCAATGAGGAGATTTCCACCGCGCGGAAAAGCAAGTGCACCACGGGGGCAATGGAGAAACCTGACCCTCTTCCTCCGTGTCGTCTGTGGCCTCGGCGGTAAAAGCTCCCGAGAGTGCCCGGCTCGGGCTTCGGTTGCCAGGGCGGGAGTTTTCTCGACGGACGGCGCGCCCTGAAGAAATCCCACCCGGCCAAAATCAGGCTGAATAGGGCACCCGATCTAAAATGAGCTGACATGCGAAACGCCATCATCGCCGGCGTCGGACTAATCGGCGCAGCTACCTGGGCCGGGTTCCAGTGCTATTGGCCGAGCTCGCAGGTCTGGGGAAGAACGTTCGTCGGCTTACCGCCGGGCTCGCGTGAGCTGGCCCTCACCTACGACGACGGTCCCAATGATCCCTGGACGCTGCACCTGCTGGATGTACTCGAGCGGCACGCGGTAAAGGCAACCTTCTTCATGATGGGAAAGTTCGTGGCGGAGAAACCTGAGATCGCGCGTGAGGTGCTGACGCGTGGCCACGACATCGGCATTCACACCTGGGACCACCCCAACCTGATCTTCGCTTCGCCTTCCGAGGTGCGCTCGCAGATCGAACGCACGCAGAACATCATCTTCGACACCACCGGCTATAGCTGCACGCTCATGCGCCCGCCGTTCGGCGCGCGCACGCCGCTAACCCTGCGGGTGATCCGCAAGCTCGGACTCACGCCTGTGATGTGGAACGTGACCTGTTACGACTGGAAACTCACGACTCCCCAGCGGATCATGGGTAACGTTGAGCGCCAAATGCGCGGCGGCGATATCATCCTGCTACACGATGGCGGCTATCTGCAGATGGGCGCCGACCGCAGCCATTCGGTCGAAGCTACCAAACTCATCGTTCGCAAGTACAAGGATGAAGGCTATCGCTTCGCGATCGTCTCCGACATGATAACGTCGGTTGCGGCCCTCTAGATTCGCCGAACTCAAAGCACCCGACAAAGGACGCATTTCAAATACGCCGTCTCAGGCACGTTCAGCAGGACGGGATGATCAGCCGCTGCGCCGCGCTTCTCCAGCACGCGAACCTGTCGGCCCGCGTCGGCTGCGGCTGAGCCAAGCATCTCCAGGAACTCGGCTTCGCTGACGTGGAACGAGCAGGAACAAGTGACCAGCGTTCCGCCCGGACGCAGCATCTTCAGCGCGCGTAGGTTCAGTTCCTTGTAGCCCTTCAGGGCCGTCGGCACGGCGCGCTTCGTCTTGGCGAACGCCGGCGGGTCGAGCACAATGGTGTCGTACTGCCGGCCGGCGGTGGCGTAGTCCTTCAGTAGGTCAAAAGCGTTGGCTTCGATCCACTCGATCTCGCCGCTGCGATGTTCGGGCTGGTTGAGCGTCTCGTTCTGCTCCGCAACCTCGAGTGCTGCGCGGGAGATGTCGAGCGCGGTCACCCTGTCGCACACCCGCGCCAGGTGCATGGCGAATCCGCCTTGATAGGTGAAGCAGTCCAGCGCCTCTCCACGCGCCCAGCGTGCAGCCGCAGCGTAATTCTTGCGCTGGTCGAGGAAGGCTCCCGTCTTCTGACCGCTCAGGCCGTCGTACTGAAAGCGAACACCGTTCACCGTGAAGATCGTGCTGGAGCCCTCGCCCCGCAGCAATTGCGACTCACGCTGCGGCAGCTGCTCCAACTCGCGAATACGGGGGGCGACGCGCTCCAGAATGCCGGCGTCTGGGAAGTGGCGGCTCAACGATTCGGTAACGGTGTTCCGCAAGTCGCTTCGGTCGAATGCCTGAGTGAGCATCTGTAGCGACAGTACGTCGTTGTATTTGTCGACGATCAGCCCGGGCAGCAGGTCAGCCTCGCTGAAGATGACGCGATAGGAGTCGGTTTTGTGAGCGACCTGTTGGCGAAACGCTATCGCGGCATCAATGCGGTGCGCGATCAGCGCGGGCAGCTGTTCTTCGCCGATCTCATCAGCAGAGATCATCCGAATGGCGATCTGCGATGAGCTGCTGTAGAGCGCTGAGCCTAGCTTGCGTCCGCGCTCGTCAACCACGTGGACCAACGACCCGGCAGGCACGTCAGCATCGTTCGCCAGATCGGAGCGATAGATCCACGCATGCCCTGCGCGCACGCGAGCCGCGCCGCGCGCGGAGACGCCGACAATGGAAGCGGAACTCGAAGCTCTCATCCTTATGGCTCACTTCAGCGAGCAAGGAAAACTACACCATCGTCCGTTGGGTTATCGGTTGACGATGTCAGACTTCTGGGGATTCACCGATACAGCTTGAAGTTGACTTCGACGTTGATGATAACCGGAACCGGCGTATCCCCAAGCTTGGCAGGCTCAAAGGTCCATCGGGAAACGCTATCAACGGCTTGTTCATCGAGCTGGTATGCATACGGAAGCAGTTTAGGGTCGAGACCAGTTCCCAGCGAGCGTACCACCGCAATCGCCGATGGGTTGCCGTTTGGAGTCACGATGAGAACGAGAACGGTCGTACCCATAACTTTTGCATGGCGTGCCCCGTCGGTGTACTGGGGATCAGGGGTGAACGTTGCCTTCGGCGGCTTGACGTCGCCACCGATCCGATAGGCGCGCTCGCCGTTCCGGACGCAGGACGAACTGGGTTTGGCGACAGCCGCGGTATCAGGCGACTTGGAAGTCACGTCCTGACTCTGGTCCCTGCTGCTGCTCATCCGTGGAAGGCTTCTTTTGCGATGACGAGCATTTTATGTTTGCCAGCTCGGCCTGCGTGAGAAAGATCGCGCTCAGCAATTTAGGAACTGCGTCGCGAGCCGGTTGGTTAGCCGGCAGCTGAATGTCTACGGATACAGGCCGGTGCATGTCAGCAATAACCCATTTCTTCTTTACCGGATCGAGGAAATCTACGGGACGATTCCCAATCAACACCAGTTGCTCGGGCGTCAGCTCAATGCTCTCTACGTAGATACGACCGTCCGTGGGACCAAAGCCTTCGGTCGCAGCAGAAATCAGCTTGCCCGTGGCATCGAAACTCAGGCCTGCGTCGGTGTAGTAGTGGCGAAGCACGACCTCGCGTTTGGTGAGCGAGTTCGAAAGCTCTTGAGCATAGTCAGACGATTGCGCGATCGCGATCTGGCAGAGAGTCGCCAGCAACAGCAACGCCAAAAAAATCGATCTCATTTTGGCCGTAGACTCAGTGGAGATTCAGAGCGAAACCAATGTGCCACATCGCGGAGCAAAAAGCGAGAGAGGAAGTTACGAACCCACAGCACTGCCCTGCTCGGCATCAGCCGGGGCCTGTGCACCTTCGGCCTTAGGCTCCTTCGCATCTTCCGGTTTCGGCGGCGGAGGAATGTAATAAAAAATGCGGTGGCAGTAGTCGCAGGTGATGAATTGCTGGTTGGACATTACCTCCTGAAATACCTGCGGCCGAAGCATGACGCGACAGGCTGAACACATCTCGTCTTCGTGCACCGCAGAGAGTGCCGACCCTCGTCGCTTAAGAACCCGGTCGTAATGGGTCAGAACTTCTTCGGAAACTCCGCTGCGCAACTGGTTTCTATGTTCGCCGAGCTCGGCCAGCTCCTTCTCATCTTCGGCGGTACGCAGCCGGGCCGCTTCCTTCTCTTTTTCGTTCTCCGCGGTGTCTGCCTTGAGCGTGGCTTCCGCCTTCTTCAGCGCTTCCTTGCGCGTATCGGCGGCGACCATGATCTCCAGAATCTTGTCCTCGGAGGCGGCAATCTTTTCCTCCGCAAACTTGATCTCGTCCATCAACGCTTTGTATTCGTGGTTGGTCTTAACGTTGAGCGATTGGTCGCGGTACTTGCTGACCTTCTGCTGCTGGTCCTGAATGTCGCCTTCATGCTTGCGCTTCGAGGTTTCGTCGGCCTTCATGGCGGCCTGCGCGGCCTCAACCCTGGCTTTCGAGCCGGCCAGCTTGGCCTCGATCTCGTGTACATGCTTGGGAAGGGTAGCGACTTCGGCGCGCAAGACGGCAATGCGCGCGTCGACCTGTTGCAGGTCGATCAGTTTTTCCAGGTCAGAATTCATCAGGATAGGTGGGAACCTGCCTGAATTTTAGCACGCAACCGGTAAGAGCCTTTTACTACGGAGGCCCTTCGGCTTCGCTCAGGGCAGGTTGCGAACACGGAGCATTTGAATCCCAGGGCTTGTCTTGCGCGAAGGCCGTCACAATACGCAAAACGCCACTGGTCGGCAAAGCCGTTCACAAAAAACACAAGAAACTGAGATTGGGATTCTCCGTGTTCTCCGTGTCTCCATAACGAATCGGCTCTTCGGAACATCGGGACTAAGGTATTCGGTGTATTGAGTGCTGGATAGAACCACGGGTAGCATAGGGTCACCATGTCCCTGGAAATCACCCGGCTGTTTCTGGGCCTGCTGCTTGCGGCCCTGCACCGCCCCATCGCCGATTTCATCTTCCAGCGCGAGCATTCGCTGGTTTTGGCGTTTCGCGAGCGCGGCATGCCCCTGCCCGCCGTGCCCAAGACAGAGACCTTCCGGACGATCTACTTCAGCATCGGGATCTTTATGGTCGTAGTAGAGATGCTGCGGATTTATCAGATCACCCACTAGGCTTTCGCCAGCATAATCACATTCCCGTTGTCATCCTGAGCGTAGCGAAGGACCTGCTGTTTCGTGCGCGGCGACCCGACGCCCCTGGTTATGCGGCTTGCGTCGAAGGCAATCCGTATCAATCCGTAAACGAAAACTGGTCCTTCACTTCGTTCAGGATGACAATCCACGAGGATGCGCCGCAAATGCCACGTTGTGATATACACTTTTCGCTTCCATCTCTGGTTCATGGGAGCGCGTGTGACATCTCGGGTCTTGGCTGCCGTCTGTTGTCTCGCATCAGCATTCACCGTCGCATCGGCACAAACCGTAGCTCCCTCCACGGCTCCGCAGACTCAAGCTCCCGAGCTCACTATCGAAGCCATCTATGCCGATGGTGGCTTGCTGGGGCGAGCGCCGGAAACCATCAAATGGGCGCCCGACGGCTCGCGCGTGGCCTTCGTGCAGCGCGACGACAGCGGCGAAAAAGGCGCGCTCTACTACGTCGATGCCAACAATCCCAAGCCCGCCGTACTGGTTGCGCGCGAGAAGCTGGCCTCCCTGGCTCCGCCCATCAGCAATATCAAAGACGAGCGCCAGAAGGAGGCGGTGCAGCGTTACTCGGTCGCAGCCTACCACTGGTCTCCTGACTCGAAGAAGCTGCTGTTTGACTCCCTGGGCCAGCTTTGGCTCTACAGTCTCGACAGCGGCACCGGGGTGCAGGTGACTTCGAGCAACGATCCCAGCGAGGATCCCAAATTTTCGCCAGACGGCAGCCGCATTGCTTACGTCCGCAAGCACAACCTGTACGCTCGCGACGTCAGCGGAGGCCGCGAAGACGCGCTGACCCACGATGACGACGCGAACCTGCTGAATGGCGAAGTCGACTGGGTCTACGAAGAAGAGCTCAATGTCCGCAGCAACTATTTCTGGTCGCCCGATGGCAAGCAGATTGCGTTTCTGCAGATGAACGAAAAGTCTGTCCCCGACTATCCCATCACCGACTGGGTTCCCATACATTCCACGGTGGATCAGCAAAAGTATCCGCAGCCGGGCGATGCGAATCCTGTTGTCCGCCTCGGCATCGTTTCCTCCGGGGGTGGGAAGGTGAAGTGGCTCTCGGCCGGAAGCGACAATGGTGGCATAGAACTTGGCGGAGACTCCAACGTCTATATTCCGCGCTTTGGCTGGGTACGTCCCGGGATTCTCTGGGCCATGGCGCTCAATCGCGCGCAGGACCGGCTCGATCTTTACTTCATCGACGCAAAGAGCGGCAAGTCGCAGCTCATGATGAGCGAGAGCAGCGATACCTGGATCGACATGGAACATGCCGATAACGAGTTCCATATTTTGCGATCCGGCGATCGCTACCTGTGGACGAGTTGGCGCGACGGGAACTACCACATCTACCTGTATCAATTCGACAACCAGAATCCGCTGTCCAGCCCCGCGAAGCTGGTGCAGCCGTTAACTCATGGCGATTGGGAGGTAGAAAATATCGATGGCGTTGACGAGAAGCAAGGGGTTGTCTACTTCACCGCGAACGAAGGCGATTGGCGCCAGTCGAATGTTTACGCTGTAGGTCTCGACGGCAAGAATTTCCATCGCATCTCGAAGCAGGACGGGGCGCACTCGGCTACCTTCGATCCGGCGAACGCGAAGTATTACGTCGACACTTATTCTTCGCTGACCACGCCACCCACCGTGTCGTTCTGCACCGTAAACGGCCAGTGCAACGCGTTCTGGAATCCGCGCAGTCTGGAACAGTTCCACCTGCCTGCGCCGCAGAACGTTGAGTTCACCGCAGCCGATGGCACCACCAAGCTATTGGGCACGATCCTGCTTCCAACCAGTGGCCCCATGATGTCCAACGGTAAGGCTCCCATGATTGTGAACCCTTACGGCGGACCCGGTGCACAGACAGTGCGCGATTCGTGGGGAGGCGCGACCTACTATTTCGACTGCATCCTCGCGCGGCAGGGTTTTGCTGTGCTGCACGTCGACAATCGCGGCATGGCCAATCGTGGCAAAGCCTTCGCTGGAGCATTGCGCCACAACTTCGGCCAGAACGAACTCGCCGATCAGATTGCCGCGGTGAAGCAGGCCCTACAGCAATTTCCGCAGATCGACGGCAATCGCCTGGGCTTCTGGGGGTGGAGCTATGGAGGCTACTTCACGCTATACACGATGACACATACCGACATGTTCAAGTCAGGTGTCGCGGTGGCCCCGGTCAGCGATTGGCGGCTGTATGACTCGATTTACACCGAGCGTTATATGGGCTTGCCGAAAGATAATCCCGAAGCGTATATGAAGAGCTCGCCCGTAAACTCAGCCGGAGACTTGAAGGGCAATCTGCTGGAGGTACACGGCACCAGCGATGACAATGTGCACTTCCAAAACACGGTGCAGATGGTGAATGCGTTTATCAACTCAGGCAAACAGTTCGAGCTGATGATTTATCCGCGCAAGACCCACGGCATCGCGGGCAAAGAGGCGCGCACGCACTTGTTCCACCTGATCGATAACCATTTTGAGGAGACGCTGGCGCCAGGGAAGTAGGCGCCAGTCACGTAGCTATATGAGACAAACTTTTCGCGTTGTGGGTATCGTCGCGCTGTTCGCATGCGGCGCCTTCGCGCAAAACGCCGCGCCTGCTTCCGCGCGCACCGTCATTCACGCCGGAAACCTGCTGGATGTCCGTACCGGCAAGATGCTGTCTAACCAGACGATCGTCGTCGAAAACGGCAAGATTGTCAGCATCGGCGCAAGCGGCGGCGACGCATCGGCAACGGTCATTGATCTTTCCGACAAGACGGTCTTGCCCGGCCTGATCGATGCGCATACCCACCTCACGCTGAATCCCAGCTTCGGATATTCGATGCTGGCGATCTCTGGCCCACGCCATGCTCTGATCGGCGCCCACAATGCGAAGGTCACGCTCGAGGCGGGATTCACCACCGTGCGCAACGTTGGCGACTTCGATTACGCCGACGTTGCCTTGCGTGACGCTATCAATGACGGCGATGTGCCGGGACCGCGCATGCTGGTCAGCGGACCTCCGTTGAGCATCACCGGTGGACATTGCGACAATGATTTGCTCCCCTACGAGTATCACGCGACCTACCCGGGCGTCGCTGACGGCGTGGAGAACGTGCAGCACAAGACGCGCGAAGTCATCAAATATGGCGCGGACCTCATCAAGATTTGCGCCACCGGCGGCGTGCTCTCCAAGGGGGACGATCCCAACGCGGCGCAGTTCACCGAGGAGGAGATGAAGGCCATCGTCGCCGATGCCCACCGTCTCGGTCGCAAGGTCGCCGCTCACGCCCACGGAGCGCAAGGCGTGATCTGGGCGTCGAACGCGGGCGTTGACTCCGTCGAGCACGGCCACCTGATGAACGACGAAGCCATCGCCACGCTCAAGAAGAACGGCACATATCTCGTGCCAACGCTGTACCTCGTCGATTGGCAGCGCGAGCATGGCAACCTGCCGGACTTCTTGAAGCCCAAGATGGAGATGGTTTCGCAGAGCTCCAAAGCGACTCTGAAGAAAGCCTTCGACGCGGGCGTGAAGATCGGTTTCGGCACCGACGCAGCCGTCTATCCGCACGGCCTCAACGCGCATGAATTCAACGTCTACGTGCAACTGGGCATGACTCCGCTGCACGCGATTCAAACATCGACGATCAACGATGCCGATCTCCTCGGCTTGTCCGACAAAATTGGAACGCTCGAGCCCGGCAAATTCGCCGATATCATTGCGGTTGACGGCAATCCGTTGCAGGACGTGACGACGCTGGAGCGCGTGAAGTTCGTGATGAAAGATGGTGTGGTGTACAAGGACGAAAAGTGAAGATCTAACCAAGGATTAGCACGGATGCTCGCGGATAGACTACGGACTGATGGTGCTCAGAACCCCCAAATCATCCGTGTTCATCGGTGGCAATCCGTTTAAGCCCAGTTTCAAACTTGCTCCCAGTCAGCAGTTCTGTTTGAATCTTGATTCATCCCCGCGTTCCGGAGCACTGATCTGCCGAACCAACTGTTCTGCTGCAAGTCCATCGACAAGCTGATCTCCGAATCGGAGGAGCCCGAACACCGGCTGAAAAAGACGCTGGGCCCGTGGTCGCTCACGGCGCTGGGAATCGGCGCGGTCATCGGCTCCGGCATTTTTACCGTGATCGGCACCGCCATCGCCGGGCAGAAGTTCGATACCTCGTCCATCCTCAACGCGCCGCTACTCGACTACATCATTCATCATTCGGCGACGCTGGGGCGTCCCGGAGCTGGACCGGCGCTCGCGCTGTCACTCGTTCTCGTCGCCATCGTCTGCGGATTCACCGCGCTGTGCTACGCCGAGCTGGCCTCGATGATCCCCATCGCCGGCAGCGCCTACACCTACACCTACGCCACCATGGGCGAGTTGATCGCCTGGATCATCGGCTGGGACCTCATTCTGGAATATGCCGTCAGCAATATGGCGGTCAGCGTCGGCTTCGCTGCTCACCTGGTCGACGCGTTCGATTGGTTCGGGTGGCACCCTGCGCTGCGCTGGATTTCGCCAGCTTACCTGCCCAGCGGCATGACCGACCTTAAGGGCGACGTTCTCTACAACCCAGGCTGGCACTTCGGCTTCAACTTCCCAGCGTTTCTCATCGTGATGCTGCTGACAGTGGTGCTGGTGCGCGGCATTCGCGAATCAGCCGAGACCAACAACATCATGGTGCTGCTGAAGATCGCGGCCATCCTGGCGTTCGTTTTCGTCGGCGCGCACTTCATTCGCCCGTCGAACTATCACCCCTTCATTCCTGAAGGATGGTCGGGCGTGCTCACCGGCGGCTCGATCATCTTCTTCACCTACATCGGGTTCGATTCGGTCTCGACCGCCGCGGAAGAGGCGAAGAATCCGCAACGCGATTTGCCCATCGGCATCATCGCGACGCTTGTGGTCTGCACCGTGTTGTACATCGCCGTGGCTGTAGTACTTACCGGCATCGTGAAGTGGTCAACGCTAGTCGATGATGCCGCGCCGGTGGTCAACAGCATGAAGCGGCTCACGGAGCTGACCGGCTCGCACACCCTGCACTGGACGCGTCTGGTTGTGCTTTTCGGCGCCATGATGGGCATGATCTCGTCGCTGCTGGTTTTTCAGCTCGGGCAAGCGCGGGTATGGTTCGCCATGTCGCGCGATGGACTGCTGCCGAAGATGTTTGGCTTCGTGCATCCCAAGTTCCGCACGCCGTCAACCGCAACCTGGATTGCCGGATTTCTGGTAGGCATTCCGGGCGGCATCCTCGACATCGGTACGCTGGCTGACCTGTCGAACATCGGCACGCTGTTTGCCTTCGTGCTGGTATCGATCGGCGTGATCATCCTGCGCTACAAGCAGCCTGAGCGGCGTCGCGGATTCCGCGCGCCCGGCGGTCTTACTGCGCCAATCCTGAGCGTGCTGTTCTGCGTGTTGCTGATGGCCGGCCTGCCGATCCTCACGTGGTTGCGCTTCTTCGCATGGCTCATCATCGGCCTGTCCGTATACACGCTGTACAGCCGCCACCACAGCGAGTTCTGCCCGACAGAGAGCAAAGCCACGTTGCCAGGTGGCGATAGCCAATGAGCTGCTAGAAACTAGAGGGGAATTGCGGGCCGTCAAACGGAAACATTGCGGGAAGCTGAAGGGGCGCAGCTTCAGCTGCGCCAACCTGTGCTCCTCACTCGTGTCATCCCGAGCGGAGCGAAGCGCAGCCGAGGGACCTGCAGTTTGTGCGTTCGCCGAGAGACCCGCCCCGTAGGCGCGGCAGATGATAGCCCAGCGCTTCAGCGCTAGGTGAGCAGGCACAACGGCCCCGAGTCCCTTCAGGGACGACACAAAAGCAGGTCCTTCGCCCGACGGCGGGCTCAGGATGACAGGATATAAAAGATGAATGAAATGAACGCCTGAGGGCCTGCTCCGCCCGTCAAACACCTTTGATGACGATTGCGCCTCCTACCGACTTTATCCGTTCCCTCCCTAAGGCCGAGCTGCACCTGCACCTTGAAGGCACGGTCGATCCTGCCACATTGTCAGAGTTGAGCCGCCGCCATCCGACTCCGCTCTCGACCACCAACAACCGCTACACCAACATCGCCGACAGCGGACGCGTCTTCAGCGAGGAAGAAGCGCGGCAGCTTTACGAATACGTCAGCTTCACCAAATTTCTGCTCGCTTTCAAAGCGGTGACCGAGCGGCTACGCACCGCGGATGACTACGAGCTCGTCACCTACCGCATGATGCAAAAGCTCGCCGCGCAGAACGTTCGCCACGCCGAGGTCTATGTCTCGGTCGGCGTGGTGCATTGGCGCGGGGGAAAATTCTCTCCGCTGTTCGATGGCCTGGAGCGCGGACGCGAGCGCGGCGAGCGCGACTTCGGCCTTTCTGTCTCCTGGATTTTCGACGCCGCGCGGCACTTCGGAGTGGACGAAGCCCGCCGAGTGGTTGAGGAAGCGATTCGTCTCAGAGATCGTAACGTGGTCGGCATCGGACTCGGCGGCGATGAGCGTAGGGCTGGCCCCGAACTGTTCCGCGATGTCTATCAACTGGCGCGTGACAACGGCTTGCGCCTCACCGTCCACGCCGGGGAGACCGTCGGGCCTGAGTCAATCTGGGGAGCGCTGCGCGAGTTGAAAGCCGACCGCATCGGGCATGGCCTGCACGCCATCGACGATCCCGAGTTGGTGCGTTACCTCGCCGAGCAGCAGATTCCAGTCGAGATTTGCATCTCGAGCAACGTGCTCACCGGTTGCTGCACTTCGCTTGAGCAACATCCCGTGCGTAAGCTCTTCGACGCCGGCGTACTGGTCACGCTGAACACCGATGACCCTGAGATGTTCCACACCACGCTGAACCGCGAATACCAGATTGCGCAGCAGGTCTTCGGCTTCAGCGACGACGAGCTGCGGCAGCTGGCGGAGAATTCGTTTAGGGCATCGTTTGTGGAAAGGAAAAGCTAGCCGCGGATTTGCGCGGATGAACGCGGATCGGATTGAGGTATGGCGGATAGCCGTCCACAGCACGGATCGTGAGACTGATAATCGTTGTGATCCGTGAAATCCGTGGCAGAGGTTCTCGCATTTTCATGAAGCACATCGGAATCGTCGCTTGCAGTGCCGAGGGCGCGGCGCTCTGTTATCGCACTATCTGCGACGAGGCGCCCGCCATCATGGGCCGCCATCGCCATCCCGAAGTCTCGATGCATACCCATTGCCTCGCCGATTACATGGACTACATCTACGCTGGCGATTGGCGCGGTGTTGCCAACCTCATGCTGTCGTCGGCCAACAAGCTCAAGGCCTGTGGCGCGGATTTCCTGATCTGCCCTGATAACACCATTCACCACTCCTTCGATCTTGTCGCCCTGAACTCTCCTCTGCCCTGGCTGCACATTGTCGAGGAAGTTGCCACCATGGCGAAGCAGCGTGGCTTCCGCAAGCTCGGTATAACGGGCACAAAGTACACCATGGAAGGAACGGTCTACCCGCAGAAGCTAAGTGCCTCCGGCATCGAGTACGTTGTTCCCAACGCCGAAGAGCGGAAGCGCATTGATGACATCATTTTTGATGAGCTGGTGAACGGTATCTTCACCGATGACTCACGCAGCTATTTTCGCGAAGTAATCGGCAAGATGAGCAATCAGGGCTGCGACGCTGTTGTACTCGGCTGCACCGAAATCCCACTAATCATCGACGACACGAGTTCGCCTTTGCCGATGCTCGACTCCACCCGCATCCTGGCGCGCGCGGCGATTCGCAAGGCGCTGGAGTGAAATTGCAGGCGCTTGTGAGTAAAAATGGCCTGTTCGTAACCCCTGTTTTTTGTGAGACCGCTTGCCGAATGAAACACAGCTTCTTTTGGATTGCCACGTTGACTTTATTTACGGTTTCCAAAGCCGCTTTCGGGTTTTGCCAAATGCCTCAACCGCGATTGGTTCGCGCGGAATACTCCCAAAGCGACGCGGTGGTGATTGCGCATCTTGTCAAATCTCAACACATCAGCCCGGAAGACGATCAGGATTATCACCTATACACTTTCCAGGTCGATAAGAAACTTCGCGGCAGCATACCGAGTGAGTTTGTGCTCTGGGACGAGAACAGCTCAGGCAGGTTAACGTTCAACGTGTCCCAAGGGCACAGGTACTTGCTGTTTGTGGACCACCGGAACGAAAGGGGTTGGTGGACGGCTGATGGCTGTGGCAATTCTGGCGAGGTCTCGAAGGTTGCAAAAGCACTCACGGAAATTCAGCGCATTTCCGCGCTGCGGGGCGGTTTGATCACTGGGAAGGTCGAATCTACGACACCCACTGTAAACGTGAAGGTGTTGGCCGTGAGAAAGAACGACGGCGAGCAATTCGAAACCCAAACACGCGATGATGGGAGATTCGATCTGACTGTTCCGGCGGGTGAGTACTCGGTCGAGGTCACCGGCGGGGGCAAAAGTTTTGTAACGGACTGGCTCAGCTATGAAAACGCCGAATCAGTGAAGCTGGAGAAAGGGGGATGTGTGCAAATCCAGTTTGTTCCTTCTGATTCCCCCGAGGCACGGTCTCCCAGTGGCCGATAGCTTTGGAGCTTGCGATAGAATCGCAGTTGTGTGCTCAACCCGTGCGGGATGCCTAGTTCCCCGTCAGCGGCAGATACAACTCCCCCATCACCCGCTCCCCGACGTTTGCCAGCCCCTTCACCGCGTACTCCTGAAAATGCAATGAATCGCGATGCGCCTGTAGCGCTGCGTCATCTTTGTACTGCTCGTAGATGAAGAAGCGCGCGGGCTGATCTTTCTGCCGATGCACAATGTACATTAGGCAGCCCGCCTCGCGGCGTGACTCGGCCTCTAGCTTGCGAAAGACATCGGCCACTTCGGTTTCGTGCCCCGGTCGGGCGACCCAAACTACGGCAAGAACAACCATGCGAGTCTCCTACTGCTTACCGCTGATGTCGTCGAGCACCTGCGCGAACTCGGGATCGAACGCCGTCTGGTCGCGATCGGGCCCGGTGGAAACGATGCCGATCTTGGCACCCGTTTCCTTCTCCAGGAACGTTAGATATTCCTTCGCCTTCTGTGGCAGTTGATCGTGGCTATCGATGCCAAAGGTGCTGGTGTTCCATCCCGGCATGGTGGTGTAAATCGGCTCGATCTTGTCGAAGCTCGCAGCCTGCGCCGGAATCTCCTCGGTCTTGCGACCGTCAATTTTGTAGCCGACGCACACCGGAATCTCCGCCAGCTCATCCAGCACGTCAAGCTTGGTTACCACCAGCCAGCTGGTGCCGTTGATCATGTTGGAGTAGCGCAGCAACGGCAGATCGATCCAGCCAGTGCGTCGCGGCCGCCCGGTCACAGCGCCGAATTCATTGCCCTTCTGGCGAATTGCCTCGCCCAGCTCGTCGTGAAGCTCGGTCGGGAATGGCCCACCGCCCACGCGCGTGCAATACGCCTTGGTCACGCCGATCACGGTCGTGATCGACGTCGGCGGCACGCCTGTACCGGTCGATGCTCCTCCTGAGGTCGCGCTCGACGAGGTTACGAAGGGATAGGTGCCGTGGTCGATATCAAGCATGGTGCCCTGCGCGCCCTCGAACATCACCGGCTCGCCGTGGGCAATTGCTTTGTTCAGCAACTGACAGGTGTCGGTCACGAACGGAGCGACGCGATCGGCAATCTCCGCGTACTCGGTGTACATCTTGTCCGGGTCGAGCGGCTCGGCGTTGAACAGTGCGTGCACAATGGTGTTCTTCTCCTGGCAGGCGTTCTCAATGTGCTTCTTGAGCAGCGCCTTGTCGAGCAGGTCTTGCACGCGCAAACCGCTGCGCGCCATCTTGTCCTCGTAGGTGGGACCAATACCGCGCGACGTTGTGCCAATCCTAACGCGACCGGGAGCGTTCTCCGCCGCCAGTTCGATCATGCGGTGGTAGGGCAGAATAACGTGCGCCCGATTGCTGACGAACAGATTGCCATCGACATTCACGCCCTGTGCGCGCAGCGCGTCAACCTCGCGCATGAAGGCGAAGGGATCGAGCACCACGCCGTTGCCGATGACGCCGCGACAGCCCTGGCGCAGCACTCCGCAGGGAATGAGCTGCAGAATGAACTTCTGGCCGTGAATAGTTACGGTGTGCCCAGCGTTGTGTCCACCGGAATAGCGCGCGACTACCTTGAAGCGCTCGGAGAGAACGTCAACGATTTTGCCTTTGCCCTCATCGCCCCACTGAGCTCCGACAACAACGGCTGTCTTGCCTGGTTTCAAATGGCTGCTCCACGCGCAGCCGGATGCTCACGAATGTTGCAGACCGGCCGCTCGGATTCGCACACAACTCGCCTGTCTGTTCTTGAACGGGGCGCTGAATTACCGGGAAGTTCAGGAAAGACGGAGTGTGTAACTACTGATTTTACAGGCTGATGTACACCCCATGCAAAGGTATCGGCCGACCACCCTACTCTCCGCCTTCGGCACCCTACTTGGGCATAGGTATGTCGGACTGCCGGGTCGACCAGCCGGAGCTGGGCACCGAAGCCCTGAACATTCGCTTGGAAGGAACGTAGCTGCTCATCTTGCCAGTCGCGGCGTCGGGAGCAAATACATCGAAGCGCCAATTCAACACGTTGGCAACGATGATTTTATGATCGCCTCCGAGGACGCAGCCAACCACAGCTGCCCAGGAATGTGGACGTGCCGAAAAGGGGGGCCTCCGCAGACGTACTTTACTGTATCGAGAGCACCGATGTCAGCTTGGTAATGTTCAGCAGGTCTTTCACGCGCGGATGAACATTGATCAGCACCAGTTCACAACCGTCGCCCTTGGCCGAAACGTAGGTGCCAAGGATGCTTCCCAGCCCGGCGCTGTCTACCGCGTCAACGCCGCTCAGGTCCGCGAGCACGACGCCGTGAGTGCGCGCAAGGCTCTTCACCTGATCCCGGAGGGCGTTCGCGCTCTCAAGATTGATTCTTCCCTTGCAAACCAAAGTCGGTGTGCCGTCTTCGGCGACAGTATGTTCAATCGTTAATAAGCGCTGCCCGCTGGGAGTAGTGGCCACTGATATCCTCTTACCTTGAAGTTCGAAGCCTGACGTCTGAATCCTAGAAAACCTTAATTGCGCATGATAGCAGCCGTAAGGTCAAATGAAACTACCATGAGTTTTTGTTTAACGAGATTTAACAGAGGGCCTTACTACCGACAGCCGCATGCGCTTCTGACGGTCTGCTCACCCGGCTGTCACTCTGCCCTGGGGGCGCTGCTGCCTCATGCCTGAGCTTCCCGAAGTTGAAACGGTTGCGCGTGGGCTCGACCATCGCGTCGCCGGCGACGTGATTGAGTCGGTCTGGCTGGGCGAGAAGCCCGAGCCGCTCAAGTCATCCGCGAAAGAGATCGTCGCCATACTCGAGCGTTCGCGGATCGCAAAGGTTCGCCGCGTGGGCAAGCACATCGTCTTCGACCTGGAGCATACTCCTCGCAACCGCCAGGGCAAGCCGGTGCCGCACGGGCAATGGATCGTGCATCTCGGCATGACCGGCCGCATGCAAGTAGCGCAGCCTGAGGACGAACTGTTGAAGCACACCCACGCTGTGCTCAAGCTGAAGTCCGGGCGCGAGCTACGCTTCGTCGATCCGCGGCGCTTTGGCCGCTTGGCGGTGGTTCGTCTGGATGCGAAGGCCGCCGCCGGCTTCGCTGCTCCGGGCGACGAACCGCTAGACTCGCAGGTGGATCGTTTCGTCGAGCTCTTTCGCAAGCGCAAGACGCCCATCAAGAGCGCGCTGCTGAATCAGAAGTTGCTGAGCGGCGTTGGAAATATCTACGCCGACGAATCGTTGTTCCGCGCCGGCATTCGTCCGCGGCGGAGCGCAGCTTCGCTTACACGTGAGCAACTCGGCAAGCTGCACGCCGCGCTGAAGGAGGTGCTGAAGGAGGCCATCGCATTGGGCGGGTCGTCGGTCAGCGATTACGTGGATGCCGACGGTAAGGAAGGATTTTTCCAGCTTCAGCATCGGGTTTACGGCCGCGAGGGCGAACCGTGCCTGGTATGCGAAACTCCAATCAGGCGGGTTGTTATAGCTGGCCGCAGCAGTCATTACTGCCCGAAGTGTCAGCGGTAAGGTTCGCTGTGGGTGGACCCGAGGCTCGCGAAGATTGGCGTAGGGCACGGGCCAGGTGTTGCGAAGATTCGCGTCAGGGCACGACCTCAGGTCGTGCCGAAAAGCAGCGTTCAAGAATTCGGAGTCCCTTCAGGGACGACACAAACAGCAGGTCCCTCGACGACCGAAGTCGTCTCGGGATGACAACACATTTAAGACGCGCGAATCGGCACGACTGGAAGTCGAGCCCTGACGCGGAGCTCTCCCGATGGCCACTTATCGGGCGCGGATCGACTCATATAGGAGGCTCTCCATGCAAACATTCGCCATCGGTGTAGATCTGGGTGGAACCAACCTGCGCATCGCCGCAGTCGACGACAACGGCAAGCTGCTGGAGAAGCTGACGCTCGGCACCGAGGTCAGCCGCGGTCGCGATTTCGTCATTCGCGATATGTGCGACGCCATCGAACAGGCGCGCGCGAAATACAAGGACGCACGCACCCTGTCCGGCATCGGCATCGGCGTGCCCGGCTTCATCGATATGGCCACCGGCAGGGTTATGCGCTCGCCCAATCTTGCCGACTGGACAAACTTTCCCGTGCGCGAGGTCATCGAGAAGCAACTCGGAACCCACGTCATCCTGGAGAACGACGCCAACGTCGCCGCCATGGGCGAAAAGTGGCTGGGCGCCGGGTCGTCAGGTCGAGCACATGGCCATGTATACGCTGGGCACCGGCGTCGGCGGCGGCATCCTGCTGAACGGTCGCCTGTGGCACGGCATGACCGGCATGGCTGCCGAACTTGGCCACTTCAACATCTTTCCCGACGGCCATCCCTGCGGCTGCGGCAGCCGCGGCTGCCTGGAGCAGTACGCCTCGGCGACCGCTGTAGTGCGCATCGCGCGCGAGGTCATCGAGCGAAAGGAAGGCTCCGAAGAGCTCGAATGCCTCAGCCACGACCCGGTGCAGTTCACCTCGCGCTCCATCTACAACCTTGCGGTGCAGGGTGACGCGTCGGCCAAGCGCATCTTCGAAGCTGTGGGACGCGCGCTAGGTATCGGCATCGGCGGCATGGTGAACGCGCTCAACCTGCCGATGTACGTCATCGGCGGAGGCGTGGCGAGTGCCTGGGACGCCTTCGCCCCGGCCATGTTCAAGGAGATGAAGTTCCGCTCGTCGATCTACTCCCTGACCTCGCCCGAGCAGAAAGACTTCGCGCAGAGCACCATCATCACCCGCGCGCTGTTGGGCAGCGATGCCGGACTCTACGGCGCCGCCCGCCTGCCAATGCTGGAGGACTTCACGCAGATGGAGAAGACGCGAACACGGGCCTAGATGGTCGGCGACAGGTCCGATTCCCTGGAAATGAAAAGTCATTTCTCCCTGGATCGTTCTCGGCGCGATAAAGTGCGTCCCGGAAAAACTGGAAAGGAAGTTGTAGAGAGCTACCTTGTCCGTGAGGTTCACCACCGACGGTTTGCCCCCAGCGAACAGCGGCCTTTCTTCCATGCGGCTTCAAAACTGTATTCGGGCCTGGAAAGCTATCATGCGGGGACTGCTGTCGCCTCCCAATCCAACGCCGAGCAACCCGGTGGGTGGCGATGTGGTGTACGTCAAAGCACCGAATCCTGTTTGCGTAGAGGGTTTTCCCGGAATACCGGCGAGCACGATGCTCGGGAGGCCGAAGTTGGGATGATTGAAGACGTTGAAGAACTGGGCGTCGAATCGCAGCTTCACCCGCTCGCTCAGCGGGAACCACTTGGTAATGTAGAAGTCGCTCCAGAAGAAGTCAGGGCCGCGCAGAGCGTTGCGAGCGAGATTCCCGAATTGACAGTTTTGCGCGGAATTGCCACCGTTGCAAGTTCCTGTAGCCGGATCCACGGCCGACACAAACGCGTTCGGATTAAGCCACTGGATCGTTCCGGGTTGCGTAACTCCGGGAATATCGCAGTTGCGGCAGTAGGGATCGACTCCGGGTACGAGGCTTGCGAATTGCGGTCCGCTGCCTTGCACGATGCCGTTCCCGTCTGCTGCGTAGGGCGTACTCAACACCGAGAATGGCACTCCGCTGTGCCAGAACACGCTCCCAGACACCTGCCAGCCGTTCAACGCAAGCCCCAACTCACCACTCTTCACTTTGATCGGCAGCTCGTACACATACTGCGCATTGAGGTTATGCCGGATGTCGTAGTCGCACGATCCGTAATCGCGACCCAGCTCTCCCGGCAGAGGAGACAGAATGCCTCCGGCGGAGAACTGCAGGAAGCCGCCATTCGAGACGGTATCGAGACAATGGCTCCATGTGTAGTTCACCTGCCCTTGCAGGCCGTGCCCCATGCGCTTCATGGCGGTCAACTGAAGGCCGCTGTAGTTGCTGCTGGCTCCGGTGGAAAGCTGTGTCACCGCTCCGAATCTCGGGTCGGTCGGCTGCCCATAGGGAAATGGCGCAAAACATCCCGGGACAGACAGTCTGATATCCGTTGACCTGCGTCAGGTAGGGTTGATCGACGGCGCGGGTGCCTACGTATTGCGCCTGCACGCTGCCCGTGTTTCCGAATTGATGCTCGACCCCCAAACTCCACTCCATGAAATATGGCGCGTGGAGCTTGCCATCGGGGACAGCCGTGATCGCGACTGGGGGCAGACAGGTAGCCGGATTCGCCAGCGGAGAGGCGCAGGAAAGCTGGCCCTGCGGGAAGCCTGCATTAAATCGCTGATTCGCTGCGATGGTGGCATCGACTGCGCTGTTGGGCACTCCGGGTGCGATGGCCGTGCCGCCCACGGTTCCCAGCAGACCACCCTGGAAAGTCTGAACATAAGGCGGATTCACTCCGATCAGGTCGGCGACACTTCCCGGCAAGATATCGCTGAAGATACCGAATCCCGTCCGCAGAATCGGTCTTGGGCTCGAGCTGCAACGCGATGGCAGTTCTGGGTTGCAGAATTGCCAGTGGTGTCGAGGCGAAGAGATTTCCCAGACCAGTTTGGATAGCCTCGCTCAACGGCTGATTCACGTCGTGCGAGATGGAATAGAACGACCCTGTCAAGACGCGCAACCTGATCATGCGGATTCAGCGGATTGGAGTTGTACGTGTCCCGTAGACCAAACGTCCAGGTCAGCTTGGGCGTGACTCTCCAGGTGTCCTGGGCATAGAAATCCAGATTGAGAAAATTGAAAGGTTCGTTTGGCGACGTGGGAAATGTCTTGCTGGCGGTCGATGCCACGCCGTAGATGAATTGCGGCAACGTCGTGTAGGCGACCGTTGGCACTGTGCCCTGCCCGAAATCATAATCATTCAGGCGAAAGATCCGAGAGTTCGTGCCGAACCTCAGCTCGTGCGCGCCATGGCTCCAGGCGAGATTGTCGTTGATGAAGAACCGCGATGCTCGCCTCCCCTGGAGCCACGTGTTATCGAGGCCTCCAATCGCGGTGAACGGGGCATTTGCTCCGCTGCCCTGGAGCACGATGGGGAATGCCGCGAGCGTCTTCTGGAAGTCGCTGGGCGCGAACAGGCTCTCATACCAGGAGAACGCCGGATTGAAGTAATTCACCAAGTTCTGCGAGAACACATGCGTGTATCCCGCGGCGAAGGAATACAACGGCTGCGACGAAATCGCATTGAACAGCGGATTGATTGGGTCGGTGTAGGCCGCCTGCAGCCCAGTGTCCGCCTGAAAACGAAACCACGCGCTGTCGTTGACGCCGATGTTGTAGTCGACGCGGGCCGTCTGCACCTGTTCGTGATCATCGCTTGAGTGCGAGACTCCTCTCCGATTCGCACAGCCATCCCCGTTTGCAGGAGTGCCCGGAGCCTGGCTGCCGTCCGCATTGAACGGACATCCCAGAACAGCCAGCGGCGTGCCATTGGTGTTTCCGTATAGCGAAAACATCTTTTGATAGAACGGCACCATCTGCGGAGCAGGCGCATAGTGGGAGCCGGTCACGGAATCGGTGCCGCCGAGAGGAAGCTGCTGCAAAACATACTGCTGGAAGGCTGCGCTGGGTACAGTTACGGTCGTGAAGATAGGCAATGCGATCCGTACCCACTCGCCGTCGAAGAAAAAGAACACTTTGTTGTGGACGATGGGGCCGCCCAGACTCCCCCCGAAGTGGTTCACCACCGAACCTGGCTTGTGATTTCCCGAGGTGGCGTTGGTAAAGTAATCGGCCGCATTGAGGATCGCGCCGTTCCACAGTTCATACAGATTCCCGTGAAACTGGTTAGTGCCTGACTTGGTGACATAGTTGACTTGCGATGCTCCGTAGCGCCCCTGATCGACGGAATACGACAGCGTATTGACGGTCACCTCCGAGACTGAATTCAGGCCGAGCACCAGATTGGTGGCGAGTCCGCTGTTCAGGTTGGTGAGCGGGTCATTCGTCTCCAACCCGTCGACGATATACCCGTTCGACAGGGCGGGCAGCCCATTGAATTCCACATTTCCATAACCGTTGGTGCCGCCGACGAAATCGTTGCCACTGCCGGCGGTGTTGATCAGCGCGCCAGGCTGCGAACTGCAATGGGTAGGTCATGTCCCCACCCGGATTGGGAAGATTTTCCAACGCCGGTGCATTCAGCGTCGTAGAGGTATTTGGGTTGCTGGTATTGATAATCGCCGCTTCCGAGCTGACCTCTACAGTCTGCGTTGAATGCGCCACTCGGAGCGTGAGATGGACGGTCTGCTTCTGTCCCAGACGCGGAGACAACATTGTCGGCCTGCTGCGGCTCGAATCCCTGCGCTTCAGCTTTGACGGTATACGCGCCCGGCTTGAGTTGCGGAAAATTGAAGCGACCCGTCTCGTCCGTCTTTGCCGTTCGTTTCAGCCCGGTCTCGCTGCTGATGACGGTCACCGCGGCTCCCGGAACGGCCGCGTTACTCGAGTCTGTGACTTGCCCCAGGATGGCGCTGGTGGTTTCTCCCTGTGCCCATGCAAGCGTGGGCAGCAGCAAAACGGCACTCGCGGCGAGAAGAGTGCAGCTCAGCCCGAGACACAGCAAGCCCTTGGTGCTCGTTGCCACAGTGTGGATCCCTCCAGGATTTCAGTGGCCAAGGCACAGACAGTCCGAAGCCTTACCTGGAAATTAGGATACACTACGAACTGTTAATTGTAGTTAACAACTCGGCGGAAATTATGCTTTAGTCACCCAGATCTTCTCTGCCGCGGCCGCGCCCAGCCGAATCTGCCGCTTGTCCGCCGTCAGCGAGATGGTGCCGTCGTAGTTTTGACTTTTCACGCCCAGGCGGGCGCCGGGACGGATTCCTTCTTTCTCGAAAAACTCCAGCAACTTGCGGTCTCGCTCATACACGCTGGCGACCCTGTATTCCGAGCCCGTCGCGGCCTCGGTTAGCAGGCACAGTCCCTTTTTGCGGCGCTCCGACAGGCTGCGAAATGCCAGTCCGTTCCCATGCGGACAAGTGTCCTTGTGTCCCAGCCTCTCGATCAGCTTCTTCTCAAAGGCCGGCGAGACAGCGTGCTCCAGTCGTTCTGCCTCGTCATGTACTGCGTACCATGGCATGCCGAAAATCTCAGACAGCATGCGTTCAATCAGGTGGTGGCGAAGAATCGTCCGCTCGGCGACCTGCCGTCCCTGCGAGGTGAGCCGCACCTGCCCATTGCTCTTGACGGTTACCAATGCGTCCTTGGTCAGGCGCTTCAGGGCAAAGGTCACGGCAGGCCGCGAGACAGAGAGCCAGTGCGCCAGCGTAGCGGCAATGACCGTTTCGCCCTCGGCCTCAGCTTCGGCGATAGCCTTGAGGTAATCTTCTTTCGATACAGTGATCGTTGTCATGGAGAGCACGCAGGAACGCGTGCAGTCTAACATCTCCGCCAGTACCGAGGGGAAGCCGTCTAGCAGGGCGGAGCGCCGCCCTGAGTGGTACCGTTCGGAAGCAGCCGGCTCGTCCTACGCCGGCACTTTAGCCATTACCTTCTTGATCGCGTGCAGAAACTTGTCATTCTGCTCTGGCGTGCCCACCGTCACCCGAAACGCGTGGTGCGTATTCCAGTCTCCTGCCAGGTGGCGCACGATGACGCCGGCATCCTGCAATTGTCGACACAGCGCGACACAGTCGTCACCGACCTCGCAGAACAGGAAGTTCGCCCAGGTAGGCACCACGGAGATTCCCAGCGCTGATAGCTCACGACGCAGTCGCTCGGCTTCGGTCGCGTTCGAGCGCACGGATTTCGCGATGTGCTCGACATCAGCCAGCGCCGCCAGGGCCGCGATTTCGCCCAGGGCAGATACCATAAACGGCGGCTTCAGCCGATGGAAGTAGCCCAGCAACTCCGCCGGTCCAAAGCCATAGCCCACGCGCAGTCCGGCCAGTCCGTGCGCCTTGGAGAACGTGCGCAATACGACCACGCGTCGCCCGTCGCGAACGTAATCTAGCGCGTGCGAGTAGTCCATTCCGCGCTGCGTAGCGAAATGGTTGGCGTAATCGTAATAGGCCTCGTCGAGCACAGTAATCACGTGGTCCGGCATGCGATCCAGAAAGCGATCAATCTCGCGCGCCTCCAGCAAAGTTCCGGTCGGGTTATTGGGATTCGCCAGATACACCACGCGGGTCTCGCTGTTTACCGCGGCGGCGATGGCGTCAAGATCGAAATGATGATTGCGCGTCGGTACCTCAATCAGCCGCGCTCCTGCCGCGCGGGTCACCAGCGGATAAACAATAAACGAGTGCTTGCTGGTGATGGCGTTCAGCCCGGGAGCCAGTAGCGTGCGCGCAATCAAATCGAGAAACGACGTTGACCCCGACGTGACCATTACCTGCTCGGACTGCACGTTGTTGATCTCGGCCAACGCACCGCGCAGTTCGATCAAATCGTTGTCGGGATAAACGTGCAGGTCCGCAGCAGCGCGTCGAACGGCCTCGATGGCAAGCGGCGATGGCCCGAAAGGGTTTTCGTTCGACGCCATCTTGATGCAGGTCACTCCGCTCTCCAGTTCTGCCTGCCGGACCGGTTTGCCCGGCTTATAGCTGGGCAGCGCATCCAGGTGCGCCGGCACCAGCGATTTAAATTTCGTCATTCTACCCCTTGCACTTCCGTTGCGAGGATGCAGGGACCCGGGCCGGACGCCCCATTCCGCGTTCTTTGGCGGTTGGGGCTCGTCAGTGGTCGCCCTTGCCGGGTGCCCCGTTCCGCCTTCTTTTGGCGGGGTGGGGGGCTCCGGTTTCCTGCTTTCTTGCGGGCCTGCTCACTTTCTTATCGTGTCCGCGATTCGCCGTCAACCGGGCAGCAGTGCGCTGCGGTTTACGACCTGGCTTCGACCCCTGAGTGGCGCCCTTTAGTTGCGCAACCTCACTGCTGGTTAGATGCCGAAACTGCCCTACCTCGACGTCGAGCTGGAGCGGCCCATAGCGCACGCGCTTGATCTTCTCGACGTGATGGCCAATCTGCTCGAACATCCGCCGGATTTGCCGGTTGCGCCCCTCGATCAAGGTGATCTCGTACCAGGGATTGGCCGCGTCGCGCAGCAACTCAATCTGCACCGGCCCGGTGCGCACCGCCTGCGAACGTCGCCGCTGCTCGTTGCCTTCGCGCGTCTTCAGCGGCTTGGTCTCGGCAGGAAGGAACACCCCAACCCGCAGCTTCTTGATCTCATCTTCGGTCGGCTTGCCGCTGACCTTTACCAGATATGTTTTCGGCACATGCGACGAAGCATGCGTGAGCTTCTGCGCCAGTGCGCCATCGTTGGTCAGCAGCAGCAAGCCTTCACTCAGGTAGTCGAGGCGACCAACGGGATAGAGCCGCGCTCCCACAACTCGCACCAGATCCATCACCGTCGGCCTTTTTTCGGGATCGCTCACCGTGGTGACGTATCCCTTGGGCTTGTGTAGCAGCAGGTAGACGTGGCGCTCCGGGCCCTGCAGCGCCTTTCCCGCTACCTTGATGCGGTCGGTTGCGGGATCGGCCTTCGTCCCTAACTCGGTCACGACCTGGCCATTGACCGACACCAATCCGCCGGTGATGAGCTCTTCGGCTTTGCGGCGCGAGGCGATTCCGGCAGCGGCAATAATCTTCTGTAAGCGTTCTAATGGCATAGGCGAAGCGACCTTCGAGCCTAACAACAAATCGGGCCAGTGTCATCTTACGCTCAAGAGAAGCTGTGCCTTTGCCGATAGATACGGTGCAGTCCGAAGCGCAACTTCGGTGGGCGGGAGTTCTGCTGTCGTAATGCAGCTCTCGAATGTCGCAACCTGACCGGAGGTGGAAGCATCGAGATTATTGAGGGGGGAGCACGCACACTTCTCCTTCAACAAGACGAGCGGACCAATGGGAACGCACACCCGTCCCGCGCGCTTAGTACAAAGAACGAAAAATCACGTTTCCTCCTAGCCGGCACCACCAAGATGCCGGCCTTTTTTTGCCGCGGCTCTTTTCATTCTTGGGTGTCATCCCGAGCGACGAGCGGCAGCGAGGAGTCGAGGGACCTGCAGGTCATCGCCACTGCCACGTGCGGTGCTCCATCCTTATCGCTTCTTTGGCGAGAGGAGGGGAGAGCAGCGCGATGGGACTCGAGAAAGCTTGGCATCTGACCTCTTAATGTTTTGCCTGCTTGTTTTTCTGCGTTCACTGTTGGAATCGAAACTGCAATGTGCGAGTCTTGCAAAGAACCCAAAGCCAAGAGCCAAAGGCTGATCTTCTTCCATGCTCACTCGCGTAATCTCTGGAGGCCAGACTGGCGTCGATCAAGCTGCACTTTGCGCCGCGACTTCGCTCGGCATCGCCATCGGAGGCTGGTGTCCACCCGGACGTGTCTGCGAAGGCGGACTCATTCCCGCCAACTTCCCTCTGAAAGAAACGCCCGACGACCGCAGCCCCGACGCGCCCGATATTCCCCGCTCGCAGCGCACCGAGTGGAACGTTCGCGACTCCGACGGAACGCTGGTGCTCTGCCTCGGACCGGTCTCCGACGCTGACCCGGGTACACGCTTCACCGCCGACTGCGCCACGCGATATGGCAAGCCCATCTTCGTCGCCGACCCCGGCGATCTTGTCGACGCTCGCCGCGTTCGCGAGTGGATCGACGCGCACGGCATCCAGACCCTGAACGTTGCCGGCCCCAGCGAACACAGTTGCTCCGGCATCGGCGAACTGGCAGAAACATTCATGAGCCAGGTGTTGTCGCCGTAAAGTGAAAGCTTTGGGTGCCCCATTCCGCCTGCTTTTGGCGGGGTGGGGACTGAAACCGCTGCGGTGTGTTCTAAGCCTGTGGGCTCTTACCAATCAGCTGCTAATTGCTAGCTGCTACTAGGCGAAACGGTGGAAGCCGACCCTGTCATTTCCCTTTAACATTCCTCACGGTTTATCATCGACAACCGCAATGCATTGTGTGCAGCAGCGCCCACTCTTTCGGCAGCTTCCATTCATCGCCCTCCAACCGCACCATTCGAGGAACTCAGCATCATGAAAAAGACTCTTTCCCTAGTGGCGTCGCTAGTCATCGTTCTGGCGACTGTTGCTGTCGCCCAGCAGCCCGAATCGCCTCGCCAACGCGCCCAGAATCCGAACCCTTCCACGCAACCGAGCGCCACAGAAGCTACGCCGCCAACCTCGCCGCCGCAGGCGCCCAGCCCGGAGCGTGAGCAGCAGGAACAGCAGCGTCGCGAAGCCACCGCCCCTGCCGCGCCCGAAGGCGAGCGCGCCGGCGGCGGCTCAGCCGCCAACTATCACTGGGACATGAAAGAAGTTGCGCCCGTCCAGACACATCACACCATCACCGTCAACGGCCGCACCTTGCGCTACACCGCGACCGCCGGACGCATGCCCATCAAGGACACGACCGGCAAGATCGATGCCGAAATGTTCTTCGTCGCCTACACCCTTGATGGCGCCGACCCCGCCAAGCGTCCGCTGACCTTCTCTTACAATGGCGGACCCGGGTCGGCTTCCATCTGGCTGCACATGGGAGCCCTCGGCCCGCGCACTGTCGTGCTTCAGCCCGAAGGCTGGATGCCCGAAGCGCCGTACCGCCTGCACGACAATCCTGACACGCCGCTCGACGCCACCGACATCGTGATGATCGACGCCATCGGCACCGGCTACAGCCGTCCTGCCGATATGCAGCAGGCAAAGAAGTTTTGGGGATTGCAGGGCGACATCGAATCGTTCGGCGAATTCATTCGCATGTATATCTCGCGCTATGAGCGCTGGTCATCGCCGCTCTACCTGCTGGGCGAAAGCTACGGCACCACGCGTTCGGCGGGCATCGCCGGATACCTCGCCGACAAGGGCATCAACTTTAACGGCATTTGTTTGCTTTCGATGGTGCTGAATTTCGAAAGTCTGGAATTTGCTCCCACCAACGATGTGCCCTATCCGCTCATCCTGCCGACCATGACCATGATCGCCGGCTATCATCACAAGCTCGGGCCTAACCTTTCGGGCGACATGAATAAGACGCGCCAGGAGGCCAGCGACTTTGCCATGAACCAGTACTGGCCGGCGCTAAACAAAGGCGACTCGCTCAGCCCTGAGGAGCGCTCCGCCATGATCGACAAGATTGCCGAGTACACCGGGTTGCCGCGCAACGTGGTGCAGATGGCCAACATGCGCATCGACGTCCGCACCTTCATGCAGTGGCTACTGGCCGACCAGCAAAAGACCGTCGGTCGTCTCGATGGCCGCTACACCAGCCCCGCTCCTAACGGCGCGCTCGAAAATAACCGTTTCGATCCGACCTCGGCCGCTACGCAGGGCCCATTCACCGCGGTCTTCAACGACTACATTCGCCGCGACCTCAACTACAAGGTCGACATGCCCTACTACACCTCGGCCCGCGAGCTTGGCCCCGGCGTATTCACCTGGAATTGGGCGCGCCCCAATGCAAATTTCCCCGGAGGCGGCTTCGAGATGGGCTACGCTGACGTGGCCAGCGCGCTGCGCTCGGCCATGATCAAGGAACCCTACCTCAAGGTCCTCGTCATGGAGGGCGACTACGACATGGCGACGCCGTTCCTGGCAGCGCAATACACCATGAACCAGCTCAACGTCACGCCGGAGATACACAAGAACATCTCGTTCGCCTACTACGCGTCAGGACACATGGTGTACCTCGACCAGACCGCGCACGACAAAATGCACAAGGACTACACCAATTTCGTGAACGGGGCGTGGACGGCTAAGTAGGTCGTTGGCATCACATTTGGGTGCGCCATCCCGCCTTCCTTTGGCGGGGTGGGACATGCGCCGCTCGAAGCTGACCCGAGGTTGCGTTGCGAGCGATCACGGATCTTCATCCCTCCGCTGAAAACCATGCTAAAATCCCGCCTCGATGAAACACGGAGTGCTGATAACTCTGCTGCTGGTGTTGCTATATTCTTCCGCAAACGCTCAGGCTCCAGCTGGCCTGGCGGGCGATTACTCCGGAACGCTCTCTGGAATGCCCGTCCTATTGCATCTGTCCGTAGCCGCCGACGGAACCGTAAGCGGGACCGCCGACAACCCTGCGGCCCGCCTGATGGGCCTCCCGTGTACGGACATCCGGGTGAACGGAAAGAGTCTGAGCTTCAACGTTCCCAACGTCCAGGGATCGTGGGTCGGATTCATCAGTGCCGATGGAAACTCGCTCACCGGCACCTGGAGCCAGGGCATGCCCATGCCGCTGAATTTCGTTCGCGGCGTCGGTGCGCCAAGTACGCCTCCGGTTCCGCCTGCCTCGGCTGGGTTGACGCCCACCGCGCAAGCGAGCGGTTCCACATGTCCGCCGACTTCCATGGCGAATTATTGGGATGGCACTTCATGGAAGCCACTGACGCTAGTCGAAGATATGCATGCGAAACGTGACTTCTCGTTCAAAGAAGCCATGAAGCGGCCTCTCAATCCTTCCGGCGGCAACACCTTGATTGAGCGCTATAAGGGTACCGAGGCGCCCATCACGCTGGGAACACAGCCGAAGTTCTGTTTCAACCTCACCATCAACGAGAAACCGGAAGTGATCATCGGTTCTCTCGAGGTGAAGGACGGCAACCGTCAAATCGAGTTGACGCGCTCCGACCGATACAACACCGGGGCCATGATACCGGCGAAGAACTCGATCGAGCTGGCAGTGACCCGGACCTCCAACACCAGCTTCGAGGCGACACCCAAGCAGCCGCTGCCCGCCGGACAATACCTCATTAACGAAAAGGGCGCGCTGAATTTCGATTTCGGCGTCAAGTAAAGATGGAGCGTTCGCGGCGTCGAATGACATCCTCAGCGGGCGCCGCATCTTGGCCGTCGTTCGGCAACGATGGGATATCCGCGTGCCCCATCCCGCCTTCTTTGGCGGGGTGGGATATAGGCGTCAGGCATCAGGTATGAGAAAACATCTCGCGGCCTGATGCTTATGTCGACACCGCGGCGCGCATCGTAGGATGAATCGCATGACGCAAGAATTGCGATTAGACTGCCTCGATCAGTTGGCCGCGACCCCTGCGATCCTGCGCGGATTGTTGTGCGCGCTGTCGGTCGAAGATACTGACTGGAAGCCCGCGCCCGACCGCTTTTCCGTAGCGGAAGTGCTCGCCCATCTTTCCCATTCCGAGGACCACTGCTATCGCGCCCGCGTCGACCGCTTCCTGGGAGAGGACCTGCCGGAGTTTGCCCCTGATGACGCGCAAATGTATCTGGAGCTGTACCGCAATGCCGACGGCAAAGCCGCCTTCGACCATTTTGCGAAGCAGCGCGAGACGAACCTGAAGTATCTGCGGCGCTTGCCGCGAAGCGTCGGGGAACGCCGCGCGCGTCACCACCAGGCTGGCGAGATAACTCTGCAGCAAATGCTGCATGAGTGGACCATGCACGATCTGGGGCACATCCGCCAAATCGCTGAGCTGGTGCGAGCCCGAAAACATTTGCAGGCTGCGGGAAAGCTAGGCGACAGCTATAGCCTGCAACCCTAGTCACGTGGCCCGAACTTTTTTTGTCGAATCAACAGACTCAACCAACTGACGGCAATGTGGGCTATTCGATCTCTATTGTGTTTTCTTCAACACCACGGTCGCCGACTCATCCTCATAAATGGCGCTCTCGAGTTTGTGAAGATCGGCCAACTTGTCGGTTCCGACATAAGGCTCCTTCACCACGTATTCGCGCGAGTATCGCACGGCGGAGCCCTTAGCCTCGATTTTGCTCTTGTAGCTTGCGAAACCTACGTCGATCGATTTCTCGTCAGGAAGATCGTCGACGGAGTAGCCGGCCGGCAAAGTGATTTCGAAGGTATCAGTCTCGCTCGTGGGGCCGGCCAGTTGCACCGGAAGCTTGCGCTTAGCCCAGTCCAGATCAAGTCCCTTCTCGCCCAGCACGCGGGTGCGAACCAGCACTAATCCGCCACTGCGCTGGGCGTATCCCGTGGTGCTCATCTGAAAATTCATGGTGAGATCTTTTTGTCGAGCATCAAGGTCGGCGAAACTGAGTTGCTGCACGCTTACGTTCTTGAGCGAAGAGCCCAGCCATTCGTCCAGGCTTTTTTTGCGTTCACTTTCGTTCCTGGTCACCAGCAGGCTGCGCTGCCGCGAAGCGTGGGTACCCGTAAGCCGCTCTGCGATACTGCCCGAGAGCGAACCATCCGCTTGCAGCGTGAACTTCCCTTCCCGCACCAGCCGATTGCTGTCGGGAGACAGCAAGGGCAAGTGAATCAACTCCCCGCCTGCCGAGGTGACCAGCAAGGCATAGTTGTCCTGTAGTTGGGTCCTGAGTTCGCCGACCGGCGTGTATTCGTCGGTTGGATCGAAGATCAGGTACTGCGTGCCGGACTTCGACTTGACCACGCTGCGGTACTTCCCGGCGGGCGTGTTCGACGGCAGCACGATCGCCAGGATGGCGTGATTAAACCCGGTTGACGGAGCCTCAGGCTTGATTACGCCATGATGCGTGTTCACCAGCACATAGTCGGAGTCGATGCCGACGTCTTTCAGCATTGCGCTCAGCAGCGTTGCTTTGTCTTTGCAGTCGCCATAGCGAAGACGATAAACGTCCGTCGCCGGGTGCGGCTGGTAACCGCCGATGCCAATCTCGATCGCCACGTAGCGTACATCGGTTTGCAGGAATGTTGTCAGTGCGCGAATCTTGCCATCGAACGTGTCAGCGCCGGCAGTGATCTGCTGCGCCTTGGCCGATAAGTCCGGTGTGGTGTCGCGGCGGCCTGAGGTAAGTTTGAAATACCAATCACCAATGGCACTCCAGGAGGCCATGTTGGAAGCGGCTCCCGGCTCGAAAAAGGCGATCTCCATCCGTCCGGCGAGCGCTCTTCGGTTTGGACCCTGTTTCTCGTCCGGGATACCAGCGACGTTCTGACAATGCCATTGCCAACGATTTGTGCCCGCCGGCGCAGCTTTCTCCGGCGAGTAGTTTGCCCAGCTATCCTTATATTCCCAACCGCCCGGCAACTGTACGGTGAATCGCGCCTCATCGACCGGAATATCTTCCTGAAACGACCAGGCCCACTGATTCATCCACAGCTTTCTTCTGATGGAATACTCGAAGGCAATCACGCTTCCGGGATTGCCCGCCGGTGCCTCGGCCACCCGGAAGTGCACATCGCTATACATCTCCCCGTAGAACGGGCTGACGTCGGAAAACTCTTTTTCTTTTACCTCGTATTGCCTGCCGGCAGAGTCGATACTCCAGGCGTGCAGCGACTGTAGTTTCTCGCCGCCGGAGAGATAAACTCCCAGCTTCGCTTCGTCCCTTCCTTTCGGCCTCAGGATGCGTACTACCCGGCGATTCGTAATGTCCGCCTGCCCGGGCCCGGTCACGACCATGGTCGTATCGTCGAGTAACACTACCGCAGCTACCTCCGCCGAATACTTACCCGGTTCCTTCGCCGCGGCTTGTGTTACCCAGTCGGGAGCGTTGGCGAAACAGCTCGCCGCCAACATCAGAAGCGCCGCCGCGAGCGAGCCCAGGCGAGCTATCCTTCCTGCGTACACGTTAGTTCGAAGCCACATGGGCTACCTGCTTCAGCAATGCCTGTTGCTGGTCGCTTTCCTTGACCTTTTCGTAGAAGCTCTTGAGGCTCTTGTAGTCTGCCGGCTGGAAGACGAACGAGTTGATGGCGAAATCGCGCAAGATAATCAGTTCATTCTTATCCTGCTTTCGCTCGACCTTGTAGATTGCATACTCCGTCTTGTCACTCTCGCCCGCGGGAAGATTTTCCACCTGCAAGCTATCCGGCAATTTGATATGTATGTCGTCGATTTCGCGGCTGGGATAATCGAGGTACACCGGATACTGCCGCTCACTCAGGGTAAACACCGCTGGCCGGTCGAACTGGAAGATGTCGGTGGGAAGTAGCACCCGTTTTCCACCTGAATTGAGGGTCGGAGTTGAAACCTTATAGTCCACGACCAGAGGCGTTCCCAGGCCATTCCAGTCCGGCTCCTTGGTTACGGAGATCTCCGCATTGTTTGGCAGCCAACCTTTGATCTCATCCTCCAGCATCTTGGTTCGGCCCACGTCATCGGTGCGCGCGCCCTCAATTCGCCGCGAGGTCGCTTCCTGCCCCATGTAAGCTACCGCAACGATTCCTTCCAGCTTGCCTTCATCGGAGAGATTGAAACGGCCGACTCGCTTGGTAATAGCTCCCATGTAGGTTGGCGGCGGCGTCTGTCCGATAGAAATACCGCTGGCATTATCTCGCAGGCCTTCCGTATCGCTATGCGGCCAATACAACAGGCCATACGGGCAATACTTCGTTCCGGGATCGAGAAACACCTCTTTCCCGTCCAGCGTGAGCACGGCAACATACGAATCAAGCTGGTCGGTGCTCATGTAGTTCTTGTCGAAGATGCCGCGGCTGCGATTGGTGACCCACATGGGATAAGCCTGGATTCCCGCTGCCCTCGCCATCGCAATGTATAGCAGCGTGATCTCCTGTCGCGTTCCCCCCTGCTGTCGCAGAATGTCGTCGGCCCCGCGCTCTTTGTAGTCGAGTGCTTTCATTTCTTTGTCGCTTAGCTGCGGCTGATAGCTGAAGTTGTTTAGGCCAGAAACGTAGGCGTAAATCTTTTTGGCTTTATCTTCAGGAGTATCGGCCGGGGTAGTCACTTTAGCTACTGCATCGGCAACCCCACCTTTCTTGCCGATAAACTTCTCCACTGCCGAGCGCCAATAATTGCCTTCTTCCGACCAGTACTGGTTCGCATCTTTGCCGGCTCCATAGTAGAAACGAACACTGTACCGGAAGGGCTCGGTCGGCGGCATGTGTTCTTCCTCGACCAAGGCCGGGACATCGGTCATATCAAGGTCGTAGACATTTCCCTGCGACGCCTTGACCGCCGTTCCCTTGGGTAGCTTCCAGCTGTAAGCCACTCCCGAACGTACGTTCTCGTGGCTGGTTCGCACCAGGTCCGTATAGGCCACGAAGCGGAAGTGCACTCGGCGCTCGAATAGCTCACTCTGTATTTGCCATTGCGGAGGCAGCAGTGAGTGGGAGTGATAATCCAGGGTGTAGCGATATTCCAAAACGCTTCCCACCTGCACATCCGGAAGCGAGAAGGCCTTAACCTGTTCCTTGACTCCTTTGTGCTTCACGATTGTCTTGTCGTAGGGCTTTCCCTTGAATTCGACTACCGTGCCGTCGGGGTGAATGGTGCGTGCCTGGACATCCGTGATCCCCAGTTCGGTTGTCTTGAAACTGAAATACGGAATCTGCACGTCGCCATACTTGCGGCCTGCCTCGGTCAGTACCTTGATTCGCGCATAAATAAAGTGTGACTGCTTCAGGTCGTCGTCGATTTCCTCACGGAAGAGCACGAAGGCGGACGCCCCGGGCTGCTCCGGAAGATCTTTCATCTGCAGTTCGGCGGGATCAATCGGAGCAAAATCGGCGGCATGCAGTAGTCGTGCCACGCCAAGTATGAGAAAGAAAGCCAGAAAGCGAAGACGAAGCGGAGATGACATGGGGCCTCCCAGGTGGGCGCAACGATGCGTACTTATAACCCAGCAGAGTAGCTGAATTCAACGATTTTTGCCTCAAAATACGGACGTTAGTGACCCACCGGCTACCCATATGGGAAACCGGCCCTGCACCTCGCCGCCGTCAGAAGGTGGGAACAATCCCTGCCCCTGTGGGTTCTAAATAGACGACAGGTTTGCGGTCCGTGCTGTCGCCGGCAGCGAAAGGCGTACGGCGCCCGCGAATTCGAGGAGCAACGCCGGGGTGTTGTTACGGGATAATGAACTCGCTATCATGAAGGTGACGCCGTGGGAGCCATGGCGGGAGTAACCCTATTGAGCGACCTGGCGAGTGCGATGGGCGTCCGCACCGAAGAAGCCGCGATCGTGGCTGAGTTAAAGGCCGGATCGGAGGCGGCTTTCGAGTGGCTGATCGCACAGTATAACCATCCGGTCTATAGTCTCCTGTACCGCATGCTCGACGATCCCTCCGATGCGGCCGATACCACGCAGGAAGTTTTCATCAAGGTGTTTCGCGGCATTAAGCGTTTCCACGCCGACTCCAGCCTGAAAACCTGGATTTATCGCATTGCCCTGCATGAGGCGTTTAATCAGCGCCGCTGGCACTTCCGCCACAAGCTGAAAGAGACCTCCATCGAACCACCCGCTCAAACCGGCGAAGAGCATGCCGTGGGTATTAAGGATTTGCTCATCGACGACAGCAAGTCGCCGCTCGACAACGTTTACGACGAAGAGCTGAAGGCACGGGTGGAACTGGAGTTGCGGAGTCTGCCGGAGCCGTATCGCACCACTGTCATTCTGCGGGACATCGAAGACTTGTCGTACGACCAGATTGCCGATGTGATGAAGACGTCTTTAGGAACGGTGAAATCACGTCTGGTGCGGGGACGTGATGCGTTGCGCAACCGACTGGAGCGGCACATGCCCGCATTCGGGGTCAGTTGTTCAGCCAGGAAGCGCAAGTTACCCAGGCAAAGAGCAGTGGGAGGGCAGGAAGCCGAGGTGTTGCCATGAAATGTTCGGTGGTGCAACGGCACATGTCTTCGTATCTGGACGGCGCCGTTACGCGCAGCCAGCTGGCACAAATGAGTGAGCATATCGCAGCCTGTGAGGATTGTTCGGCGGCCTATCAGGGCCTGCATCGCACGCAGAAGCTGGTGGGATCCCTGGGCCGCAAGCCGGCTCCTCCGGAACTGGCACTACGTCTTCGGGTCGCGCTCTCTCGAGAACTGGCGAACGCGCGCCGCCCCCGCTGGGAGGCGCTGCAAATTCGCTGGCAAAACGCATTCAATGCCACCATGGTTCCCGCCACCGCTGGCCTGGTCACTACTATCATCATCTTTGGCTTGCTCATCAGCTTCCTCTATTATCCGGGGCAGCTCTCCGCCGCCAACGACGTTCCGACTGCCTTCTATACGCCGCCGGAACTGCAGTTCACGCCGTTTGAGATGACGACCGGACTCTCCAATGCCGACGATGTGGTGGTGGAGGCGTATGTCGACGCCAATGGCCGAGTGCAGGATTATCGCATCTTGTCCGGGCCCGACAACATGAAGTCGCTGCCGGCCGAACTCAAGAACGTTCTGATCTTCACCACGTTCCGTCCGGCCACCAGCTTCGGTCACCCAACCTCAAGCCGTGCCATCCTGTCATTTTCAAAGATTCAGGTAAAGGGATAGCAGCGGCCTCACATACTTATTCTCGGTGTCATCCCGAGCCGACGGCGCAATAAACTTAACGTGTGTCATACCGAGCGCACCCCGAGCGTAGTCGAGGGGGAGCCGAGGGATCTGCGGTTTCTTCTCTCCCCCAAACGCCCCACGTGTGAGCTACAGGCGTTCTGAGGCCTATAACTACCTGGAAGTCGTTAGTCATGTCGTAGACCGGTTTGCTTTGTATCAGGGCATGCCTTCAGGCGTGCCGACCGAGCCGCAGAAAATATCTGGGCTTCAGCCCCTGCCAAACCGTGCAATACGAAACGATATGTGGGGCTTGCGCGGCTCCCTCAATCCCCGTGCGCACTTTGCGTGACCGGCAGCACAACCGCCGAGCTCTGACCTTCTTCCTTCTTTTTCTCCTCCCAAGTCAGGATCTTGAGATCAAGCACGCTGATCGAGTAAAGCACGGGAACCATTAATAAGGTAATGAACGTCGCAACGGTCAATCCACCGATCTGGGCATAACAGAGCGGCTGCCACAGCGGTCCGCCATGCATCGCCAGCGGGAACAGCGCCAGCACCGTCGCGCTTACGGTGATCATCACGGGGCGAAGGCGAATAATCCCGGCATCGATCACGGCTTGTTCGAAGGGCTCGCCACGCGCGTGCATCTCTTCGATGAAATCGAACAGCACGATCACATGGCTGACGATGACACCGATCAGGCTGGCAATACCGAGGAACGCCATAAAGCCGAACGACGTCTTCATGACCCAGAGGCCGAAGATCGCGCCCACGACCCCGTAAGGAGCGGCTGCGAACACCAGGAATGGTTTGATGGCGTTGTTGAATTGGAAGAGCAGCGCCAGGTAGATTGCGAAAACCGATATCGCCAGGACCACGCTCAGGTTCTTGAAACCGTCCTGCTGCTTGTCGTACTCGCCGCCAATTCGCATGCCGTATCCCGGCGGCATGGTCTTCTGCAATTCCATCAGCTTGGGCACAGCTGTTTTTGTGATTTCTGATGCCAGGTGTCCCGCGGCCGGATACGCAAAGACCGACATCGACCGGAAGTGATCGAGACGGATGATACGCTCGGTTTGCAGCGTAGTAGCAACATCGGAAATCTGAACCAGCGGGATCTTGGTGTTGGTTTGCGAACCATAGACATAAAGGTTCTGAACGTCGGAGAGCTGCGCCCTCTCGTCCATGCGAAGGCGGGCGACGACCGGGATATTGCGATCGCCATCCTGCAGCGTGGTGACCGGAACCCCGCTAAGCGCGCCGGTAGCCGAGTTGGCAACATCATAATTGCTGATCCCCGCCAAATTGGCGCGCGATGGACTGATGCTGAGGCTTACCTGCGAGCTCTCGTTCTGCCACTCATTGCGGACGCGTCTTGCGACTGGCGAGCTATTGAGGATGTCCTCCACCTGGCGAGCAATCACGCGAAGGGTATGTATGTTCTGCGAACTATCTTTGGTGCTCACGTCGGCAAGGCTGGCGATGCGAATTTCCACCGGGTAGTTGAGCGGATTGGTTTGCAGTTGCCGGTAATCGGTTCGCACCCCGGCCAGCGAAGCACGTCAGGATGGGCTGGACCTGATCGACAAATGCCGGCGTAAGATCCTTGTCCGTCAACTCCACCAGCACCTGGGCATAATTGAGCTGCTGGGCCTGTGGCGACAGCGAGAACCAGAAGCGCGGGCTGCCACCGCCGACCCACGTCGTCACGTAGCGCAATATTTCCGCCGGCTTGCCGTTCTTGTCAGGATGCTTCTTGGCCCACTCCGCGGCCTGCTGACGAATAATCGCCTCAACCTGCTGCGCTGCTTGAGCAGTAGTTTCGAAATTAACATCGTTGGGCAGCCAGACATCGACATAAGACCAATACTGCACGTCGTCGGGAAAGAACGAGGTCTGGAGCTGCGAAAACAAGAACCCTCCCGCAACCAGGAACAAGAGCGAGGCCAGCGCCACTTTCCAGCGATGCTCAATAGCAAATTTTGCGGTTCGAGCGTAGAAACCCGTGAATCCCTGCGTACGGCGCTCTTCGATGGGCCGCTCCGGATGCTTATCGGGACGAAGGATGAAGTACCCCAGCAGCGGAATGAAGGTCATCGACGCCAACCGCGACGCCACCAGAGCGCAGGTCATTACGATGGGCAGGCTGTAGATAAACTCACCCGTCGTGCCGGTGATCAGCAGGAACGGAAGATAGGCAACTACGTTGGTCACTGTGGCATACATGATGGCGGTTGCCAGCTTCGTCGGTCCCAGCCAGGGTGCAATATCGCGCGCCTCGCCCTCGGCAAGTCCTCGCTTGATGGCATCCCCTGCCACCACCGGATCATCCACCAGCAACCCCAGCGCGATGATGAGCGATGCTACCG
The DNA here is from genome assembly GCA_963809865.1 of uncultured Acidobacteriaceae bacterium. Lineage (GTDB taxonomy): Bacteria > Acidobacteriota > Terriglobia > Terriglobales > Acidobacteriaceae > CAVVDY01. Next base: position 303,370 of record CAWELL010000002.1, on the reverse strand, counting down.
ATACCTGCTGAATATCGATGCCCAACAGGTAAATCATCCCGAAGGTCATGGAGAGCGTGATCGGAATGGAGATGGCCATGAGGAGTGCAGAACGCCACTCCCAGAAACCAATAAGGGAAACCAAAACTACAAGGAGGATCGCCTCGTAAAGCGCGTCCATGAAGAGGTCGATGTTTTCTTTGACCTGGATTACCTGGTCAGAGGTGTGAACCATCACCACGTCGTCGGGCAGGTAAGTCTTCACACTGTCTAAAGCTGCAGTGACGTGTTTGCCGAACAACTCGATCTGCTGCCCCGAACGCATGTTGACGCCCAGGGTGATAGCACGGCTGCGGACCCAGTTCCCTTTCGCGTCTTGCCATGTCATGAAGTTTAGAAACGTCGGCGGACTCTGATACGAACGCGAAATGTCGACGAGGTCGCGAAGATAAACCGGACTGTTGGAACTGGAAACGCCGATGATCACGTTGCCGATGGCCTGCGCATCCGGGAACAGCCCTGAAGGATTGATGTCGATGTTCTTCGTGCCGACTTCGAGAGTACCGCCCGGCAGGGTAATGTTCTGGGCGTTCAGTACGTCTTTGAGTTTCGACGGATCGTAGCCATATTGCGCCAGGCGCTGTTGCGAGTAGTCGAGATAGATTTGCTCCTGTAATACTCCCGAGCGTGTAACCTGCGAAACCTCAGGCACCCCTTGCAGCGTGCGCTGGATCAGATCGGTGAAATCGTCGAGCTGGCGATAGCTATATTTCGCACCCGCAATCTCCGTCAGCTTGGCCTCTGCCTCGGCGGGATCGCCGATCACCGTACTCTGCCATGCGTCAGGCGGCAGTTCGTCGCGATGCAGGCGCTCGTCCATTATCCGATTGCCCAATGCGCGAAGGCCTTTCGCATCGAGAGTGGTATAAACGTCAGCCCCGACAAAACCGGGTGCTTCGAAAAAATGAACGTCGCGCAGCCCACCTTCCTCGGCGCCCGCGCGCACCAATTCCTGAAACGACTGGCGCACCAGGCTCGGCGACACCGCCATGGGAAATGAGTAGATGATGCTCAGCCGCGGTTGTGGCGCGTCGCGGCTTTCCGACGCGCGAACCTTTTCAATCGCGCTGCGAACCACGCGGGCGCGAAGCGATATCTCGGTGGACGACGCAATCGGACTCGCGACCGTCAGCATCAGCGCTGCGGTGTCGCCGAAATTGCTGTTGAACTGGATCGGCCCTGCGCCGTGTGGCAGCTTGTTGTTGAGCTGTTGCAGCTTGAGGTTGATGTCGGAGAACTGAACCTTCTTGTCGTTCACGTTATCCGCAAGCTGCACGTAAACCACCGCCTGCCCGGGAAAGCTGATCGACCGAATACCAAAATCCGACGGCGACGGAGCCTTAAGGGTGCTATTCAGAGCAATGGCCTGCTCTATGGGACGCGTAACCAGTTGCTCGACCTGCTCCGCCGTGGCTCCGGGCCAGTTGCATTGCGCTGACGCCACACGCACCGGGATGTCGGGGTCCTTGCGCTTGGGCATGTGGTGGTAGCCGTACCATCCCCACACAAATGTTGCCAGCAAGAGTACCGAGGCGATTTGCCGGTGCTCGGTGAAGAAGCGCGCAGTGTTGTGCGTGCTTGCAATATATTCCGCGTCCGACTTGTGGATGTGTGCCATGAGTTACTGGATCACGCGAACCGTTTCTCCATCCTTGATGATGGTCGCCCCATAGGTCACCACCCGGTCGCCCGGCTTCAGCCCCTGCTCTACTGCAATCGAGTTGCCGTAGGTGGGGCCCAGCTCAACCTCCTGCGTATGCACGCGAACCGTATCCCCCTCCCCATCGGGCATGAACACGGCGAAGCCGTTGGGACGCTTCAGACTGCGCACCACAGCCGCCAGCGAAACGACATTCACCTGCCGCTTTTCCTTACCTGAGCTAATAGTGATTGACGCGATCATGCCCGCCTTGAGGCGATTGTCGCCGTTCGGTATGCCCACCTCGACCGAGTACACCCGGCTCTTCGGATCGGCCGAAGGTGAGATCGACGTTACATGCCCGGCAAAGTCGCCTGCTACCGCGTCGGTGGTGACAGTCTCGGGACTTCCCAGGCGAATGTGCTCCATTGCCGTATCAGGAACGCCGAACACTGCCTTGACTGAGCGCACATCCGAGATGGTGAAGCCGTTTGTGGCGGGCCCGACCAGCTGCCCTTCATCAACATTGCGCTTCACAATCCAGCCGTCGAACGGAGCGCGCAGCTCGCAATATTGCAACGCGATCGTTGCCTCACTGATGCTTGCCTTGGAGCTGTCGATCGAGGCTTTGGTATCGAGCATCTGCGCCTGGGCAGTGTCATAGTCTGACACTGTGGCAGCCCCACTCTTGTACAGTACGGCCATGCGATCGAACGATAGCTTGGCGCGATCGTAGTTCGCCTGCGAGCGGGCGAGTTGTGCGGTCGCCTGCGTCAGCTTGTCCTTGTAGTCATCCTGCGACACGGTTGCAAGAACTGTTCCCTTGGTGACCCAGTCCCCCTGATCGATGTTGCGCATCTTGCCATTCGGGTCCTTCACCTGGCGAATGCTCGCGAGATATCCGTTGGACTTGAAGGCCAGGTCGACCTGCTGATACGGCTGGATGTTTGCGGAATACGTATTGGCCCCGGTAGGGGGAATCGACTGCACCATTTCCACGCGCACCGGGGTGAGCGGCTTCTCGGACGAATCGGCTTGGCGGCAAGCACTGGCAGCCAGCAGCGCAGCGATAGAGCAGGCCGCCAGGAAGAAGGCAAAACTACGATGGAGCGATTTGCCATGAATCATTCTTCACCGATCGCTTTCTCGAAACTCGCTTTCGCACTCCAGAAGGAAGCCAGTGCATCGTCAAAATCAGAATTAGCCTTCTCAACTGCGGACTGTTGTTGCAGCACATCCCGCAACAGCTTGGTCTGCTGGCCATACTGCATCGCGACCTCCCGCAACTTCTCGCGCGATGAAGTCTGCGCCGCCTGCGCGACCAGCACGGCGGCGCGCGCCTCCTTCAACGAGCGAAACTGGTCGCCCACGTTGATGAGAATCTTCGCCTTCGTATTCTCCAGCTCCAGCTTGCTCTGTTCTACGTTGATCGTCTTCTCGCTCACCTCGTGCTTGCGCCGGCCCCAATCGAATGGCTCCCAGCGAAACTCGAGCCCGGCGTTCGCGATGTTCATAGGAACGAAGGTGTAGCCGAAAGGCGAGGTGTACTGGATTGAGAAGCTCAGGTCCGGCAGATATTGCGACTTGGCCAGAGCGCGCGCATTGTCGGCTTGCTTGACCGTGATCTGCCCTTCCTTCACCTTGGGGTTGTTTTCCAGCGCTTTGGATTGCGCTGACGCCAGATCCACTTCATCGGCGGAGACGGGCGCGACCGCCGCAGTCTGAAAGGGTGTGTTGATATTGCGCCCCAGCAGGTCGTTCAGGGTTTCCTTTGACGTCTGCTCCTTGTCCTGCAGCTTCAGAAGTGAAAGCTGTTCCTGCGCCAGCTTGGTTTTGACTTCCAGACTGTCGGATTCAAGAGCGACCTGCTCCGAGACGTACTGCAAGGTGATGCGATCCAGTTCCTCGTATTGCTTAATGCTGGCCTGTGTCGATTCGATCTGATTTTCGATTTGGACTACCTTGTAAAACGCTTGCCGAACATTGTCCACCACCGTCTGCTTTTGCTCGCGCAGTTGCTGTTCGGCCTGTTCCACCGAGAGCTGCTGGCCGCGTAAATACAGGTTGATTTTGTAGAGCTGTATCAAAGGTTGGGAGGCCGTGGCCAGCACCGTAGCGGTTGGCTTACTGGGAGTCGTGAGATAAGTGTTCTGTGCCGGAATTGGGCCGATGCCGGGATAGCAACAGCCGAACTGACCTTCTGGAATGAAATACGAAATGGGGCTCAGCAGCTCAGAGCCAAAGGCGTAAGTGTTGAACGAGGGTAAGCGCTTAGTTTTATCCGCTGCCAGCTTTTCTTTGTGAACGTCAAGGTTCAGCGAAACAATCTTCAGCGTGCGGTTGTCGGCCAGCGCAATCTTGACCGCATCGTCAACGCTCAGAACTTCTGCGGCGGCCTGCGGGTTGTCTTGCGCCGCGACAGTTGGGCCGGGTTGCCAAAGCACCAGCATCACAAGCAGCGCGATGCCTGAAAGAGGCCATTGCGGACGCATCCGTGCGCGGTTCCTGCCCGTCGGCAAACGCAACAATACCCGTACGTCTTGGTTGATAGCTCCCCCTAAGCGTCTCAGCCAGCGACTCGCGTAATCGCTATCGGATGTCTTGCTGACGGCAGTTATGTTAGGCAGAGTTGCGGCAGGTGTAAAGGGGGAAATCGTCAGGTACAGAGCCTAACATCATGAAGGTCCACTGGTGGCCAGCACTGCAGATCTCTCGGCTGCGCTCGGGATGACACAGGTTTAAAGCTGGTCGCTCGGAACCAGTTAGGAGGTTCTCCCCCAGGGAGTGCTCCCGGGTGCACCCCCAACTCCAAGGGTGTCATCCCGAGCGCAGCCGAGGGATCCGCAGTTTGCGCACTAGCCGAAACCCCAAGCGCTGAACGGCACGAGGGATTCCCGACCGGCGCCTATCTTACTTCCCTTTGTAGTCGACAAAGTAATCGGGAAATTGCTCCTTCAAGGCCTTGATCTTCGGCAGATCGCACACTTGGATGTACGGATTATCCTCGTGGTGCAGGGCATAATCCTGGTGATATTCCTCCGCGTTGTAGAAACCTTTGAGCGGCGTGACCTCGGTTACGATTGGCGCCGGAAACGCCTTGGCCGCGTCCAACTGCTGGATATAGGCGGTAGCGATTCGCTTCTGCTCGTCGTTGGTATAGAAGATGGCCGAGCGGTATGAGGTTCCCACGTCCGGTCCCTGCCGGTTGAGCTGCGTGGGGTCGTGGACCACGGAGAAAAATATTCGCAGCAGTTCCCCGTAGGTTATTTCCGACGGATCGTATACCACCTCGACCGACTCCGCATGGCCGGTAGTCTCCGTCGTCACCTGGTTGTAGGTCGCGGTCGAAGCCGAACCGCCTGAATATCCTGCGGTCGTCTTCAGTACGCCCTTCACGCGCTCGAAAACCGATTGCGTTCCCCAGAAGCAGCCACCGGCAAACACCGCCGTCTCTTTGCCCGAACTGGCAGCCAGCGATGCATCCACCTTGGCTGCTGGGATCGGCCCTTTTCGCTGTCCGTTGGCCGAACAGGCCAGCATCGAGATGGTTACCGCGACCGCCAACAGCGCACGACTAAGGTGTCCAAGCATGTGGAACTCTCCCGCCTCACATCCATCAGATGCATAGTTAGTTGATTAGTTACAGAAGGCGGTGGCACGGTTCGATTCCCCGACGACCTTACACAATCGCCGGGTCCGCAACGGTTGCGAGCCAGCCATACCCTCTCTATATTGAAAGTCTGTTCTCGAGGCGCGCCCAAATATGACGAAGCTGTTCGGATACCTGGTACTGATCGTCGGCGTGCTCTCGCCGTTCCTGGCACGGTGGCTTTATTCGCTCACCTACGTCACGTTGACCCGCGCCAGCAGCAATCGCGAACAGGATTGGCTGTTTCGTCTCGTCGTATCCGCACTTGCGATGACGCTTCCCTTCTTCGCGACCCTCGTCCTGGCGTGGATAGGTTGGCGACAGCAGCGCGCCGAGGAAGCGACCACCCGCTCGCACAAGCGACGGCAACAGCGCGCCACAACAACGGCTCCGAATAGAGCGCCCGTGGCGATGAAGATCGGGCTGATCATCGCGGCTCTGTCTCTGCTGCTGTTGTGGAAGCCCATCGGCGACGGCACCTCCCGCTGGAAGCAGCAACGGAACATGGCAAAGAGCGGAGTGCCGGCGCCAGCTTTCGACACGCTGGATATCGACGGCAAGCCTCAACGATTGGCCGATCACGCAGGACAGGTGGTGATGGTGAATATCTGGGCGACATGGTGCGCGCCCTGCCGGGCCGAGATGCCGGAGCTCGACCACCTGTACCAGCAGGACAAAGATCAGGGACTGATGGTATTCGGCATTTCCAACGAAGAAGCGAATCTACAGCGGCAATTCCGCCAGATCGTGCCGGTCACTTACCCACTGCTGACTACCAGTGGCGATGTCCCCAATCTGTACCGCGACATCGCGCGTTACCCGGCAACGTTCCTCATCGACCGCCAGGGACGCCTGCAGCCTGCGCCCAGCCCCGACCAGCCTTTCGAAGAATTGCAGGCGGCCGTCGATCGCCTTCTAAAAGCCGGTTCCTAGCAGCAGCTACAGTCCCAGGTCGCTCAGCCCGGGATGGTCATCAGGACGGCGTCCGAGCGGCCAGTGGTACTTGCGGTCCGCTTCGCTGATCGGCAGGTCGTTGATCGACGCGTGGCGGACGGCCATGAGCCCATCGTCGTTGAACTCCCAATTCTCATTTCCGTACGCGCGATACCAGTGACCCGAATCGTCGTGCCACTCGTAAGCGAAGCGCACCGCAATGCGGTTGCCGGTGAACGCCCATAGCTCCTTGATGAGACGGTAATCCAGCTCCTTCGTCCATTTGCGGGAGAGGAAGGCGATGATCGCGTCACGTCCGTTGACGAACTCAGAGCGGTTCCGCCAGCGAGAGTCGAGTGCGTAGGCCAACGCAACTTTTGCCGGGATCGCGCGTGTTCCAGGCATCCTCGGCCCCGCGAACTTTTTGAATCGCACTCTCGCGGGTGAAGGGAGGCAAAGGTGGGCGGGTGATTAGCAGCGGCAGTCGCCATGATCCTCTCTTTCTCAGTTCATCTCGGGGTTCAATCTAACGCGCCCGCCAGACCTTCTCTACTTCTGACTCTTCATGAACTCATCTACCATGACCGCGATCGCGTCGGCTGCGGTATCGAGGGCGAAGTGTCCCCCCTCGACTACATGGATCTGCGCGTTGGGCACGTCTTTGCGATAGCGTTCCGGCTCGCCGTTGTCGAACGAAGCTTCGTGCTTGCCCCAGATCACCAGAAGCTTCGGCTGTTCTTTTGCATCCATGCCTGCCATTTGGGATAATTCGTTACATTCGTACGATAGTCGTAAAACAAGTCGCTCTGGATTTCGCCTTGTCCCGGCGTGTTCAAGAAATAATCCTCATCGGTCCACAGATCGGGATCGTAGAGCTCGAGCATTCGGATCGTCTCCCACATGGCGTGTTTTGGTGGCCGCAGGCGACATCAGGTTCTGCCGCAACTCTTGCTCGTTGGCCGCGCGGTCGGCCCAGAATGCCGCGGCGCTTCACCCAGTTCGCGCCCAGGCCTTCGTTATGCGCCACGGCATCCTGAATGATGATCGCCTGCACCCGCTCGGGATGGGCTAGAACCATGCGAAAGCCAACCGGCCCACCGTAGTCCTGCATGTAGAGCGTGTAATGCGACAAGCCCGAGGGCCTGCGTGAAATCGTTCATTACCGAAGCAATGTGGTCAAAGGTGTAATCGAATTGCTTGGGCCCGGGCCAGTCGCTGTGTCCGAAGCCGGGATAATCGGGAGCGATGAGGTGATAGCGATCCGAGAGCCGCGCAAACAAAGGCTCAAACATGCGCGACGATGAAGGAAATCCGTGTAGCAGCAGTATCGTCGGAGCATCTTTCGGACCGGCCTCGCGATAGAAGATGGCGAGCCCATCGACCTGTATAGTGCGATAGTACGTTGGATTGCGCATAGGGTGCTCCTTTCCGCCGGCTTGAGCCAAGAGATCAAATGAGGCGAGCATGACCAGGAAACAGAGCTGCAAGTACCGCATCGAACCTCGCAGCTTAGAGTAGCGTAAACCTCCGCCTCCGAACACGCAAACTTGCAGGTCTGTCCGTAGCCCTTATCCATCGCATTTCGCAAAGCATCGGCCAAGGCTGTATCGAGCCCTCGCGCGACCGCCAAAACATCTGGATCATCGAACTGCCCAAAGAGGACTGGATGGTCTGTCGTACTCGAAAACCGACCCACCGGATTCGTCTTCGTGGAGTAAGACTCGTAGTGGCGCGTAAAGACCTGCCCGTAGCTTATGGCGTGTCATCTTTGACGCCGTCAGCGGGTTGCCGATTTCGTATTGCACGGCCCGACTCGTATGTCCAACGACACCCAGCAGGCCGCCGTGATCGCGGAGTAGAAAGATTGCGAGTTCGGGACCTTCTTCAAGCTTTATCTTCAAGTGCGCCGCGTCGCCGGAGGCAAGCAATCGACCGATGCTTTCGTCAAGTTTCGGCACGGAGCGTTCCAGGCTGCTTCTCACCTCGGCAAAGTCCTTTGGCGATCGCATGGTCACGTGCTCGATCCGTATGGCTCGTTGGTTTGTAGAAACTTCGGACAAGGAGTCTTCCTTTCTGATTTGCGGCGCCCAGCGACGATCGGATTCGCTCCCGGTAAAGGTCACATAGTCAGAACCACGCGGAACTCGGCTTTGCCGCTCATCATGCGGTCATAGGCCTCCGCCGCCTTCTCCAGCGGATAGGTTTCGATCATGGGAAGAACGCCCGTCAGTTCAGCAAACCGTAAAGTGTCTTCGGAGTCGGTAGGTATACCCGAGGCCCAGCCTTGAATCGTCTTGGCTCCGGTGATGAGTTGTAACGGCGTAACCTCGATGTGATCCATGCTCGCTCCGATCACCATCAGTTTGCCGTTCGGCCCCAGGCCGTCAATCAGCTCCGACATCGCTTTCCCGCTCGGCGCTGTAGCGATGATCACCTTCGCGCCGCCCAGCTTCTGCAATTCCTGAGCCGCGTTCGTGGCCTGGCTGTCGATGTAGACATGCGCTCCGAGCTTCTTCGCGAGCGTTGCGTTCTCCGGCCCACGTCCGATGGCTGCCACTTTGTATCCAAACTTATTCGCGTATTGCACGCCAAGATGACCGAGCCCGCCGATGCCCTGTACCGCGACCAGGTCGCTGGGCATCGCGCCGCTGTGCCGCAGCGCGTTAAACGTAGTAACTCCGGCGCAGAGCAGTGGAGCTGCTTCCGTGTCCTTCAAGCTTTCAGGCACCGCGGCGAGCGCCGTGACCGGAGCCACCATGTATTGCTGATATCCCCCGTCATAGCTGATACCGGAGACCCGCATGTTGACGCAGTTGCCGAAGTCGCCACGGCGGCATTGCAGGCAGGTGCCATCGTGTCCGCCGTGCCAGCCTACGCCGACTCGCTGCCCTTTCTTCCACTCCGAGATACCCGCGCCAACTTCATCGACGATGCCAACGACTTCATGTCCCGGCACGCGGGGATACTGCATTCCAGGCCACAAGCCTTCCTTGGTGAGCACGTCGCTGTGGCAGACACCGCAAGCCTGTACCTTGATGCGCACCTCTCCGGCGCCCGCCTTGGGGATCTCGCGTTCGACGATCTCAAACGCTCCTCCTGGTTTCGAAACCTGCGCTGCCTTCATTGTTGCCATGAATCCTCCCATATGAATTGACCATCGCAGAAGAGCAATTATTGTGAGGCGGATAGCTCAAGGACGAAGCTAGGCGGGAAAGATGCTGCGGGCACTATCTCGGATTCATCAAAACCGTGAACGATTGATTAAATCCTGCCGGGATTGTTGAATTCCTTTGGACAAATTTCCAGAATCAAGATACTTCTTTCGCAGTAATTTTGTACTCGAAGCTATCCGGATCCAGACTGTCCAGCATCCCTTCCGCAGTTTGCGCTTGCGGATACATCAAGAAAGGTAACTTTCCCCCACTGGATCCCGGCAGCTCGACATCCTGAGCGAAGTTGTAGGCCATCCAGTTCATCTCCCACGATCCGAACAGCCGCTTGCGTGCGCTGGCTACCATCTCATCGTTCAAAGGACGATTGCCCGGCGGCTCTTCCAGAACTACCTTGCGCACGTCGGCGGGATCGACCGGTACCCAGCCGAACTGGGTCAAGTACACTTCGGCGCGACAGTGTTGAGCCTTGGAGATCTTCTCCGACGACGCACCCAGACTCTTGTAACCAAGTTCAGACTTGGCGACGCGAATACCATACACATCGCGCGCCGGTAGTCCCGCAGCACGAGCGAGTCCAACGTAGAGCGCGTTCAGGTCAGCACACTTGCCGCCTAAATAGCCAGTCTCAAGGATGACGCGAATATCGCCTCGGCCGCAGCCGCGTACCTTCGGATCGCGAAATGTATTGTCAACAATCCATTCATAGATAGCCTGCGCCTTTTCCACATCTGTTTTGGCGTCTTTGGTAATTTCGGTCGCGGTTGTCTTTACAATTCCATCGGTCGGAACGTACTGATGCGGTTGCAGGAAGTATGCTGCCTCGGAACTGCTCAGTGGCTGCGCTTTACCAGGCTTGGATAAATCGACAGAGTAGTTCTTGAGTTGCACCTCGCTGGCCAGCGTAAGGACTGGCCGTGCCCCGGCTGGAAAGGTAGCCACCACGATTCCCAAGGCCTGGGGATCGCTGCTGTCCACCATTCTTGCGTCAGCGCTGTACTGGTTTGATAGTGTCCTTTGAAACGGAGTATTCCGGATGAGCGCTGTGGGCAGCCAAATTTTGGTCTCTCCCACCGGCTTCAGGACTTCTACTACCGTCGTCACCTCGAACCGGCGCCAGCCATCCGCCTGCGGCAGTGCAGCAAATAGCGGCTCCGTCTTCGCCAGTGCGAGGCCGGCAACTGCAAGACCGCTGGAGTGTAGAAAATCACGCCGATTCATCTAGTACCTCTGGGAAATCTTCAGACTTGAAACAATGGTTGGCAGACCCCATGCCAGGTATCGACCCCTTCTTGCTGGCATCCGGGAAACCAATATACACCGTTCACTTGTGCTGCAGCTTCAGATGAGTGACCCGGTCCCATGGATTCGGCAGCCAGGTTATCTATGCGTCTTCAGAACACAAACCAATAGCAGAATTCGAAAACGATCGAACGATCGCTAAGCCAAGGCAGGCACGAACACCTGGAAAATTGTTCCGCTTCTCCCGCTTCCCGTCGAAGAGCGAAAACGGATGTCTCCCTTGTGATTCAGTATGAGGGTGCGCGACACCCACAGTCCCAGCCCGGACCCTTTGAGTTCCTTGGTGGTGAAGAACGGATCGAAGATCTGGCGCTGAACCGCTGGCGGAATGCCCGTGCCCTTGTCGCAGATGGTGACGCGGGCCCCTTCCCGGCCTTCTCGAATCGCGTGACGAACGCGAATCAGAACTGCGCTGCCGTTGGGAGAGGCCTCAGCCGCGTTGCGAACCAGGTTGCCGAATACCTGCATCAACTGTCCGGGGAAGCCTTTGATCGCGGGCGGGTCGCTGCATTCCAGCACCAGGCGAACCCGCCGGGCTGCTGCCCACTTATCGTAAAGGGCCACAACATCCGACATCAGACCTGCAAGATTGATGGGCACCGCTTTCTGGGTGTCGCGATGGAACGAAAGCGACTGTTTGGTGATGCGGGAAATCCGCGCCAGCTCCTCGTTGGCTCGCGCCAGATAGTCGCGTACGCCGGTGAGATTGGACTCAGCCTGTGCCAAATACAAAAGGTTGGTCAAGGCTTCCAGCGGATTATTGATTTCGTGGGCGATCGCGTTCGCCAACTTGCCCGTCGCCGCCAACTGTTCTGCAGTTCGTACCGCGTATTCCGCCAGCTTGCGGTCGGTAATATCCGACACGACCAACAACTTTCCGATCTCTATGTTCTCGGCGGCTACCGAACCGATGGTAAGTTGGACCGTCCTCGCGCCAATTTGAAACTCCCCGTTGTGCCGGACGGCGTTTTCCGTGAGCTCACGCACACCGTTTCCAAAGCACCGCGTGAGCATCTCGGCAGCACCAATGTCCGAGGGGGAACCACAAAAGGACTCGAACGCCGTGTTCCACTGAGTGAATTTGCCATCGAGATCAATAAAGGCCAGGCCTTCGGAAAGCGAGTCGAAGGTCGACTGCCAGTGCAAAGAAGCCTGCTTGGCGAGCGCTTCGGTTCGCCGCAACCGCAACAGTGAGCGCACGGTCGCAACCAACACCAGGCCGTCAATGGGATGGGTCAGGTAGGCATCGGCGCCGGCCTCCAGCGCCTTGGCTTTGTCTTCTCCGGTGACGAACGAGGCTGAGATCTGCAGCACCGAAACCGAAGCCGTGCGCGAATCCTCTTTTATCTTTCGACACAGCTCGAATCCCGACAGGTCCGGCAGATGCACATCCAGAATGGCGAGGTCCGGCAGTACCTGGATCTTCTCCAGGGCTTCGCGCCCGGTGGCCGCCTCATCGCAACTATAGCCGGCCTGTTCCAGCAGGCGTCGCAGCACATACCGGTTCTGTTCCCGGTCATCGACGATGAGGACACGAACGGGTGTGCTAACCATTGGCGCCAGGGGTAGGGTTCTGTGGGGCGAGACCTTCAGCGGTCAGCCAATCAAGAAAAGGCCGCGCCGAAAGACGGGTGGAAACATCTTCTTTGCGCAGCACCGCAGCACCCAATTTCTCCAGATGGTTCTTCTCTTCTTCTGACAGCGTCTTCGAGGTGTAAATCAGTACCGGCAGGCTCGCGGTTGCACTGAGCTCGCGCACCCGCCGTAAGACCTCCATCCCCGTAATATCCGGCATCAGCAAATCGAGCACCATCGCATCGGGAGCCCCGTTGGCAATCGCCGCCAGCGCCTCGCCGCCGTTTTTCGCCTCCCTGATCTCGAGCCAGGGCAAGTTCAGCAATTCCCGCAAAATGTAGCGGGACACCTCATTGTCGTCGACGATCAGCAGCTGTCTGGTTCCCGGCTGCGAGGTAAGCGATCGAAGTTCCAGCAACACTCGTTCACGCTCCAGCGGCTTCAACAAGAACAGAGTCGCCCCTTCCTTGGATGCATGTTTGGCCTCATCGTAGACGCTGGTCGCAATGATGGGGACTGCCGGAAATTGCGCCCGCGCTTGCCGAATGAACTCCCAGGCCGCGACCTCTCCGAGGTACACATCGACAACGATCGCCACCGGCGTGTGCCGGCTTACCCAGAGCTCCGCTTCGTGCAGGTTCGAAGCCAGAATCGGCTGGAATTCTGTGTTGCGCAACAGTGCCTCGAATACGATTGCCGCCTCCGGCGAATCCTCCACATACAGCACCGGTGAGCGGTGGAACTCGGGCACCGGAAGCGATCCCTCCTCGGAGGCCAGCAGAGATTCTCCGACATAGACAATGGGAATCTCGACATAAAATGTCGAGCCTTGTCCGGATTCGCTGTGTAGCCACATCCTTCCGCCCAGCAGCGCCGTGAGGTTCCGGCAGAGCGGCAACCCCAGTCCGGTTCCGCGATGGCGGTCCTGCAGCGGATTTTCTATCTGGCTGAATTCCTGGAAGATGGTCTCGTGATATTCCACCGGTATGCCGATTCCGGTATCCGACACCTCGAACAATACCTTTGCGCTGCCGGAACAGGTTGCTGAAACCGTGACCTTGCCGCTGGGCGTGAACTTCAGCGCGTTGGAAATCAAGTTTCGCAAGATCTGCGAAACCTTCCCGTCATCGGTACGAAGCACCGGAATATCAACCGCGTCCACGAAGACGAGGTCGACGGCGCTGTTGTCCGCCAGCAAGGGTTTGAGCATTCCCTTCAGCGCGCTGAACAGTTCGTGAACTTCGAAAGCCTTGGGACGAATCTTGATCTTTCCCGCCTCGACCTTCGCCAGGTCCAGAAGGTCGTTCACGAGTTCCTGCAAATCACGCGCCGAAGACTCGATGTACCGTACCTGCTTCTCCTGCTCGCGCGTCAGGTCGCCATCCATCTTGGCCATCAGCAGACGGGCCAGCGAGATGATGGAGTTCAGCGGCGTCCGGAACTCGTGCGAAACATTCGACAGGAATTTGGTTTTCAATTCCGAAGCTCGCCGCAAATAATCGGCGCGCTCATCCAGCTCGGCGTACAACGCGACCACACCGCGATTGGTGTCTTCCAGCTCGCGGTTGAGCAGCATCAGTTCGTCTTGCCGCGCGCGCAGCTCTTGTAAGGTTTTCAGCAGTTCCTGGTTCTGCCGCTCAATTTCGGCGTAGGGCGAATCCGGCACCGCGCTCTGGAAGCGCCTGGCCATGTCTTCCACGCTGCGACGCGAGAACAATTCACTGTGTCGCGGAAGGTACTTCACCAGGCTCGCCGTGGTCCCGTTCGCGCCCGTCGTAATCTCGAACTCGTCCATCAGACGCCTGGTACCGAGGATGCCCATGCCCATCCCGGTTTCGGACCGATAGCGGCCGGCCATGATCTCATCGAGATTCGCGATGCCCGGCCCCGCATCTACTAACGCGATTTCCAACCTCTGGGGCAGGTCTAAGTTGACGGAAAACGTGACTGTGCCGCCCCGTGCATAGCGAAAGGCATTGCGGGCGATTTCGGAGGTTGCGGTCGCGAGACGAATCTGGTCCTGATTGTCGAAGCCCAAAGCAGCGGCAACCTCTCGCGCGCGCTGCCGGGCTTGCACCACGTCCTGCTCGGTACGAAGCAGGATCTTCAAGATGGAGAGCGGGTTCATTTAGCGGCGGCCTTGACCACGACAACGCTGACGTCATCGCGCTGTCGGCGAAAATCGCGGATGAGAGCCGCGCCAATCACCGCCGGGTGACGCGATATCAACCCAGAATAGGATGCAATATCCCAGCGCGACTGCAGCCCATCCGAGTGCATGATCAGCACTCCGTCTTTGGGCCAGTCCATGCTGAACTCCTGGATACGCGGCGAGGCAACGCCCAGCGTCCCGCTATGCGCAACCAGGCTGCGCGACGCGTCCCGGGAGATGACCGAGGCGGCCGTATTCCCCACCGCTGCGTAAGTCAGACTACTGTCAGAATTATCGATCGCCGCGATACCGGCCACCGCGCCCCGGGTCTTCTTGAGCGCATCGTTGACGTACGAAAGTATTTCGCCCGGACTTCGCTCCAATCGCGACTGAAAGATGGCCACAGCTTCCTCGGCTGCAACCGCGGCGTCACGTCCGTGGCCAAGTCCATCGACCAGCAGCACGATGGTTCGCCCACCGCTTTGATGGTAGCTCCAGGCGTCGCCGCAGTAGCGCTCGCCCGGGTATGGAATAGCAACCCCCGCGACCTGCGGATCTGGTTGCGGCCCCTTCGATCCCACCTCCAGCATGACGATCGTGCCCGCCTGGCTGGTGAAGACGTCCATGTGGCTCGCGATTCGCTTCATCGCGCCCAAGCCGCCTCCCATGGTGCCGGATGTCGAGTAGCCGTCGCTCAGGGCGCGCCCCACATTGGCGATCCCCGGTCCTTTGTCCAGGCCGAGCACGCGCACCACAGGTCCGCCGTGGTTCTTTGAACCGGCCATAATGGTTTGGCCGCCGCCGCCATGGATGAGTACGTTACGCGCGACTTCGGTTATCAGCAGCGCAATTTCCCCGCTGCGAACGTCGTCGAATCCCAGCCGCTCTGCCAGATGTAGCCCGCGCCGGCGCGCTTCGCCGACGCTACTCGTGTCAGTGATGGGAATGTGTTCCGTCAGCATCATTTCCATCGAACAACTGTGACCGTGGTTCCTTTCCCCGGCTCCGATTCGATGGAAAATTCATTCACCAGGCGCTTGCTGCCGCCCAGGCCCAGTCCCATCCCCGATCCGGTGGTAAAACCATCTTTGAGAGCAGCTTCGATGTCGGGGATGCCCGGACCATTGTCGGCGAAGGTCAATTTCAATCCCGACCTCGCCGTGCCATTGACGATTTCCATGGTCATGTTGCCGCCATGTCCGTGGTCCAGGGCGTTCCTGGCCAGTTCGCTTGCGGCCGTAACCAGCTTGGTTTGGTCAACCAGGCTGAAGCGCAGCTCCAGCGCCCACTGCCGCACTCGCTGACGTGCTACGACAATGTCGTTCGAGGTCTGTAGTGGAAACACTTCACGCTTCGCTACCGTCATTACTTGTTCCCCACGGTGTGAACCCGAACGACCCGTAAAGCAGTTCCATACCCGATTCAACGTTCAACGCGGTACGGACGCCGGGCAGTGACATTCCCAGCTCCACGAGGGTGATAGCGACAGCCGGTTGCATGCCTACAACCACCGTCTCGGCGCCCAGCACGCGAGACATCGCTGCGATGTTTGCCAGCATGCGACCAATGAAAGAATCGACAATCTCCAGCGACGATATGTCAATCAGGACACCGGAAGAGCTCCAGTCCGAGATGCGTTGCGTAACGTCATCCTGTAGCTGGAGCGCCAACTTGTCGTGCATATCCACCTGAATGGTGATCAGCAGGAATGGCCCCATACGAAGGATCGGGATACGTTCCATGTCATCCCTCCTTCGGATTCCCGCGCAGCGGGTTGCCACTCGCATTCGCGGCGCCCGCCACCCGCACCACCGCTCGGCCGCTCTTCTGCAATGCCAGGGCGAAGGCATCCGACAGCTTCGCTTTGGTCATGACATCTTCCAGGTTGATGCCCAGGTGCACGATGGTTTGCGCGATCTGCGGGCGGATGCCGCTGATGATGCACTCTGCCCCCATCAGACGTGCCGCCGTGATGGTCTTCAGCAGATGTTGCGCCACCAGGGTGTCAACCGTCGGCACGCCGGTGATGTCGATGATGGCGTATTTCGAATTGGTCGCTACCACCGTCTGTAGCAGCTCTTCCATCACCACCTGGGTTCGCGAACTGTCCAGCGTGCCAATGATGGGCAGCGCCAGGATTCCCTCCCACAGCTTCACCACCGGCGTAGAAAGCTCGAGCAACTCCTGCTGCTGCCGGGAAATCAGCTCTTCGCGCGAGGCGATGTACGCCTCCATCGTCACCAGCGACAAGCCGTCCAGCAACTGCGTGGCCGACCAGAGCGTGTCGAACATCTCGTCCTGATCTCCCGGCACCTCCTTGCGGATCGTCGCGAACAACGGTTGTTTCAGCGAAAGCACAAAGGTCGCCGTCTCCGAGGGAGAAAAGCCCAGCCGAACCCGAGACGCCGAGATATCCTGCAAAATCTCGCGCACCGGCGCCCATTCCGCAGTAGAAACATCCGACCCCTTCGATGCAGCCGCGGCCTTGGCAATAGCGCCCAACAGAGATTTGCTCTGCTCCTGCAGTTCAACCTTGCTCATCAAATCGGCTCGCTGGATGGCTGAATTCATATCTTTCATCCAGTCGGTTCGGATTCGTTCTTCGTGCCGCGAGATGATCTCGCCGAGCTTACTCATGGACGCCCTCCCAGGAGATCCAACCCACAAAGGCTTATCGTTATATACAATTTCGCACGTGGGCTACAAGTTCACCGAGGCTGGAACGCGCCGGCCGGTAGACATCTGCGAAGATTCAACAGGAATTGAACAGCTAAGGATCAGGAAGCTAGGGCCAACCGCTCGATCGCTTGCTTCAGGGCAGCCATCCCATCGCACTTCGGCACCACCGCATCGACCTTGAACAGCCGGCAAATCTCCTGCTGCTCTTCGCCTAGCGCGGTCCACACGATCACCCGGATCGCCTTCGATAATTCATGTTTGGAGTGCCAAAAGCGCAGCAATTCGAATCCGCTATCGTATCCCAGGTCCAAATCCAGGACCATAAGACCGGGTGCCGCCTCGCGTCCCTCCAGCGCCGCTTCCAGGCAGAGCTTCGCAGCCTTCGCCGAAGTCCGCGCCTCAAGGTCGGTTATCCCCAACGAGCGTGTCACTTCTGCCGCGGTCCGAAGATCATTGGGATCGTCCTCGATGATCAACACACGCGTCATGCCAAGTCCCTCACCCGGCAAGCATCATAGCTCATTCTTGCGTCTCGAAATTTGAATATGTCTCAGCTCGCCAACCGCGCCAGAATCCTTACTTTCTTGATAAATAAAGCACGCGTTTAATAGACAAAGCACGCGGAACTGGCGCGATTTGGCGCTTGAAGATCGTGTCGGCTTTAACCTTCCCCGTAACGTGCAAAGACCGACGCCCGAGCCTCGATGTGGTCGTTGAGTATTCCGTCGCTGGCGAACGGTTCGAGGACAGTGGCGATCTCGGCTTCGAACGCAGCGCGCCGAATTCCCAAATGTTCCGGTGAGGTGTTAGATTTCGACAGTCCCCGGCCGACCAGCTCTTCGATCGTGATCTTGTAGTCCTGCGAGGCAGTGATCGTCGTGATTTCGCGAAAACTCGATGCCTCAAACCAAGCCTTGTGATCGATCCGGTAACACCGCTCTTTCGGATCTTCCGCCCACGACCGGCGCGCCGCCTCATACGGCTTCACCCAAGGAGTTGCGGCATCCGGCACGCTGGCTGCACCGCAAACCACGATGTGTCCCGTCGGGCTGACCATCCGCTCCAACACCGGCAGCGTAGCGGCGCGATTCAGCCAGTGCAAGCTTCGGCCCAGCGTAACCACATCAAAGTTGTTCTGCGACGAGAACTCTTCGATTCGGCATTGCACCAGCTTCAGCGAAACGCCTGCCGCACCGGCGGCCGCCCTCGCCGCCGCAATCATGCCTTCCTCCGGATCGATCCCCGTAACGCTGCCGACATAAGGCGCGAATCCGATGGCCAGCAGTCCGGGTCCGCAACCAACGTCCAGCAACCTCTCTCGTCCGCTGAAGGCCAGCCGCTCGGCAACCGTCTTAAAGAAACTGGGAGGATAAGGTTCACGATACCGGGAATACAACTCAGCAGTAGAAGCAAAGCGGCCCATCGCCTATATATTACCGAGGACTCAACCCACTCGGCGGCGAACCCTCCGGGTGCCGCATCCCTTCGGGTCGTTGGCGAAAGCGTGCGATCTTCATGTGCCCAATGCCGCACTTCCCCTCTTGGGTGTCATCCCGAACGGAGCGTAGCGGAGCGAGGTACCCGTAGTTTCCCACGGCGTGTCATCCCGAACGAAGCGAAGCGGAGTGAGGGACCTGCAGTTTCCCACGGCGGTGTCATCCCGAACGAAGCGTAGCGGAGAGAGGGACCTGCAGTTTCCCACGGCGGTGTCATCTCGAACGCAGCGAGGGCCTTGTAGTTGAGCTGTCATCCTGAGCGGAGCGAAGGACCTGCTTTTGCCTCCGGGATGTCCCGGAGCGAGGGCCCTGTAGTTGAGCTGTCATCCTGAGCAAAGCGAAGGACCTGCTTTTGCCTCCGGGATGTCCCGGCGCGAGGGCCCTGTAGTTGAGCTGTCATCCTGAGCGAAGCGAAGGACCTGCTTTTCCCTCCAGGATGTCCCGGCGCGAGGGCCCTGTAGTTGAGCTGTCATCCTGAGCAAAGCGAAGGACCTGCTTTTGCCTCCGGGATGTCCCGGCGCGAGGGCCCTGTAGTTGAGCTGTCATCCTGAGCGAAGCGAAGGACCTGCTTTTGCCTCCGGGATGTCCCGGCGCGAGGGCCCTGTAGTTGAGCTGTCATCCTGAGCGAAGCGAAGGACCTGCTTTTCCCTCCGGGATGTGAGGGATATGGTGTTGACTCACATTCCGCCGCAGCCCACGTCCCACCACGTGGGACAGCAGAGCTAGAGCCCCGGAATTCTTACGAAACTCTTACTCTCGCGACGGGAATCGGGAAGGGGGATGGTGTGTGAGGGACGCAGAGAGTTGCCGGTGGCCAGCTGTCAGGCTTAGCGGGTGTACTTAGTCCGGAAGCTGCAGGTCCCTCGAAGGCGCTTCGCTTCGCTCGGAGGACAACCGAATTTAACTGATTGCTGAGAGCTGTTGGCTGAAAGCTGTGACTGCGGCTGGCGGCTTTTTCCGACACCTAAGACCTGAATCCTGACACCTCACTTGAAACTTTGAACTCGAAACCTGAAACTGAATTCATGGCACTCATCCTCGACAAATCACGCGAGCTGCAAAAGAAAGCTGAGCAACTCATTCCTGGCGGAGTGAATTCGCCGGTGCGCGCGTTCAAATCGGTTGGCGGCGATCCGCCGTTCCTCGTTCGCGGCGAAGGCGCCTACGTGTGGGACGCCGACGGCAATCGCTACATCGACTACGTCGGCTCGTGGGGACCGCTGATTCTGGGACACGCCGCGCCTGAGGTGATTGAGGCGATCGTCGCGGCCGCGCGCAATGGCACCAGCTTTGGCGCGTCCACTCCGATGGAAGCCGAGCTGGCGGCGCTGGTGACCGAGGCGTTTCCTGCGGTGGAGAAGGTGCGCTTCGTCAGCTCGGGCACCGAGGCGACGATGTCGGCCATTCGCCTGGCGCGTGCGTACACGGGCCGCAAGTTCGTGGTGAAGTTTGAGGGCTGCTATCACGGGCATTCCGACGCGCTGCTGGTGAAGGCGGGATCGGGCGTAGCTACGCTGGGCATTCCCGGCTCGGCGGGCGTGCCGGAAGAGTTTGTGGAGTTCACGCTCGCCCTGCCCTATAACGATCTCGACGCGGTGGAGCAGGCGTTCCAGAAGTTCAGCGGCAAGATTGCGTGCGTGATCGTCGAGCCGGTGGTGGGCAACATGGGATGCGTGCCTCCGCGGGACGGGTATCTTGCGGGCTTGCGCGCCATCACCGAGCGCGAGGGCGCGCTGCTGATTCTGGATGAGGTGATGACGGGATTTCGGTGGCGTTTGGCGGCGCATCGGAGCTGTACGGCGTGAAGGCCGACCTGGTGACGCTGGGGAAGATTATCGGCGGCGGGCTGCCGGTCGGCGCTTACGGCGGCGCAGCGAAAATCATGGACATGATTGCACCGGTCGGCCCGGTGTATCAGGCGGGGACGCTGAGCGGAAATCCCCTGGCCATGGCCGCGGGCATTACCACGCTGTGCGAGCTGCGGGCCGGGCGCGGGCGGATTTACAAGCAGCTGGACGAGAACTCAGCAGCCTTGGTCGCGGGCGTGCTGCAGGCGGCGCGCGAGGTGGTATCTCCCACCCTTTCGCCAAACCAAGGCGAAGGGATCGGGCACCCATCAGAAATCCCCACCCCGGCAAAAGATGCCGGAATGGGGCACCCGAAGACCGTGGGGCGCCCGGCCATGACGGCCAATCGCGTGGGATCAATGTTTACGTTTTTCTTTACTGATCGACAGGTGACGGATTGGGAGAGCGCGGCGACTTGCGATACAGCTCGCTTCGGTCGGTTTCACAACGCCATGCTGAATGCGGGAGTATGGCTACCTCCGTCACAATTCGAGGCAGCCTTTATGAGCGTGGCACACACCAAGCAAGACATCGAACAGACGATTGCGGCGGCGCGAGAAGCGTTGGCACAGATGTGACAGTCCACTTTCGAAAGATCCGTGTCAGGGCACGAGTTCACTCGTGCCGAAAAAGCGTCCCTTTCAACAAGGGGCTTTAGCCCCTGCACCCAAATGCGCAGGGGCTAAAGCCCTCTCCTCTCTACAATTCTTCGGCACGACTGGAAGTCGTGCCCTGACGCGGATCATCACCGCCCTACGCATCTTTGTGCCGTGCAAAATGCAGAAAAATCGGCACGCCGGCGAGGATGACCACGCATCCCCAGACAGAATTGCGCAGGTTCTGGGTGAAGGTGAAGTACAGCAGCACCGCCGCCGCAATAACGAAGAGTGCGGGAACGACTGGATATCCCCAGGTGTGATACGGACGCGACAGGTTTGGTTCTTTCTTGCGCAACACAAAAACTGTGCTGGCGGCGATCATGTAGAACAGCCACTCCGCAAAGATCGCCAGCGAGAATAGTTGGCGGAAATTTCCCGCGAACAGCAGCAGGAAGATCGACAGCACCAGCTGCACGCCGAGCGCGACTGACGGCGTATGGAAGCGTGGATTTACGTCGGCGAGCGCCTTGAAGAAGTAGCCATCGCGCGCCATCGCGTACGGCACCCGCGCTCCGCTCATGATGGTTCCGTTCAGGCTGACGAGCATCGACAGCGCCATTCCTGCCGACACAATGCCTGCTCCCCAAGCTCCGACGGCGATCGCAGTTGCCAGCGATGCGGGACGCTCGCTGGCGGCGACTACCGATGCAGGCAGAACATATTGCACCGCGGCGTTGGTCAGCATGTAAAGGACGGCGACGACGCTGACGCCGAGAATGAGCCCGATCGGGATGTTGCGCTCCGGATGGTTCACTTCCCCGCTCAACATCGTCAGGTCGTTCCATCCGTCGTAGGCCCACAGTGCCGCGACCAGTGCAGCAAAGAAGCCGCCGAGACCGCCAGCTGCTCCCGTAAACTCGGAGGCGAAGTTGCTCCAGGTGCCGCTCGCGGCGGTGAAGCAGAGAACGGCGATGGCGACGATCATCGCGATCTTCAGCAATGTAAATACCAGTTGGAACTCGCCAGCCTTCTTCACGCCAAGGTAGTTCAGGCCAGTGATCAGAGCGGCAGCGAGCATCGCGACGAGTTGTCCGTAGGTGATGGCGAATGGCCTCGCGACCGCCGAATGGTTGAGGAACGACAGCGCGCTGAAAGTGCCGAGGATGCGAACCAGCCCAATGGTTGTAGTCGCGACCGATGCGGGTTTGGCGATGGCGAACCACGTCCAGGCGTAGAGAAACGCGGGTAACGGACCATAGGCATCGCGGATGTAGATGTACTCGCCACCGGCCTGCGGCTTCATAGCGCCGAGTTCGGCATAGGTCATGGCGCCGAACATCGACAGCAGACCGCCGACGATCCAAACGAAATAAACCAGGCGCGCCGAGCCGACCGCCTGCATCATCTCGGCGGGAACGAGGAAGATGCCGCTGCCGATGATGGTTCCGATGACGACCGCAGTCGCGTGACTGGCCCCGAGATCGCGGGACAGCGATGCGTGAGCGCGCGTATCAGGAGTCGAGGACATCGGCAGATCGTCAAATGACAAATTCGCACTATACCTGATCAGTGGTTTGTGAACGGCACAAGACTTACTTGGCCTGGCCGGAAAAAGCACACGACCTTTCGCCAGATGACAACTTGAATTTTCTCGCAACTCCCTTTGGCCCCGATGCATCGGTGAACTCATGCCGCGCAAGCCTCAAACCGAAAGTGCTGCCGCCGAGCTGATTCCATCTCATCCCACGCTTGATAAGCTGCGCGCGAGTGCCCAGGATTGCAAAGCTTGCGATCTGTGGCTGCGCGGGACGCAGACCGTCTTCGGCGAAGGGGCTCGCCATGCGAAGGTGATGTTCGTCGGGGAACAGCCGGGCGACAAAGAGGACCTCGAAGGCAAGCCGTTCGTAGGTCCGGCAGGAGCGCTGCTCGACCAGGCGCTGATCCAGGCGGGCATCGATCGTAAGCAGACGTATGTCACCAACGCAGTGAAGCACTTTAAGTGGGAGCCTCGCGGTAAACGCCGCATCCACAAGAAGCCGAATTCGGTAGAAATCGCGGCTTGTCGCCCCTGGCTGGAGGCAGAGATAGACGTGGTCCAGCCGCAGGTCGTGGTTTGCCTGGGTGCCACGGCGGCGCAGGCACTCCTGGGACGCTCGTTTCGTGTCACGCAGCAGCGCGGGCAATTGTTCCCATTTCGCGAAGGGGTGATGATTGCGGCTACAGTGCATCCGTCGGCGATTTTGCGCGCTCCAGATGACGAGTCCCGGCACCGCGAGATGCAGCTCTTCATCGCCGATCTGCGGCTTATCTCGAAATTTATGCGGGCAGACAATGATGCGGACGAAAAACGGCGCGCATGAGGCATAATACGAACAAGACGCAAATCTCTCGCCTTGCGCTTGCCTCCAGGAGTCGATTTGTCGCCTCATTTAGAGAAAATCCGCCACCATGCGGAGCGCTTGACGCGTGATTATTCGCCCGACGAGTGGCACGATTCGCGTGCCGGACAATGGTCTGCTTCCTTCATTCTGGAGCACCTGCGATTAACGTTTGCTGCAACTACCAAAGGCCTGCTCAAGACGATGCAGGCGGGGGAACCATTCTGCCGGGAAGAGACTTGGCGCGATCGCGCCGGCAGGCTCTATGTTCTGCGCCTGGGGCAGGTCCCAAGCGGCCTGAAGGCGGCCAAGAACATCACCCCCAAACAGGGACTGCCGGGAGATAACCTGCGCGCGTTCGACGACGCCCTGGTAGCCATGAACACCACGTTGGACGATGCCGAGCGTCGTTTCGGCAAGAAGACCAGGATCCTTGAACATCCGATGCTGGGGCCGTTGACGACAGAAGAGTGGCGGCGTTTCCATCTGGTGCATGCCGAACATCACTTCCGGCAGATCGCGGCCCGTCGTCCTCGCGTTTTTCGGATGAAAGCGTCGGCTTAACTTCGGCTAGCTCAGTCCGAACCACGCGAGGTAGTGGCTCCAGACGGCCTCGCCAAAAAACACGGCGACTAACGTACAGGCGCCGAGAAATACTCCAAACGGGACTTCACCCAAGCGCAACATTTCGGCCGTCGTGGGCCGCGACCGATCACCAACCCCCGCTTCCCTGCGACGGATCGCATTCCATCCCAGCCAGCCGATGGCATAGATAGAACCGAGGACTGGCGCTGCAAACAATACGAAGAGCGTCAGCTTGAGCCCGAGAAAAGCGCCACACATCGCGATGAGAGCGATGTCACCAATACCGAGGCCGTGCCGTTTGCGAACCAGGTAGTACAGCGCCCAGATGCAATAGAAGAACGCCGCGCCGGAAAGCATGGCGACCATCGCGTCCAGAACAGAAGCCTGACGAAGATCGCTTAGAGGACGCATTCCCAGCAGCCGCAAAAAAAAATCTGTCCCGCGGCTATCCACCGGCACGAGCCAAGCGAAGAGCAGTCCCAAACCAATGCCGGTGTAGGTGAACTCCGCGGGCAGAAGGCCGGTTTCTGCGTCCGTGAAAATCAATCCGACAAGCAGGAACGACAAAACGCAGAACTTGAGCAATGCAAGGCCCCAGCCGAATTTTGCAAAGCAGGCTACAAAGAGAACAGCAGTAAGCAACTCAACTACAGGGTAGCGAGCCGAGATGGGCTCTCCACAGTCGGCGCAACGGCCCTGCAACCCAATAAAGCTAATGACGGGGATGTTGTGATACCAGCGAATCAACTCGCCGCAGCGAGGGCAGCGGGAGCGCGGAGTGACAATCGATAGCTCGCGCGGAATGCGGCTAATACAAACATTGAGGAAGCTGCCAAAGACCAGCCCTGCAACCGCCAGCACGCATGCCAGAAAAAGATCCACTCGATCCTTGCGGAGTTTGCGTCAGGGATTGTTAAAGCGCAGCAAATCTCCTTTCAAAGTTATATCGCAGTACCGGTTGGGTGGAAGGTCTCCGACCCAGTTCAACAGCTTGCGGTTGATGAGGCGCACCTCGGGTTCCATGGTGTGCCAGCCGCTGCCATTTTGCTCGCGCACTTGCATCATGCAGCAGGTAAGCGTCTCCTCCTGCTCCTGCTCCTTCCACTCCAAGAGAGAAGCTTCGAGTTCTTCCGAGAGCGCCTCGTTGGGAAAAAGGCAGAGGATCCAGTCGTGGCTGGCATCCATGGCGTATGCACCACGAGACACGCCCGGAATGGCACTCTTAACCGAGGCGCCGTTCTCGTGCGCAACCCGCGTCGTGTCATCCTCGGAACAGTCGTCGATGATCAGCACCTGGTCGCAGGGACGCAGTGAATCGAGCGCCCGTCCGAGCCGCTGAGCATCGTTGTGCGTATGCAGGAGAGCAGTAATTTTAGGCATGGCGTGAGGAGAACTTCGACTCGCGTTCCCCTACATAGAAGCACAAAGGGCGCAGTCAGGTTGTGACGGCGCCCTTTGAATTTCTGATTAGTTGCCCATCGGGGTGCGTTCCGCATTGCGACCGTTGTTGCTCTCAGGCGTGACCGTCAGCGCGTTCACCAGTAGGAAGTTCAGGGTCGCTTCGGGGGCGAGCTTGATCTGCTGTCCCTTCTTCGCCGCAGCGACACCGGTTCCGCCGGCGCCCCCGGCTGCCGCGCCGATCGCGGCTCCGCGTCCGCCTCCAGCCAAGGCCCCGATAACAGCTCCCAGGGCAGCGCCGCCTCCGGCCTTGACCGCCGTGTTCTTACCCTCGCCTTTACCCTGCCGTGACCATTGATTGGTTTGGACGTTGTAGGTTTTGCCATTCACCGACAAGCTGGTCAGCTCCAGGGTCAGGATTGAGCTGCCGGCAAAACGTCCGGCGCTCTGCACTGCGGCCACACGTCCAGTGACATCGGCGCCGCTCGGAATCACTGTCTGATCGTTGATAACGATCGGTGCGCCCAGGCTGGCGTGGAACGCGTCACCCACCTGGTTCTTCTCCGAGTCAAGCGGCTCGTTCAGCCGGACCGTGAGCTGCGTCCCCGCCGGAATCGTTACCTTCTGCGGCGGTGGCGGAGGTGGTGGCGGAGCAGGCGTCACTGGCGCGGGCTGCACTACAGGGTTGGGCTCAGGCGGAGCAGTTTGTGCGAGCACCGGCTCATCACTATCGCTGTCATTGCTGGCCGAATGTTTGGCAGACTTGTGTTTTGTCGACTTTGATGCCGAGCGGCTAGGCTCCGGCTTTTGGTGAACCGGCGCAGATTCCTCGGCAATCGGCGGAGGCGAAACTTGCGCCTGTTGCACCTGAAGATTGTTGACCACCGTCTTGACGCCATTGACCGTAGCGGCGTCGTTGGCTACGGCTCCGCGCTCGCCATCCGAAGTGACGTCGCCGTTCAGGGTCACGATCCCATTGCTCGCCTGTACGGTGATGTTGCGGCTCTCGACCGCGGCATCACTGTAGATTTTGCTTTGAACATCGCTGACGATCTGGGCGTCGGTGCGCGAGGCCTTGTGGTTACATCCAGCCAATACCAGCAACGCCAACACAAGCGACACGACACCGGCAATCAGGTACTTCTTCGACATGCTTTCTTAGCTCCTGTTTAATAAGACGCATAAACCCAGGAAACGAAGCATTGTCGCTTCAGAAATATGCAGTTAACTACATGATTTCATGCTGGTTGTTTGCGGTCCGATGTCAAGAATAGTAACGGCGCTACTGGGAAGGAATCTGTGACTCTGAGGATTCACTCTTCGCCTATGGAAGCGGCGTCATGATAGGAATGACGGCTAATCGCGGCGCAGATGAAGATGCCTCTACGCCTGGTTCGCGACCCCGTCGGTCAGGCGGTTGTTGATAGCAAAGAGCGCCAGCTCCAGACGACTGTTCACTCCCACCTTATCGAAGATATTCGTCAGGTGGTGCTTCACCGTGTCTTCGCTGAGTGTGAAGCGGCGCGCGATTTCCTTGTTGCTCAAACCGGTGACAATACTCACCAGGATGTCCATCTCGCGCTTGG
The DNA here is from genome assembly GCA_963809865.1 of uncultured Acidobacteriaceae bacterium. Classification (GTDB taxonomy): domain Bacteria; phylum Acidobacteriota; class Terriglobia; order Terriglobales; family Acidobacteriaceae; genus CAVVDY01. The sequence continues at coordinate 276,343 of CAWELL010000002.1, read as the reverse complement.
TGAGGCCATAGTTCTTTTGTGGCTTGTCGCCGGAAGCGCTGTTACGCATGTAGTCAACGATGTCGCCGACAGCCTCGCGCCCCACCCAGTATTCGCCGCCCATGACGGCACGAATCGCCTTCATCAACAATTGCGTCGCAGCTTCTTTCATGACCACGCCGCGCGCACCGAACTGCAGCGCCTGCACGATCTGGATGCGCTCAATGGCCGCCGTCAGGATGATGATCCTGGTCGAGATGCCGTTGCCGTCGGCGGAAAGCTCGCGCATCGCATCCATTCCCGCTTTGCGCGGCATGGCCAGATCGAGCAGCAGGATGTCAGGTTTCAACTCGCGCGTGCGCAGCACCGCCTCGTCCCCATCGGCCGCTTCGCCCACCACCTTCAGTTCCGGTTCGGACTCCAGCAAGCGGCGCAGGCCGTCGCGGAAGATAGTGTGGTCATCGGCCACGACAATGCTTACTGTGAGTCGGTCATCCATGACATCTGCCCTTTCGGAGAAGCGCAATGCAGTACGACTCCCCGGCATACCTGCCGCCAAGGTCAACTGCGGCGCACCAGTCCGTCTTAAATAAACCTGTTGAGCGAAAACTTCGCTGCGACAGCCCAAGCTCCCCGTGGTGGTGCAGAGACTCAGGCCTTCATCCCACGATTATGCACACTAAAGTGGGTTAGGCAAGCACTATCGTCTTTCTGTCTACACTTCAGAATCACCAAGGGCAGTGATGCGGCTCACAGCCGGAGGAGAGAAGCGGAGCTAAGCTAAATAGTTACAGTGTCTTACGTGTACCGGGGCATGCTTCCCCAAGAATTTCAAGATTCTTGAGACCAGTACCCCGCGCGTGGCACCTACAGGCCGGAAGGAGGTACCGACTATGGCTTTTCGCTCGTGGTCGAATGTTCTGGCACTCTCGTTCGTAGTTTTGCTGCTAACCCTATCGGCAATTAGTCAGACAGCGGGCAAGAACGGCCCGAAATACGACGTAACCAAAGAAACCAAGTTTAAGGGAACCGTGACCCAGGTGACCGAGGGAGCAGGCGCTACGGATCCCACCGTCATGATGGTCAAGGTCAATGACAATGTAGTCATCGTACGCTTGGCGCCCAAGGACTACTTGAAAGAGATCGATTGCTGGATCAAAGTCGGAGATGTCGTCGAAGTGACGGGCGCCAAGATAACCGACTCGGGAGACGAGGTTATGGCGCGCGAGGTCGTGTTTGGAAACAACACGATGGTGCTGCGCGACAACAAAGGCGTCCCAATCTGGGAGCTGTGGAAGCCGAGCAAGGGATAGCGGGAGCCACCGCTGTTCTTAGGGTGGAAGCCTTCGCATTTATGCGGAGGAAATATCCCGCTAACAGGCCGGCTTCGGCCTCGGCGGCATCTCATTCCGGCGCTAAAGCGCGCCCTCATGCGAGCTATCCAACCCCCGCATCAATGTGGGGGCTTCCACCGCCGGATCAGCCTTTGCGCACTGTTAAGCGGCGACGCTGAAGCAACCGCACCACCCGGTTTATTTTTCTACGCGGTCAAACTCGCCGCTGGTAGCGTTCACTGCTATGCGAAGCTGTGCATCGTCCATTCCCGTGCCATAAACCACGTGCCATAGCAGTGTGCTCTTGCGCGCGTCCCAATCGAGCACGAAGAAGACGGGCTGCTTGGGATTTTTCTTGAGCAATTTCTCTCCACCGTTTTTCTGCGCGACCGCATACGCCTGATCGCTGTCGATCTTCAGGAATGCCAGGTCAAACACCTGGGTAGCGGTGTTAGTCGGACTCCAGGAATCTTCCGCGGTGAAGCTAACTCCCTGCTCCGGCGCATCGGGGCCGACCAGTCCAGACCAGATAAACATCTTCATCGAATGTTTGGCGGGCGATGCGAAAGACGCGCGCCATAAAACAGCCTTGCCTTCGCTGGTGGGCGCGTCGGGCGAGTACTGCGATTGCAGCCGGAATGGTTTGATGTCAGGCGCCCAAAGCCGCGCGGCCAGGTACATCTTCTGAAACGCAGTGCGACCGGTTTCGAATTGTTGCTGCTTGGCTACGACCTGCTTGGCGGGCTGCGAAGAAGTGGATGGAGATTCCGCAGGTTTGGTGGAGGAGCAGGCGGTAAGCAGCGCCAGCAGCAGGCATGCGATAAAGGTATGTCTCACGAGTGTATGAAGGCTAACAGCGGTTGTGGGGATGTGTCGACGCGACGGATTGCGAGGAATAGACTGACAACGTGCAGGTGCCCCAGCGGGGATGTTTGGGATCAGCACTGTAGTCGTGGAACACTCTGCCGCCCGGCGCGGCAGTGGCGGCAAGTTTTCACGGCGTGATCTGCCAAATGTTGCCGCAGCCCGTCGGATAGCAGGCGTCCACCTTCGAATCGCCGAAGGCGGTTCCGTAAACGTTTCCCGCAACATCGACAACCAAACCGGGATTAACAAAGCTGCCATCCGAGCCGTTGAAATCGGACGCGCGCCAGGCACACGTCTCCCCTGGCAGCGAAGACGGCTGCGGAATCAGGATCAGGTATCGGCGAAAACTCACTACCGCCTCAGAGGACGACCAATTCGCTCTCTGGCTTAGTGGCGCTGGGTGGTGTGGTTCCGGTTGGCGCCAGCGGTCCCTGGTGGTTTACTCGGGCTTCTTTCACCGCTCGGTTACGCGCCGCGCGCAGCTTGAGGAACGCCTTGGCCTCGGTGTAGAGACGCTTGCGATCGACCGAACTGAAAGCCGCGTTCTTCACGATGCGGAAGATCGCTTTGGGACGGAAATAGTATTCGTCATAGAAGCGGTGGACCATCTCCATGACATAATCGCGCGGCAGGCCGGGGTATTCGATCATCGCTAGCTGATGGCCGCCTTCGTCCACCATCTGCGAGCCTTCGTTGACGATGAAGCCGTTGGCCTTGGCGTAATCGTAGAACTCGGTTCCGGGATAAGCGTGGGCGACGGAGACCTGAATGGTTTCGACGTCGAGTTCCTTGGCGAAGTCGATAGTGGCGCGAATGGTCTCCTTGGTCTCGCCGGGCAGACCGAGGATGAAGTCGCCGTGAACCTTCAAGCCGAGCTTGTGGCAATCCTTGGTGAACTGACGCGCGCGTTCGACGGTGGCGCCCTTCTTGATGTTCTTCAGGATCTGCTGGTCGCCTGACTCGTATCCTACGATGAGCAAGCGGCAACCGGCTTCCTTCATCGCTTTCAAAGTTTCGTAATCGGTAGTAACGCGCGAGGTGCAGGACCAGGTGATGCCCACGGGCTTCAACTTGGCGCACAGCTCGATGGTGCGCGCCTTCTGAATGTTGAAGGTATCATCGTCGAAGAAAAATTCCTTTACGTTCGGCCAGTATTCCTTGGCCTTCGCCATCTCGCGAGCCACCGCATCGCTGGAGCGCTTGCGCCACGGATGCCCGCTCAGGGTCTGCGGCCAGAGGCAAAACGTACACTGCGCCGGACAGCCGCGCGTCGAGTACAGCGCGACGTAGGGGTAAAGCAGGAACGGAACGTTGTAGCGCGTCACATCGAGGTCGCGCTTGTAGACGTCGACCACATCGGGCAGGACGTCGAGATCAGCGACGTCGGGCCGGTCAGGATTGTGTACTACCTTCCCGCTGGCGTCCAGGTATGAGGCGCCGAGAATTTCGTTCAGCGGCTTGCCATTGGCGAACTCCACGGTCGCGAAGTCGAACTCGCGACGCACGATGAAGTCGATGGCTGTTCCCTCGCGCAATGATTTTTCTGGCGCGGTGGTAACCGGCGGCCCCACGAAGGCAATCTTCAGCTTGGGATTGGCCTCTTTCATCGCGGCGGCCAGACGGATGTCGCCCTGCCATCCCGGCGTGCTGGTGAACAGCACCAGAAACTCGTAGTCCTTGCTGATGCGGATGGTCTCTTCCGAACTCACATGGTGCGGCGGAGCATCGAGCAGGCGTGAGCCTTCCAGCATTCCGGCGGGATAAGCCAGCCACACCGGGTACCAATAGGACTCGATCTCGCGGGTAGCAGGCCAGCGCGAACTAGCGCCCCCGTCATAGTTCTCGAAGGAGGGAGGATTCAGGAACAGCGTCTTCAAAGGCATCTTAGACATTGTACTTTATTGTCACCGGGTTGGATGCTATCCAAGTACCTTGTGAATCACATAGTTACCGGATAGTCAGCGAACTGCGATTTATGGGGTGGGAATGGCCCAATTCTCCAGCTCACCGGTAATGCGCAAAAGTTGAAGTTCAGCCCGCGTAAGCTCAAACTCGGCATCCAGATACGCCGCATGCTTGTCATTGGCGTCGAGCTCAGCGTTTTGCTGATCACGCAGAGTAGCGGCGCCGCTTTCCATCCGCGGACCGATGGCTTCCAGCTCTCCTTGCGAAACCTGCCAATCCAGCTTGGCTACATCGCGAGCTGCTTCCAGCTGGCGGATGGAGCGCTGTAGCTTCAGCGCATCTTCGCCCACCTGGTTCTTCGTCAGGTCCGCCTGCTTGTGCGCGATCATGGCATCGGCATCGGCCTGTTTGGCATGGTCCTTCTGCACGTAGTCGAGGAAGGGAAACTTAACGTTGAGTCCGGCCGCCAGGTTGTTGGCTGAGTAGCGCAAGAAATAAAGATCGTAATTGTTGAACTTGGCGAGATAGGCATATTGGCTGGCGAGATCGGCGAAGGGCAGCAAGGCGCGGTGCTCGCCTTTGGCATTCACATCGGCCGCCACCGCTTTCTGCTCCGCCAGATGCACGATGGGACTATTCGCGACCGCACGGGCGGCGTAATCGTCCTCCTGCGAGATCAAAGGCAGCACCGGCTCGCTTCCGGGAACAACGGCGATCTCCGTCGCTGCTACGCCGATCAGTTTCGACAAGTGCTCCCGCAACACATCCTGCTGGCCTTCCGCCTCCGCAATGCGCAAGCGAATGCGCGCCTCGATAAGCTCACTCTTCGTAACATCGAGCTGGCTGCCAACGCCTTGCTTCAGGCGCTGCTGGGTAATGTACACGCCTTTTTCGGCAGCTTCCTGCGCCTGCTTCAGTGCCGCAGTCTTGGATGCCACGCTCTCCAGTTGCTCATAGCTCAGCGCGACGTCGAGAATGACCGCGTTCTTCTTGTCGTCCACATCGAAGGATTGCGCCTTCCATTGGATCTTGGCGGCTTTGATGAACTGTTTCAGTGACAGATTGAACAGCGACTGGGTGGATGTGAAGTTCACCACCGAGGGCGCTGAACCTTCCAGGGTCAGAGGAAAGCCGTAGGAGTATCCCAAGCCGGAGCCGACGGTTAGCTGAGGGATATAGTGGGCCCGCGCTTCCTGGTAGACCTTGTGGGAACGCCACAGATTGAGGCTGGCAATGCCCATGACTCCGCTGTGCTGAAGCGCCAGTTCAATCGCTGATCGAAATGTGATTGGCCCTGTACTCGGCGGTGGCGTAGCCGCGTCTGCTGCGGTCTGCGCCCATCCCCCGGAGCACGCCAACAGGCAGGCAGCGAGCGCCAAGCCGCGACGGCTGCGAAAAACCAGACTGGATTGGCGATGTACAGGTTTACGCGACATCTCTCGTCGAGTTCCACCCGCGGAAGCGGAATGGCTGCTTCTAATGCAGTTGATCGAGGGCCTTCCTGGCGCGGCCGAAGCCGGAAGCGAGCGACAGCGAGGCCTGGTATTCCGTCGAGGCTTTCGCCTTATCGCCACTCTTTTCGTAAATCTGACCCAATAAGTAGTGCGCACGGAATGCCGGCGCATCTTCCACCAGCCCCCCCGATGAAAGGTAAGTCTTCACGTACTGCGCTGCCGCCGGAAAGTTGCGCCCGGCTTGCAACAGCTCGTTGGCCGCATCGTAATAAGTCACCGCTGGACGATTGGGCTGCGCCAGCGCGGATTGAACCGCGCTCTGCATTTCCTCGAGCCGCCCATGCTCCCGGTAGAAAGTAGCCAGGTTCATCCAGTACTGTGCTGGATTTTGCGCCGTGGCGATTGCGGCCTTCAGGCTGCTCTCGGCGTCGCCGTACTTTTTTTCCTTTTGCGCAGCGATGGCCCGGACCCACTGGGCAGCAGCCGGATCGAGGCTCTGTAACTCAGAAGCCTGATGGCGCGCCTTGGTAAGTCCTCCGCCCATGATCGCCGGCGCCTCGACGTAGTATTCCGAAAGATCAGCGCGTGCCGAAACGTTCCTCGGATCCAGCTCTACCGCGCGCTCAAACTCATTCTTGGTCTTGCGTGCCAGGTTCGCCGCGGCGAGCGGATTGCCGATCTCAGCTGCTTTCTGCCCGTACGCACGACCCAGCCAGAGGTGATATTGCGAATCGTCGCCGCGCAGGTTCACCGCCTGCTCGGCATTTTGGATGGCAGCATCCCACTGCTCGGTCGCGTAATAGGCGCGCGAGCGCAGGTTGTACGACTCCGCATCGTTGCGGTTCGTCAGGGTCGCAAGGAAGTCGTTCATCTGCCCGGCCGACAAAAGTGCGATGGAATCCATGGCAGCTGGAGATCCCACCGCGAACAGACCGAGTCCCAGACTCAGAGAAATAAAAATAGCGACTCTGGCAAAAACAAGCCTCATTGATTAACAACCTTTACCGGCATTCCAGCCGCAAGCGACTGCGAATTGAGCGCCCCCAGCGCTACCGCAGCACGGTCCGATAAGCCACTGGTTACCTCAACCCGGGTGAGATCAGAGACCGCGGTTTGCACATTGCGCCGCTTCAGCTCTCCATTGACTACTTCAAACACGTAACGGCCTCCGGAGTCTTGGTGGATGGATTCGCGCGGCACCGTCAGCACATTTTCCTGGCGCTCCACAATCACGGCGACCGTCACATTGGTGTTCGGCAGCAGCCGCAGATCCGAGTTGTCAACGATGCAGGTCACCTCGCCGACATTGCGCGTATTCCGCTGCACAATCACGGTTGGCAAAGTCTCGACCTCGCCCTTCCATACCCGGCCGGGCAAAGCATCCCAGGTCACTTCCACCGTCTGCCCCTTGCGCAGGCGGCCAATCTCCGGCTCATCCACGAACGCCCGTACCCTCACCTTGTGCAAGTCCGCGAGCTGCAGCAGCAGGTCTCCGGAGTTGACAAAGGCTCCTTGCCGTACCGGGAGCGAGTAAATCATGCCGGCAAACGGGGCGCTGATGTTGGAGTTGCGCAATAGCACGTCGGCGGCCGCCAGCGAAGCCTGCGCCTCTGACTGCTGCGCCTCCACATGGCCAATTTCGGAGCTTGAGTAACGATCTTTGAGCTTCTGCTGCAATAGTTGCACGTTGGCGTCGGCGGCCTTGAGCTGGTTGCGCGCCGCATCCACTTCAGCCTGCGAAGCGGCTCCGCTTTGCTGCAACCGCTGCATGGCAGCCAGGTTGCGCTCCGCCGCATCGCGGTCGGCCTGCGCCTTCGTCAGTGCATTGCGATTGCTCAAAACTTCTTCCTGCGTCCCCCCATGTTGGACAGCGTTCAAGTCCGCCTGAGCCCCCCGCAGTTGCGCCTCAGCCCGCGCTGCCTGGGCCCGCGCATCCGCGTCCTGAAGTTGCACCAGCGGCTGCCCGGCCTTCACCCATTCGCCTTGCTGCACCTCAACCCTGCTTACCGTTGTGGCCGCCGGAGCATGCGCCTCAAAACTTGTAATCGGCTCAATCTTGCCGTTGGTCGAGATGCTGGCGGTGATGGTTCCGATTTCCGCTTTGCCAACCCGAATCGCCACCCGCGCCCGGCGCAAGGAAATGAAAGCGGCAAGCAAAATGACCGCCAGGATCAATCCGGTCAGGATGATCCAGGTCAATTTGCCGTTCAATTCTGTGCGACCTCTCTCAGTTGCTGTCGCCATTGCAATCCAAATGTATGAGTATAGCCTAGGGATGCGTACCGCTAGACAATCCGAGCGTCGCATCGGGAGTACATAAAGCGGTTCCCGGAGAACCACATACGCAGGAATGACGGTCTAGGGTGTGCGGCCCGACGCCCAGTGTTGGATGTTCGGATCGCGCCGACGACTCAGCAGCGCACCCCGGCGTCACCTTCTGCCATCCCAATGCAAGATCGCGGTATCGCCGGATCGAAGTTCGGAGCAGCTATGCGCCTTGGTCGCTGGAGGAACGTCATTGTCGGTGCTGCCGAAGACATCAATCAGAACCACACTTTGGCCTTTGCCGCCGCCCTCTCTTATTACTTCGTGATGGCCTTCTTCCCTGCTTTGATCGGCCTGGCGGCCATCATCGCGTATTTACCGATTCCAAATCTCTTCAACACTATGGTAAGTACGTTGTCGCGCGTCATGCCCCCGGAGAGTATCGGACTGGTGCGTAAAGTCGTCGCCGAGATCATCACCCCCAACCGCGGTGCGTTGCTTTCCTTTGGCTTGCTGGGAACCTTGTGGAGCGCCTCGGGCGGATTCGCCAACATGATTGAGGCGCTCAATGTCGCCTACGACATCCCGGAAACGCGGCCCATCTGGAAGACACGCCTGCTGGCGATTGAGCTGACCTTCGAAGTCGGGACCCTGATCCTGATCGCCTTCTCCGTCATGATTGTCGGTCCCGAGTTCGGCGCGTACATGGCCGCGCACATGGGCGTCAGTTGGGCCTTCGCCATGGCATGGCCGTATCTGCGCTATGTGACGGCGATCGCGTTCGTCGTGCTCGCGGTTGAGGGCCTCTACTTCATTGGCCCTAACATTAAGCAGCGCTTCCGCGACACGTTGCCCGGAGCGGTGGTGGCAGTCGTTGGCTGGATTTCGCTCTCCAGCCTGCTGAGCCTATACGTGCATCATGTCGCTAACCTGAATAAGACCTACGGCGTGCTGGGCGGAGGCATCGCGCTGCTGCTATGGATGTACTGGTCGAGCTTCGCTGTGCTGGCTGGAGCAGAGCTGAACTCGGAGATCATCCAGGAGCGCGGCGATGGCAAGCTGCCGCTGAAGCAGCCTCCACCGGCCAAGGTGAAGCCGCGTGCGGCAACCACCGCGGACGAGGCCGAGCCGGCAGCGTAGCAGTTGTCGGTGGTCGGTTGTCAGTTGTCGGTTGTCAGTGAAGCAGAGCTGCCAGCCGCCAGCTCCCAGCCATCAGCTGTCAGCTGTCAGCCATCAGCACCAGTTATCAGCAGCCAGTTGTCAGCAGCCAGTTGTCAGCAGCCAGTTATCCGCAGCCAGTTATCCGCCGCCAGTTATCCGCCGCCGGCTATCCGCTATCGGTTATCCGTTTTGGTTTGTCATCACGAGTCCGCCTTGGCGGGCGAGGGATCTGTTCTCGTACGCAGCGCCACCCAGCCTTGCAAAGCGTCCTGATGCCAACGAGACCAGATCCCTCGGCCAAAAGAGAGCCTCGTGATGACAATTCCAAAAGGAGACGGCGTTCGACTGAGAACCGACGGCCTTAGCTGAGAGCTGACGGCTGACAGCTGAAAGCCCTCCTTCACTGACCCTGATACCTGAGACCCCTCCGGCTGGAAGCTGGCGGCTGGCGGCTCCTGGTAAGCGCTGGCGGCTAGAATGAATACATGGCAAAGAGTCCCCGCTACACGCGGAGCACGCCGAGTCCGGCCTGGACGCCAGGTTTCCCGACATCGAAACCTGGCCGAATCAGTTTCCAAACTACGAGATCGTGATCGACGTACCGGAGTTCACTTCGGTCTGCCCCAAGACCGGCCTTCCCGACTTCGGCACGCTCTGGATCCGCTACATGCCTAATCGCGATTGCCTGGAGCTGAAGTCGCTGAAGGAATACCTGACCTGCTACCGCAACCTGGGCATCTTTCAGGAGAACATCGTCAATCGCGTGCTCGAGGACGTAGTGCGCGCGTGCAAGCCGAAGTGGGCCGAGGTTAAAGGCGAGTTCCGTCCGCGAGGAGGAATGGGAACGGTAGTGATCGCGAAGTATCCGCGGCCGAAGAAGTAGTTCCCCACACAACGGTCGCGAGTCTTCCCTGTCCGGTTTCGGACGACGAAGCCGGCGCTCTGGGCAGAACCCTTCTGCCCCTAACCCACACAGACGACAATTTGTCCTTGCGCCACAATGCCTTAGTCGCGCCGCTTCGTGGAACCTGAGTTGCTCCTTATGCGTAGCTGATAAACCAGAACAACGCTTCGTAGGTCGGAGAGCCGTCCATGGAATCGCTGCTGCAAGACCTGCGCTATGCCGCTCGCGTACTGCGCAAGAACCAGGGATTCACCGCAATTGCCGTTTTGACGCTGGCCCTTGCGATTGGCGCGACGACTGCGATCTTTAGCGTGGTCTACGGCGTGCTGCTGCGGCCGCTGCCCTACCCCGAGCCGAACCGGATCATGGCGATTCACGAGGTCAACACCAAGGGCACGTGGTCGCGCCTGGCGGACCCGAACTTCGACGACTTTCGCGACCAGAATCACGCGTTCCAGGCGATTGCGAAATACAGCGACGGCATCGCCTCCGTTTCCGGAGGCGCGCAGCCCACGCGCTCGCAGACCGCGACCGTCTCACGGGACTTCTTCAGGGTCTTCCGGCTTCAACCTATTCATCGGACGCGACCTCACCCCTGCCGACAAGAAGAAAGGCGCCGCGCCGGTCGCCTGGTCAGCTACGGATATTGGAAGCAGTATCTGGACTCTGCTACCGACCTCTCGCAGTTGCACCTGAAGATCGACAACGCGGTGTTCTCGGTCGTCGGCGTGCTTCCCGATGGTTTTCGCTTTCCCGCCCGATACCGCGTTGTGGCTACCGGCCGATCTCGACGGCGAAACTCCAAGCCGGACCTCGCATAACTACAAGGCTGTGGGACGGCTTCGTGATGGTGTAAGGGTCGAGCAGGCGCAAGCCAAATCAGCGCCATCGCACGTCGCATTCACGATGCCTCCGAACGAACAGGGCGATCTGCTCAAAGACGCCGCGGTTGTTCCGCTTCAGGAGTCGATCACCGGCAATGCCCGCTCCGCTCTGCTCATCCTGCTCGGAGCCGTGGGTTTCTTTTGCTGGTGGCATGCGCGAATGTCGCCAACCTGATGCTGGCGCAAGCTTCAGCGCGAACCCGCGAGACTGGCCGTTCGCAGTGCGCTGGGCGCAACCCAGGCGCGGCTCGTTCGCCAATATCTGACCGAGTCGTTGCTGCTTTCTACTTGCCGGCGGCGCTCTCGGAGTGCTGGGCGCCTATTCGGGAGTTGCCGCGCTGCTGGCCTTGGCGCCGCAAAACCTGCCGCGACTCGAAAGCGTCTCCGTCGATCTGCCGGTTCTGTTATTTGCTCTGCTGCTTTCTACCGCAGTCGCTGTGGGACTGGGCGTATTCACAGCCGTTCGCGCGACGTCGGGCAACGTGCGCGCAGGCCTTGGCGAAGGCGGCCGCGAGCAGGCGGGATCGCAAAGCTCACAGCGGGCGGGAAGGATTATCGTCGCGGCACAAATTGCCATCACGCTGGTCCTCGTCGCGGGAGCTGGACTGCTGGGACGCAGCCTGATGAAGGTGCTGGATGTCGATCCCGGCTTCCGCGTTCGACAAGATTGTCACCATGGACGTTTCACTTCCCTGGGTGGACTGGAACGATCAGAAATCAAAGACATCGCAGGGCATTTTCTTCTCGAATCTGATCGATCCGGCTCAAGCAGCTCCCCGGGGTACGAACGGTCGGCGCAACCAGCGGCCTTCCGCTGGACGGCGGTTTGCCCGATGGCACTGTTTCTGCTCATGACGCAGATGAGGTTCCCGAAGACATCAGTAACCTGGACGCTTTGGCTCGCGAATTCGATCTTCTGTTTCAACCAGAAGCCGCTGGGCAATGCGGATTTCGGCGTTGTCACCGACGGATACTTTGAGATTCTCGGGATTCCTCTGCTTCGCGGACGCTTCTTCAATGAAAGCGATGGCCCCGACTCTCCGCATGTCGCCGTCATTAGCGAGTCGCTGGCCCGCGAGCGCTGGCCCGGTCAGGATCCCATCGGCCACACCATCGAGTTTGGAAACATGGATGGCGATCTACGCCTGCTGACCATCGTTGGCATCGTCGGTGATGTTCACGAGTATGGGCTCGATGCTCCGCCGCGGCCCACCGTCTATGTCGATCTGTTCCAGCGTCCGCATCCGGCAATTACCATCACCATGCTGACCGATGCCGACACGCAGATGGTGACCTCGGCAGCGCGCGGAATTTTGCACGACCTCAATCCGGAGATTCCGCCGAACTTCCGGACGTTTTCGCAAGTCTATTCGGCTTCGCTGGGCTCGCGAAGGTTCAACCTGATCCTCATCGCCTTCTTTGGGATGGTCGCGCTGCTGCTGGCCGTTGCCGGCGTGTTTGGCGTGATGGCGTATTCGGTCAGCCGCCGCACGCGCGAGATTGGCATACGTGTAGCCGTGGGAGCTAGCTACCACGATGTTGTAGCCATGATCGTCGCCAGGGATTGCGCACGGTTTTCATCGGCGTCGCGATTGGGCTTGTCGGCTCGCTGGCACTCACCCGCACCTACAGTCACTGCTGTTCGGCGTGACCGCAACCGATCCGCTAACCTTTGCGGCGGTGGTCCTGCTGCTGGTCGCAGTTGCGCTGCTGGCCTGCTACATCCCCGCGCGCAGGGCGACGAAGGTCGATCCGGTGGTGGCGCTGCGCAGTGAATAAAGACTTGTCATCACGAGCGAAGCGAGGGACCTGCTCTTCGTATAGAGCCACTGATCCTCGTGCACAGCGACACTGTAAGCAAATGTCTAGTTGCTAATTGCTAGTTGCTAATTGCTCCCTTCACAACGGAATATTCCCATGCTTCTTCGGCGGGTTTTTGTCGCGCTTGTTGGCCAGCATTTCCAGCGCCTGAATCAGCTTTCTGCGCGTGTCGCGCGGGCGAATGACCGCGTCGAGGTATCCACGCTCGGCGGCAACGTAGGGATTGGCGAAGCGTTCGCGGAACTCTTCGATCTTGGCTGCGCGGGCTGCTTCAGGATTGTCGGACTTCTCCAACTCGCGTTTGTACACGATGTTCACCGCGCCCTCAGGACCCATGACCGCGATCTCCGCCGTCGGCCAGGCGTAGTTCACGTCGGTGCGAATGTGCTTTGACGCCATCACGCAATACGCTCCGCCGTAAGCCTTGCGGGTGATGACGGTAATCTTCGGCACCGTCGCCTCAGAAAACGCATACAGCAACTTCGCGCCGTGCACGATGATGCCGCCATATTCCTGCTGCGTGCCCGGCAGAAATCCGGGAACGTCTTCAAACGTGATCAGCGGAATGTTGAAGCAGTCGCAGAAGCGCACAAAACGCGCGCCCTTGATGCTGGCGCTGATGTCGAGCACGCCTGCCAGAAACGCCGGCTGATTGGCGACGATGCCCACCGGCTTGCCATTCAGCCGGGCAAAGCCGATGACGATGTTCTTGGCGTAATGCTCCTGCACCTCGAAGAAGTAGCCGTCATCGACCACGTGGTTGATCACGTCCTTGATGTCGTACGGCAGGTTCGATTCGGCGGGAACCAGGGTGTCGAGTTGCTCGTCAGCGCGATCGATCGGGTCGGTACAGGCGCGCCGCGGCGGGTCTTCGAGATTGTTCGATGGAAGGAAGCTGAACAACTCGCGAATCATGCTGAGGCATTCCGCGTCGTCGTGCGCCAGGAAGTGCGCCACGCCTGACTTCGCGTTATGCGTCATGGCGCCGCCCAGTTCGTCTTTCGTGACCTCTTCGTGCGTAACCGACTTGATGACCTCGGGGCCGGTGATGAACATGTACGAGGTCTTGTCGACCATCAGAATGAAGTCGGTCATGGCCGGCGAATACACCGCGCCGCCGGCACACGGGCCCATGATCGCCGAAATCTGCGGCACCACTCCCGACGACAGCACGTTGCGCAGGAAGATGTCGGCGTAACCGGCCAGCGACTTCACGCCTTCCTGAATGCGCGCGCCGCCGGAGTCGTTCAGCCCGATCACCGGCGCGCCGACGCGCATGGCCGTGTCCATGATCTTGACGATCTTTGCCGCGTTGGTCTCCGACAGCGAGCCGCCGAAGACGGTGAAGTCCTGCGCGAAGACGAACACCAGCCGGCCCTCGATGCGGCCATAGCCGGTGATGAAGCCGTCGCCGTAGACGACTTGTCTTCCATGCCGAAATCGGTGCAGCGATGGGTAACCAGCTTGTCGGTCTCTTCGAAGGTGCCCTCATCGAGCAGGAACTCAATGCGCTCGCGGGCCGACATCTTGCCCTGTTTATGCTCGCGCGCACGGCGCTCTTCACCGCCGCCCGCTTCGGCCAGCGAGTCACGACGCTTCAGTTCGGCCAACTTCTGTTCGAGGTTCATAAGGGGGGATTATATCGAGGAGGCGCGTGCCGCCCATGAGGTGGCCGTCACAGGGGCCTGTGACGACGGACGGATCGACTCACCACGGAGGCACGGAGGGCACGGAGGAGGAAGTCTCAGAATAAGAAAGCGGAAGTTGCGAGGGTTCGCGTCAGAGGACATTCTCAAAATTGCTGATTTCTCCGTGTTCTCCGTGCCTCCGTGGTGAGAAAAGCCCTTCACCCGAAGTGCTGCCATCCCGCCGGTTCTAGTCAGCTGGGTTCTGCCTTGCGCGTCGGCCACGCGCAATCTCTTCCCCGCGCACAATCTCGCCGATGCGGGTCACGCGCACACCCTCGATCTCGTCAGACACTTGTTTTTCTGGTGCGAGCGGTAAACAGCAGTTCGTAGTCTTCGCCGCCATGCAAGGCGAATTGCAGCCCTCTCGGCCCACGCAACGCGCGGCAGCGACTCAGCGTAGATCACCGCGCCCACTTTGCTCTCCTCGCAGATGTGACGCAGATCGACCGACAGTCCATCGCTGGTATCGATCATTGCCGAGGCGAGCTTGTTCTCGCGCAAATAGCGTCCGACGCCGATCCGGGGTCGGGATAGAAGTGGCGCTGATGCGTGCGCCGCGTGGCTTCTTCCCTTCCCGCAGCAGCTCCAGGGTTGCGACCGATGCGCCGAGCTTTCCGGTGACGTAAACGAAATCACCCACGCGCGCGCCTGAACGCAGCACGGCTTTGCCTTGCGGGATCGACCCGAGCACCACGATGTCTGCAAATACGCCCGCGCGGCGATTCGGCGGTGTCGCCTCCGGCAAGCTGCACTTAGTGTGCGCTTTGCCAGCTTCAGAAATCCCGAAAAGAAATTGTCCACCCACCGCTGCGGCAGCTCTCGCGGAAGCGCCAGCGACAGGAAGGCCGCCCGCGGCTCGCCGCCCATGGCTGCGATGTCGCTCAGGCCGCGCGCCAGGCAGCGCCAGCCCGACGGAAGTCTGCCGGATGCCACTCACAGCCGGAAATGAATTTCTCGACAGGCTGAAATCGGTCGTGACCAGAGCCTCGTGGCCCCGGGCAAGTCGACCACCGCGCAGTCGTCCCCAATGCCCGTGGCCGGAGCCGGCACCTCCCGCAGCCCGGCGAATCTTGGCGATCAGTTTGTTTTCTATGAGCGGCACAGTGGAGTCGGAACCGACGAAGCTACCGGCCCACTATAACGGATATGGAACGAAGATGGTCACAGCCTGGGCCGAATCAACCGTCGCTCAGGGCTTTTCCGGTGCGATGGGAGTCGTCGCCGTGGCGTTGCCGCGTGGCTGATACGAGACAAAGGCCTCGGCCTGAGGTCGATCTGTTCCTGTACCGCCACTATCACTGGTGACGAGTCTCGCCCACTCCAGGGAATCGATGTAAAGCGCCGAGGTTGCGGTCTCGCTGATGCCGATACGCTGCGCCAGCTCGCCGCAACTTTGCCAGTCGCCACGTTCGTACGACGTCAACAGCTCCAACACGTCGTGGTAGATGCCTGGCTCCCCGCGAAGAGCTTGCTTAACGGCTTGAGGAAGCGGTAGCTGTTCCAGCATAACGGCCAGCGGAATCTCCAGCAAAGCGGGGAAAGCTGAGGTCATTCCCATCCAGAACCCCCCGCTCAGCGAGTCTCCGACAGCCTCGGCCACCAGCTCGCAGAACCGCGCGCGAACCAGGGCCCACTGCACTAATTCCGAGGGCTTCTGGATACAGTTTTCGGTGACGGCGCACACCAGCACCCACTTGCGGATCTCATCCTCCCCCAGCAGCTCCAACGCATGCCGTATGGAGGTGACCTCGAAACGGAAGGCAAATGCGAAAGAGTTCAAATACCGCAACAGGCGCAGGGTCAGTGACGGTTCGGCATGAATCATCTCGGTAATCGAATCGCGTTCCAGCTCGGGCCGCTGGACGGCACTTAACAATCGCGTGCAGTTCATATGCGAAAGGCAGATATTTTTCCGCTGCACGATTTCCGGCTTTTGAAAGAAGAAGCCCTGGAACAGTTCGTAACCCATGTCGAGCGCGCGGCGATGCTCGTTCGCGTCTTCCACTTTTTCGGCCAGCGCAAGCAGAGGATGCCGGCTGATCTCCCGCGCCAGCACCCGCTGTTGCAGCAAACTCGTGAGCCTGAAGTCGACCTTAATGATGTCGGCCAACCCCAGATAAGGTTTCACCTCCCGGAACGAGCAAACATCGTCGAGGGCGATCCGATATCCCTTCTCCTTTAGGGCTCGGCAGGCCTCCAGAACCTCATTATCCGGCACAACATCTTCCAGAATCTCAGCCACGGTGCGCGACGGCGGCAGCAGTTCGATCAATCGATTGGTGAGCACCGAGCGGGTGCAGTTCACCAACGCAAGTTTGTCGCCGCAAAGCCGGTCGAGCCCCCACAGCAGTGAACTATCCAGGGTAGCGAAGCTGGCTTGGTCAGAATCCTGGAACCGCGCGGCCGACTCAAAGCCTGCGCGGAACAGAATTTCGTATCCGAACAGGCCCATGTTTCGGGTGAATATCGGTTGACGAGCTGCAAATCGCATCCGCGCTGATCTCCCGCGCAGCCTATAGTTGCCCATCCCAACTATCGGCAATCACCGGGAAATCATCATCAGACTTTCCTTCGGCAAGGCGGCAGGAGAGCTCCGGAGTGCTGCTGGCGCATACGCCGAATGCGCTGTTATCCGACAGCGCCGGCCATCGCTTCAAGTGTCAAAGCAGGTGTGACTTTCAATTACCTGATTCGAAATATGTTCTGTGAGGCAGGTCACACATCGCTGTTTGCCGGTCATTGACATCGCTTAGCGGCGGCTGTTAGGGTTTGAACTTCGTAACTAACACCAACCAGGCGCCCAAAAAGAAGTGCTTGCGCTACTGATTGATTTGGGGTGAGAGCCGTCAATCCTCACGGTTCTCCTGGGCCCGGCGTGACAACGGGTCTGTAAAACACGACACAGAGCTTTCCGGCCAGGGCAGTGACTTCGCGGGAAAGGCTTTGTCCGAGGGCATCCGATTTGCGTAAACGGTTTTACATACTCTTCGTAGCACGCGATGCAGAAGGCCAGCTACGAAAGATCCCCATCCCTATCCATTATTTATATGTATTCATGGCCGGCGCTTTGCTCGGCATGTTTACTATCACCGGCATGGCGGGCTCCTACGCGCGAATGGTGTGGAAGGTGGCCCGTTTCAATGAACTCCGCTTAGAGAAGAAGGCGCTGCAAACCCAGTACAAGCAACTGGAAACGGTCTCGCACGAGAAAGACGTTCAGGTCGCGTCGCTCGGCTCGCTGGCCAACGAAGTTTCTGTTATCTACGGCCTCAAACCGAATCCCAAGCTCATGGCCGAACCCGATCAGCCGATGCAGCCGGAGCAGGTGAAGTACACCATCGACCAGCTCTACGCCTTGCGCAGCTCAGCGTTAACCGGTACCGCGACCACCGCCCTTGGCTTGGGACTAACCCACCAGGCAACACTCAACGAATGGGCGCGCATGGCGGCGGCTCCGACCTTGTGGCCAGTCACCGGTCCCATCACCAGTTCCTTCGGCGAGCGCATCGATCCATTCAACGGTGAAGGCGCATTCCACTCTGGAGTCGATATCTCCTGCTCCTATGGCCAGCCTGTAATCGCGCCGGCAGATGGAACCGTTACCTACGCCGACGCACACCCCGGCTACGGACGCATGATTGAGATCGACCACGGCAACGGGATTGTCACTCGCTACGGCCATCTATCCGGCTTTGCGGTTGCCGATGGAGACACGGTTCGGCGTGGCCAGGTCATCGGGTATGTGGGATTGAGCGGACGTAGTACCGGCCCGCACCTGCACTACGAAGTACGCATCGACGACACCCCGGTCAATCCCCACAAATACCTGCGCACCACCCTGCTCGATGGGTCGACTGGCAGCAAGCCCCAGGACAGAGAGAACCAACGAGCGGCAATCGGAACCCCCTAGCTCACGCCGAGATTCGACTCACCACGCCGGTTTGCCATCCTTGAAGCGTAGCGTCACGGTGTCTCCGCTCTTTATCACTTCGCGGGCAAGAATCACGTCAGCGCCGTTCTGCTTGATCTTTGAGCCGGTGATCTGGACGGCGTCACCCGTGGCAAACGTGACGCCCATTTCGTCCAGAAAACTTTTCGGACAAAGAAAAACCTGAGTCTTCTCCTCGCCCTTCTTGATGACCAGGTAAGCCACCGGCTTCCCCCCAGTGGGCGGATCGAGTTTCAACTCTTCCACTGTGCCTTTAAATTCGGCTTCGGTCGCAGGATCGTACTTGGGCTGCGATTGCGCGAGGACGGAAGGTGTGACGACAGCGATCGCCGCCAGGACGAGAAGATGCCTGCGCATGGGGCCGCTTACACTCATGGCTGCCTCTATGGCGCGCAATATTAGGACGGATATCGCCCGAGCGCAAGCGGAATGGAGCGGAATGGAGCGATAGAGAGTTCCATCCGCCCCTTCAACTAAGCCGCGCGCTTCTTGTTGCCGCCCTTGTTCGTCGGCTTCGAGGACTTGCCGTTTCCCATGCTGGCCGAATCGCGCTTTCCGGTCGGAACACCCTTATTCGGAGACGGCTGGCTGCTCTGCTGGCGCGACTTCTCCTCGCCCGCGCGTAGGTCCAGCGGATGCGTACCCGGATCTTCCCCTTCGGTCTCGCCACTACGCGGATCGGCGATGAACAGCAGGTCGGACAGATCGCTGGCGTGCTCTTCTTCCTCGCTAAGAATGTGTTCGATCATGATGCGGGTTGTGGGGTCGTGATCGGCAAAGTAACGAATCATCTTCTGGTAAACCTCAATCACGATGCGCTCGGCGATGAGGTCTTCGCGAATCATGTCCGCCAGCGTCAGACCCTCGGCATACTGCGACGCGGACCGTTGCAATAGTGACGCGGGATTGAAATCTGGCTTGCCACCAAGCTGCTGAATGCGCTCGGCAATCTCGTCGGCATGATGGCGCTCGGCGTCGGCGTGCTCTTTGAACTCGTCGCGTACCGCCATGCCGTGAACGCCGGTGGCCATGAAGTAATGGTGCATGTAGCGCAGGACGCAGACGATCTCTGTCGCCAGCGCCTCGTTCAGGATGGAGATAGTCTGGTGCACGTCGCCTTCATAGGTATCGGTGACGGCGCCTTCCTCAATCTTCTGCTCCGCGCGCGCGCGAATCTCTTTCACATCGTCCACAAATTTCGGCATGAACTTTCAACCTCGTTGGGGAACTACCGTCGGGGCGTCCCTATAGCCTGCCCTCAGCGCAACGAAAGAAGCGCCCACGCGGGCTTGAACGGGACGAGGCGGTGCATGGGGTTAGAAGCAGAGTAGGCACGGTTGGGATGTCCAAAACAAGTTGCAATAATGGGTTAACCTCCGCCTTCGGCGCTGCTTCGCGCGCGGCTCGCGAGTTATCGTCAGTCGGCTGCAATTTCCAGCTGCAGTCGATTTCGATCGTCCGTCCCGCGCAATGCGGCGAAGCACAGCGACGAAATCACCATGCTGGCCGATGCGATCTCTGCGGGCGGGTAGGTGGTGGATACTCCGATTGCCGTAGCGCCCGCCGATTGCGCAGACCTGATTCCCGACGGCGCGTCTTCAAACACCAGGCACTCATTGGCTGATACTTCGATAGCCGCCGCGCCTGCCAGGTAAGGCTCGGGATGTGGCTTGCCGTTGGCCACCTCATCGGCGCTGATCATGTTCGCAGGAACCGGCAGCCCAACCGTCTGAAGCCGCTTAGTCGCCAGTCTGCGCGTGCCCGAGGTGACGATGGTGTATCGATTTCGCGGGATGGCGCTCAGCAACTCCTTCGCGCCCGGCAGCAGGCCGCAGGCCATCGGTATCGTCCAGTTCCATCTGCTCGATGAGGCGAAATTCACGCTCGGCCTCCAGTTGCGGAGCGACCTTGCGGACCGTCTCGATGGCCTTCTGTCCGTGCGCTACATGCACGACGTACACCGGATCGAGCCCGTGCTGGTTCGCCCACGCCGTCCAAACCCGGGTAACGCACGGCGTAGAGTCAACCAGCACTCCATCCAGATCGAACAGCACCGCCTGGCAGGTGAAGAGAGGCATCTAGGAAGGTCGCTGCCGGTGGGCAATACTCAACTCGCCAGCGCAGCAATCTCGTCGAAATCGATCTCGCAGTGCCCGACTTTAATCGGCTCCTGTACGATCTCGAGATTGCCGGCCTCATAAAAGTAACAATCGCGACCGGGATCGATAACAAAGACACTCTCGATGCCCATCTGCGCGTAGTCGGCCAGCTTGATGAGGATGCGCTTCATGGTGTCTTCGGGCGACAGTATCTCAAAAACCATCAGCGGAGCATGGGTAATGATCTGCTCCCGGGGCGCATCAACCTTCAACACCGTGACGTCGGGAACTCGATACCGCGTCGGAGAGACCTGTACCCTCAGCTCCGGAAGCGCTTTCACCTTCCACTCTTGATGGCGCAGAAAATATGCAAGGACTGCCATCTGCCAGGATGCATGGTCCAGTTCACCCATCGGCCGCTCCTCGATCACCCCATCCACGTATTCGGCATCAGGCTCGTAAGAGGACCGGAGATACACCTCGATCGGAACTGTGGTTGCCGTTGCCATACCTACCATAATAACGCTGCCGGTCGCGGCTAATCGGCAGTTGGACCTGACCTGATACCCAATCTGATACCCGATACCTGACACCTGAGACCTCTTCCCGCTTTTTCTTTCAGCGATTCTGACCGCATCGCATATAGTGAAACCGATGCCTTCGATTGCACTTTCCCAGCTGCTGGGCGCGACGGTTTACGACCGTACCGGGTCTTCAGCGGGCAAAGTGCGCGAAGTCGCAATCTCGCCGCAGGAAGACTCAACCACCATCTCTGGAATGGTGGTCAAGACGCGCTACGGCGACCGTCTGCTCGATCCCAAGGCCATCAGTTCCATCAACGGCGGAGTGCGTATCGGCACCTTGGCCACCGAGTGGTCGCCTTACAGCAACGGGGAGGGCCTGCTGTTGCTGGGCCGCGATCTGCTCGATCAGCAAATCATCGACGTACATGGCCGCAAAGTTGTGCGCGTGAATGATATCGACATCCACGAGGAAGTCGGTCACGAACACGTCATCCTCAAGCTGGCCGCGGTCGATGTCGGAGCCCGCGGCGCCATTCGCCGGTTGCTGAAAGGTATTGTGCCTGCCGGCCCACTGCATGCGCTGCTCTCGAAAGTGCCGCCGCGCATGATTCCCTGGGAGTTCGTCGATCTCATCGAGACCGACCCGGCGCGGCGCGTCAAGCTGAAGATTTCGCTGGACCGTCTCTCGGCGCTTCATCCTGCCGACATCGCCGACATCATCGAGGACTTGGCCCCGGCCGAGCGCGAGGCCATCTTCGAAACCCTCGACGAAGAAGTCGCCGCCCAGACTCTGGAAGAGATCGATCCCAAGATGCAGGTTTCGATTCTCAGCTCGCTCGACTCCGACCGCGCCGCCGACATCGTCGAGGAGATGGATCCCGACGCTGCGGCCGACGTGCTCGCCGACATGCGTCCGGAAGAGACTCAGGAAATCCTCACCGAGATGCAGCCCGAGGAGCGCGCCGAAGTGGCCGAACTCATGGCCTTCGGCGAGAATACCGCGGCCGGACGCATGACCACCGAATACATGGCGCTGAAGCCGGGCTCCAAGGTGGTCGACGCCATCGAGATGCTGCGCAACTTCGAGGGCGGACTGGAGAGCATGAGCAGCATCTATATCATCGGCGAAAAGGACAAGCTGCTGGGTTCCGTGCCGCTGGCGAAAATTGTGCTCGCACCGGCTGAAACGCCGCTCATGCTGCTCAGCACCCGCTTCATGCCCACCATTCATCCCGGCGCCACCGAGAAGCAGGTTGCCGAAATGTTCGACAAATACAATCTATTAACCTTGCCGGTCATCGATGACGAAGGCACCCTCACCGGCGTAATCACCGCCGACGACGTGATCAACATGCTGCGCGCCAAACTCTAGGGCGGCACGGTGGGAAGGACCCGCACCTTCCCTCTGGGGTGTCATCCCGAACGGAGCGTAGCGAAGCCAGGGACCTGCAGTTTCCCACCGAGCTGCCATCCTGAGCAACGCGAAGGACCTGCAGTTGAGCTGTCATCCTGAGCGCAGCGAAGGACCTGCTAGCTCAAGCTGTCATCCTGAGCGCAGCGAAGGACCTGCAGCTAGCTGTCATCCTGAGCGCAGCGAAGGACCTGCAGCTAAGCTGTCATCCTGAGCGCAGCGAAGGACCTGCAGCTAAGCTGTCATCCTGAGCGCAGCGAAGGACCTGCTTTCTCCTCCAGGTGTCCACAGCGGGAACGACCTACTCTTCCTCCGGCGTGTCATCCCGAACGAAGAGTAGCGGAGAGAGGGACCTGCAGTTTCCCACTGCGCTGTCATCCTGGGCAACGCGAAGGCCCCGCTTTCTCCTCGGGATGTCCAAGGTGGCAGGGATATGGTGTTGACTCACATCCCGCACGGCTCCGTCCCACAACGTGGGACAGCAGAGCTTAGCCCAGGACTTCAGTCCTGGGTACGTGGAGAAAAACGCCCCGAGTCCCGTAGGGACGACACAACCCGGTTCCCTACGGACAGGTGGCCCACATTTCCCATCCGTTGGGAAATGTGGGAGCTGCGTTGCTTTCCGATTAAAGGACCGCGCTATAGACTGCTTCGCCATCCCACAATTGCCAACCGAAGGCAATTGCGGGCCACCCGTCTGGCCCCGCTAACGGATCTCCGCCTCACCATGGAAGTGCCATCCAAATAGTTACTTTGGTTTCCCTTATCACACGCCGCTGTGACTAACTCGCTCCCGGTTCTTGCGAAACTCTTTTACTCTCGCAACAGGAATCGGGGAGGGGGAAGGTGTGTCCCGAAGGCACGAAGAAAGCTGTCAGCTCTCAGCCGTCAGCTATCAGCGAAACCAAGAGCCACCAGCTACCAGCTTCCAGCCAAAAGCCAAGAGCCAAAGGCCAAGAGCAGCACGCAAGTGCCGTGTTTCCAAGATTTTGCCTGCAACTCTCACGGGCTCAAGATTTTACCGGGAAAGTTTTTCTCCAGCCCAATGGAATCAAGATTTTACGGGGTACGAGGGGGAGGGGGGTACCAGCTACCAGCCACCAGCTGCCAGCCATCAGCCAAAGCTCGCTGCATCCATCTTTCCAACTGGAAGCTGGCGGCTGGCAGCTTCTTCCTGGCTGGGAGCTGGGAGCTGGGCGGCAAGAACAGCAGGTCCCTCTCTGCGCTCGGGATGACACACAGAAATTCATCGCACTCATAAGGAGCATTCATCCATGATTCGCCACTGTGAACATGTAAAGGGCAACGGCCACTTCTGCGGATCGCCTGCCATGCGCGGCCGCAACTACTGTTTCTTTCACCTCAACCACATTGGGCAGCGGCTGCGCCTCGAGCGTTATGAATTGCTCGGGCTGGGCGCTCCCGCGATCGAGTTGCCGCTCTTCGAAGATGCTGCGTCCATCCAAATCGCGCTGATGCAGGTAACCCACGCGCTGCTAAGAGGCACGCTGGATCATAAGACTGCTGGCCTGGTGCTCTATTCCCTGCAGACCGCGAGTTGTAACCTGCGCACTATGCAGAAAGAAGCTGAGGCCAACCCCGACGCCGCCGTCTGCAATCGGTACGACAGCTTTGAGCAGGACTACGAGCTCGATGAGCAGAACACGGCCGACTTGCGCATCGAGGATCCGCAGGACAAGCAGGAAGCCGAGGCCGCGGAAAAAGCCCGCGCCGCTTTGCAGAACCAGAGCAGCGACAGCGCCGATGGCAAAGCGCCTGACCCCAAATACGCTGACGTGATGGCGCTGATTGCCAAGGGCGAAGCTATGGGATTCCTGCACACCAAAGGCGTCTGCATGTTGAGCGATGCGGGAGCGGAATTTGGTCCGCAGCACATTACCGATCGCGAGGAAGAAGACAAGCGGGTGCGCATTCCGATGATCCTCAGCCCAACGCAATACCTGCAGGCGAAGAATTCCATCGAACAATACGAGGAGCAGCACAACGTCGACGCCGAACATCCGAACGGACGCAAGCCCGCGCCACAACGCGCCGCCATCAGCCAGAAGATTTCCCTCGCCGCGCGTAAGCCGGTGGCCAGCGTCAGCAGCGAGCAGGGAGAGGTGGCGTCGCCTGCCGATGGCAATGCATAGGACTATGCGCTGGTCGAATCCCACCCAAGCCAAACGAAGCCTAGGATGGGATACCCACTCGTAGTGGTGGTGGATGATGGATCGTGGTTAGTTCGGAAACTATAAATCCCGGCTACTAGAACCGGGATGGCATAATGCATTAAGTGTCTTCTTAACGGAGCAGTGTCGATGTCCCACGTTTCGGTTTCGCCTGTCATCTCCGCCCCTTCGAAGCTAGCAATCGATGGAGGCGCCCCGGTGCGCTCAACTCCACTACCGTCCTGGCCTTATTTTGAAGCGGACGAAATCGAAGCCGTCGATAGGGTACTGCGATCGGGCAAGATCAATTATTGGACGGGCGACGAGGGCCGGCAATTCGAGAAAGAGTATGCCAACTACGTTGGGACAAAGTATGCGGTCGCAGTTGCCAATGGGACCGTGGGACTGGAACTCGCCTTATACGCCTTAGGCGTCGGAGCGGGCGACGAAGTCATCACCACCAGTCGCACCTTCATTGCATCCGCAAGTAGCGTGGTAATGCGGGGCGCGAAACCGGTAGTTGCAGATGTCGACCGGGATAGCCAGAACATTACGGCTGAAACCATTCGGCAGGCAATCACTACCCGCACCAGGGCCATTATCGTAGTTCACCTGGCCGGCTGGCCGTGCGACATGGATCCGATTCTCCATCTGGCGCGCGAACACGGGCTCAAAGTGATCGAAGATTGTGCGCAGGCAAATGGTGCGCGCTACCAAGGTCGCCCCGTGGGCAGTATGGGAGACATTAATTCCTTCTCGTTCTGCCAGGACAAGATCATGACCACCGGTGGCGAAGGTGGACTGGTCACTACGAACGACGAGCAACTGTGGGAGCGCGCCTGGAGCTTTAAAGACCACGGCAAGAGCTATGACGCCGTCTATCGGCGACAGCATGCGCCCGGATTTAAGTGGCTGCACGAGCAGTTCGGCACCAATTGGCGCTTGACCGAAATGCAATCGGCGATGGGACGCATTTTGCTACGCAAGTTGGATGCGCAGGTCGCCATTCGCCGCCGTCACGCGCAGCGCCTGAACGCAGCCTTCGCAAACGTAACCGCCTTGCGGACGACGCTACCGCCGAAGGATACCTTCCATTCCTACTACAAGTACTACCTATTCATCCGCCCGGAGCGGCTTGCTGCAGGCTGGGATCGCGACCGAATTCTTGCGTCCGTCGCCGCGGAGGGTATCCCCTGTTTTTCTGGCAGCTGCAGCGAGATCTATCTGGAGAAAGCGTTCGAGGGTATCCGCCCCGAACACCGTCTGCCGGTTGCGCGCGAATTAGGCGAAACCAGCTTGATGCTCCTCGTCCATCCAACATTGTCCGACATAGATATTGACGACGCCATAAGTGCGATGAGCAAGGTTATGGGGAAAGCGACTGCGTAAATCAGCCTTGTGTGACCGGGACAAAGTGTCGCCTACGCACTGGAGTAAAAAGCGGATTCCAGTCCGCTGTTCCTTCCGGTCTCGCGGCTATCTCAATCTGGATAACCAGAGCCACTGCAGAGTTTCTAGCGACACTATTCGCTTTGCGCTGCAGTGCCATGGTATTCGGGGATCGGTTCCGGGTAGCGTGACCGTCAGGCTTTCAAGTTACCAAGTAACCCCCAGTCGACCAAAATGGGAGCAATTGGCTGGTGACTCTAGTGGTGGATAGCAATAGACCTCTATATTGACCATCGCGCTGTTTAGCGGAAGCTCTATATCCACGTAGGAAGTGTCTATAGCTTCGAGAGAGGATCCTTGCTGGACAGATAGCTCGATCATTACTTTATAGTGGGACAAAAGTGGCTGGTATCTATCTGCAGCATAATTATTCGTGGGTAATGACTGGCTTCGCTGTATTAAAAACCGGCCTACAACTAAAGGCGTATTTATGAAACGCAGTCATCAAGGTAGGTTACCTGCCGTACACTATTGTGAATATGGTC
Source organism: uncultured Acidobacteriaceae bacterium (assembly GCA_963809865.1). Lineage (GTDB taxonomy): Bacteria > Acidobacteriota > Terriglobia > Terriglobales > Acidobacteriaceae > CAVVDY01. The sequence goes on along the minus strand of CAWELL010000002.1, from coordinate 249,993 downwards.
TGTAAGCAACTATAGCGGCATCATATCCACGTCCACTATCCTGCCCAGCCTGCGGTTCAACAATAGTCACCGTCCGGATATTGGCTCCTATCTTTTAGGGCGACAGGGGAAGGAGCACTATGCGAAATAAATCCCTTCTTATTGTCTTAGCCTTGTTATGGGCCTTTTTCACGACATGCTCAGTCACGTCCTACGCGCAATCGGCGCCCAGGATCACGCGGCAGGTTGACGAGCGTGCCTATGTAACGTTACCGGGCAACACACGGCCCGAGGCAAAAGTCGCCGCCTATGATCGTGGACCGGTAGCGAATAGCTTTGTTGTCGACCATATGTTCCTGTTTCTGCAGCGCTCTCCTGAGCAGGAGCAGGCGATCGACAGCTACATTAAGGAGTTGAACGACAAGAAGTCACCCAACTTCCACAAATGGTTGACCCCGGATGATCTGGGCCAGAAGTTTGGCGTGGCCGACGAAGATATCCAACAGGTCACCAATTGGCTCCAGTCCATCGGATTTCAGATCAATCAGGTTTATCCCAATAAGATGTTGATCGACTTTTCCGGAACTGTGGGCCAGATCGCGCAGGCTTTTCACACTCACATCGAACAGCTCAGCGTGAACGGCCAGTCGCATATGGCCAACCTCAGCGATCCGCAGATTCCCTTGGCTCTCGCCCCTGTGATTAGGGGATTCGCTTCATTGAATAACTTTCCGCCCAACGCACGGCACGCTTCGGCAGCGCAGTACACCTTCGCCGGCTGTGCGACCTCCACTTCTGTCCCGACCGAACCTGGCACCTGCTATGCGGTGACCCCTGAGGATAACCAGACCATTTACAACGTCAAGCCTTTGTACCAGGCAGGCTACTCGGGCCAAAACCAGACGATCGCGGTGGTCGAGGACACCGACGTCTACAACTATCCCGGTGACTGGAACACTTACCGCTCAACCTTTGGGCTGTCCAGCTATACCCAAGGCAGCTTCACCCAGGTGCATCCGAATTGCACCGACCCAGGCACCAACGCGGATGATGGCGAAGCCGCCATTGACGTAGAAGTGGCCACCGGCATTGCTCCCAGCGCTACCATTGAGCTGCTCTCTTGCCCAACCAATGCGAACGGAACCACCTTCGGCGGTCTGATTGCATTGCAGAACCTGCTTAACTTACCCGGACCGTATCCGGGAGTCGTCAGCGTCAGCTATGGCGTGTGCGAAGCCTTCAACGGAAATGGAGGTAACGCTGCCTTCTACTACACCTACCAGCAGGCAGCAGCTCAGGGCATATCGGTGTTCACCTCCTCGGGAGATGAAGGTGCGTCGTCCTGCTCCGAGGATTTCTCAGCGGGTAGCGAATACGACATTGCCAGCTTGGGCGTCACCGGATGGGGAGGCACACCCTATGACGTCTCCGTGGGTGGAACAGATTTCGAGGATGTATATTTCGCGAAGTTCAATGCGATACCGCTCAGCACCTATTGGAACGCTACTAACGATGCCAACTACGGCTCGGCCAGGCAATATGTTCCGGAAATTCCGTGGAACGACGCTTGTACGAGCACGCTGATCGCCGACTACGCCCGGGGCAGCTTCAACACCTATGGTGCGAGCGGCACGGGTATGTGCAACACCAGTCCTTACAATAAAAGTACGAGTTACTTAATTGCTGCGGCCGGCAGTGGCGGCGCGAGCAACTGCGCCATCGGCCAGGGGGGCGCCAATACCAGCAACTACGGCGTGTCGCAACCCGGATGCCAGGGATACGCGAAACCTGACTTCCAAACTGGATCGATCCTGCAGGGAGGCAATCCTGTATATGGTGTGCCCTCCGACGGCTTGCGCGACGTTCCCGATGTCGCGATGTTTGCCGCTAATGGCATCTGGGGACACTTCGAGACGGTTTGCTGGTCTGATCCGGCTTATACCTCTGACGGTGCCGCTTCGTGTGCCGGTGCACCCAGCACCTGGTCCGGATTCGGCGGAACCTCTGTGGCCGCTCCTACAATGGCGGCCATCCAGGCGCTGGTCAATCAGAGGACAGGTCAATCTTGGGGTAATCCGCTGTCCTACTATTACCAGATCGGCCAAAATGAGTACGGTACCGTCGGCAACTCCTTTCTGGGAAGTTCTTGTAACGCCAGCGGCACCGGCGGCCCGGGCAGCGGATGCGTTTTCAATGACGTTACTCAGGGCGACATCGACCTGGCCTGCCGGTACAACGGCACGACCACAGAACACCACTGCTATAAACCCAGTACCAATGGCGCGGATAGCACTGACAATGTGACTGGAGCCACCGTAATCAATGGCGGCACTGGTTATACAACGGCCCCAACTTGCACTATCGCTGGTCCGACCAACAACCAGCCCTATCTGACTCCGCTGGGCGCTACCTTGTGGGCGGGCGGTACGCCAGCGAGTTGTACGGCCGCGGTTACCGCCGCTTCAACAACCGCTGTGTGGACAGTTGCAATGGGGAGTGTCGACGGAGTGGGAGACCAGATCATCCTGTCAAACAACGACGGATCGGTCACGTGTGGACCCTACACCCTGAGCGGAACGAGCACCACATTGATGGCATCAAATCTGGTGTCGTCTATCGGGAGCGGATGTGCTTTGGCAACCGCAGCCTCGTCCACCAGCACCGCTACAATCACGGCAACGAACGCAGGCTATGCCGGCAACTTCAACACCAACTTCGGCAGCAACGGCACTATATTCCAAGCCGCTTATGTCACCATCACCAACGTCACGAAGGGCCAAGGCCCCAACTATGTCAGCGGCATCACGATCGGCACGGCCGGCACGGGGTATCAGCCGGAGACTCCGATCACACTGACCGGCGGCGGTGGAACGGGCGCAATTGCCGTTGCCAACACCACTCCTGGAACTGCATCCCAGTCTTACCAGCCAGCGTACGGAGCAGCACCAGGCTACGACCTGGCGACAGGACTCGGCACTCCTAATGCCTACAACCTGGTTTACTCCAGCGTGTGGGGACCGGTACAGCAGCCGCAGACCATCACCTTCCCGAATCCTGGTCCGCTGACTTATGGCACCTCGCCAGTTACCTTGACGGCGACAGCTACCTCCGGTCTACAGGTGACCTACACCGTCATCTCCGGTCCGGCGACGGTGAACGGCAGCGTGTTGACTATCACCGGTGCAGGCAATGTTGTAGTTGAGGCCGACCAGGCCGGCAACGCCAACTGGCTGGCTGCTCCTCCGGTGCAGGACACCATCGTCGTCAATCAGGCGGTGCTGACGGTTACGGCCGACAACAAGACCATGCTCGATGGTGGATCGATACCGCCGTTCACGGCCAGCTACAGCGGTTTTGTGAATGGCGACAATCAGGGAGTGTTGAGTGGCTCACCGAGCTTGACTACCACTTACACGCTCAACTCGCCTCCGGGCAACTACCCGATCAACGCTGCCCAAGGGACGCTGATGGCGGCCAACTACACCTTCACCTTCGTTAACGGTGTGCTGACGGTAACGCCTGTTACCGCTGTGATCACCACACCGGTCAAAGGCTCGCAGTTTGGCAGCAGCAACGTAACCATCGGCTGGAGCAAGCAGAGTCTGGCCACCAGCTATCGCTTGTACGTCGGTAGTACGCCCGGTGCCTATGACATCGCCGCTTTGCTGACCCCCAATCTGTCACTGGCGGTTCCGAACATTCCGACCGATGGCCGCGCCATCTACGTCACCCTGTTCGGCAACGGTACCGGGTCCTACGTTCTGCAGGACACGGCCAACTACACCGCAGCCAACATCGTGAAGGCCGTCATCACCGGCCCGAACAAGGGCTCGCAGTTAACCAGCAGCACGGTTACCTTCACCTGGTCGGCTGAGACCGGTGGCAATCCTCCGTTGAGCACCTACACGCTGTACGTAGGCTCGACCCCGGGCGCCTATGACATCGCCGCCTTCCAGACCTCGAACCTGACGCTGACAGTCAGCAATATCCCGACCGACGGACGCCAGATCTACGTCACCCTCTACGGCAACGCGGGTGGAGTCAGAACGCAGCAGGACACCGCTACCTACACGGCTTACGCCACCGCCCACATCACCACGCCGGTGAAGGGATCGCAGCTGGGCAGCAGCAACGCTACCTTCGGCTGGACGGCGCAAACCGGCGCCACCAGCTATCGCCTGTACGTGGGTTCGACGCCGGGTGCGTATGACATCGCCGCTCTGCTGACGCCCAACCTGTCATTGGTTGTGCCCAACATCCCGATCGACGGACGCGCTATTTACGTCACGCTGTTCGGAAACGGGGGCGGCAGCTATAAGCAGCAGGACACCGCAACCTACACTGCTGCCAACATCGTCAATGCTGTCATCAGCGGTCCGGCCAAGGGCTCGCAGCTGGGCAGTTCCGCGGCCACCTTTACCTGGTCGGCCGAAACTGGTGGCAATCCTGCGGTGAGTACCTACACGCTGTACGTAGGCTCAACTCCAGGTGCCTACGACATCGCCGCCTTCCAGACGCCGAATCTGTCGCTGGCGGTCAGCAATATCCCGACCGACGGCCGCACCCTCTACGTCACTCTTTATGGCAATGCCGGCGGGGTCAGAACGCAGCAGGACACTGCAACCTACACCGCCGCCAACATCGTGAGGGCGGTCATCACTGGACCCGTCAAGGGCTCGATGTTTACCGGCAAAACGGTGACCTTTACCTGGACGCCAGAAACCGGCGGCAATCCTCCGACCAGCCTCTATCGGCTGTACGTGGGCAGCGCGCCGGGAGCCTATGATCTGGCGGCCGTACAGGTGCCCGGTACCTCGGTACTGATTGGTAACCTGCCGACCGACGGACGTCAGGTATACGTCACCCTGCTGGGCAATGCCGGTGGCAGCTACGTCGTGCAGGACACCGCCGCTTATACCGCGTTCGGTCCCAGCAACTAACCAAGGACTTGCGATGAATTCCTACGCTCATCCGTGCGACACACTCTCATCCCATCGCGCCGGAACTCCTGCAGCAGTAACGCCGAACGGCACGTCGCGCGTCACCACCGCTCCCGCTGCGATGCGGGCGCCATCGCCGACCTTCACATACTGTAGGATCTGGGATCCTGTTCCCACCATCACCGAACTTCCTAGTTGCACTCCCCCAGAAATGTTCGCGCCCGGATTGATCAGGCATCCCGACCCGATCTTCGCCTCGTGGCCAACCGTGCACCCAAAATTCAACTGCGAGAACTCTCCGATCTCGACGTTCGTGGTTGCAATTGCTCCGACACAAATGACCACGCCTCTCGCGAGTTTTACGCCGCTTCCCACATACGCCGTCGGATCCACAATGACAGGCCACTCAACTTTGGGATACCTTGCTGCGAGCAGCTGCCCAACTCGCAGCTTGTACTTTGGGTCGCCTATCCCCATCGCAAACGCATCGACTTCGTTGTCAGCGGGCCAGCTGAAGTCGCCCAGCAACGGACTATCGTACTGCCCTCGCGTGTCCGCAAGAAATCCCAGCACTTGAAACTCGGGCACGGCGCGCAATATGTCAGCCAGCTCGCGCGCATTGCCGCCAGCTCCTACAATGGCGATTTTTTTCATCGTGATTGCTTGACGTCCAGGGCCTCACCCGGGTTGAACTCCGGCATGGTTGCGTGCCCCTGCTGAGAAATCCCTCGGCGGGTCAGCACCTGCCACAAGGTCTTACAGAGAATGCGGAGATCCAGCGCCAGGCTCCAGTGATCGACATACCAAACGTCGAGGCTGAATTTCTCCGGCCAACTCAGCGCGTTTCTCCCATTCACCTGCGCCCACCCGGTAATGCCCGGAATAACCTCATGACGCCGCATCTGTTCCGGTGTGTAGCGATCCAGGTACTGCATCAGCAGAGGCCTCGGGCCAACCAGGCTTAGGTCTCCTCGAAGGACATTCCACAGCTGCGGGATTTCGTCCAGGCTTGTCGCGCGCAGCATGCGACCTACTAACGTCAGACGCTGAGCGTCGGCCATCGGTCTGCCGGACTTGTCTCGCTCGTTTCGCATGGTCCGGAACTTAAGTAGAGTAAATGGTACCTTGTTCCTGCCCGGACGCTGCTGCCGGAATACTGCTGGCGCTCCCATGGACAGCAAGATGATCAATGCCACAACCAGCATCAAAGGACTCAACAGGATCAATCCTGCGCCTGCTACGGTCACGTCCAATGCTCGCTTAGATGCCAGTCGCCAACCACGTTGTCTGAGTGCGTCCATGAGCTCAAGCAGAGGCCAAATCGGCAGCCCGGGTGATGAACAGTTCCCCGTCGAACGGCTCCGGTCTGGGCGAACCAGTGGCAATGTGCTTATAGATGGATAACACTTCCCCGGCCGTGCGATCTATGTCGAACATCTGCTCTACCAGGCAACGGCCGTTTGCCGCTAGTCTTCGCCAATGACGTAGATCTGCCAGCACCTGCCCTATATTCCGCGCAAGAACTTTAGGGCTTCGGTCCCGGACAATTCTTCCTGTGACATTGTCGATGACCACTTCTGGCAGACCGCCAACAGCCGCAGCAATCACCGGTACGCCGGCGGAAAACGGCTCGACCACTCCACCGCAGTTTTCCGAGTGCGGAATGTGTACCGCACAATCAAAGTCGGGCCAACTCTGCTGCACCTCGCCCGCCGAGAAATAGCCGGGCATCAATATGTGACCACGACCGAACTTCAGAGCCCGCTTCCGCAAGGCTTTCTCATAGGAGTGTCCGTAACCCGGCAAAGTGTTGCCTATCAGAACGCCGTACACATTCTCGTCCGCGGCCGTGACGATTGCTAGAGCGTCGATGAGTTCCTCGTGCCCTTTCAATCCAACTAGCTCCCCGAGGAAACGCTTGGGAGGATAGATGTAGCTGATATTTCCGACAATAAGGGCTCCAGTTGGTATTCCCAACTTAGTCCGTAGCATTCCCGTCCGTGGCATCGAAGACATCCGGAACCCATAGTAGCTGAGGAACAAGCGATCTTGGGGTATGCCCCATCGCCTGTAGTGATGCTCAATGCATCGACTCGAGCCAATCCAATAATCAGCTTCTCCCGCACTCCTGAGATCAGCCTGCCGCGTGTGCCAGTGCTCCAGGTGAAGTGGACCGGCGACCTGGTACACGCGCGGAATCCAATGGTTCGTTCCCAGCGCCAAACGCAACGTAAGGGTGGTTGTAACAAAATGGCTATGGATGATATCAGGTTGAACTTCGTCAACCAGGCGCCTTGTCTGTTTTAGTGTATCGGCGATCTTATAAGGCTGGCCCAGCGGTAGCGACAGATCCACGATATGGATCTTGGCACCTGTGCGGCGCCATGCTGCGACTGTACGTCCCTGATTAGTAGGCAGCGCTACATGCACCTCAACTCCCGAGCGGACCAGCACCTCCGCTTGGCTTGCGGCCCAACTCGCACCGTCGGAAGTTTTTACCACATGGAGAACGCGCATCGTCTTATGCCATTACTGTTGGCCTGGATGCAAGCCACTGCCCCGTGACGTCGTATAGAAAACGGTAGAACCTGGTTCTGCGTGCCTCCAGCACATCAGGCCTAAACTCCTGCGCCTTTACCAAATTGCGAATTGCCATCGCATTGAGCTTCCCAGGATTCGTCAATGACTGCCTGATCTTCACCGCCAAACCATCCGGATCATTCGGCGCTACCATGTCTTCCGGGTGAAGCAGTTCAGGAATTCCCCCCACGCTGCTTGCGATACAGGGCAACGCCCGGGCCATTGCTTCGATAATCACCCGCGGCAAGCCCTCGGTCCGTGAGGAAAGCACGAAAAGCGTAGCCCAATCAAGCCGTTCGCGCACCGCGTCCCCCGGCACCTCTCCGTGGAACGTAACCTGGTGCGCGATCCCTAGCGTCTGCGCCAACTGCTGCAACTCAGACTGATGCCGCCCACCGCCGACCAGCGACAGCTCAACCTCGAACCCGTCACGATTCAGAATGCTGATGGCATGCAAGAGGACGTCGGGCCCCTTGTACATCTGGGCCAGTGAACCCACAAAGACGATCCTGCGTGGAACCGGGCCGGTATGCATCTTGGGCTTGGTCGCGTATGCGTCGGGCGCGAGGTCGGTGCTGGAATAGTAGGTCGTAAATACCCGTGGGACGGCCGAAAACGAGCCCGGTTGAAGCTCAGCATCCGAAACCGAGATGCTCATACCATCTTGCCCCGCCGGATATCTCAGCTGTAGGGCACGCTCCGTCACATAGCTGACCGCCACGCTCGCGCACATTCGCCTGAGAATGCGTGTAAACAGGTAGCGGAACACCGGGCGCAGTGGATGCTTCACGGCTCCCGGGGCAAGCTTCTTCAGGGTCGCCGACGACCTCCATGCCAAAGGGACGCCCTTTACCGGGGACTGTCGCCTGCAGCCGAGTGCTAGCCCGGAAGGAACGCGACAGAGAATTGCGTCACCCGCGGCGAGGGCCCCGTCCATCGCCTGGCGCACCTTCCCGCTCTTAACCTTAGATATTGCCAGGCCCCAAGTAGTAAGGCACCACGAAAAACTCTACCCCTGGTCCCAGGACCGGGCGATAGGCCCATCTGTTTGACCTGTTTTCCGCCCTCGCAACAATTTTGACCACCTTCGAAGACTCTTAAATAACGTTCCCAGAACGCACAGCTGTGGGTGGTGAGACTCCACACCAGGCCATCCGGAGTTGAGTAAAACGAAACTCTAATGTCACCACCAGAACAATGGGTGCTCCAGTTTGGCCGAACCAACAACAACGAATCATAATCAAGGGGGCAATGGCGATACTCAAAGACGCGAACAAGATTGTCCAAATCCGAGCCCAACAGCAGGATCGACGTATGCAAACACCGGAATAGAGCAAGACGAAGATCGCTTTGATCCGCCAACAGGACGACCGCAGCCTGGAAACTACGAAAGCAAGGACTACAAAAGCGAGAGGGGAAAAAACGGGAGGGAAGTTGAGCATTGCCTCCCCTGCGAGCCCATATATATATGTTGCCTCATGCAACACCGGATCGTACGAGCCCCGCCGAATAGGGCTTCGGTTCCTGCCAGTACCTTGCCTTCAGGGCGATTCGGCCAAATCGCTTTGGGGAACAAAAAATGCGGGAGCCGCAAGTAGGTCATGCCATGGCATAATCGTAGTCGCCGCCCGTGACGACGCGATTCAGAACAGTAGGCTGGATCTCCGTTCTCGGCTCAGATCACTCAACAAGAACCAGAGTGATAGTGCGTCCAGAGTTCTTTCAAAGCTATCGATCTTCGAGTGTCGCCGACAGCGTCAAGGGCTTTGAGCCCAACGTCCTTATAAAAGCCGTACAGATACATGAATGCGAAGAGGAACAGAACGCCTATGCCAAGAATTTTCGTGGCACGGGGCGTATCCAGATGTGAATTGCCCCAGCAATCCAAAACAACCCGAATACTGTGATGGTGCGGCTGCCGCGTAATCCGCCGAAGAGCAGTTTCAGTAGGAAATATCCGCCACAACAAAACATCCGATAACTATCCATGGATTCTGCCGCAGCACGTCCCGACGCCAAACTAATATTGCAATGGCTAAAAAAATGGGAAAGAGCTCGGCGACCAGAAAGACATATCCCATCCCGGAGAACATTCGCCGCCTCTCGGTTCGGAGAATGTCTCCATAAAACCAGTAACGCCGCCAAACTTCGCGAAGACAATATATTTGTACCCCTAGTGTGATAGGCAGCACTATTGAGATCGCCGCGAAAAAATGAGCGGGCCCTGCACAACCCATGCTGTCGGGGGCCTTCGCATCGGAAAAATTCTGCGACCCGTGAGATAAAGTAGCCATCCCGCAGCATTGATCATGCCATCCAGCCGATCCAGTCGGTCCAGTCGGGAACTGCCGGCAAGAACTTCGAATGATAGCCGGAGAACAGCATCAGAAGCGGCGACAAAAAGAAAAAATAATAGGCAAATACCCCTAGTGTGCCAAGCGGGTCGAAGGTGTCGAGCTGCCCGCGAAGATAGGCCATCATGTCGATGCCGCTTAAGCAGCCGCAGAGAAATATAGGAAGCAGGAACCAGTCCAATGGCTCCGTGTATGCCGCCACGAATATGCACAGGATGAGAAACGAGACACAACCCGAGAGGATCAAATTGAATGGATCTGCCAGAGGCTCGGCGATCGCTCGCCCGCGAGTCCCTTCGACCCGCCGTACGGCGGATGCTCTACCGTGATAAAAGTTGGAAGCCGTTGCATGCATCGGATATCACACGTCGCTAAACAGTCATCTTTGGAGCCTCATCCCACCAATCGAACCTCAGTCGTTCGCCATCTCATCGAGAAAAGCCAGTTCCTGCGTTTCCAGACTTGTCGAGACCCCATGCTGCGGTTCGGAAAGAGGTCGTGTTACGGCACGCCACACCACCCAGAAGCTGCCCCCGACCTGAACCGTCGCCGACACTAACATTGCCACGGCCGAGCCCACGGCACCAAACTTAGGCGTGAGCGTAATAGCGCCAACTGCGCAAACGAGTACCGTCGCTGTAAGAACCGGAAGCTGAGCGCGAAAACGCCGCGCCGCAGTCATCCCGCATCCCAGAACGGCTGCCACCGCAGTTACCCCCGCAACTGCGATGAATAGCTGCAGCAGGCCAACGTGCGCGGCGTATTCTGTGCCATAGATGATCTGCAGGGCCATGGATCCGAATAGCTTGCAGAGCATGATCGCGACGCCTGCCGCGAGGACGCATAAGGCAGCCATACGCACCAGTAGCCGCGAGTAATGAGCCAGAAGGCCCATCGCAAAACTCTTGGAAAGACGTACGATCGCCGATTGCGCCATAGCATTCACCAGCAGCGTCATCGCCACCGTAACGTAGCCGAGCGCTGAAAAAACGCCCAACTCACTTGCTCCTCGACAATGCTGGATGGCATAACGGGGAATATTGAAGTTAAAAGAGCTCAAAGCCGCCACGATACCGAGAGGCAAGGATAGTTTGGCGAGTTGGCTAAGTCTTTTGAGGCTCGGACAAATGAAGCGTGAATTAGAACCTACAAGGCTAGCAGCTAGCCGGAGATCGTAAAGCAGGAAGACGGTTAGCCATGCCAGGACAAGTGCAAGACAGGCGCCTGCAACGCTCCGGAAATAGTAGAAGGTGGCGCCAAAAGCAGTAATCGACAAGCCGCCTTTCAGCATCATACTGATCGCAACCTGATCGAGGCGCTCGTGCCTTTGAAGCAGACCAGCGATTACATCTGAGAATGATTCAACTGTCTTGGCTAAACCAATTAAAATAATTACCGCGCTAACTTTCTTGTCATATTTCAGAAAGGTGACAGCCGCTAGGATCGCTATAACTGCCAGGGCCGTAGACGTCATTCGCAGCGTAAAGTAATGACCGAAGTCGAATTCGCATCGAGCGTCGGTGGCTTCAACGGACCGAAGCGCCAGGTTGGTGAACATAAAAATGGGGGCGGTGATTGCTAAAGCTAACGCGAACTGCCCTACCGCCGTGGTACTTCCTAGCTTGGCCAGTACCGAAATCATGCCCCACTGGCAGCCGGCATAAATGATGTTCCCGCCAAGTGTCCAGGCAAAGGTAATGCGTAACGGTGGAGCTATCACCGAAATAGACGCAGGACGGGTTATCTCAGAAGCTGCCATCAAACTACTTGTGAAACAACGAAGCGTCGAACCGATAACGATCAGCCACTCGGGCCGAATAGCTTCGGATCCGGCGCCTTAAAGAACGATCCGTGGAGATAAAGGTGGTCCGTGGGTTTTCTCCAAGTCCGGACCCAGTCGACGAGCTCCTGCGGAGGTGCGGCGCCGGCGGGAACCAAAATAATCCCCATACCGCTATCGAGTAGTTGGCGGTATCGCCGCACGGCCCGTTCCGCTTTCGCCGGGTTATCCTTGAAGTTCTTAGGCCACGGCATTTCCAGCGCAATCCCACCTGAGCCAACCGCCTGAATCAACTGGCGCGTCTCCTCGTCCGATAGATCATCCACACGTACGGCTATGTTAAAAATCTGGAGTGAACCCATCGACTCACCCATCTTTCGGATCTCTTCCATGTTTTCGCAATAACTCGCCCATGGCTGAGGTCCTCCGACAGCATGGTGCGCAGCCGCATTGTCAACGAACCTGACGCGAGCCGGATGTTGCTCCCACAAGCGCCGAATGCCCGCCTGCAGCGCACGCCGAGTGTCCCGATCCGTCACATCAATCAGTTTGCGATACGGCGTGTTCGGCCAGGTGCCGTTATAGCGGGCATTGGATGGCATCCACTCAATCGGAACCCGCGGCCATGGCCATTGCATCTCCTTCGCATCCGGAACCACCGATGTGCCGGAAACGTAGGTACCAACAGTGAGTCCGTAGGATTCAAGCAGTTGCCGCGTCGCCTCGTACTGCTGTTCAGCCTTGTCTTGGCCTGTGACATCGAGGTTTCCAATTGCGAGATCAGTGATCAGCTTGTCTCGGGCGAACCACACGCGTGGCCGAGTCTCGATACCCTGTGTTGCATTGACGATAACCCTGCTGTACTGGCTGGAATCGTGCCAGCGGTATGGTTGTTCCTGCGAGGGATAGCCCAGGCAAGTGGCTGCTATGACCAATGCAGTCACCCCAGCGAACACGGTGTTCGGAATGCGCGGCACAGTCAGCAGCTTTCCTTATGAGCGATGCAAATTGTATTAAAGCGTCCGAGGGAATGTGCGACCGCCTGATGGCAGACAAAACCTACAACAGGAATATTGTCCGTCCACTTGGTGTAGTGAGAGTAGCCAGCAGGCAAAACCTTCGCTTTCTCCACAACAAAACCACAGTCGCGGACTAGATTTCCGATCGACCTGGGATTCCATGAATAGAGATGTACGTCCGGCGCGTCCGACCAGCTTCTAAAATATCTTCGCAGTGCCACTTCGCAGGGAACAACCAAGACCAACTTCTTGCCTGGTTTCAGACTTCGATGTAATTCGAGCAGTACCGCCCTGGGATTTGGAACGTGCTCTAAAGCGTGATGGCTGATCGCCAAGTCGGCGCATTCACTTGGAAGATCCGCAACAGTACTAAGAATCGTTATGCCTCTCGTTCGCGCTTCAGCCGCGGTAGGCTCGTTTATTTCTATTCCAAGGCGGTTTTGACAGGGTAGTCGAGAGAGGATGGAGCCGGTGCCACAACCGAAGTCGACAACTGTCGTAACGTCGATCGCGAACGGCAGGAATATACGCGATGACATGGTTTGCGCATAGGTACTGCGCCGTTTAATCCGGTGCTTTGCATATTGTGCGCCTGCAACGCCGATATATAACGAGTCTGCCATCTTTTTCTCCCAGGTTCGGTCGACCTGGCCACCGAGGTCTTATGCCTTAGCTCGCCGCCGAGCGGCCATACGGATACTTTCCGTAACGCGAGTAGTGGTAGTAGCCATAGCCGTATCCGTAGTAGCCCTCGCGCTGCATGTCGAGCTTGTTGAGCACGACGCCCAGAATGCGGGCGCCTGCATTTTCCAGAATCGCACGCGTCCTCATGAGACCGGCGCGATGGGTCCGTCCGCTTTCTGCAACCAGCACCACTCCGTCGACCAGGCCGGCGAGAATGGTTCCATCGGTGACGACCAGCACGGGCGGCGAATCGATGATGATGTGTTCAAAGCGTTCTGACAGTTCCTTCAACAGCTCGGCCATGCGATCAGAGCCGACCAACTCGGCGGGATTCGGAGGTGTCGGACCCGACGGCACCACCCAAAGATTGGGCTGCGGGGAGAACTGCTGCAGCACATCGCTCAACTTGTCAGCGCCGGTTAAGACCGTCGACATCCCCTTGTCGTTGTTCATCCCAAGCGTCTTAGCGATGCCACCCTTGCGCAGATCTCCGTCAACGATAACAACCTCAACCTTTCTCTGAGCTAGAGATTGTGCCAGGTTGAGAGCAGTCGAGGTCTTTCCTTCGCCAGCCTGGGAGCTGGCAATCAATATTGTTTTCGGAGGATTCGGAGCCAGCGACAGCAGGATTGAAGTGCGCAGCGCACGATAGGCCTCCGCCAATACCGACTGCGGCTTCTCGGTTACAGCCAGCGCGACTTTGTGTCCGGGCAGATTGCCCTTGGCCCGTCCGTGTACCGTCAGGGCCGATTTGTTTCGAGTCAGCGCCCATTTCGCTGGCTCAACACTCTTCTGCAGCGGAACAACGGCAAGCGTTGGGGTCATCAGCATAGTCTCGACATCTTCCGCGGTCTTGACAGAGTGATCGATGCCTTCCTGGGCAAATGCGAGCATCACTCCAAGCACGAGGCCGGCCAGCAAACCAAGTCCAATGTTGAGCGCCTTGCGCGGACGAACTGGTTCCACCGGCGCGAGCGCCGTGTCTATCAGGTGGATGTTCGTCGATTGCAATCCAGCAGAAACGGTGGCGTCCTTAAGGCGCTGCATCAAGCTCTGGTAGAGTTGCTGATTGCCTTCGAACTCGCGCTGCAGGATGTTGTGCTGAATTAAGAGCTGGTTCTGGGCGCCGACAGCTTCTTTCTGCTCCGTTACCGCAGCCGAGGCCAACCTTTCGCGAGCAACAGCCGACATATAGTCCTTGCGTATCCTGGCAAGCACTCGATCCTGTTCCGCAACCATCTGGGTTCGAATACCTTGAATTTCCTCATCTATCCGAAGCGCCTTGGGGAAGTTAGGCCCATATTGGGCCACAGTCTCCGTGTATTGGTCCTGTAGATCTGCGGATTTCTCCTCCAGCCTTTGCAAAAGATCGTTATGCACCAGTTCGGCAAGCTGTTGCTTGTCCATTTCTACTTGCCGGAACAGAGCTTCCTTTTGCAAACGGTCACTCTCGGCAGTCGTCAGATCGCGGCTCAGGTCGGAGAGAATCTGTTCCTGAACACTTCCCTTGTCGCTGGTATTCACGATCTGGTGCTGGCGTTCGTATTCGACGAGCGCCTGTTGCGAGGCTTCCACCTTGGCTTTCAATTCGTCGAGCTGCTGCTCCATCCATCCGGAGGCTTGCCGGGTGGCGTCATACTTTTGCCGGAAGTTATAGTCAATGTAGTTATTGGCAAGAGTGGTCGCGACTTTCGCCGCCAGCTGTGGATTCGGATCTTCATAGCTGATATCCAACATCCTGGTTTTTGGGGTCAGCTCGACACTCAGTTTTTTCTTGAATGCATCAATCAGCTTAACTTTTCGCTCGTCTGGAGCGATTTTTGCCAGTTTCTTTGGCTTGATCAAACTAGTAGTCAAATCCAGATCTTCGATCGTCTTCCATGCCAGGTGTTCACTCTTGAGAACCTGAATCTGAGTCTGGACAAATTCATCATCCGCAGTCGATTTCTGAAAGAGGTCCTGCAATGACTGTATTAGCGGTGTCTCCGACTCAACCTGAACTCGAGCTGTGGCTTTATATACCGGCTCCATGCGGAACGAAACAATAGCCGCAAGCACGGTCACGATGAGGGCCACCGTGGCGATCGTCCACCGTCGCTTCATTAGTGTGTGCCAATAGGTAGCGAGCGACACATAGTCCTGGGCGGTGATGATGCTGGCTTCCATCGCGGGCAGCGCACGCGCCGGAGCAGGGTGCACGGAAAACTCCCTTGGAGCGAGTTCGTGGCCTTCAGGCTCTCCAATTAGTCCTTTTGTTGGCATCGTTCGCCTCTTATCAACTCGCTTTTTGCAAGATCCTTAACCAGCTCTTCACTTGCAGCCGATACTGGGCATGCATTACGGCCGATACACCACTGCCAAAGTTGCTGCCTGCAAGGCGGCTTGCCCTATATTCCGGAAGGCCCGCTTAGCTGCACTTCCGGGCACATAAAGAATGTCATCTGCCAACATCAGGAGATCAGGCTGCTTGCCCGCCAACACTAAAGTAAGATTTACCGGGATTTGTTCGTGCCCCTCTGGCGCCTTCGGGTTGGGACGAATAACGACGGCCTTGCTTCTTACCGAGTTGAGCGTCGCGTCCTCGGCCATCGCCATCGCCTGAAGCACCGTCATGCCATTGGAGGTCTTAATCATGAAGCCGCCAGGCTTGTTAACTGCTCCCACGACATAAACGATCCCAGCATGTGGGACCGTAATCCTGTCCCCGGGATAAACGTCGATATTGTCCGCTGGATTGATGTCGGTCAGAAGTTTCTTGATATCGACGGTTTGCATGGTCTGCCCCGTGGCTTCCGCTCCCACACTTCCCCGACTGATCACCGCAAGATTGCTCGCGTCGTCGGCCAGGCCTTGCGCCTGAGATAACACATCAAGAAGTGTTGTTTTTCCAAACACTGGATAAATTTGGGGCATCTTGACCGCGCCAGTGATCGAAACTGCCTTTAGTCGCGAACCTACAATCGTGACCACAATGTGCGGATCGGTAACCAGACCACGATCACGAAGCTGCTTAGCCAGAGCCGTCGAGAATTCGCTGGGCGTCAAACCTGCCGCTGTCAAGGGATCAGGCAGCAGAGGCATAACAAGCTTGCCGCTGGGACTTACCCGGTACTGCCGGGAGAGCTCCGCGACGTCCATTACATAAACTTCCAAAACGTCATCGGGACTGATAACGCTCTCCGCGTCGCCAAAATTTGCGAGGTTCCCCGATCCGGCTAGCTCGGCAGGAGCCACCGATGAGAGTGGTGAGGACTGCGCGATTGCGCCAGTACAGCACAGAACGATCAAACCCAGAAAGAAAGGGGCCGTGCCCCATACCGGAAGCCGATTCCAGGCAGCTAATCGCATTAGACTCCTTTCAGCTCAGGCCATATCGAGCGGCTCAGAGAAACCACCACTATAGCTTTACTAACTGTACGGTAAGTTATAGCATGTTTGGCTTACAATATATAACTATTTAGTGGTGGACGATTATTTTTCTAACCTAACATATCGCAACAAAAGTGACAGTATTATCCCCATAAGCTATTACATTTAAATGATATCTGAGCGATATCAAGAATAGCACTTCGGTGGTATATGCCGGTCTTGTCCCAAGCTATAACCCTAGGATACAGACGGGGAAACTCGCCAGCTCCGGAACCTGGTGAACACCTTTGGTTGCAGGATTCCGTCCCTGGATTCGGCCGATCTAGGAAGGATGGCTAAGGAAGTTGGTCTACTGGAAGCTTGTGGTTTTCAGGACTGAGTCGCTCGATAACGGCCCGGCAAATCGGCCAATATCCAGCGGTCTTAAGGGTGCTGCGAACGATGTAGTGCCATGGCAAAAAACCGGATGCCTTTAGCTTGCATCCGGTTTCCGTGAAGAGGTCGAACTACTGGAGATCTTTGCCGGGACAGTGGGCCGCAGTCTTGCAATAACATATGGCTGCGGTCCTACAGACATTTGAGGTTGGCGGACCAAGTAACTGAGCGAACGGCCTCGGCTGTGAAGTCCCCGCGTTAGCCGCTCCCCCTCTATAATCTCCCAGCGCGAAGCTGGTACCCTGCCCCGAGGACACACCCTTGGCCAGCGTGTCGGGACCGGTCACAGATAAGGCGCCGCTAGCCGAGATCACAGAAAGGTAGCCGCCATTGTTAGACACGAGATACCGGGTAAAATCACTACTTGCCGGCTTAATCGCGTACTGCGAGGAAACGGTGGAAACCTGACCTCTACTAGCAATGGAGGCGGAGCCGTGGTCAACTGCCAACTTGCCATTGCCGACGGCGACCCGCGAATTTTCACCCACCAGCATGGCCATGCCAGGTGCCGCGATTTTAGCGGTGCTCCCCTTACCTGTCTGGATGACATCTCCGTCGGAAACGAGTGCCGTCGTGGGCACCGCTGCCCCATTCACACTCACCGACCCTTCAGATCTCAACAGGTAGCTCTGAGTCTGAGCCGAGGCCGCAAGGGCACCAAGGATACAAACCACAAGGGCCATTTTAGTGACGGTGTAGCTAGGCATATAGGCTCCTCGAATTTGCCCAAGACTAGCACCACTATAGCCGGATAACAATAGCTCCTTGGTGCCATTTATGCGAATTTTTCACCGGTGCCGACGCCATGTCGACTGCCCGATACCTTTCACCGGGAGCACAACCCCGCGGCTCTTTCATGTCAGTGAGCAGGACGCTGGCTCGACGATGAGTGAAACTCGACGTCATCAATCCACAGCCGTCCACGAATGACGGTGTCCTGACGGTCTCGGATAAGCCGGACCGCGACTAAGTGCGTGTCGGGTCCGCTCATAAATTCGACCATCACTTGCACCCAGGGAGTTGTGTAGGCGACCGGTTGCGCAGCGCCCAACACGGCGCCGCTGTATGCATCGGTGAGCGCGAAGCGAGGTCCGTTCGCCGTCTGCAACTCGTCCGTCTTCAACCATGCGGATGCCTGATATCGCGTATTTGGACTGACTGGGACCAACTGAAATAGGCCCGAATCTAACACGGGACTGCGGTAGGTAACCAACGCTGAGCGTGATCCTGACTTAGGGGAATCATCATCCAACGTAATCTTCGTTCCCTGACCAACCGTGCGCCAATCGAAGCCGCTGTTCAGAACGTCGTGCTCGAATGAACCATTGATGATGAGATTGCCGTCTTTGGGTTGATATGTTTGGAAATCATCAGAGTGCCGGGCCAATTGTTTCCATGCTTCCCTGGCCTCTCCAACTTTCTTCCAGCCCAGCAAATCGTCAATATAAAAAACGGCCCCTTTGTAGTCGATCTGTTGATTCGAGGAGCATGAGATTCGTCCATACCAGGGCTGCCTCTTCTTCTTTATTTTCCGAGGCGAGTAACCCAACGAACTCAAGGTAAGCTGTGGGATCCGGAGGTAGCCTGTCGAGTATCGGTTGGACCTTCCCAATGGCCCGCCACGATGTTTTCAGTGCTATCGGCACCAGCGCCGGATCCCCTTTTAGCACCACGGTAAGAAGATCGAGCGCGGTTGGTACATCGCCCTGCAGCAGGTACAGATTACTGGCATTCCAAGCTACCTCGGGGGTCATGGGATCAGCTGCGACAGCCTGCTTTAACGCGTTTCGTTCTTTGGCGACATCGCCGGTCACGTAAAGCACCTCGGCGAAATCGAGCCAGTTCGCAGCATCGTTGCCGTTCAAATCGACCGCTTTACCGCAATACGGCAGGGCACCGACGAAGTCCACGTCATGATCCCGACGGTATCGGCAGTATGCGTTGTATGCGGATGCATTCTGCGGTTCGAGCAGTATCGCCCGCTGTAAAGATGCGTCATCCGCCGCGCCTGACAAGGCGAAAGCTCGATAACCTCGGATCGCAAAATAGGCGTAGCCGGCAGCGAAGGAGAAACACACCAGTGCGAATGCGAAACGGCGAAGAGCCTGTCGGGTCTTCACTGCGATAACTCCAAGCTAAGCTCCTTGCTCAAGAGGGCCTATCAATCATCCGTCGCATACCTGCTTCTGCCTTCGCCTGGACACGGTCACTCTTCCTCACCAGTTCCCATCTGCGAACCCCCGCATGTTTCCGGGTACCCGCAGCGCTTTGGATCGACAAAGGCCTGGTTACAGCAATCCCGGCCAGGACTGAGAACAGGGCCGCATTGGCGGGTATTTGCAGGTTGAAGTCACTTAGACTGTGGATGAGTATGCCGCTGCAACCGACCAACGCCGCCAGGGCCATAGCGCTTTCAAAGTTGTGTTGCCACACTTGGGATTTCTGGAGGCCTTCCCGGAAAAGCAGGACAATCGTGGCGATGAGTAAGAGAAAACCTACGATCCCCATTTCCAGCAACGCCTGCACGTACTCGTTATGGGCTGCGTTGACGATCGAGTTTGTGTAGAAGGTTCGGTGGCGAGGAAAGACTTCGACGAACGTACCAAGCCCGTACCCGAGTATCGGTCGTTTGGCGATCATCGTCACGCTGTCGCGAACAATGTCAAGACGTCCCGTCACCTCCATCTGCTCGGTCTTGCTCTTCCAATGCTGCAGTCGTTCCTCCAATGCGGTGGGCTGTAGCATTACTGCAAATAAAGCCAGGAGCAACAAGCCAGCCAATAGCGAACGCCACATCTTCGCTCGTCTGCGCCCTGTCAGTACCACAATCCCAAGTACGACCAATTCCCCGAGGAACGACAGAATTCCCCCCAGAGACGCAGCCAGAAAGATCGACCCGGCCATGACAATGGCGGCGAAGAACAGCAGCCACTTAGCATGGGTTCGGAATTCCTGGCACAATCCAAACACCAGTGCCACCGGAAATAGCATCTCCATCAGTCCCGCGTAGTGTGCATGGTTTGGGTAGGGTCCGTACAACTGTGCAGCAGAGTCGCTTTCGAACAGCCAGTAGACCTTGTCAGTGGTGGTTCCTCCTTGAGCAATGGCGATCACTGCCACGAGAAATCCGAAGATTACAAGAAAGAGCCCAACATTTCGCAGCCTGTCAGCTCCCCTCATCACCTGCGTGGAAAGGAAAAATAGAAGGCCGTAACTGGTCCATTGCAGGGCCCTGACCCAAGTTGCGTACCAGTACTCCGTTCTTGGCCATAGGAGTTGAACTGCAATTAGAGCAGCCAGCAAAACAACGGGAATGAAGAGGGGGTTGAAAATGACTTCTATTCGTCTGCGTGCGAGCTGTCCGGCGGCCCAAAAAGCAAAAACAACCGCGGAAGCTACCTGCACCGCGCACATGGCCCAATACTCGGCCGCCCCGAAGGCGAGAATCGCAAAGGTCAGCAATCCACACAGGCCAACTGCGATCACGCCATCAAACGTGGGTCCAAAACTGTCGTTAACCGAATTGTCGTTGTAGCCCTGCCTTGAGACTGAGGAACCCGCCGCGATTTCGGTTCTAATCGACACCATTGAATCCCTTCGAGAGCTGAAACGTGGACGAGTTCACAGCCAATGGCCAGCGATCGCTTTGAGGTAGAAGACATTCACTATAACTGATGCGGCACTTATGAACTATAAATAGAGGCAACCAACATAGCACATTAGTGACTAATATTCCAACAAGTTTTAACTTGAAAGTGCTAGCTTGCTATCCTACTATTGAGCCAGCCTCATGGACCGTTCAGTGTAGCCACCGATTTTTCGCCGGAAAAGAGAAAACTTGCGTATCCAGCTCAACGACGGTTTGAAATTGGTTCTCAGTAGGGTCGGCTGGGCGGTTGAGCGCTTGCCCCGGTTCGTTTTTCGGCGTGCTTTTCAAATCCTCTTCGACGGCATCCTGTCCACGCTGGCAATCTGGTTCTCCTACCAGCTGCGCTTTGATTTCAACGTCCCCGCCAATCATCGACCCGCAATGTGGACGTGGGCCCTGTTGCTGTTCTTCCTTCGTCCCTTGTGCATGCTGGCGATGGGTGTCTACCGAGGCACCTGGAGATATTTCAACTTCAACGATGCCGTGACCTTCACCGTTGGAGCGCTGCCCGCGACCGGGCTCATGCTGCTGGTTCGTATCGGATCGGCGGCAGTGTTTGGCATCAAGCCACCGCTGATAGTAATCGTGGGTGATTACACATGCTTCCTGCTGCTGGGTTTGGGAGCGCGCGCCTTGCGCCGGATGCTGTATCAAACTTCCCTGAGCCATGGCTCGCTGAAACGGACACTCCTAGTCGGAACAGAGTTGGGAGTAGTCTCCGGGCTTCGTCAAATCGACATGTTCCCGGATCTGACGGTAACGGGTCTGCTCACGCCAGACGCTAAGCTGGTTGGAAATCGCATCAGCGGATTCCGTGTAGTTGGAACCTTAGAAGATCTCGCGAAACATTTAGCGGCGCGCGATGTCGAACTCGTTCTCGTCGCCGACTCGGACCTTGCTACGGTCGGGGCCACCGTATCCACAGCGATGGAGTTCGGAGTCGAGGCTCGCCTTTTGCCATCAGCCAAGGACATTGTCAGCGGGGAGGTGCGGGTCTCTACCACGCCTACACCGGCAATTGCCCTTGGCAACGGATCCCATTTGGTAGTTGAACCCCATCCCCTCGTAGTGGAAGCTTTCCAGCGCCGTTGTGTCTTAATCACCGGAGCCGGGGGCTCCATTGGGTCCGAGCTCAGCCGCCAGGTGGCAGGACTGCCTGTGAAGCGCGTTCTTCTGCTCGATCAGGATGAGAACGCAATGTTCAGCATCCATACTGAGCTGACCCGTAACAATGCCAACAGCTTGATAGTGCCATTGGTTGCGGACATTCGGGACGCGGCGCGAATGCGCAGCATATTCGCAAAATATCATCCCCATGTTGTCCTGCACGCGGCGGCCTATAAACATGTGCCGGTGATGGAGCACAACTGTTCCGAGGCGGTACTCAACAACGTCATTGGCACGCGCAACGTGGCAGAACTTGCGGTTGATTTTGATGCCGAGCGCTTTTTGCTGATCTCCACCGACAAGGCGGTGAACCCCAGCAGCATGATGGGCGCGACCAAACGAATGGCTGAGTTGTTGGTGCAGGCTCTGGCAGGACGTTCCAACGGTCATCCTAACCACACGCGCTGCACCTCGGTCCGCTTCGGCAATGTCGCCGGTAGCAATGGAAGCGTAATCCCGATCTTTCTTAAGCAGATTGCAGCCGGAGGTCCGGTCACCATCACCAGCGAGGAGATGACTCGTTACTTCATGACCATTCCAGAAGCCGTGCAACTGGTTTTGCAGGCCGCTTCGATGGATTCGACAGGTGAGATATACCTGCTCGATATGGGTGACCCCATTAAGATCAAAGACCTTGCGCGACGGCTCATTCAAATGTCAGGGCTGCGTCCGGACATCGATATACCGATTCGAATCACTGGCCTGCGACCAGGAGAGAAACTGCACGAAAAGCTTTGGGCCGATTCAACGGTGGTCTACCCAACCCCATTTCCGCGAGTGCTGAATGTGCATCCTGTGCCGCCGCCGCAGGATTTCTCGTCTCACGTGGAGTGTCTGGAAAACGCGGCTTACACGCGTGACGATCTTGTGACCCGCCGCACGCTGATGTCGATGCCCATCAACTTTGGATTTATCGCCACGACCGCTGACACCGACCAAGCATGGCGTCTGGATATCCCCTTCCCCGAGACTGACGGGGGAGCATTAGCCAGCAATACCGCGAGCGCCTAACAGAAGCTGGGATTTGACGGCCTTCGGTTGAATGGGGCGGGCAGGAGACTAAACCACTTACAGTGAAAAGCCGACCCGATCGGCAGACTCTTCTCGAGAACGCACAAGCTCCTTGACTTGCGACGCGTGTCGCCGGTTGAGCCGTTGCTCCATCCATAATCCGCCAAGGATGAAACCTATCCCGATCCCGCACAACAGCAGGACCGCAGAGATCGCCACGAGTTGAGTTTCAGAGATCGGTGGGAGCACAGCTCCTCCTGCTCTTGCGGGTCATTTCAACGAGAGGCAATTTACTTTCCACAGAACACTCGCGTCGCTTTGAACTTCCTAATCTTCCCTGGGGTTTGCAGCCTGCCTTTGTCCGTTATTTTACTGCGATTTCGTACCACTCGTCGGGTGATTAACGAAGCAGGGCGCAAATTGACTTTACTTCCCTCTCTCAGCGACGAGTGCGGCGGCTTAGGCCCTCTGTGATTGCGAATGGGCCAGAGAGCATCACTATCGACATCGCCGGCACTTGTAGAAATCCGGTACGAAATTGCTTAAATCGCGCTGCAACTCTCGTTGCGTGCATTAAGCTGATCTCACCTTCATCCTGAAAGGCTATCGGTATGACCCATCAGCTGCGGAGTCTGCTTGCGCTCGTCGTGGTATGCCTCATTTCGACTCTTGGCCTGAGCCAAAACCTTCCTAAGCCTGAGACCGGGCAGCGTGCCAAGGTGGGCCTGGTACTGCAAGGCGGCGGTGCTCTCGGCCTGGCCCACGTTGGGGTCATTACCTGGCTGGAAGAACACCACATTCCCGTGGACTACATTGCCGGCACCAGCATGGGGGGCCTAGTCGGCGGAGTCTATGCCACCGGGCACAATGCGGTTGAGATGCGCCAGATCGTGAACGGAATCCCTTGGGACGAGGTAATGGCTGGGGTGACGCCTTTCCAGGACCTTGCGTTCCGGCGCAAGCAGGACGCCCGCGATTATCCCAACAGCTTGGAGTTTGGACTGCGCAAGGGTCTGCAATTCCCCGCCGGCCTCAATTCCGGCCAACAGGTCTCTCTGGTTCTGGACAAGATCGCGCTTCCCTACTCGGAACTCAAGAGCTTCAACGACTTACCCACTCCTTTCGCTTGCGTAGCCACCGACCTGGTCAGCGGCAAGCCCAAGGTGTTTCGCGATGGATCGTTGGGTCTGGCTCTGCGCTCCACCATGTCGCTGCCGGGCATCTTCACGCCCGGTGCGGACCAAAGACGCCATCTATGCCGACGGTGGATTGCTGCAAAACATTCCCGTCGAAGTCGCAACCCAGATGGGTGCCGACCTGACGCTGGCAATTCACCTGGAAGAAGCGCCGGTGCCTCCTGATGCGAACCTATCTTCGTTCGCGGTTCTCGGGCAGTCGATCTCGGTGATGATTTCTGCCAACGAACTGTTGAGCATGGAGAAAGCGGACATA
This sequence comes from uncultured Acidobacteriaceae bacterium, assembly GCA_963809865.1. Taxonomy (GTDB): domain Bacteria; phylum Acidobacteriota; class Terriglobia; order Terriglobales; family Acidobacteriaceae; genus CAVVDY01. The sequence continues at coordinate 225,574 of CAWELL010000002.1, read as the reverse complement.
CTTGTCACGGTGCCGGTGCAGAAATGGACCGCGCTAAGTTTCGACGACGCTGACGCGATCATCAAGGCCGGATACGATGCCGCCGCCGGGAAGTCCAAAATCCTGATGACTCTAGCGGTGGATGACGCGACGTGGAAGCAATACCTGGCCGATCGCCAATCCCGTGTACGAAGCAATCCCGTTCCTACATTTGTCGCGGTCGAAGGTGTGAACGGGCGTCTCTCGGAGCGGATCGAGGAAAAGACCGCCGATCTAGTCGGGAAGCCCATCAATTTCGACCAGCTGGACCAGGAAATCATGCGCCTGAAGGGAACGGAACGCTATTCGGCGCTGAGCTACCAATTCGAAGAGCGTGATGGTCAGCAGGGTCTGCTGATAAAGACCGAGGAACAGAGTATTGGGCCGCCGGTCGTACGGCCACTCATTCTGATTGATGGATCTAGTTTGAAGAACGTGACATTCAACATGGGAGCCAGGGTGACGTGGTTCGACGTTGGCGGCTTCCGCTCGGAATGGCGCAATGACGTCATCCTGTTTTCCGACTACGGGCTCAGATCGGAGTATTACCACCCCTTCACCCCACTGACCCACTGGTTCATCGCGCCGCGCGCGATGGCCGAAAACAACCCTCTCTATCTCTATGACGACAACAAACTGCTCACCACCTATCGACGTAGCACGCTGGGCGGAGCGGTTGACGTGGGATACCAGTTTGGAAGAACTGGAGAACTGCGCGTAGGGTACGAAGGCGGCTGGCAGGATTTCGAACGGCAAATCGGAAATCCGAACGAACTGCCGAATTTCTCCGGCGGCTATGGCACAAGCAGAATTCAATACAGTCTGGATCGCCTCGACGATCCGGTTATTCCTCGCACCGGACAAAGCTTCCAAGGCGACTTCTACTGGTATAACGCCAGTCCGGCGGCGCCCAAACCGTATCCCGTGCTCGAAGGCGAGGGCCAACTTTTCTTCAAGCTGAACGAGCCTTCCTCGGTTTTCCTCAATGGGTCTGCGGGCACGACTTTCAATTACGAGACCGGCATTCCGCAGTTCTCCCTGGGAGGTTCGCGTCAACTGGTGGCGTATGGAACCAATGAACTGCTGATGGACAAATACTTCTTATTCCAGCTGGGATATCTGCGGCAATTGGCAAAGCTCCCGCCACTGCTGGGTAGCGGAATCTATTTCCTGGGCGTCTATGAGGCGGCACAGATTTACGGGCCTCCCAGTAGCATGGTGAACAAGGCTTCCGGCTTCCCCACCGACGCATCGGCGGGTATCGTAGTCAACACAATTTTCGGACCGGTGGAAGCGGCCTATGCGTATGGCGACACCGGTCACCGCAAGTTTTTCTTCAGAGTCGGAAGACTATTCTGAGCCAATAGTTTCTTGGGTTGTCGAAGGAGTCGCGTCTACTCGGGGTGCCGGGTCGGCGCGACTTTCCTTAAATCGCTTCCAGGGCCTGCCGCAGGAACCGCCAGAAGCTATCGACGGTTGAGATCTGCACCCGCTCGTGGGGGCTATGCGGATCGACAATCGTTGGCCCAAACGAAATCATCTCCATCCCCGGATACTTCTCGCCAATCACGCCGCACTCCAGCCCCGCGTGCATCGCGATCAACTTACCCTCTTGCCCAAAGACTTTCCGGTGCACTTTTTGAAGTTTCTCCACGATCTCGCTGTGCGGATCAGGCTTCCACCCCGGATAGCCACCGCTGTGCTCGGCCTCGAATCCCGCTAGTTGACAGGCAGTTGCCACCATGCGCGCCGCCGCGTTCTTGCTGCTCTCAATCGCGCTGCGCTGGCTGGTGACGATCTCCAGGGTGTCGCCCTTCAGAGCAACAATCGCCAGGTTGGTTGAGTTCTGCACCAGTCCGGGAACATCCGGGCTCATCGCCAGGACACCGTGATGCAAGGTCGCCAGCAGGTCCATCGCCCGCTTGGCGTCGGCGGCGTCAACTACCTTATCCGGGCGCTCCGTTTTCTCTACGCTGATTTGCAGCCCGGAATCGAAGCCGCCCAGGTCCGCCTTGAATTCCTCCTCGGCTTTGGCGACCATCGCTTTCAGTTGTTCGCCGAGTTTGGGATCCACCACAACCACCGCCGAGGCTTCGCGCGGAATCGCATTCTGTGCGCTGCCTCCGCTAATGCTTCCTAGGCCTGCCGGCAGATCGAGGACCCGCTGCAACACGGTGCCCAGGAAACGTACCGCGTTTCCGCGACCCTGGTGAATGTCCACCCCCGAGTGGCCGCCCTTGAGGCCGAATACCTTGATGCGGTAGGCATCGCCGCTTGGCGCGGGCCGCAACGTCACCTTGCGGCGGGCTGTCGTCTTCACTCCGCCGGCGCAGCCGATGCAGAGCGTGCCCGTCTCTTCATTGTCGAGGTTCAGGAAGTATTTTGATTTGAGCAAGCCGGCAGGAAATTCCGCCGCACCGGTCAGCCCGGACTCTTCGTCGATGGTGTACACGAATTCCAGCGGACCATGTGCGATGTCGGTGCTCTCCATCACTGCCAACGAGGCTGCAACGCCAACTCCGTTGTCGGAGCCGAGCGTCGTGCCCTCCGCTTTCAGCCAGTCGCCATCGCGCACCACCTTGATCGGATCAGTCTCGAAGTTGTGGGCCGTACCTTCGTTCTTCTCGCACACCATGTCGAGGTGACCTTGCAGCAACGCCATTGCAGCGGACTCGCGACCAGCATGCGCGGGTTTACGGATGACGGTGTTTCCCACCTTGTCCTGCACGGCTTCCAGCCCCAGTCCCTTCGCAACTCCCAGCACATACTCGCGCGCCTTTGCCTCATTCCCCGATCCGCGCGGAATCGCCGCTAACGCGTCAAAATGCTTCCACAACTCCTTCGGTTCCAATCCTGTCATCGCCGTAGCCGTTCCCATATAAGGCCTCACTCCTAATCGAATTCATGAAAGCTCATACCGCAGTCATTCTTGCACACTCTTCCGTAACCCGCGTGCGGGTGGGAGGCTTCCCTTCAGTTCTGGTAAAACAGAACTGTCATCCAGGAAAGTTGTCCCTCGATTCTCCTATGGTCGACATTCATTGCCACATTATCCCCGGTGTCGATGACGGCTCCCGCACCTGGGAGATGACCCGTGAAATGTGTCGCATTGCTGCCGATGATGGTATACGCCACATTGTCGCGACGCCGCACTGCAATGATGAGTATCCCTATGATCGCGAGCGCTATGAAGGGCTGAAAGGCCAACTGGAGGAAGCTGCCGAGGGACGGATCTTATTCAGTATCGGATGCGACTTCCACTTTTCCTATGAAAACATCACCGATGCCCTTGAAAATCCCCAGCGCTACAGCATCAATGGCACTCGCTATTTTCTGATCGAATTTAGCGATTACGGCATCCCGCCCAACGTTGCTGAGCTCCTGTTCCAGTTCACCAGCCGGGGCATGGTGCCCATTGTCACCCATCCCGAGCGCAACCCGCTACTCGTACGTCGCCCGGAGAAAGTGCTGGAAATGGTTGACGCCGGCGCTCTCGTTCAGGTCACGGCCAACTCCATCACCGGTTTCTGGGGAGACAACGCGCGCGCCGTTTCGGAGTGGCTGCTGGCACGGGGAGCCGTACACGTCATCGCCAGCGATGCTCACGACCCCAAGCGTCGCCGACCCTTGTTATCAGAAGCTAGAAACACAGTGGCAAGAATGCTGGGAGAACAAGTGGCCGAAGACCTCGTAAATAACAACCCACGGGCGATCATCGAAGGAAAGCTGCTGTCTGTGGAATGAGCTTTTCCGTATCAGGCCCACAGAGAGAGCCGACTTATGACGGCTGGACCCGACTGCTTGTACGGAAGCGAGGGTTTCGAGAGACTCCGGGCTTGGAGAAGGCCGGCAACGCACACTTTGCCGTGACGGCGGTCACAACAAGACAGGGCAAGCGCGGTCTTAGCGACGCATCTGGCGGGAAAGGTAGGTCAGGAAATAGGTCTATGGATATGGCGCGTGTTATAACACCGAGGATGATCGCTCGCAGGAGGCCTCGTCGTGAGTACAGCAAGTGATTTGTTGAAGCCGATGCAAGGCGCCGAACACTCTGAAGTGGGTGGCGTGAAGATCGACATGGCTAAGGTTGGGAATGGCCGGGTGAGGCGGGTGGTCTACCCGATTGGATTCCGCTGGTCGAAGAATATGAAGCCGCTGGTAGGCACCGATCTCTGCATGCACGCGCACGTGGGATTTCTCGCTCAGGGCGAGATTCACATGGAGTTTCATGATGGTTGCGTGCTTGAGTACCGCGCTCCGCAGGTGGTTGCCATCGAGCCTGGTCACGATGGCTGGGTAGTAGGCGACCAGCCGGCCGTGCTGATCGAATTCGATTTCGGAGCTGAGACGGCCGATCGGATCGGGCTTCCAGCGAAACACACGCACGCCCGCTGAACCTCTTAGTTCACCATTTGGCTTAATGACTCGAAGCGCTGCTCGCTCCACACTCTGGATTGCGCTTGATGGACGCGCGCGCTCCCCCATCTCGATCATCGCGCGGTTCCGCAAGCCTTACGCGCTTTGCTAACGTCGAAGAAGACTTCAGGTAAACTGAACCTATGAACGCAATCGATATCGAGTGCCCGGAATGCGGCGCGAAAGTCGGGCAAAGATGTCATACCCTTACTGGTAAAGCAAACCCCGTATCGCACGCCAAACGAAAGCTCGCGGCTTTCGAGGCGGACGCCCTCCGCGCGGACGATACGGAGGATAGCGTGCAGGTAGTCCCCCAAACCAACAAGACTTAGAACCCTTCCACGAGTTGCAGCACCGATTGCATGGCCGGGGAACCTATTCTCCTCCACCAGCAGCGGCGGCGTAAGGATTCTCCGAGAGCACCTGCCAAACCGTATCGATCAGCGTTCCGTCAACCCATTTCACCACCGCTACCGGGCGCTCTCCCAGACGCGGCTTGGCGGGTTTGCCACCACAGATCTTCTCGACCTCGGCTTTAATCTCTTCGATCGGACGAATCGGCAATCCCTTGCCCTTCACCGCATCGAGCAGATCCTGACGCCGCGGGTTGATAGCGATCCCCCGCTCGGTCGCAACCACGTCCACCAATTCACCCGGTCCCGTGATCGTTGTGACTTCGTCCACGATCACCGGGATGCGATCACGGAAGGATGGTACCGCCAGAATCGTGCAACCGCCGAACAGGCAGTTCTGCCAGCCGCCAATCCCGTGCAGCAGCCGTCCGTCAGAGTGCGTGACCACGTTGGCGTTGAAGTTGACGTCGACTTCGGTCGCGCCCAGCACGCAGGCATCGATCATCGAAGCGAAGTTTCCCTTGCCGTGGAAGTTGTACGAGGTGAATGGCGATGTGGCGACATGGCGCGGATCGCCGGCAATCGATCTCATGCCGTCGAGATCGAAGGTCTGTCCGTCGAGGATATAGCCGATGAGGCCTTCGTTCAGCATATCGACCAGATATTTAGTCGAACCTCCGCGCACGAAGCTGGCTTTCAAGTTGGCTTCGCGCATCATGTGCGCCAGGTAATCGACGAACGCCAGCGCAATGCCTCCGGCCCCTGCCTGGAACGAGAAGCCATCGCGCATGATTCCGGTGTCGCGCAGGAATCGCGCGATAAGTTCTGCAATGCGCAAGCGGTCAGGACTGCGAGTAATCTGCGTGGTGCCGCTGACGATTTTTTCCGGATCGCCAATTGACGGCACCTCGACCACGTAATCCACGTTATTTCCCTGGATCTGCCACGGCACGCAGGGAAACGGCACGAGATTATCGGTAACGACGATGACGCGATCGGCATAAATCGAATCCGCCAGCGCAAAGCCCAGCGAGCCGCAGGCCGAGGGCCCGTGCGATCCATCAGCGTTGCCGAAGAAATCGGCCGTGGGGGCGGCTATGACGGCGATGTCGATGTGAACCTCTCCATCCTGAATCGCCTGCCAGCGTCCACCATGCGAGCGCAACACGCCGAGCCCACGCATGTTGCCGTGCGAACAGAATTCGCCCAGCGGCCCGTTCATGCTGCCTTCGATGTGATGCACCGCGCCCGACTTCATCAGATCGATCACCGGCTCGTGACACGGAAACGACGCGCTGGGAAACCAGACGAGATCTTTAACGCCCATACCGGCGGCCGTTTGCAGCGCGGTCAGCGCTACCCGGTCACCGTTACGCAGGTGATGATGGCTGCTGATGGTCATGCCGTCGCGCAGTCCACACAGGCGCAGCGCGGTTTCGAGGTCGGGCACCCGCTTATCGCCATTCGCGGGATAGTCGTTGCTGCTGCGGACGAGCGGGCCCGCCTTGCGTCCCGTCGGTCGAGCGCCATCGATCCCGACAAACGGCATCTGCTCGCGGCCGTTAACCACGGTGGGAACCCGACGGCCCAGCGCATTTGTGACAGTGTCCGTTTCGAGCATCGCCTTCATTGCTCCGCCCCTGTCTTGGGCTCAGGCGAAACAAGCCCCATCCGGCGGGCACGTTCCACCAACTTCAGAGCGCGGTGCACCACCGGAGGATCGATCATCTTGGAGCCGACACTCACCACACCAAGACCGCGGGATTGCGCTTCTTCAAAAGCGCTCGCGATCTTCAGAGCCTTTTCAATCTCCGCTGCCGAGGGCGCAAACGCGCGATGGATGACCGGTATCTGCTGCGGATGCACACATCCCATGCCTTCGAATCCCATGGCACGCGAGGCTTCGCCCCAGCGCAGGAGTCCTTCCGCGTCGGCCACGTCACCATAAACCGAATCGATCGCCTGAAGACCTGCGGCCTTTGCGGCATTGACCAGGCGCATGCGGGCGTACAGTGACTCGCCCCCGGTCGCGGTCTTCACCACGCCGAGGTCGGCGGTGTAGTCCTCAAGCCCGATGGTGATCGCGGCGTTGCGCTCGGAGGCGTGCGCGATGGCATACATGTTCTCCACGCCTACAGCAGTTTCAACGATCGGCATGAGCCAGATCGGACGAATCGCGCCGCTATGGCCCTGGATTAACGGTAATCAGGGCATCGGCTTCACGCACCTGCTCCGCGTGCTCGACCTTCGGGATGAGGATGAGATCGGGATGCTGCGGGACAACCTCTTCCAGATCGCTGCGCCCGAGCGGAAAGGGATTGATCCGCACCATGCGTTCGCAATGGCCGAAGTCAACCGCTCTTAGAGCGTTGCGAACCAGCAGGCGCGCCGCATCTTTTTCTGCGTGATGCACCGAGTCCTCAAGATCAAGGATGATGCCGTCGGGTTCATGCAGGCCGGCATTGATGAAGTACTTCGGCTCGTTGCCGGGCAGGTAAAGCCGCGAGCGCCGCAAGCGATCACGAGGAGACGGCGGAGGCAACGGAACAGCGTCGGGCAATGCCGCCATGGTCGGCGTGATTCCGGCTCGCAGCACGGCTGCTTCCAGCCGCGCATCAATAACAAACGGCAGCGCGCCTTCATCCACGATTTCTACGCGAGCGTGGGAAATGCCCAACGCATGCAGAACATTTGTGGCCTGTATCCGTATCGCCTCGCCGTAGTAAAGGTCTACGCGCGAGCGCAGTACGACTTCGATGCCACCTGCGTTTCGCTCTTCGAAGCTGACGCGCAGGTCGGAACGCACATCTGTACCGGCGCGTCCCGCCTCGCCGCGACGTAAGCTAGCTGCGACTGCTGACGGCATAAGCTTTCTCCACCGGCGCGCCAAGCTTTTCAAGAATCGCGTCGGTCATCTCGCTCGTCGACGCGGCGCCGAGCGCGATCGCGTTGGCTCCGCCCGCAAGCCGCATCATGTCGTAAGTGCGAACTTTGCCTTGCTCGATAACGACTGCGATTGCCTTGCGCACGCGGTCGGCTTTGTCGGCTTCGCCTAGATGGTCGAGCATCATGGCCGCCGAGAGGATCATCGCGATCGGATTCACGATCGGCGGATCAAGCTCAGCATACTTCGGCGCCGAGCCGTGCGTAGGTTCGAAGACCGCGACCTCCTCGCCGATGTTGCCCGAGGCGGCGAAGCCCAAGCCGCCAACCAGTCCGGCGAAGGCATCGCTGATGACGTCGCCAAACAAGTTGCTGGCCACGATCACGCCGTAGTCTTCAGGATTCTTGGTGAGCCACATGGTCTGCGCGTCGATGTTCGTGGACCAGAGCTGCACGTCCGGGTATTGCCGCTGCACGTCCTTCGCTGCCTCCTCCATCATGCCCGAGGTCTCACGCAACACGTTCGGCTTTTCGCAGATGGTGACCGATTTGTAGCCGAACTTGGCAGCATGGCGGAACGCCGCCTCACAGATGCGTCGTGCTGCCGGTCGCGTAATGATGCGAACCGAAATCGCCAGCTCGTCACCGGGCACGTTGCCGAACGGTTTGAACTTCGGATGGGTGCGTAGCGCATCGCGCACTTGCGCCGGAGGATTCGTCCACTCCACTCCGGCGTAGAGCCCTTCCGTATTCTGGCGGAACACCACAACGTCAACTCGCGGCTCCTCGTAGCCACCACCAGACGACTTGCGAATAAAGTTCAGCGGATTGCCAGGGAACGACAGGCACGGACGCATGCAAATATCGAGATGGAAAATCTGCCGCATCGATACGATAGGGCTGAAATACTGACGCCCTTTGCCCTGCAGCGAGGGCGCGAGTTCGGCTTCGGCTTCATTCTTCGGCTTCGAGGTGATGGCGCCGAACAAGCCGACCTTATGCTGGCGCAGCAACTCGATTGTGCGCTCGGGCAGAGCGTTGCCTTCGCGACACCAGCACTCCCAGCCAATGTCAGCGTGTACATATTCGGCTTCAAAGCCCACGGCTTCTAGTACGCGGATTGCTTCCCGTAGAACCTGGTTGCCAATGCCGTCTCCCGGCATGGTCACGATCGTATGTTTTGGCACAGTTAAACCTTTCTTTAACCACTGTCATCCTGAGCGAAGCGAAGGACCTGCTGTTGATTGGCCACCTAGGTCTACACCGTCGCCGCCTCCAGCTTCGCTTTAAGAGTGTCATCCCGAACCGACGTCAGGCGGTGAGGGACCTGCAGTTTCTTTCCCCGCCCACGGACAGCGCGAATAAACCGCGCTACACCGTCGCCGGCTCCAGCTTCGCTTTCAACTTCTCTGCCACCAGGTTCTCGATTCCCCCTGCGACCACCAACGACTGCGGCACCGAGCCCAGCGCGGGGAACGAGAACGTTTCTCCGCAATACAGGATCGCGCTGGTCGCGAAATCGATCTCGATCCCCTCGGCGGAGACAATGGTTTTCTCTCTGGCTGCAATCGCATCCGCAAACTGTTGTCGCAGGTACTCCACCAGCTTCGCCGCTTCAATACACAAAAAGCCGTTGTTGAACGCATTCCGCAGATAGGTCTGCGAGAAACTGGCGGCGATGATCAAACGGATTCCGGCACACTTCAGCGCCGTGACCGCCTGTTCGCGGCTGGAGCCGGTGCCGAAGTTGCTGCCGCCCACGACGATGTCGCCGAATTGCGCGCGCTGGGCAAATCCAGGGTCGTAGTTCTGCATGATGACGCTCGCCATCATCTCGGGCGTCATGTCTTCCCTGTAGGTATAGTCCTTGCCGTAGATGCCGTCGGTGTTGAGATTGTCCTGCGGCAGAAAGACAGTTCGGCCGCGAAGCGTCTCCGGGAAACCAGGCAGAATCTCGACAGTTTCTTCGACAGTCGAGGGTGGAGCATACACAGCAAACTGACGTTGAACTTCAGTCGCCGGCAACTTCGCTGAACCGCAGATATATCCAGCTATGGCCGATGCCGCCACCACTTCGGGACTGGCAAGGTAGCACTGCGCATCGCGCGCGCCCATACGTCCCTTGAAATTACGATTGGTGGCCGAGATTCCCACCTCGCCCGGCTCCAGCAATCCTCTGCCTAACCCGATGCACGGCCCGCATCCCGGCGGAAGCGGTTCCGCACCGGCATTGAGAAGCGTCTGCCAGATTCCGCGCTTCACGGCCTCATCCTCGACTTCCATGCTGGCTGCGGCCAGGTAGAACTTCACTCCCGGCGCAATCTTCTTTCCGTGCAGCACGCGCGCCGCCGCCGACAGATCTTCCAGCCTCGAGTTCACGCACGACACCAGGTACGCCTTCTGGATGGCGACTTTTTTCTGCTCGATCTCAGGCAGCGATTGCATCACCTGCACCGTGTCGGGGCCTGAGACATGCGGCGTCACGTCGTCCAGGTTCAGCACAATACGTCCGGCATAAACCGCATCTTTGTCCGGCGCAGGGGGACTGGTGCGCCACTTCAGCAGGTTCATCTCGGTAATGCGGCGGATGTCGTGTTTGCGCAGCAGCAGGTTGCGCCCTTCGAGGTAGGCAATCGTGACCGCATCCACCGGAAACCAGCCCACCAGCGCGCCCCACTCGGTCGTCATGTTGGCGATGGTGAGCCGGGCGTCCATGCTGAGCGACGCCACGCCGGGACCGCTGAACTCGACTGCCGCGTTCAACACCTCGTCGCGGTTGTAGAGACCGCATAGCGTGATGATCACGTCTTTGCCGGTCACGCCGGGGCGCAGCTTACCTTCAAGTACCACTTGAATAGTTCGCGGTATCTGCCACCAGAACTCACCTGTAGCCCAGATAGCGGCAGCGTCCGTTCGAACTACGGGAGTGCCCACCGCACCCAGCGCTCCATACATGTTGGAGTGCGAATCGGACGCCACCACGAAGCGCTCCGGCTGTACATATCCCTGCTCCACCATGATCTGGTGACCAATTCCCGTACCCGGGGGATAGAAATCGATTCCCTGCTCGCGTGCGAAAGTCTCCATGCTGCGATACTTCTCCAGGTTCGACCCCTCGACGTTCTGGATGTCGTGATCCGCGGCAAACACCAGCTGCGCGGGATCGTGCACCTTAGTCGCGCCGATGGCCTTGAACTTCTTCATCACCGCCGAAGTGTTGTCGTGGGTCATCACGTGCGTCGGCCGGATGGACAAGAAGTCCCCGGCGCGCAGCAGCCGCTTTGGACCTTCGGCCATGTGGTGTTGCGCGATCTTCTCAACTACTGTCTGCTTCATAATCAACGCTCTTTCCGGGCGACGCGGAACAGCCGCATCAACTCGGTCACGCTCTCCTGGTTCTCCAGGTTCCAGATCGCCTCGATAGCTTTACGGCGGGCCTTCTTCGAGAGAACCGGCTCGGCCAGCGCTTCGAACTTCTCTTCCACTTCCCTATCGCTCAGCGGATTGCGCGGGTCGCCCTTGGGATAGTCAAGCTGCGTCATGAACTCAGTGCCGTCGTTGGTGCGAATGCTGACGATGACGCGCTGCATCGAGGGAAATACCTTCTCGATCTCCTTGTCAGCGACCACGACCACCTTTTTCAGTTGCTCGCGGATCAGCGGATGGTTGATCTTCTCCGGCGTGAACTGCAGCGGCGTCACCTGCCGCTCGGCGATGGCAGTAGCAATGACATAGGGCAGCGAGTGGTCGGCCGTCTCCTTGGTGTGGGGATCGTACTTGCTGGGATCGCTGAGGATATCGGCTCCCCGCGCGGTGGTGCGAATGTGTACGCGCGCGATTTGCTGTGGCTCCAGGTCGTTGTCCTTCACCAGTTGCAGCACCGCGGAGATGGGAGTGTGCGTAAGCGCTTCGGTAGGGAACGCTTTCATCCCACATTGTGTGATCCGCCAGGACGAAGCCTCGCCCAGCCCATCGGTGAGAACATCCAACTTCCACTCCGGACCGAAGCAGTGGACGATTCCCTCTTTGCCATCGATGACGTGTTCGGGACCGGTGTAACCCTTCTCCGCCAGCAACGCCGCCAGCACGCCACTCTGCGTCGCCAGCGGATCGACCGTGTTCTTCATCATGGTCAGCTTGCCGGCGGTCACTGCTCCTAGCGTGACGCGCGCGCTGGCGCTGATGCCGATGGCGTGCTGAATCTGCGGCCAATCGAGGTGCAGCATGCGTCCGGCAACGATGGGCGACACGAACGCGGTCAACGTGGCGTGATGCCAGCCGCGCTCGCGAATCCCCGGAAAGGCCGCTTCACACAGCCGCATCTCGAACTCGTGGCCCAGCACCAGGCCGACTATCAACTCGCGGCCATCACTGCCGGCGCGTTCGCAGCAGGCCAGCGCGGCAGGAAAAATGTCTGAGGGATGGCACGGGTCCTGCCTCCAGTAAATGTCGTTGTAATCCATGCAGCGGATCATCAGGGCATTTGCCAGCGACGCCGATACCGCGTCGACGTGCAGGCCGGTGCCGATGATGGTGGCGTGCCCGGGCCCGGCAATTTCGTTGAGCACTTCGAGGGCGATAGTCACGTCGTGCTGCTGGTATCCACCCAGGGCGCAGCCCATGCCGTCGAGCAGGAAGCGTTTTGCCTGATACACCGCCTCGGGCGAGAGGTCTTCGAACCGCAGATCCGCCGCCCATTGCGACATGGCAGCAGTCACGGGCTGTTTGATTACGGCAACCGGCGCTTCAGTGAGAGTGGGCATACAAATTCTCCTTACTTGCTCAGGTTCTTGAACGGCTGGAACGCCATGAAGTCGGCATGATGCACGATGTAGGCTTCGGTGGTGCGATTCACCAGGTCGCCTTCGGCGGCATGAGCGGCGATGATGTGGCACACCGAATCGGGCACGCCGCATTGCATCGCCAGTGCGACGCCGGTAAACGGATGGCGCAACAATTCGCCTCGCTTGCTCTGGCGGGACTTGCCGTCCACCTTCTCGTACTCCAGCAGCTTGCCGACGTCGGCGAGAATCGCGCCGGCAGTGACCGTATCCAGATCGATGGGCAGGGCCTTGCCCATGAACTCCTGCATGCTTTCGGCAGCTTTGCGTGCGATGTGCACCACGCAGCGCTTGTGCTCCATGAAGGTGGTTGGGCAGCTGGGGACGAGAAGGGTGAAAGGAATGCGGTTCAGATCGTCAGGGGTGAGCGGGCTAAGTTCGAGGGCGCGTATCCAAGTTTGGGTGACTTGCTCCCGCAGGCCGGGATCGGCAATCCAGCCGATCTCGGGCCACAACTGCAGTACGGCGTCGCGCAACTTGATTCTCCCGTTCGCGTCGGCAGGCGCGCGGCATAGGAGCGCACAGCAACTGCTTCACCGCAAACATTTGACGTTACGCTCTTGCATGCCCAATGAGATATGACGCGCGTCACAGGCAAATTGTGACGCTGCTCCGGTAGTGCGGACTTCAGGCCAGCGTTAAGCGAGCGTTTGTGATTGGCAGGCCGGAATCAACGCTGACCGACTGGAGCGGCGCTGGTCGCCGCGCGAAGAAGTATCGTCTGTCCCACCGCTATGTGACCTGTGCGAGTGACGGTGCCGTAGATCCCTGCGTTGTTCTGGTTGACGCGAAAGATCGCTTTCAAGACTTCCGGCGTGGACACTGCCGAGTCAGGATCAAGGTTCACCATCGAGCAGCGAACATCGCGCTGGGTGACGGAGATGGCCGGGGCGCCATCGCCATCGCCGAACGAGAGCACTCCGCCCAGCCACTCGTCCTCCTGGAAAGGAGCCTGTCGCAGCGAGCGAACCAGAATGTTCGGGCGAAATCGTCGCACGTCCGGGCTCTGGCCTGCGAGTCGTCCGATTTCGCGCACTGTATCGGAAGCTATTACAGAGATACAAGCGTCGTCGAAGATGCCATGCCTCAATTGCATCATTTGCACGGAAGCCTTGAATCGGCGTCCGACCTCGGCGGCCAACTCATCGCCGAACGCTGGCAGCTCTTCGCCATCGGGCGTGCGAACATGCGTGGGAAGGTCTTTCTCGAAACTGCCCTCACGGCGTAGCGGGGTAAACAGAACCAACTCGGGAAGCTTACTCGCTGTTAACCATGGCATCCCACTGTGGTCATCGCTCCGACGCAGTGCCAGGCGCCTGTCACCATCGACGCCGTGCCAGCCCAACTTAGCGGCTTCCAGTTGCTCGCCGCGCATGGACTTCACCGGATACCGAAAGATTGCCTCGATCTGTCCGATTTCTGTGACCATGCTCGATCAATTCCGACGGCGAACCGACCTTTATGTCGCCACCATTATTCCTTCACCGCAATCCCCAAGGCCTTCATCTTGCGATAGAGGTGGCTGCGTTCAAGGCCCAATACCTCGGCGGTACGGCTGACGTTGCTGTGGTTCTCGTCCAGCTTCTTCAGGATGTAGTCGCGCTCGTAGGCGGCACGTGCTTCGTGCAAGGTGGAGAACTCGGCCCAGGGACGCCGCCCGCCATCGCGAAAGATGAGCGACGGCAGATGCTTGCGCTCCAGCCGGCCGGTTGTCGGATTCATGATGACGATGCGCTCGATGACATTGCGCAACTCACGAACATTGCCCGGCCACGAGTAGCGCAGCAGCGCGTCCACCGCGTCGTCGGTCATCTCTTTCGGATGGCGCTGGTAGGTGTGGGAGAACTCCTTCAGGAAGAACTGCGCCAGCACCGGAATATCTTCCTTGCGCTCGCGCAACGGCGGCACATAGAAAGGGATCACGTTCAGCCGGTAGAACAGGTCCTCGCGGAAGTTGCCTTTCGATATCTCGTCTTCCAGGTCTTTATTAGTCGCGGCGATCACCCGAACATCCACCGTCACCGGCTCGTCTTCGCCAAGCGGAGCAAAGCGACCTTCATCCAGCGTGCGCAGCACCTTCGACTGCGTCTTCAGGCTCATGTCGCCGACCTCATCGAGGAAGAGCGTGCCGCTATCGGCCTTGCGAAACTTCCCCTCCTTGGCGGCTACCGCTCCGGCGAATGCGCCTTTGCGATGGCCAAACAGTTCGCTTTCGATGAGGTCCTCGGGAATGGCGGCGCAGTTGACCTCAACGAACATCGACTCCTTACGCAAGCTCTGCGCGTGGATGGCCCGCGCCACCAGCTCTTTTCCCGTACCCGACTCACCATAGATGAGCACGCGCCCGTTCGTCGGAGCCATGAGTCCGATCTGTTGCCTAAGCGCCTTGACCGGAACACTGTCGCCAACAATGACGCTGCGCGACTGGAACTGACGCTTGAACTCCAGGTTCTCGCTGCGCAGGCGCTTAGCGTCCAGCGCGTTCTTCAGCACGATGAGGGTTCGCTCGACCGAAAGCGGCTTCTCGAGAAAGTCGAAGGCGCCTAGCTTGGTGGCGCGCACGGCGGCATCGATGCTGCCGTGGCCGGAGATCATGATGACCTCCGGTGGGTTGCTAGTCCCCATGATTTCCTCGAGGATTTCCAGCCCGTCTCTTTCCGGCAACCAAATGTCGAGCAGGACCACGTCAACCGGCTTGCGCCGCAAGGTCTCGAGGCAGTCCTCGCCCGTCTCGGAAAGAAGTGTTTGGTAGCCCTCGTCCTCCAGCACCCCTTGCAGGGAGCTGCGGATCTGCGACTCGTCATCCACGATCAGTATGGTTTGCATTGGATTGTGTGGCCGAGGCAGCCATTTCTGGTTGCACCGGCAACTCTAATGTAAACCGTGCGCCCACCGGACGGTTCTCCTCGACGCGGATGGAGCCGTGATGGTCTTCAATGATGCGGCTGACGATGGCCAGTCCCAGGCCGGTACCACGCTTCTTGGTGGAGAAGTAAGGCAGGAAGAGCTTCTCCTTCAGTTCGGGCGTCACGCCGTGTCCGGTGTCGGCGATGACGATCTCAACCGTATCGCGCTCGCCGGCAATGCTGGTGGAGATTTGAATCTCCTTCACCATCGAGTCATGCATGGCCTCAGCAGCGTTATCCACCAGGTTGGCGATGGCACGCTTCATTGACGCCGCGTCGGCCAGGACGGGAGGCAGGTCGGCGCTCAGATACTTGCTCACACGGATGCCGTCGAGCCGGCCATTGAACATGCTGAGAGCGCTTTCGATCACGCTGTTAATGTCGGTAGGCTCCGGACGCGACGCGGGAAAACGCGCCAGCAGCGAGAACTCATCCACCAACGTTCGTACGGTCTCCACTGAGGTGCCAATGGTCTCAGAGCAGCTGCGGATGATACCCAGCGAAGCTGCGTCGGGTGGCACACCGCGTTCCAGGTGGCGGCGAATCCGTTCCGCCGACAGCACGATGGGGGTGAGGGGATTCTTGATCTCGTGCGCAACCCGGCGCGCCACCTCGCGCCAGGCGGCCTGTTTCTGCGCGCGCAAGACATCGGACATGTCTTCGAACACCATCACGTAGCCCAGGCGTGGCGCCATAGGCGTCCGTTGCGGCGGATCGAGAGTTGCGATGGTGACTGCTACGTTTAAGCTCGCATGCGTCGTCGGAATTTCCATCTGGCTGGTCGTCGATCCCATGCGATCAGCACGGCGCAGCATGTGTTCCAGATCGGCGACCACCTCGTCCGAAAACAGGTCGCTCAAGGAATGGGCCGGCACGCCGTTCCCTTCCTGGCGGAGCAGACGTCGCATCGCGCCGTTCATGCGAGTGATGACGCGTGACGAATCCACCGACAGCACACCGCTGGGGATGCTTTCCAGAACGGTTTCGATGTGGCGAGTGCGATGCTCCAACTCGACATTGGCCTCGCCCAGGTCGTGACGCGAGGCTTCGATCTTGCTGCGGCTCGATTCCAGGTCCTCCGCCATCTTGTTGAACGATTGCACCAGTTGGCCGATCTCGCTGTCGGCAGCAACATCGACACGTACGTCTAGGCGCCCACGTGAGATTTCGTGCGTGGCCTCCGCCAAGGCAACCAAGGGCCGCGTTACCATCCGTGAGAGGAACAGCGCCGGCCACAGCGACACGAATAGCACGCCTGCTGTCAGTAAAAGCAGATACACCAAATAAGTTCGCCGCAAGCGCCGCCGTTGCTGGCGAAGAGCTTCATATTGCTGCTGGCTTTTCTCGATGTCCCTCAGCATGGCCGAGTAGTTAGCGGGCAACGGCATCGCGACCAGTATCTTGCCATTGTGCCCAACCTTGGCCTGGCCCACGACGTACAGCGTTCCTCCGATGTCAAAGGTCTTCGCCTGACCCTGGCCGGAGTCCAGCGGCAGGCGATCGCGTATCAGCGGCCAGGGATCCGGCGAATGGAAGGTCGCCTCCGCCCGATCATCTTCAAGAGCGAAGGCGAACCCGCCTTGCAGCGTAATCTCGCTGTGGCGGAACTCATCCATGATGAAGCTGAAATTGCCGCTCTGGAACGACTTCTGCGCGCTCGGGGTAGCGGCCAGTCGCTCCGCCTCAGCACCCGCATTGGCCGAAGCGTAGTCGGTCAACAGGGCTGCGATGGTGGTGGTTCGATACTGCACGTCCTCTACGGGTCGCGAGAACCAGCGCTCAACCGACCGGTTCATCAGCCCGTAAGAAAACATGAACAGGAAGATCGCTGGCCCGAGTGACAGCAGCAGCGCGCCCAGGACCATGCGGCTGCGGAACTTTGAACCCAGCACTCCGGCCTTGCGCTCGGCATAGAGCCGCAACAGCGTGCGGATGAGCACGACCACCAGGACGACCAATAAAAGAGAGATGAGCGCCGACAACGCCGCGAAAATCAGCGTCCCTTCGCTGGTATCAGGATCGAGCAGCGTCAGCTTGAACGTAGCCTGCGCGAAGATGACCGCAAACAGCAGGAAGGTGGCGATCGAGAGCGCAATGACCGCGGGAGTACGGTTCTTCTTCGTACGATCAGAAGGCGTCGCTGACGGCATGAATCGTCTGTCCTCCGGAATGCGTTCTCCGGATACACCTTGGTTCAAGCGGCGCGCGGGGGCAGCTGGGATGAATGCTTATTATAGCCCTGGCGTGGCTGGATGCTACTCCGCTTTCTTTGTTACATCCCGGTTAACATCCCGACCGGCAATTTGTAATCGAGCACGCTGTCGCGGCGACAGCATTTCCCCTAACGGACATTCATCGCATTTTGGGCGGCTCTTACTGCAATAATGCTTCCCGACTTGTACCAGCAGCCCGTGCATCTCGTTGTAGACACGCGTCCTATTCGTTTGCTGCACCGTGCTCATGGCTGACGGCGGATGCACCGCCGGTCGCGACCCCGGTGCCAATTGCCACACTCACGCCCGGCATGCTCTCTTCGCCCAGCGCATGTTCTACCAGTAAACGAATCTCGTCATATTTCGCTGACCCCGCTACTACTCGGTGACGTTCGAAGACGCGTCGCGTGTAAGCGTCGACCACGAACACCGAATGCAGCCCCGCATATAAGAGGATGGAATCGGCCGTCTCCATCCCAATGCCCTTCTGCGTCAGCAGCTCCGCGCGCAATTTGTCCGACGGCGTGGCGAACATCTGCTCCAACGATCCGCCATACTTCGCATCGATGAAGGCGACGAAATCTTTCAGCCGTCGCGCCTTCTGCCGGAAGTAGCCGGACGACCTAACTAGGAGTTCCAGTTCCGCAAGACTAAGGTTCCTGATTCCTTCGACGTTCAGCACGTCGGCCTCGCGCAGCTTCGCCATCGCACGCTCGACGTTCGTCCAGGATGTGTTCTGGGTAAGAATCGCTCCGACGATGACTTCGAACGGAGTCTCCGCCGGCCACCAGTGCTGCGGCCCCCATGTCTCCGCCAGCTTGCGGTAGATCTGGCGGACCTGCTCCCCGGCGCCGCGCCGGACGGGGCGGCCTTTCTTTGCTCTGTGCTGCGGGAGTTGCACCATTCAGTGTAGTGGTTGATCTCGCCGGCGAAGAATATTCAACCACGGATTCGCACAAGATGATCACGGATCAGGTCAGGTCTCCGGATTCAAACCCGTAGCTCTTCTGATCTGTGCTGATCCGTGTGAATCCGCGGCTGGTTTGCTTCACGGTTTGTCCTTCAACTGCTGCGGATCACGGATGATCAGGTCTGCAGGTTCTTAAGCACTGGCTCTTCTGATCCGTGTCGATCCGTGTAAATCCGTGGTTGATTTGCCTTACGGTTTGTTCTTCAACTGCTGCTTCCATCCTAGAACGCGCGCTTTGGCGGATTCCGCCTCCGCTTCCGGAACCATGCCCTTGCGCTGATAAAGGATAGACAGGCTGGTGTGCGCCAGCACGTCGTCGGGATCGAGCTCCGTAATCCGGCTGGCAACCGCGATGGCCTTGTCGTACTGCTCGGTGTCCTGAAGCACTCGCGCCAATCCGTGCATCGCGTCGAGGAACGAGCCGTCCTCCACGATGGCGGCCTCGTACTCGGCGATGGCCTCCGCGTCACGCCCTTCGGCATAGTGGTCGAGCGCGCTGTAATAGTGGTCTTCAGCGGCCCGTCGCGCCTGCTCATCGCCCATCTTCGAAGGTTAGCACGCGGATTTGACGGCTCGATGCTGGGTGCCCCACACATTCCTGCAGTTGGAATGTGTGGGATTCCCGCCGCTATACTGCCCTTAACGATGCGCTACATCCTACGTTTCCTGTGGAACGCCACGCGCGGCCATCATCTTGCGCCCTGGCGCAGTCCGTATCTGCGCTGGCGCATCGAGACCTATAGTGGCGTGAAGATGCAGAGCATCGGCTTCCCTGAATTCTGCGGCTTCCTGTGGCATGAGCGCGGTGAGATGCTGCGCTTCCTCAAGTGGATCGGCCACATGGATCGCTACGCCCGCACCAAACCCAAGAACCTGTAGACCGATTTGCTACAGCAGATACAGCAGCGCGTCCAGCCCGGCGTGGGTAAGGCGATATTTCGCGGCGGCGCGGACGACCGGCTTGGCATGGTAAGCGACTCCGATCCCGGCCTGCGCCAGCATCAGCAGATCGTTCGCCCCATCGCCGACCGCAACAACCTGGCTCGTTGGAATCCCCTCGCGCTCCGCAACTTCGTTCAGCAGCTCGGCTTTGCGCTGCCCATCGATGATCTCTGTCGCGAGCTGTCCGGTCAGCGCACCATCCGCGACCTCCAGCTCGTTGGTGAACACATAATCGAAGCCGAGCCGTTGCTGCAGCCTGCGGCCCATCACGCCGAAGCCACCGGAGATCACCGCCGTCTTGCAACCGTGCTCGCCAAGGCCGCGCATCAGCGCTTCGAGCCCGATGCCGAGTTCGATTCCCTGCTCCAGTTCGGCGAAGACTTCTTCGCGCAAGCCTTCGAGCAACGCAACGCGCTTTTGCAGGCTGGTGCGGAAGTCGATCTCGCCTCGCATCGCAGACTCGGTAATCGCCGAAACTTCGGCGCCCGCTCCAGCCAATGCGCGCGAGGCGATCGATCACCTCGGCCTGAATGATGGTCGAGTCCATATCAAACACGAATAGCTTCGGCGGATGCTGAAGCGCTTCGATCGGCCGGATGAAGACATCCGAGCCGAGGCGCTCGACCGCATCGTTCAACTCGCGCCGTTCATCGTCAGAGAGCTCGCGGTCGCGATTTGCGGTGAATGCTATCGCGTCATACAAGGCCGGCGGCTCATCCACCTGTCGTCGCGCCGCAAGTTTACGGAAGTAACGCGAGAGCAGTTGCTCCCATTCTTCGGCGCCGGAGTGGGTCTGTGACGTGGTAATTACAGTAACGATGTACTCGGCCATTCGAGGCAATCCGTTAAGTGGAGCGGCTACTCCACCAGCTTACCTTGTGAGAGTGGTCCGAGAGTCTTGGCTGGAAGGGCACGGCTTCCCAGGCTGCCCAAAGAAGCAGGCTGGCGAGCTTTGTATCAGGGCACGGCTTCAGCCGTGCCGAAAGCGGCGCACAAGAACCGGGCTTCAGCCCCGGCCCTCCGAGGCTAACGCCACATTCCTGGGCGGGTTATTTCGCCAGCCTCAAGCTCTGCGCTTTCACCGCTCATTAATTCGACTGCTTGAGGAGCGATGGGCCCACGCGCGAAGTAGTTCTGAAGTCCAAAGTGGGACATCCCTCCAAACTCCACGCGCGATAACCATCAGCGGTGAAGAGTCACGGGCTACACTGGAAAGTATCCATCTGCAACCTGACTCCTATTTTCCAGGTGATTTTATGTTTCGCAAGACGCGTCTTTTTACTCCCGGCCCGACCCCGCTGCTGCCCGCTGCCCAATTCGCCATGGCGGCGGCCGACCTGCACCATCGCACACCCGAGTTTCGAGCCCTCTACAAGCAGGTGATTGAGCAACTGAAGCTCTTCATCGGAACCGCGAACGATGTTGTGGTGCTCGCGTCGTCTGGGACTGGCGCGATGGAAGCCTCGGTCAGCAATCTTACGAGCCCCGGCGACGAAGTCCTTGTTCTCACCGCGGGCAAGTTCGGCGAACGCTGGACGAGCCTCGCCAAGGCATTCGGTTGCAACCCGAAGGTTGTGTCCGCGCCGTACGGAGAGACCTTCACGCTGGACCAGGTGCGTTCGCAACTCACTCCGCAGACGCGCGTGGTCTACATGCAGGCGACGGAGACCTCGACCGGAACGCGCCACGATGTCGGGCAGATCGGCGCGCTGCTCAAAGGTAGTGATTCGCTGCTCGTCGTCGATGCCATCACCGGGCTGGGTACGACAGCCCTCGATCCAGACGCCGCGGGAATCGACATCATCATTGGCGGATCGCAAAAGGCGCTGATGATTCCTCCCGGGCTCGCCTATCTCGCGGCCAGCGAGCGTGCCTGGCAACGCATGGAGACGGCGAAGCAGCCGCGCTATTACTTCGATCTGCAAAAGGAACGAAAGTCCGCCGCCAAAGGCGAGTCGGCTTACACCCCGGCGGTCGCGCTCATCGCCGCCATGGGAGCTGCGCTCGACTACCTCACCTCGCAAGGTGACGGCGATCTCGTCGCCGGGCGCAATGCTCTCGTAGCGAACGCCGAACTTTGCGCCGAATGCACGCGCGCCGGTGTCGAGGCGCTCGGATTAGAGCTGTTCTCCTCGAGTCCCAGTGCGGCTGTCACCGCGGTCAAAGCGCCCGCAGGAATCTCCGCGACAGATATTGTCAAAGCTTTCAAATCCGACTTCGGCGGCATTCTCTCCGATGGACAGGGCGAGATGAAGGGCCAGCTCTTCCGCATCGCACACATCGGATATCTCGACTATCTCGATTGCATCGCCGTGATCGCCGGACTCGAACAAGTCCTCGTTCGGCTGGGACATCGCAAATTCGAGTTGGGCGATGGCGTGCGCGCCGCACAGCGCACATTCGCTTCTCGCGATGCGCACGAAGCTGCGGGAGGTGCGCGATGAAAGTCGTCATCGCCGAAAAGATTGCCAACGCAGCCCTGAAGCTGTTTCCTGCGCCGGAGTTTGAAGTCGTCGGCCCAGAGGAATTCGCCGCCAATCCCGCCGCAGCCATGGAGAATGCGGACGCATTGATCGTTCGTTCCGCAGTACAGGCCAACGAACAACTCATCGCGAACGCCAAGCGGTTGAAGGTCATCGGACGCGCCGGCGTAGGCATCGATAACGTGGACGTCGATTTTGCTACCCGCCGTGGCATCGTGGTGATGAACGCTCCGGGCGCCAGCTCTGTCGCCGTTGCCGAACTCACGCTGGGACTGATGCTCGCGATGGCGCGGTCTCTTTCGCGCGCCGACCAGACCACCCGCGCCGGTCAGTGGGAGAAGAAATCACTGCAAGGAAGCGAGCTGCGCGGGAAGACGCTCGGGATTATCGGCATGGGAAGAATTGGTACTGAAGTCGCCACCCGCGCCATGGGCTTCGCGATGAAAGTTGTGGTGGCAGACCCGTACCTGTCACCCGCTCGCGCTCACGAACTCGGGGTTGAGCTTCTCACCCTCGATGAGCTTTATCAACTCTCGGACTACATTTCCCTGCATCTCGCGCTTACGCCGCAGACCAAAGGAATGCTGAACACCGCTGCCTTCGAGAAGATGAAAGCATGGTGTGCGCCTTGTGAACTGCGCCCGTGGCGAACTCATAAACCAGCGTGACCTTGAGCAGGCAATGCGCTCCGGAAAAGTTGGAGGAGCAGCACTCGACGTATTTTCAGAGGAACCGCCCAGGGACTCTGCACTGCTCGCGCTGCCGAATCTGATCGCGACTCCGCACATCGGAGCTTCGACCAAAGAAGCGCAGGAGGCGGTCGGGATTCAGATCGCGCAGCAGATATGCGACTACTTCCGCGACGGCATCGCCCAGAACGCGGTGAACCTGCCCTCGCTCACCGATCTCGAATACCAGCAGCTTTTTCCTTACTTCGATCTCGCCACTCGATTGGGTAAATTTGCTGCGCAACTGTTTTGTTCCAATCTTCAGCAGATCCAGATCGAGTACGAAGGTGAACTCGGAAACTGGAAAACCAACCTCATTCGCAGCTCGCTGGTCGCTTCGGTTCTTCAGTTGGGCAGCGATGAGCCGATGAACGTCATCAATGCGCAGGCAATGGCCCAGGCACGCGGCGTGCTGGTCCAGGAAGTGCGTTCCGCCCGACGCGGTGCCCCCAATGCCATTCGCGCGACGCTTTCAGGAGCAAGCGAACAGGTTGTAGCCTGCGGAACGCTGGTGCATAACAACGAACCTCGGTTGATCGAACTGAATGGCGTTGAGATTGAAGCGCAGCTCGAGGGAGGCTTCATCGCCATCTCCAACGACGATTCGCCCGGCGTGATTGGCCGCATTGGAACCATACTGGGCGAAGCCGGCGTCAACATTGCACGCATGTCGCTGGGCCGCAATCATGCTGGAGCGTTCGCCATCGTACAGGTCGATGGTGACGTGCCGACCGACGTGCTGGAGAAACTGCGAAGGTCGCCTTCAATTCGAACCGCAACGCTGCTGGCGGTGTGAGTGGGGAAATGGGATCAAGCGGGTGCTCCATTCCGGCGTCCGTTGCCGGGGTGGGGCCTTCGTCCGAAAAAATCAGTTGGTCAAGGTGAAAGCTCCCATCCGGGCAAAACCAGCCCGAATGAGGCACCCACCCGCGTCTACCCCCTCGCGAATTTGCCTAACTCGCAGCTACCTGATACTTTGACGTTTCTCTCAGACCCGACATGAAGATAGCCGCTCGACTTCTCTGCGCCGTTTGCCTGCTCTGCGCGCCGCTTCTCGCGCAACTGCCAACTGATAGCCCTGTTGACGTGCTTCGCCACCCGGTGTGGACGAAAGGAATCTTCCTCGGCGGAAGCACTTCCTTCGCGAACACTCCCAGCGCGCAATCGTTGCTCGCCGGCGTGCGCTTCGGCCGCGTGCTGACCAACGAGCATGGCGACAACTTCCTCCGCGGTTCGTTTGAGATGGACGTTGACGTCATTCCGCTGAACGAGTTCTGGTACGACGGGAACGCGCAATATGCGGCGGCGATCAATCCCTTCATCGCCAAGTGGAATTTCACCAACAACTGCCACGTCGCTCCCTGGCTGGCTGCGGTGGGCGGCATCGTCTTCAGCACGAAAAACCTGCCTCCCGGAGACACCTCGGTGGTGAATTTCACCAGCGGCCTGGAGTTGGGCTCGCACATCTTTCGTGGCGACCGCAAGGCCCTCGATCTGGCGGTGAAGGTCTATCATCTTTCCAACGCCTCTATCGGAAACAAAAACCCAGGCATCAACGGAGCAGTGCAGTTCACGGTCGGGTATAGCTGGTTCTAGCTTCTTCTCAGAATTTCAAAATATTTAGGGATTGCTGCTGCATCTAAGGCGGAATGCGTTTACGGTGCGCCCTGACTCGAACCATCTTAAGTTTTGCGTTCCTCATCGCATCTGCCGCCGCTGGTTGCGCGCAGGAAGCACCGCCCACGGCCCTCGATACACTGCGCGATCCATCATGGAACTACGGCTTCCAGGCGTACGGGGGCACAGCGACTATGGCCACGCCACCCATTCCCGGCGAGCCCGGGCGATATCCCAGCAGTTGGGGAGCCGAGTTTCATTTAGGACGCGTGCTGACCGGCGAGCACGCCGAAGGCTGGCGCCGCGGCACCTTTGAGTGGGACTTCGCCGTCATTCCTGTGGTTCAATATTTCGTTAATGGTCGGAGCTACTACATGGGTGGGCTTGAGGCCGTTTCTCCGCGTTGGAATTTCACGCGAGTCAGCCGACACCTGGTTCCCTTCTTAGGATTTGACGGCGGCATGCTGTTCGGCCCGGATAAGTTTCCGCCGGGAAATACGGCGCAGGCCAACTTCACTGCGGCACTTGCCCTCGGAACTCATCTCTTCACGCGCCGCCGGCAGTCATTTGACACCACCATCCGCCTGTTTCACTTCTCGAACGCTGAGACCGGCCAATACAATCCCGGCGTACCGCTGTCGATTCAGCTCATGCTGGGATACACGTGGTTTTGAACGGCCGATAAATCAACCAAGCGTCTCGCTTCGGTAGCGGAAACTATCTGTTCCCCTGCCGATTGCCCATTTCCCTAGAACGCCGGCGAGGATAGAGTAATACCGGTTGCTGGCGTTGCTGCAGTCAGGGCAAGTTTAAGGAGATGACAGATGGCGTGGCTTTATCTGCTGCTTGCGGGGCTGTTGGAGATAGGTTGGCCGCTGGGCCTGAAAATCGCAGAGATACCCGAGCGAAGGCTTCGAGGCATTGTTATGGCTGCTCTGTTCATGGCGGCTAGCGGAACTTTCTTGTGGTTCGCGCAAAGAGAGATTCCCATGGGGACGGCCTATGCTATCTGGACTGGCATTGGAACCGTCGGCACCCTGATCGTAGGTATAGTCGTCTACTCAGAGCCAAGCTCTGCGATGCGCCTGGCTTCGGCCTCGCTGATCGTGCTCGGCATTGTCGGGCTCAAACTGGCGCACTAACGCGCGGTTGATAAGTGAACGAACTTGGCATAGATCCGTTCGGCATCTTCGATTTCAAGGGTGGGAATCTCATGCCCGAGCCCTCAATTGGATGGTCTGCCGGCCAAGCTGTACGTCACATGTCGGCATCGCCGGGATGCAGCCCCGGCCGCTTCAACAGCGTCATCGAGACGTAGGCGCCGACCCACGAGCCCACCGCGGCGAAGCACACATACACCCAATTGCGCGTGTAGCTGATGACGGCAAACGCCGACAGCAGATACCACATGCTGCTCCAGGTGGCGGCCGCGACACGCTTGCGCGACGAGACCGCGGCGTTGAACATCACATAAACAGCATCGGTTGCGGCAGTCGACAGTGCGACGCCAAGAGCGAGCAGCGGATCGATGTGGGGCACGTGAGGACCTCGAGTGATTTTTGGATCACAACAACGGACGCTCAGTTTAGCCGACTTGCCTTTGCCTAAAGAAAGTACAACCACGGATCCTCGCGGATCAGATGGAACAGGAATTGGGGATTGTGCGAGTCCTATCCGTGTTTATCCGTGCACATCGGTGGTTGAACCTTGCGTTGCGGGAGTGACCGGGCCAAGTCCGGCCACTACCCGCCGTTTCGTCGGCTACGATTAATCTTCAGCAGCCGATATAATCAGAAGTTTGCAGTCAGATCCCCAATCCAGCTATCAAATCTCCGGAAGGACAACCATGCCGACAGATATAGTCATGCCCCAGATGGGCGAGTCGATTTTTGAAGGAACCATCACCAAGTGGCTGAAGCAGCCCGGCGAAAAAGTACAGCGCGACGAGCCGCTGTTTGAAATCTCTACCGACAAAGTTGACGCCGAAATTCCCGCTCCGGCCTCGGGCACATTGCAGGAGATCAAGGTCCAGGCCGGCAATACCGTACAGGTGAATACCATCGTCGGCGTGATCGCCGCGAGACGGCGACGCCGCCGCACCGGCCAAGCAGGCACCAGCGCAAGCGTCCGCCCAGAGCACTCCGCAAGCCACGCAGGCCCAGGCCGCGCAGCCGCCGTCAGGCGAAGAGCCGATTCCCGCTGATCTGGCCGAAGACGAGAAAGATGGCATCGAGCGCCAGGATCAAGGCGCAGTGACCGAGACCGGCGAGCAGGGACGCGTTCGCTCCAGCCCGCTGGTGCGCAAGATTGCCAAGGAAAACAACGTCAACCTGGCACAGGTTTCGGGCACCGGGCTCGGCGGCCGCATCACCAAGGAAGACATCGAGGCCTTCGTCGCTAAGTACGGCAAGGGCGGAGCACCAGCTCCGGCGCAGCCGACGGCTCCTCAGCAACCGGCGTCCGCACCCGCGGCACCGTCTGCTCCTGCAGCAGCGGCTGCGGCCATGCCCGCTCAGACCGGGCCCATGCAGCCGGTCGGCGGCGTCACTCCGGGCGAAGTCGTGCCGATGTCGGTGATGCGCAAGAAAATTGCCGAGCACATGATTATGTCGAAGCGCACCAGCGCGCACGTGCATGGCGTCTTTGAAGTTGACGTCACCCGCATCGTGAAGCTCCGCGAACGCCGCCGCCATGAATTCGAAAAGGCCACCGGCCTGAAGCTGACCTTCACTCCGTTCTTTGCGCGCGCAGCGGTGCATGGCATACGCAAGTGGCCGATCATCAACTCATCGGTTGAAGGCGACAACATCCGCTATCACGCGTCGATCAACCTCGGCATCGCCGTAGCACTCGATTGGGGATTGATTGTCCCTGTGGTGAAGAACGCCGAGGAGCGCAGCTTCGTCGGATTGCAGAAGGCGATCAGCGATCTGGGCGAGCGCGCTCGCACCAAGAAGCTGAAGCCGGAAGAGGTGCAGGGTGGCACGTTCACTATCACCAATCCCGGCATTTTCGGAGCCAAGTTCGGAATGCCCATCATCAATCAGCCGCAGGTGGCGATCATGGGCGTTGGCGGCATCGTCAAGAAGCCGGTCGTCGTGACCGACGCTGACGGCGCGGACTCGATTGCGATTCGCTCCATGATGCACCTCAGCATCGGCTACGATCACCGCATCATCGATGGCGCCGTGGCCGACCAGTTCATGGCCGATGTGAAGAAGTACCTGGAGGGCTGGAACGAGGAGATTCTGTAGGAACAGTTGTCAGTTGTCAGTTGTCAGTTGTCAGTAAAGGCCAAGACTCACCACAGAGGCACGGAGAGCACGGAGGAGATCGCGAGATTTCTTCTCTGTCGTTCGTGCCTCGGATCATTTGAGCTGTCATTCTGAGCGCAGCGAAGAACCTGCTTTCGTTTGCCCCGCGTCAGTCCTTCGCTCATGAAAGTTCGTTGGGACCACAGCACACTCTTGGCTTAGCTCAGAATGACAACCACATATCTTGAGTTTCGAAGCAATTCAGGCCAGCAGGGCCGAAACAACCTATAGCTCGGTACGGCAGTGCCGGGAAAATCCGTTTAGAGATTGTGAGTCCCGCAGGGACGGCACAGGCGAGGATTGTTGATCGCAACGTCTATGTTGGGGTCGGCGACCGACGTCAGTCGCGACAAGGAGACGCAGCGCCCTGCTCGCCGGTGCTGCGGTGCATCTTTGCCAACGCAGTAAACCGCTGATCGTACGGAACGCTATTGGTCAGTTTGTAACCGTCCCCCGTCCAGAGATAGAGGGCTGCTTCGCGCGGCTGCCAGAAGCCTGAAGGGGCATGCAGGTAGCGTTTGCCGGAGTAGAACAGCATCACCTGTCCAGCATCGGTCCAAATGAACTCTGGAACTGATTCCGACCATTCGTCAAATACGGGCTTGCTGGCCTTTACCGTGAGTAGATAGGCTGTGGTGCAGTATCCTGTTCCGCATCCCCAAACGGCTACGACGCCATGTGGCAAAACCGCAGTCGGCCATGCGTATAGGAAATTCCAAAGTTGACGCTGGTCATGCGCAACTTGAACGCGTTTGCCCGATTCATTCGTATAGGTAATGTCGAGCGTTGAGTAATCCTCTTGCCTCGTCACTGTGAGCCTGTATTTGCCCCTACAGTTGTTCTCAAGGGTGATGTCCCAGACCGTGTCTCGCCCCTCCTGCGCCCGCGCAGAAAAGGCCGGACAGATAATTACCGCTATCAATAGAAAACTCGTGAAGGCTACGGTCCGCATAGTTGCTCCCAACAGCAAAACTTAGCGCATCCGAGGGGCAAGTGTCAGTGATTACCGTTGTGCAGAGCCGTTACCCAACCCCGAACCGTGCCGCCCCTGAAGGGCTCCTTAAATCTACTTCGACCCTACCCGGCACTCCCGTGCCGGGCTACAAATTGTATCGCCCTTCGGGCTCTGTCCCCTCTGTGCCTCAGTGTCGAAACCGGTTTTGCTGGAAGCTGAGAGCTGACGGCTGACAGCTTTTCACTGACAACCGACAACTGACCACTGACAACTTTTCTATCCCTGCCTGTAGAATCAAATTAATTGCTCATGAACGCTTTCTCCGATCTGCCGGATGAAGCTCACGAGGCACCGCAAGCTGCTCCGGTGCTGGTGATGCCTCCGCCCAAGCCCACCCGCGGTCACCTCTGGATGCATCGCATCTGGTTGGTGGTCTTTGTGCTCTTCTGTCTTGAGGTGGGCATCGTTCTGATGGTAGGACCATGGACGCGCGCCTGGACAGAGAACTCGCTCAGCACCAGCTTTCCAACGATCCACGAATTTCTGATGAACGGCTTTGTTCGCGGCGCGATCAGCGGCTTGGGGCTGGTGGACTTCTGGATCGGTATCAGCCGCGCCATTTCGTACCGCGAGACGGTTTCATGAACGCGCAACCTCCGCTGCTTCGCCCGCTGCATCGAAATAGACGGTACTCATAGTCCAGCATGACAGACAAAGACAACCAGCCCCCCAAGAAGGCCCAGCGCGCTCCTCTGGCCTACGAAAACAAGAAGTTTCTTGATAGTCCCGATGGCCGTATTCTGCGCATTCTCTCGGAGTACCAGGAGCCGCTTTCGCGTTTTCGCCGCGAGCGCATTCAAGACACCATCGTCTTTTTCGGGTCGGCACGTTTTCACAGCCGCTCCGATGCCGAAGAAGCGCTCGTGCTACTGGACAAGCCCGGTTCGGCGACGCCTGCGCCTCCCGAAGAGCAGGAGCGGGTCAGGCTCGCCAGAGCTGACGTGGAGATGGCGCATTACTACGACGAAGCGCGCGAGCTGGCGTCTCTTCTCACCAATTGGACGAAGACCATCAGCCAGGCGCGTCACCGTTTCGTGGTTTGCACCGGCGGTGGTCCCGGCATCATGGAAGCTGCGAACCGCGGCGCCTTCGAGGCTGGTGGCAAGTCGATCGGCTTGAACATCAATCTCCCGTTCGAGCAGATTCCTAATCCTTATATCACGCCCGAACTCAACTTTGAGTTTCACTACTTCTTCATGCGCAAGCTGTGGTTCGCCTACCTGGCCAAGGCGCTGGTCGTCTTCCCCGGCGGATTCGGCACCTTCGACGAACTGTTCGAACTGCTGACTCTGGCGCAGACCGAGAAGCTGGCCAAACGCATGTGCGTCATCGTCTACGGCAAGGAGTATTGGGACCGGGTCATCAACTTCGAGGCGCTAGTGGAGGCCGGGACTATCTCGCCCAGAGATCTTCAGCTTTTCCAGTTTGCCAACTCGCCGCAGGAGGCATTCGAATGCCTACGCGCGCACCTCGAGTTGCATCACCTGGAGCAGCCCAATCATCGCGAGAAAGAGCCGGAGATCGCCAAGACCCGGCCGTAGTCGGCGAAACCAAAAGCTTCGAACCACGGATTTACACGGATGCTCACGGATCAGAAAAATGAATATCCCGGTCTTTGAATTCCTTCATGCTCTGATCCGTGAATATCCGTGTCAATCCGCGGTTAACCTTTCTTCTTCCTTAGCCGAATCCCGACCGCACGCAAAAATTTCCCTTTGCAGGTCGCACCTCCGTGCGCGACAATAGCCTACCGCCCAGAGCAAAGAATTTGGTCCCCCCTTCTTTCTCACAAAATGGGAAGCGTATTGTGGCGGCTACCTTTTCACCCCCCATTGTTTCGCGATAACAGAACATCTCCGCGAGCGTGACAAAGCTCGCCGACCGGAGTTACGAAATGGGTATTTGCAGACAAGTCTGGGCAGTCTTTTTGTGCGCCGCATTCTTATGGAGCTCTACCTTCGCAGTCGCCCAACAGCAAACGGGTGGTGGCGAAGACCCCAATGCGGCCAACCTTAGCGCCAAGGATATCGAGAACCTGGTCGCTCCCATCGCGCTGTATCCCGATGCGCTGGTGGCGCAGGTGCTTGCTGGCGCAACCTTTCCCGACCAGATCACCGCCGCCAACGATTGGGTGAAAGCCAATCCCAACCTGAAGGACGCTGCCTTGCTTGAGGCCGCCAACAAGCAACCTTGGGACCCCAGCGTGAAAGCGCTGACCCAGTTCCCTTCCGTGCTCGACAATATGGCCAACAATCTGTCCTGGACCTCGGCTCTCGGCGAAGCCTATTACTACCAGCAGGCCGACGTGATGAAGGCCGTACAGGTATTGCGCAAGCAGGCCAAGGCTGCCGGCAATCTCAAATCGGGCGAGCAGATCAAGGTAGTGCAGCAGGACCCGCAAACCATCATCATTCAGCCGGCCAGCCCGCAAGTCGTCTACGTGCCTACCTACAATCCGACCGTTGTTTACGGAACGCCCTACTATCCCCCGGGATACAGTACCGCTGCCCTGGTCACCACCGGCCTTATCTCGTTTGGCGTAGGCATGGCCATCGGCGCTTCCATGAACAACAACTGCTGCGGATGGGGTTGGAACTCGTGGAATACCAACTGGCACGGCGGCAGCGTGACCTACAACCGCAATGTTTACGTTTCTAACAGCAATGTCTACCGTAACGGTAACTACAACGGCAATCGGCCCACTACCTACAACGGAAATAACCGCTACAACCAGAACAGCAATAACGGAAATCGCAATGTCAGCGGTAACAATGGGAATCGCAACGTCAGCGGCAACACCGTCAATAAAGGCGGCAACACGGTCAACGTCAACACCGGCGGAAATACCAACAACGTCGGCTCGAATAACCGTACCCGCCAAAACACCAATGCGAATTATGGGAATAACCGGCAGCCGGGAAATACCGGCAATGCGGCGGCAAATACCAATCGGCCAAACACGGGCAATCGGCCCAGCGGAGGCAATAACGCGCAGGCCAAGCCCGCGGCCGACCGCGGCTATGGCCAGCAGCAGAAGGGTTCAAACTCCGGAGCCTTCGGCAATTACGACAAGGGCGGCAACACGCGCGCCCAAGCCGATCGCGGCCGGAGCAGCATGCAGTCCGGCGGGGGCCGACAAGCTCCTGCGGCGCGCTCAGGTGGCGGAGGAGGTCGCAAGAGATAGCCATGACCATCTATCACTACCCAACCTCGACATCCGATTTCGGAGGCGCTGCCGTGCAGACTACTAAGAAAACTCGCAATCTCAGACTCGCCGCTGTCGCCGTGTTCGCGCTGGCGCTAACCCTGCCGGGTTTTCGCAGGAGGCAGGGCAGAAGACATTCGCCACACCGCAGGACGCTTCCAAGGCACTCTACGCTGCGGCCAAAGCTGACGATACCCAGGCTGTCGTCGCCATCTTGGGCGCCTCGTCCGAAAGCGTCATCCATTCCGGCGACCCGGTGCAGGACAAAAAGAACCTCGCCGATTTCCTGGCGCGCTATGAACAGATGAATCGCACCGGCCGGCAGACCAATGGCAGCCGCGTGCTCTACCTCGGAGCCGATAACTGGCCCTTCCCCATTCCCCTCAAGCAAAATGCCGGCAAACAGTGGTACTTCGATTCGGCTGCCGGCAAGCAGGAGATCCTCTTCCGCCGTATCGGCCGCAATGAATTGGCCGCCATACGCGTGCTGAACGCGCTGGTCGATGCCCAGCAGGAGTATTACCAGGGCACGCACGACGGAGTCACCAATCAGTACGCCGCGCGCATCATGAGCACTCCAGGCAAGCAGGATGGCTTGTACTGGAAGGTGGCTGAAGGCGAGCCGCAGAGTCCCATTGGCCCGATTGTCGCCTACGCCACCAATGAAGGCTACGGCAAGACTGACAAGCCGGCGCCTTTCCATGGTTACTTCTATAAACCGCTGACTGGACAGGGTGCCAACGCTCCCGGCGGCGCCAAGTCGTATGCCGTCGATGGCAAGGTTGATGGCTTTGCCTTCATCGCCTATCCGGCGGAGTATCGCAACTCCGGTGTGATGACTTTTGTCGTCGACACCAATGGCGTGATCTACGAGAAGGACCTGGGCAGCAATACGTCAACCTTGGCTCCCGCGATCGCGGCCTTCAATCCTGACAAGACCTGGACCGCGATCCCCAGCGACGAAGGTCAGCAGGACGAGGAAACGAACTAGTCACATTCCTATGGAAGCAGAGATTCCCCGGCAGAGCCTCGGTTCTGCCGGATTTTTTTGCTCTGTCGACGGCTGGGTTGCGCCCGCCATGCGATGGCGCTGTTGAAATCCGGCGTTGTAGCAACCCTCCTGTTTGCTGTCTAATACAAGGTTCTGATCGGGGCTGCTGCTTCCTGTCCTCAATTCCGTTCAGATAATTCCACCCTGCTCCGACGCGGAGAGTCATGAGAATTCTGTCGATCCTTGTCTGCTGTTTCGCCTTCGCTTGTCCTGCTCTTGCCCAGACCAACGACACCACTCAACCGCCGCCGGGCGCTTCAGTATCGGCCGAAACCACTCCCAATGCGCCTCAGCCTCCGACCCCCACGGCCGCGACCACGAGCAAAGATAATCGCCTCTTCTTTCCTACCGGCTGGATCTATGGCTGGGGACAATTCGATCTCGCGCCACCGCACAACGAGCCCGATCCCGGTCTCTGCGCGCCCAACGCCGGACAGCCGCAGTATGGCGGCGTCGACGCGCCCTGCAACAAGTTCGCCCGCTATCTGTTGAGCGGCAACTTCGTGGTTCATCCTTTTGGCAAGACTATCCTGCATGTCATCAAGTTCGAGTACAACCCCACCATGGCCTTCGGCAAGAACCTGCCGCACACCCTCTATACCTGGGACTGGAACTGGATTGGCATGGAAAATTCATGGGTCGCGGCCGTCGACCTGCCGAAGAAGTTCGACATTCGCATGACCCAGCACTTCCTGTGGACGCCGCAGTACACCAACCTTGGCCCGGCGTACATCGGCGGCAACGGCCCGTGGGGTCGCTACCTGACCTTCGGCGTGCGCAAGACCTTTGGGACCTATCGCGACTACAACGGCCCGCAACCCTGGAAATAGTTTCGCCTACGGTCATGAAGGTGGCCCATGCACGCTTCGACCGGCTGCACGGGCGCGGCACTCGCAGTACAGGGCGAATCGAGGTTACGTCAGCCCCAGCCATTGAACATTTCATTGACTTCCAACTGTCCCGACGCTAGACTCTCGCCCACGCCTTCAACCTGGGAGCCGCTTGAGTAGACTGAGTGGCTCGACAGCATCAGCAGTGTTAGGCGAGGCCGCCTGTGCTCTTTCAAAGGCGCGCTGGAGAGTCCCATGTCAGCGTCTCCACCGCCGTCTCTTACACCCGCCATCAATTGCCACGCTCAGGCCATGCTCGATGCAGTGCAGCCACACCCAGACAAGAAAAAGATCTTTGTGTTCTGCGACGGTACGGGCAACGAGTTTGCTGAGCAGCCCGTGCATCAAGGCAAGGAGGCAAACTCCAACGTCGTCAAGCTCTACACCGCTCTACGCGTAAC
This sequence comes from uncultured Acidobacteriaceae bacterium, assembly GCA_963809865.1. Lineage (GTDB taxonomy): Bacteria > Acidobacteriota > Terriglobia > Terriglobales > Acidobacteriaceae > CAVVDY01. The sequence continues at coordinate 191,328 of CAWELL010000002.1, read as the reverse complement.
CGACAAACAAGTCGCTTACTATCATCCCGGCGTCGGTACCATGGGCGACCCAACCATTCGCCATAGAATTCCGCGCTTCTGGTCCAAGGTAAAGGGCCTGGCGTTTGGCTACGGCTTCAAAGACAACGTCCTCGATGCCTACCGTTACCTGATGAATGTCTATAACGATGGCGATGAAATTTATGTGTTCGGTTTCTCCCGCGGGGCATACACCGCCCGTGCGCTGACGGGGATGCTCCATGGTTATGGGCTGCTGTGTCGTGGCAACGAAGGCCATCTTCTTTACGCCTGGAACATGTTCCAGGACCAACTGATGCACAAACGCGGCTTACTCCAGAAAACACTTGAGAACCGGCGCACAGTATCGAGCACAATTTTGCGTTTGCCCAAACCTTCTCGCGCGAAGTCACCATCCGCTTCATGGGAATTTGGGACACTGTCTCCTCAGTCGGCTGGATTTATGAACCGCTTCGCCTGCTGAACATGGCGCAAAATCCCATAATCCAGGTCGGCCGTCACGCCGTCAGCATTGATGAACGCCGGGCGTTTTATCGTGACAACCTGTGGGGTCCAGCCATCAAGGGACTTACGATCAAGGGAATTCAGCAGGACATCATTCAGGTGTGGTTTCCCGGAGTGCACTCGGATGTGGGCGGCAGCTACCCGCAGAAAGAAGCCGCCCCGGCCAATGAGGCCTTGCGCTGGATGATAGGCGAAGTTCAGCGTCATGGCGCCGAGCTCTGTCAGGAGCGGGTGGACATGGTGCTCGGCAAGCCAAGTGGCGTGTACGCCGCGGACGTGATCTACACACCACATCCCAAACAGGATCACCGAATACATGATTCACTGACAACGCCTTGGTGGCTGCTGCAGCTGTTTCCCCAACAGTACTACGACAAAGAAGACGGTCTGATTCAGTGGCGAGTTCCTTACGGCACACCCCGCTGGATTCCCCCAGACGCGATCATTCATCACTCCGCTGTGCGACGCTTGCAAAGCACCGTTCCCGGCGAAAAGCCGTATCGTCCACGCAATCTCGAACTCGAACGATGCTGTCCGTTGCCGGCGCCCCCGCTCGATACCACGGCCGACCTTACCGGCTGCTATGTCTACGAGCCCTCGAAAGCGCAACTGTCAAAACGCGATGGAACCGGCTTCCGAATGGCAAAGATTGTTGTCGGCTGGCTGACTTTCGGTCTGTTCCTGCTTCTCCTCGCGGCCCTTGCCTGGCTCGCCCTCTGTGGGCTCAGCTTTCTCCTACGTCTAGCCATCTTCTTGCTGCTCTTTATTCCGGGTGTCAGACGACTGCTTCACTTCGTATCCAGCTGCGCGCATTGGATTGACTGGGGTCATCGATGGTTGAAGCTGTAGAGAATACTTCGAGCCGACAGCCTCCAGCAGCTCAAATACCGAAATAACCATGCAAGCAGGCGAGCTATTCCCAAAACAGCTCTCGCTCATCGTTTTCGGGTTGTGGAGTCGAACCGGGAGGACTAGAATCCTCGCTTCTCGGAATTCGCCCAGCCGACAGAATGTTTAGCTCCTCGTCCTGCCGCTTCAGTGTAGAAACCCGCGCGGCGAGCCGATGAGGACAAAGAGCCAGGTGTTGCCGCGGGCTGCATCTTTTGGAACCCATGGCACATCTATAACTTGAGTGTAATTGACTCAAGGAGTCATATGTCTAGCAAAGACAAAGAGTTAGAGGTGAAAGATCCCGAGCTGAGAGACGATTCGGCCGAGGCGCGGACGCTTCCGCTGCTGCCGGTTCGCGACACCGTGCTATTTCCGCACGCGGTCCTGCCCCTCACCGTAGGGCGCGAAAGCTCGGTCCAGCTGATCAATTCCTTGGGCGAAGACAAGACCATTGTGGTGGTGGCCCAGCGCGAGGCGCGGGTCGATTCGCCACAGCCGACGGACCTGTTCTCTGTCGGGACGCTGGCCGTGGTGCACAAGGTTGTGCGCATGCCCAACCAGAGCCTGTTTGTTTTCGCCGAAGGCCTGGAGCGCGTCAAGGTTGTGGAATACACCCAGTTGCAGCCGTTCATGCGCGCAACCGTGGATACCATCCCCGAGATCATCGCTCCCAAAAACGCGCAGATTGAGGCGTTGCAGCGCAATGTGCTGACGCTGTTCCAGCAGATTGTCGCCGGCTCTCCTACGTTGTCGGACGAGCTGTCGACGGTCGCCGCCAACATCGAAGATGCCGGCCGCATGGTCGACTTCATCGGGTCGTCCTTGCCGTCGCTCTCCACCCGCGACAAGCAGGACGTGCTGGAAACGCCCGACGTGAATGTTCGCCTGGAGAAGGTCAACCAGCACCTGGCCAAGGAGCTCGAGGTTCAGCAACTTCGCAACAAGATTCAGAGCGAAGTGCAGGATCGCGTTCAGCAGACGCAGCGCGAATACTACCTGCGCGAGCAGATGAAGGCCATCCAGAAAGAACTGGGTGAGCAGGATGAAACCACCCGCGACGCCGAGGAGCTGCGGCAGAAGATCGAGTCCGCCGGCATGCCCGACGACGTGAAGAAAGAGGCGCTGAAAGAACTTGGCCGCCTCGCTCGCATGTCGCCCATGGCCGCCGATTACGGCCTCACCCGCAACTACATCGAGTGGCTGGCGGTGCTGCCGTGGCAGAAGTCTTCCGGCGTTGAAGTCGATATCCCGAAGGCCAAAGAGATTCTCGACTCCGATCACTACGATCTGGAGAAGGTGAAGAACCGCATTCTGGATTACCTCTCGGTGCGCCGTCTGAAGCCGAGCATGAAGGGGCCGATCCTGTGCTTCGTCGGACCTCCGGGCGTGGGCAAAACCTCGCTGGGCAAGTCCATCGCGCGTTCGCTGGGACGCAAGTTTGTGCGCCTGTCACTAGGCGGCGTGCACGACGAAGCGGAGATCCGCGGGCATCGGCGCACCTACATCGGCGCGTTGCCGGGGCAGATCATGCAGGGCATTCGCCGGGCGGAAACCAACGATCCGGTGTTCATGCTCGACGAAATCGATAAAGTCGGGCGCGACTTCCGGGGCGACCCGGGTGCGGCGCTGCTCGAGGCGCTTGATCCGGAGCAGAACTTCAGCTTCCGCGACAACTACCTCGACGTGCCGTTCGATTTGTCGAAGGTGCTGTTCATCACTACGGCCAACCAGTTGGATCCGGTTCCGGAGCCGCTGCGCGACCGCATGGAGATCATCGAACTGCAGGGTTACACCGAGGAAGAGAAGGTACACATTGCCTTCCAGTACCTCATCCCGCGGCAGATCGAGGAGAACGGCATTACCAAGGAGCAGATCGAGTTCCCCGAGGAGACGGTCAGCTTCATCATTCGGCACTACACGCGCGAAGCCGGCGTTCGCAACCTCGAACGCACGATCGGCACCATCTGCCGCAAGCAGGCGCGCCGCATTGCCGAAGGACACACCGATAAACTGGTGGTGACGCCGGAGCTGGTGCAGCACCACGACATGCTGGGCGGCATCAAGATCCGCGTGGAAGGCGAAATCGCCGAGCGCACCAAGCGTGCCGGCGTGGCTGTCGGACTGGCATGGACACCGACCGGTGGCGACGTGCTCTTCGTCGAGGCCACGAAGATGAAGGGCAAGGGTGGCGCTCCCACCATAACCGGGCAGCTCGGCCAGGTGATGCAGGAATCGATCCAGGCCGCCTATAGCTGGGTGCGCTCACACGCGAGAGAACTCGGGATCGACGAGGGCTTCTTCGCCGACCACGACATTCACCTCCACGTGCCCGCGGGAGCGATCCCCAAGGATGGCCCTTCGGCAGGCGTGACCATGGTGACAACTTTGGTTTCGCTGCTGACCGACAAACCCGTGCGTCCGTTGACCGCGATGACTGGCGAGATCACCCTGAGCGGCAACGTGCTGCCCATCGGCGGCATTAAGGAAAAGACGCTGGCCGCTAAGCGCGCCGGTGTGACCGACATTATTCTTCCGGAAGACAACCGGCAGAATGTGCAGGAAGACCTGACGCCCGAGCAGCTCCAGGGATTGACCATGCATTACGTGAAATCGATTCCTGAAGTGCTGGAGATTGCCTTGCCCACCTCGCGCGCTGAAGTGCAACACGACGCGGAAATTCGGGAGCAGGTGCTGACCGGAGCGCCCGTCGCATAAATGCGATTTCTGCTCCTGACTCTCCTTGCGCTCGCTATCCCGCTTAGGACGTGGGCGCAGGGAGGGCCGCCTTATTTCACCAACGATCCCGGCACTCCCGGCAATCACAACTGGGAAATCAACCTCGGCTACATACCTTTCCTGTTCACCGGCCAGTCGGTCTCGCACGTTCCCGACCTCGACATTAACTTCGGCATCGGCGAACGCATTCAACTCACCTATGAGAACGCCTGGCTACGGGTCCAGGATCCGAACTCGCCGGCCAAGTACGGCCTTGGCCAATCCAACGCCGGAGTCAAGTGGCGTTTCTATGATGCGGGGGAGGACGGGCTGAACATTTCGACGTTTCCCCAGGTCTTCGTCAACAATCCAAATGATGCCGTCAAACGCGGTATCACGCCCGATACAAACTCTTTTCTGTTGCCGATCGAATTCTCCAAGAAGGTCGGGCCCATCGGTCTCGACTACGAAGTCGGCTATCAGTTCGTTCACAACGGCCCTGATGGCTGGATCATGGGACTGGTTGCCGGGCATGACTTCACCGAGAAATTCGAAGTCGATGCTGAGTTCTATTCGGTAGGAACTTTCCATCCCTCGTTCAGCCAGCCCACGCTGGACGCGGGACTACGCTACAAGATTCACTCACCCATTGTGCTGCTGCTCATGGCAGGTCGCGGCGTCAACCACGCTGCTTCCGACCAGCCATATTTCGTGGGATATTTCGGCGTTCAGTTTCTGTTGCCTCCCCGGTCATACAAGGAAGAAGATAAGCCTTCGCCGACTTCAGTTCCGCGACCCTGAGCCGCTCGAGAAAATTCCCCGCGAGTAGCTGTTTAAGTCCCGCGCAAAGATTCGCGCGCCGCGAGGTGTTGCTCTGCGTTGCGGCTGCCCTATAATACGTAACACCCCACCCTCACAACCCATCGCAGAGCGGGGTCTACCAAGGGGTATTGATGGCCACAACAGAAATTGCGGTACACGGCACCGAACAGGGCGCCCACCGCGAACCCGTCGTCAACGATTTCAGCATTCAAGTCGCCACCGTCAACGGCTCCGGATCGCAGAGTGCGAACACCGTGCTGCTCCGCTCCATCTTCCAGATGGGCGTGCCCGTCTCGGGCAAGAACCTGTTCCCGTCGAACATTGCAGGCCTGCCGACGTGGTACACCATCCGCGCCAGCAAGAAGGGCTACATCGCGCGTAAGAAGGAAATCGATTTCCTGGTCGCGATGAATCCCGAGACGGCGAAAGAAGACGTGCTCTCGCTCGCGCCCGGAGCAGTCGCGCTCTACGACGAGCCGCTGAAGCTCAACGAGTTGCGCAACGACCTGACCTTCTACGCCGTGCCCTACGACAAGATCACCGCCGCAGTTTGTCCCGAGTCGAAGCTGCGCAAGCTGGTGCGGAACATGGTGTACGTCGGCGTCGTGGCCAAGCTGCTTAACCTCGACATGATCGAGGTCGAGAAGGCGTTGCGCAAGCAGTTCGCCAAAAAGAAAAAAGCCGCCGACCTGAACTGGGGCGCCGCGCAAGCCGGCTATGACTACGCCGCTTCATCGCTCACCAAGGCTGATCCCTTCAGCGTCGAGCGCATGGACAAGACCACCGGCATGATCATCATCGACGGCAATGCCGCCGCCGCGCTGGGCTGCATGTTCGCCGGCGTCACGGTCGTAACCTGGTATCCCATCACGCCGTCGTCGTCGCTGGTCGAGTCGCTGATCGATTACATGAAGGAGCATCGCATCGGCCCCGACGGCAAAGCGACCTTCGCTATCGTTCAGGCGGAAGACGAACTCGCTGCCATCGGCATGGTGTTGGGAGCAGGCTGGAGCGGAGCGCGCTCCATGACCGCGACCGCCGGTCCGGGCATTTCGCTGATGGCCGAGTTTGCCGGCCTTGGCTACTACGTCGAAATTCCCGGCGTCATCTGGGACATCCAGCGCGTAGGCCCGTCCACTGGCCTGCCGACGCGCACCTCGCAAGGCGATATCGGCTTCGTCGCCTCGCTCTCGCATGGCGATACCCACCATCCCATGCTGATTCCGTCCAGCGTGAGCGAGTGCTTCTCCATGGCAAGCGATGCCTTCAACCTTACCGAGCAGTTGCAGACGCCGGTGTTCGTGATGAGCGACCTCGACCTCGGCATGAACAACTGGATGTCGGAGCCGTTCGAATATCCAACCACGCCGATCAATCGCGGCAAGGTGCTGTCGAAGGAAGACCTCGACCGGCTGGGAAGCTTCGCGCGCTACAAAGATCTTGACGGCGACGGCGTTGGCTATCGCACGCTACCGGGAACCGAGCATCCCGCGGCTGCGTGGTTCGCTCGCGGCAGCGGGCACAACGAGAAGGCGCAATACAGCGAGCGTCCCGACGATTATGTGAACAACCTCGATCGCCTGGAGCGCAAGTTCGAACACGCGCGCACGCTGGTGCCGCGGCCGGAGATGTTCCGCAACGAGGGCAACGAAATAGGAATCATCGCCTATGGCACCTCGCATCACGCGCTGACCGAGTCGCTCGACCAGTTGCAGAACGAGTACGGTGTGAAAGCCGACTACCTGCGGCTGAAGGCGTTTCCGTTTACCCGCGAGATGCACGAGTTCATCGCCGCCCATAAGCGCGTGTACATCGTCGATCAGAACCGCGACGCGCAGATGATGCAGCTCATCAAATTGGATATCGCTGTGCCGGAAATATCAAAGTTGCGCAGCGTGCGCCATTACAACGGGCTACCCATCGATGCGCGCTCCATCACCGACGAAATCGTTTCGCAGGAGGGCAAGTAAATGGCGAGCACGCCGACCTCACAACCGAAGCCTAAGATTAACCGTCTCGGCCTGACCGTCGTCGACTACCGCGGCGGCAAGACCACGCTGTGCGCCGGTTGCGGCCACAACGCCATCTCCGAGCGCATCATCGACGCCTTCTACGAAATGGGCATCGAGCCCGAGCGCGTCATCAAGATGTCGGGCATCGGCTGCTCCTCCAAGAGCCCGGCTTACTTCATGAGCCGCTCGCACAGCTTCAACACCGTCCACGGACGCATGCCTTCGGTCACCACCGGCGCGGTGCTGGCGAATGCGAAGACGGTCGCGCTCGGCGTGAGCGGCGACGGCGATACCGCGTCCATCGGTATCGGCCAGTTCGTTCACCTGATGCGGCGCAATATTCCGATGATCTACATCATCGAAGATAACGGCGTGTATGGCCTGACAAAGGGCCAGTTCTCGGCGACGGCCGATCTCGGCGCCAAACTGAAGACCGGCGTCATCAACGATCTTCCGCCCATCGACACCTGCGCGCTGGCCATTATGCTGGGAGCGACGTTTGTGGGGCGCTCGTTCTCCGGCGACAAGAAGCAGTTGCACAGCATGATGAAGGCCGCGCTGGCGCATCGCGGCACGGTGCTGCTCGATGTCGTTTCTCCGTGCGTTACCTTTAACGATCACGAAGGCTCGACCAAGTCGTACAAGTTCCTCATCGATCACGAGGAGCCGCTGCACGACATCAACTTCGTCCCCCACTTCGAAGACATCTCGGTCGAGTACGATCCAGGCACTACGGTCAGTGTCACCATGCACGACGGCTCGTCGCTGCGCCTGCGCAAGCTGGAAGAAGATTACGACCCGACCGACAAGTCTCACGCCATCAAACGCCTGGTCGATTCGGCCGCCAAAGAAGAAGTGCTGACCGGCGTGCTCTACATCAACAACACCGCGCCCAACTTCATCGAGATGCTCAACATGACCGACGCGCCGCTGGCGACCCTGCCGGAAGAAGTAACCCGCCCTTCGCGCGAAGTGCTGGAAGCGTGCATGGAAGAGCTGCGGTAGGAAGAAGTTGTCGGTTGTCGGTTGTCAGTTGTCAGAAAGAAGTTGTCAGCTGTCGGTGATCAGTTGTCAGAGAGAATTAAGAAGTTGTCAGCTGTCGGCGATCAATGTCAGAGAGAAGTTGTCAGCTATCGGTGATGTCAGTGTCGGTAGCCAGTTGTCAGGAAGACGTTGTCAGCTGTCGGTGATCAGTTGTCAGAGAGAAGTTGTCAGTTATCGGTTCTCCGAAGAAGGGGCACACCTTTAGAGCCTGTCCTGAGCGGAGCCGAAGGGTGCGCCGGTCCAAGTTCTTTTGATTTGTCATCCTGAGGAGGCCTTTAGGCCGACGGGGGACCTGCATTTGCTTTTCAGCAGCCTGAAATCGTTTGACTTCTTCGTACCTTGGGGATAAGAGCTTATCAAACTCGCGGTTTGGGACGAAGCAATTATTAGCGCGAATTCCAGCGGCCGCAAGCCGCGACAGGTGAAAGCCCCGTCCTTCAGGACGGGGTAAGCATCACCAAAATCCCCCAGAATGCCGTAGGCACGACAGGCTCGTGCCGAATGAGCGAATTTGAAATCTCATGATTACCGCTCAGGAAATTGACCGCCTGTTTGACCTGACCCTTGTTGGTGCTTACGAGGACGAGGCCGCGTGGGACGCCGTCAGGACACTACAAAAAATCGGAACTCGCGAGGTGTTCGACAAGGCGAAGACGTGGTGCTTGTCGGATGACCCGTTGAGGCGGGAGCGGGGCGCCGACATAATTGGGCAGCTACGGCAGGTTCCGACTGAGAAGGCTAATGCGTTTCCAGACGAAGCGTACGAAGTGTTGACTGCACTCGTACGTCGTGAAACCGACCCTCGCCCTCTTAGCTCCGCAATTGCTGCACTTGGACATCTCGACAACCCCGCAGCCGTGCAGCTTATTGCCCAATTCCATGCCTATTCAAACTCGGACGTTCGTTTCAATCTGGCTTTCGCACTTGGTTGTTATCCTGATGACCCTCTTAGTGTGGACACGCTCCTCCAACTTATGCGGGACGAAGACGAGAACGTTCGCGACTGGGCGACCTTCGGCTTAGGAGTACTGGGCAGCCGCGATTCTACCGAGATACGCGAGGCACTTCTCCTTGCCTTGGCTGATACAAACCAAGATGTTTCCGAAGAGGCACTAGTCGGGTTGGCTAAACGGCAAGATCGGCGAGCTATGACGAAGTTGTTAGAGGGACTCGCACGACCAGAACCGACTGTAAGGATATTCGAAGCCGCTTGTGAGATGCTCGGTATGCAGAGCGAACCTGAAGGATGGGGAACGGCTGATTACGAAACCACCCTACGCGAGCGTATTGTCGACTGAGCCGATTTTTCAAACATCGCCACCACACAACAAACCTGCCGTGCCTACGGCACTCCCGCTCTTATTCGGGCCACTTTCCCCGTCCTGAAGGACGGGGCTTTCACCTTTCGCGGTCTATGGCCGCTGGTTTGTCGCGACAAGATCCGCGCACCCTGAATGCGCGCGTCGACGGATGGCCCACCTGCGGATCCCTCCGCTCCTCGTCCGCCTGCGGCGGCTCGTCGCTCGGGACGACACCTCGCCCTTTATAATAAAGAGATGCCCACCCGCCGAAATTGCTTTCTGTAGGGTGTCAGGCATCAGGTTTCAGGTATCAGAAACTGACACCTGGACCTGACACCTGATACCTGACGCCGTGCCAGAAGCTACAGCACCCGCGGGCGCATCGACACCATGGACTTCAAACTAGTCAGCTCCTACAAACCGCAGGGCGATCAAGGTCCCGCCATCGAAGCGCTCACCCGCGGTGCCTACGACGGCGAGAAGCATCAGGTGCTGCTCGGCGTCACCGGCTCGGGCAAGACCTTTTCCATGGCCAAGGTCATCGAGAACCTGAACCGCCCGGCGCTGGTCATGGCGCACAACAAGACGCTGGCGGCGCAGCTCTATCACGAGTTCAAGTCGTTCTTCCCGCACAACGCGGTCGAATATTTCGTCTCCTATTACGACTACTACCAGCCCGAGGCGTACATTCCCGCGGGCGACGTTTACATCGAGAAGGAAGCGACGATCAACGACGAGCTCGACAAGTTGCGGCTGGCTGCAACCAAGTCGCTGTTCGAGCGGCGCGACTGCATCATCGTCGCCTCGGTGAGTTGCATCTACGGCCTGGGCTCGCCCGAAGCCTACTACGGCATGCTGCTGTTCCTCGAGAAGGGACAGAAGATCAAGCGCCAGGAGATCGTCACCAAGCTGGTCGAGATTCTCTACGAGCGCACCGAAGGCGACTTCCGCCGCGGAACCTTTCGCGTGCGCGGCGACATCATCGAGATCTTCCCCACCTACGAAGACGTCGCGTATCGCATCGAGCTTTGGGGCGATGAAGTCGAGTCGCTGTCGCAGATCGATCCGCTGTTCGGCACGGTGAAGCAGAAGTATTCGCGGCTGCCCATTTATCCCAAGACGCACTACGTGATGAAGCCCGAGCGCAAGACCGCGGCGGTCGATTCGATTCTGGAAGAGCTGGCGTGGTGGGAAGCCGAATTGGAGAAGCAAGGTCGCATCGTGGAAGCGCAACGCGTGCATCAGCGCACGCGCTTCGACCTCGAGATGATCAAGGAGATGGGCTACTGCCACGGCATCGAGAACTACTCGCGGCACTTCACCGGCCGGCTGCCGGGCGAGCCTCCGCCGACGCTGCTGGATTATGTCCCGCGCGATTACCTGCTGTTCATCGACGAGTCGCACCAGACGGTTCCGCAAATTCATGGCATGTGGCATGGCGACCGCTCGCGCAAGCAGAACCTCATCGAGTATGGATTCCGCCTGCCCAGCGCGCTCGACAATCGTCCGCTGACGTTTGAAGAGTTTGAGAATCGCGTCAACCAGGCGATCTATGTTTCGGCGACGCCCGGCCCGTATGAGCTGACGAAATCAGCCGGCGTGGTGGTCGAGCAGATTATTCGGCCCACGGGACTGATCGATCCTCCCGTCGAAGTGCGTCCGGTGAAAGGCCAAATCGACGACCTGCTGCATGAGATTCGCGAGCGCGTGAAGATAGGCGAGCGCGTGCTGGTCACCACGCTGACCAAGCGCATGGCCGAAGACCTGGCCGAATACTACGCCGAGGTCGGCGTGCGCTGCCGCTACATGCACTCCGAGATCGAGACGCTGGAGCGCATCAAGATCCTGCGCGATCTGCGCAAGGGCGAGTTCGATGTGCTGATCGGCATCAACCTGCTTGCGCGAAGGGCTGGACCTGCCCGAGGTCTCGCTGGTGGCGATTCTCGATGCCGATAAGGAAGGCTTCCTGCGCTCGGCGGGCTCGCTGATCCAGACCATCGGACGTTGTGCGCGCAACCTGAATGGCCGCGCGGTGCTCTATGCCGACAAGATGACGGACTCGATGAAGAAGGCGATCGACGAAACTTATCGCCGTCGCGCCATCCAGCAGGCATACAACGAAGAGCACGGCATCACACCCGAGACAATTGTGCGCCCGCTCGACATGTCACTGGTCGCGGTGGCCAACGCCGACTACATGGACCTGACCAGCGAAGCCGACGGCCTGCCCGAGTTCAAGTCGCAGGAAGAGCTCGATACCTATATCGCCAAGCTGGAGTCAGACATGCGCGAGGCGGCCAAGCGCTTCGAGTTCGAGCAGGCAGCGAAGCTGCGCGACCGTGTGCGCGAGCTCAAGACCAAGGAGTTTATGTTTACGTAGAAGTTTCCGGCTCTACCGCTTGGTGTAATCGCGACAACTCTACGAATTGTCATTCTTGATTTGTCATTCTGAGCGCAGCGAGGAACCTGCTTTCGTTCCCCGGCCTACGCTTTTCGCTTGCGCCATCAAAAGCAGGTCCTTCACTTCGTTCAGGATGACAATTCAGATGCTAGGATACGACAATGGTGTCACGTGAGGAAACGCAACGCGCGCTGGAGAATCGCCTCAGTCCAGATCGAAATCCCGTATCGGCTTGCCCGTATCCGGAGCTTCTTTGGCCCGCTTCATGGCTTCCTGAAATTTCTTCTCCAGCAAGTCGGCTGAATTTTTCTGCGCTTCGACCGATTGGCGGAAGATCGATTCCTTGCGGATCTCCTGCTCTCTCATCGCGCGCGCCGCAGCGTCCATGTCCTCAAAGGTTTTGGGAACGGCTTTCGCGGTGTGGGCAATCACCGCCTTGGTCGCAACGTCGATTTTCAGGGCCGCGCCGCAGCACGGGCAGGCCACTTCGAATTGGTCGGGATTCTTCGCCATGCCGCAATGTTAACCCACCGTGCGAGCTGCCGCTACACGTACGCGAATGGCTGTTCGTCGTGTGTCAGCCCGATGAGGGACCTGCAGTTGATTCTCTTGCCGAAGGCACGACCGGCCTAATCTTTGGGTGATGCCGGGGTGAAGTGGTTGAGCGTCTTCTCCAGGCTGCTTTCGTCTTCCACGTTGTGGCACTTGAGCGCGCGGTCGATCTGCCGCAGCAGTCCACACAGCACCTTGCCCGGACCGACTTCGATGAAGTCCTGTACTCCCAAGCTGGCCAGCTGCCGCATCGAGCGCTCCCACTGCACAGCGCCGGTGACTTGGCGAATCAGCGCATCCCGGCTCTGCTCGGCCGTCGTCACCAGCGCGGCGTCGACGTTGCACATCACCGGAACCTGTCGGCGCGTGAAACTCCAGCGAACGCAGATCATCCGCCAGACGATCTTGTGCCGGCTGCATCAGCGCGCAATGGAAGGGTGCGCTGACGGGTAGCATCACTGCCCGCTTCGCGCCGCGCTGCTTGGCAAGTTCTGCCGCGCGCTCGACGGCAGCCTTATTTCCAGAAATCACGGTTTGATCCGGTGAGTTCAGGTTCGCTGGCTGGCACACTTCGCCTTGCGCGGCCTCTTCGCACACCGCCTGGACTTTTTCGGCGGACAGACTCAGGATCGCCGCCATCGCGCCCACACCGACCGGCACTGCTTCCTGCATATACTTGCCGCGATTGCGCACCGTGCGCACCGCGTCGGCGAACGAAAACGTTCCGGCGGCGACATGTGCCGAGTACTCTCCCAGGCTGTGACCCGCGACGTATGCGGGAGTGATTCCCTGCGACTGCAACACGCGCCAGGCAGCGACCGAAACCGTGAGGATGGCGGGCTGCGTGATCTCGGTCATTTTGAGCTGATCTTCCGGACCATTGAAGCACAGCTCCGACAGCTTGTAGCCGAGCGCGGCGTCAGCTTCGTCGAAGGTTTCCTTCGCGACGGGAAAAAGGTTGGCCAGCTCGCGGCCCATGCCCACCGACTGCGAGCCTTGGCCAGGAAATAAAAATGCGATGGGAGAAGTGTGAAGGGTCATTTATTTTCGAGAGTTAATAAACCCTGTCATCCTGAGCGAAGTGAGAGAGCGTAGCGAACGAACGCAGTCGAAGGACCTCTATCGCGCAAGAACTCTTCAGGGTAGGGGTCCTTCGACTTCGTTCGTCGTGCCTTCGGCACACTCACTTCGCTCAGGATGACAACGCACTACCCAAACGCGTTCTATACCACTTCGCTTGCCGCGGGACCCGCTGCCTCTGCCGCGTGCTTGCCATTGTTGTCCAACTCGAGTTGGCGGCCGGCAGCTCCGATTCTTTCTTCGATCACGCGATTCAGCTTGCGGTCGGCAAATTCGGCGGCCACGCGGATCGCATTCTTGATAGCGTTGGCGTTCGACGAGCCGTGACTGATGATGCACACGCCCTTGATGCCCAGCAACGGCGCGCCCCCGTATTCGGAGTAGTCCAGCCGCTTCTTGAAATCGACAAACGCCTGACGCGACAGCAGGAATCCCACCTGCCTGGTGATCGTGGCCTGCAACGACTGCTTCAGCAGGAAGCGCACGGCTTCGGCCAGGCCCTCGGAAATTTTCAGCGCAACGTTGCCGACAAAACCATCGCAGACCAGCACATCGGCCTCGCCGTTGAACAGATCGCGTCCCTCAACGTTGCCGACGAAGTTTAGTGGCAGGTCTTTGATCAGCTTGTAGGCTTCGCGCGTAAGATCGTTGCCCTTGCTCTCCTCTTCGCCTATGGATAAGCAAGTCCGACACGCGGATGCTCGGCGGTAGGAAAGCGTCCGGCAAAAATCGTGCGGAAATAGACGTCGCCCATGATGGCGAACTGCTGCAGATTTTCCGCCTTGGAATCGACGTTGGCGCCGACATCGATGAGGATGGTCGCCGTCCCCAGCGTAGTGGGAAACGCGGTGGCCAGCGCGGGGCGATCGACTCCCGGCAGCGCGCCGAGAACCATCTTGGCGGTCGCCATGGCTGCACCGGTATTGCCGGCGCTGACGAATCCGTCGGCCTTGCCGTCGCGTACCAGGCGCAATCCCACGCGCATCGACGAGTCGCGCTTGGAACGTACCGCTTGCGCAGCCTTTTCGTGCATGCCGATGACTTCGCTGGCAGCAACGATTTCAATCGGAAGCTTGCGCCACACGGGATGGAGATCGAGCTCAGCGCTCACCACGCTCTCTTGCCCGACCAATAGAACCTTCACGCCGTAGTGGCGAGCGGCAAGGATCGCCCCCTCGACTTCCGGCTTAGGAGCGCGGTCAGCCCCCATCGCGTCAAGGGCAATCGTAGTTGGCATCTTCCAGTCTTAACAGTCCGCGGAAAAGTAGAAAGACCGCCGACGAAAACTCTGAATCGAGCCGGCGATCTGGTTAGGCGGCAGCCGGTTAGCTGGCGCTCTCTTCAACTTCGATGACTTCGCGATCCTTATAGTAGCCGCACTTGGCGCACGCGCGGTGAGGCAACTTGCGCTCGTGGCAATTGGGACACTCGGAAAGCGACTGCGCGGTCAGATGGTCGTGCGCCCGCCGCTTGGATGTACGCGCCTGGGAATGGCGCCGTTTGGGATTCGGCATGGAAAACCTCTCGCAATTGGACCGCAGCGTCGCCGCGCGGTCGGCTCTCTAGCTTTGCAGCTTATTCTTAATCTCGCCCAGCGCAGCCCAACGCGGATCGCCGGCACGCTGTTCACAATCACACTTTTCCTGGTTCAGATTGCGCCCGCAGCTCGGGCACAAACCTTTGCAATCTTCGCGACACACCGTCTTGATCGGCGTCGATAGCAATACCTGCTCGCGCAGGACGTCTTCCAGCAGAACGCCTTCGCCCTGATAATAGCCGATTTCGGTCTCCGCTTCGCTGATCGAGACCTCTTCGCCGCGACGGTCTACGCCTTGCGGCCGGTACAGCAGGTCGAAGTCTCGCGCCACCTTATGAACCACCGGATCGAGGCAGCGGGCGCACAGAACTTCGATCTCCGTGCTTAGCTTGCCCACCAGCCGAATGTCTTCGACATCCTGACGGTGGCCGCGATGCTCGACGATCAGCTCCGCCCGGCCCTCGGCCTGTAAATCGCCGAGCTGGCGGAAATCGGGACCGAAGTCCACCGCTCCGGGAGGAAGATGCTCGTTGAACTCCAGTTTCTGAAGTTCCAGTTCCCTCACCCGAATCAGCATGTCACCACCTGGCCAGAGTTATCTCTACGGTAGAGCTGGCCTTCAGGCCAGCGTCTACGCCGTCCAAAATACATCAGGGCTTTAGCCCTTGGGGTATTCCCCATGCATATCAGAAGGCCTCAATACTGACGTTCCTTCAAACAACGGGCATCCCGCATGGTCCAAGACCGCCGGAGTAACCGGGTCTGGCAGGCCAAGCTCCGGATTGGAAACTGTGGCAGGTACAGACGGGCGGGAGCGCACACTTGCTACAAACTAAAAGGATAAAGTGCTGCAAACAAAGTGTCAAGGCGCAGGGAAAAGGCGGATTCGTTACGAAGCGTCCTCCAGGGAGCGCCATCAATTCCTCTCTGGTATTCTCCAGCGGACCAATAAAACGATGAAACGGATTCGCTATTGTCAGTTACCGGCTCCCATGAGCGTCACGGGGCGTTCCTCTAGCATCACTAACGCTTCAATACCAATTTCGGGAAACGTCGTTGAAACAGGCCCGCAGGGCCGCAACAACCTGTAGCCCGGCACGGCAGTGCCGGGTGTCATGTCTAAGAATTCACCGAGTCCCTTTAGGGACGGCACATCACTATCGCACCTCGAAACCGTGCTTCATTAACAACAACTGAAACTCCTGCTCGGAATTCATCTTGCGATGATGTTCCCGTTGGTTCGCGATATATCTCGCGACCGTCGTCACCTGAGAGCGGCTGACGCTACAACCAAAGTATCCCTCTTGCCACTCGAATCGCATCCCGGGATGCTCATTCATCCAGCGCGATGAATTTTCTTTCAACATCTGCACCGCTTTGGCAATAGCAAGTGTCGGACCTAAGTTGATGAGCGCGTGAACATGATCCTCGATTCCACCAATCGCGACCGCATGCATTCCGTGATTCTTTGCGATGCCCGCCATATACGCCCACAGTTGCGGCTGAAAATTTTCCCCGATGAGTTTCATTCGGTTTGTGGTGCTGAAGACAATGTGGACGTGATTGCTGACATATGACATTTATGCCGTCCCTTAGGACTCAATCTCAAAATTCCATGCTACCCGGCACTGCCGTGCCGGGCTACAGATTGTCTCGGCCCTGCGAGCCTATTTCAACGAGATCTCCCGAATTGGTACTGAATCATTGCAGTGATATGGCGTCCCTAAAGGGACTCGGTGATTTTTTGAATTGCTACCCGGCACTGCCGTGCCGGGCTACAGATTATTGCGTCCTTCGGACTACACGATTGCCAGACTTGCGATCAATCAAGCTCCAAAGGCCGGGTGCCCCACTCAATCCATCGTTTGGATTGAGTGGGATTTATGGAGTGTGGATACCCCGCTTCTTGATCCTTCCTCGGCCCCCCGAAATCTAACCTTCCAATCGCTGTGACATTCTACTGCCCACCATGTCTGTCCCATACATTCCAAACGATGGAATGTATGGGGCACCCGGCCTGCATGATCTGGTGGGTGGCCCACATTTCCCGTCGTTTGGGAAATGTGGGTGCTCAGGTGTCCACGTCATGGAGGGCAAAACCAACGGCATCATCTTCTGTGTGCGCTCCGCCTATGCGTTAATGGCCATGCCGAATACCGCGTTGGCGCCGTCGAGCATCGCCTCTGACAATGTGGGATGCGCATGGATGGTGTTTGCCAGCTCCTCGGCCGGGTGCCCCACTCAATCCATCGTTTGGATTGAGTGGGATTTAGGAGTGTGGATACCCCGCTTCTTGATCCTTCCTCGGCCCCCCGAAATCTAACCTTCCAATCGCTGTGACATTCTACTGCCCACCATGTCTGTCCCGGCTCAATGCCTGCATGATCTGGCGGTGGCCCACATTTCCCGTCGTTTGGGAAATGTGGGTGCTCAGGTGTCCCACGTCATGGAGGGCAAAACCAACGGCGTCGATCTTCTCTGTGGTGCGCTCCGCCTATGCGTTAATGGCCATGCCGAATACCGCGTTGGCGCCGTCGAGCATCGCCTCCGACAACGTGGGATGCGCATGGATGGTGTTGGCCAGCTCCTCGGCGGTCATTTCCATCTCCAGCGCAACCACCGACTCGGCAATCATCTCCGTCGCCATCGGCCCGATGATATGCACACCCAGAATCTCGCCATACTTCGTATCTTCGACAATCTTCACGAAGCCTTCGTGCGAACCCACGATGCTGGCGCGCGAGTTGGCGGTGAAGGGGAACTTGCCGACTTTGACGTTGTAGCCGGCTTCTTTCGCCTTGGCTTCGGTCAGGCCAACGCTGCCGATCTCCGGATGGCAATACGTGGCGTTCGGAATGCGCAATACATTGATCGGCTTCACCGGCTTGCCCGCCATGTGCGTAACGGCGACGATACCTTCCATGCCGCCGGAATGCGCCAGCTGCGGGAATCCGGCAACGATGTCGCCAACGGCGTAAATTCCCGGCTCTGCCGTCCGCATGAACTTGTCGGTCTTCACGAAGCCACGCTCAACTTCAATCTTGGTCTTCTCGATGCCCACGTTGTCAGTGCGCGGCGCGCGACCGACCGCGACCAGCACCTTCTCGGCTTCCAATGTCTGCTGCTTGCCATCGGCGGTGAAGGTCACCTTCACGCCCTGTTTCGTCTTCTCCACCTTCTCGACCTTGGCGTTGACGAAGCCGTTGATGCCGCGCTTGCGATAGACGCGCATCAGTTCCTTGGAAATTTCCTCGTCCTCCACCGGCACATAGCGTGGCAGCATCTCGAGGATGGTCACCTCGGCGCCAAACGACTTGTAGATGCTGGCGAACTCCACGCCTACGGCGCCTGAGCCGATCACGATCAGCGATTTGGGTATCGTCTTCAGGCTTAACACTTCGATGTTGGTCAGTATCTGTTCATCCGCCTGCATTCCGGGCAGCATGCGCGCGACGGAGCCGGTCGATAGCAGAATGTTTTTTGCCTGCACCTGCGACTTGCCGTTCTTCGACTCGACATCGACGGTGTGAATGCCATTCTTCGCCGGGCCGGTCAGCTTTCCGTAGCCTTCGATGACGGTGACCTTGTTCTTGCGCATCAGGAACTGCAAGCCCTTGGCGTGCTTGTCGACGATTCCCTGCTTGCGCTTCTGAATCGCGTCCCAGTTCAGGGTTACGCCGGCGGTGTTCTCCAGCCCAAGCTCGGAACCTTCCTTCACGTGGTCGTACACCTCGGCGTTAAACAGCAGCGCCTTGGTGGGAATGCAGCCCACGTGCAAACAGGTGCCGCCGAGATAGGAATCCTTTTCGATCAATGCAGTCTTCAGGCCCAGCTGACCGGCGCGAATCGCGGCAGTGTATCCGGCAGGGCCGCTGCCGATGATGGCTACGTCATAAATAGTGTCAGGCAATCTAACGCTCCGCTCTACAGAATGAAATTTCAGGGTATGTACAAACAGATGATTGTAAACGAGGAAAGAAGCAGAGCCGCTGTTCGCCATTCGCTTTTCGCTTTTCGCCAGAAGTGCTACCCCCCGCCTAGCGTTCGTGGGATCATGGAGTGTCCTGACACAGACTCAGATGAGCTTTCAAGCCGAACTCACCAAATTTCGAGCAATGGTTCACGAACGTGGCGAGACTCTCCGGCGACTTCCGTTTGCCGAACTCAGCATCAAGATTTTTCAGAGGAAGTCACACTCGGAGCGAGAACAGGAACCATTACCTTGATAGTGCTACCTCATCCCAGCGGCGGCATTCAGGTGGTTATCCAAGGATTTCTAAAACACAGATTCTGGCCCGGTTCCAGCGTCGCGTTGGATGGCTTTTACAAATATCCGGACGAGAAAATTTCTCCTATGCGGAACGACGAGTTTTGGGACTTCGCTTGATCCCATGTGGCGAAGGGCGAATCGCGAAAAGCGAATAGCGGCTCTTGAGACTTTTTCTCCTCTTCATCCGTATACCCGGATAGCATGGTCGTCACCGCCTTCAGTGCGCTGCTTTCGATGGAGACCGAAGAGGCCCGCATAGCTCGTGGCTTGCGCCAGCGCGATCCTGACCTGCTCGATGCCCTCATCGCGCAGTATCAGCATCGCCTGCTCCGCTACCTGCTGCACCTGACCGGAAATCGTGCCACCGCCGAAGACCTCTTCCAGGAAACCTGGATGCGGGTGCTGGAGAAAGGCCACCTCTACGACGGCAAAAGCCGCTTCGTGACCTGGCTGCTGACCATCGCGCATAACGTGGCCATCGACCACCTGCGCCGCCGCTCCCCTGCCAGCCTCGACGAAATGCAAGACGCTGAATACGGAGCGCCGTTCGAAGTTACCGACGCGCGACCGTCTCCCTTCGACCAGGCGGCTGCCGGCGAAGCCAGCGCACGACTTGAAGCAGCACTGCAACAATTGCCAGCTATCTTCAGGGAAGTATTGACCCTTCGCATCCACGAACAAATGAAGCTTGAGGAGATCGCCAAGTTGATTCACATACCGGTTGCGACGGTGAAAACGCGCCTGTACCGCGGAGTGATCGCACTTCGCCCGGCGCTGAAAGGAGGCGCGCGATGAGCAACTCCGATCACGAGCGCGCGCGCGAACTCGTGTTGCTGCGCGACATAGAAGGGATGAGCGGCGACGACGCGGTTTGGCTGGCGTCGCATCTGGAAGGCTGCGGCGAATGTTCCGGTTTCGCAGACGGGCTTGAGTTTGCCGAGCGTGCGCTGCGCGCCGAGCCGGTCATGGCGAGCTCGGCGCTGGTCAGTGCAACGCAAATGCGCGTTCGCCAGCGCGCCGCCGAACTGCGCGACCACGAGGCGCGCAACTTCCTGATCGGGATTTCGTTCTGTCTCGGTTTGTTGTGGTCGGCAGGCGCAGCCTTCGTCGGATTGAAGCTTAGCGGCTGGCTGGCAGACAAGATTCACGTTGCGCCGTGGATCATCGCAACCGCATTGGTTGTTTTCTGGCTGGCTCCGGCAATCGCGATGGCCGTAGGACTTCTGGTCTTCCATCCACTTTCGAATCCGGCGCGAACCGACTGGCTGACCGCGCGCGTCAAGGAAGAGTTGCTATGAGCGAACACAAATCTGCATTTCGAACTGAATTGTCTGTCATCCCCGAGTTTGGCTGGTTTCTGGCATTTACGCTCGGAATTTGCACTGCCATCGCATCGTTCTTTCCGGTAGCGCACGACCGTGGTGTACCTCGGCCGATGATACCGGTGCTGATCCTGCTTTGCGGCGCCTTCGTGATCTGCTTCGTTCTGCTGTTGAGCTACGTGAATCGTGACGCGGCGCGGCGCGGCATGAGTCCAACGCTCTGGACGCTGATCGCGCTGTTCGTACCCAACCTCATCGGATTCATTCTGTACTTCATTTTGCGCAAGCCGTTGCCGACGCAATGTCCGGGCTGCGGATTTGCGGTCAACGATTCATTCCGCTTTTGTCCGCGTTGTCGCTACGCGCTGGCGCCGGTTTGTCCAAGTTGCGGTCAGCCGATCAGGAACGATTACGCCTGCTGTCCGTACTGCGGACAGGCGACCACTGCGGCAGGCACTCCTCCCGCCGCCAGCCCAGCGTAGAAGGCGCATTTGGCGGCAATTCGCTGGATGCAGGGGCTCAAAAACTTCGAATTTCACAAGATTTGCGCAGAAAACGCCAGATTTCGGCGGATTTATAGGCCAAAATTTCGACCATTTTGAGGGATTTCCCAGCATCGCAAGCTCGAGACCTCAGAGGGCGAACGGCCAAATAGGGCGCAAAAAACACCCATTTTCTCGCGAAAAACCCATACCTTTTCGATGAAATTCGTGAAAATCTGCGAGTTTCTGAGCACTTCAGACGGCGTGCAAGCCGCGTATTACTTTATCCAACGATCTCTTCAAAGCGCATGGGGTCGGGACGAACCCGAACCGGCGGAGGCTCGATCAACGCGAGCTGCTGCTTGGTGTAGCGGATGCGGTGAATAACCGTGATGGTGCTGATGGTCGCGATGACCCACAGCACGGGAGCCATGCGATTGAACAGCGCGCCGATGATGATCAGCACAATGCGCTCGGGCCGCTCCATGAATCCAACTTTGCAACTGGGGATGAGCGACTCGGCGCGTGCGCGCGCATAGCTCACCAGCACCGAGCTGACCATGACAAACGCTGAGAGCACGACATAGAGAAAACGATTGGCGCGCGCGTAATACACCACCAAGCCAAAGAACAGTGCGACATCGCTGTAGCGGTCGATGACGGAATCGAAGAATCCGCCGAACTGCGTGACCTGGTTAGTAGCGCGGGCGACTCGGCCGTCCACCATATCGAAGATGCCGGCGCCGATAATCACCAGCCCGGCATAGAAGAACAAGCGGCGCTGGTTCTCGGCGTTGGCGAAGCCGAACAGCAGCGCGGCGCCGATGTTGATCAGCAGTCCGATGAAGGTGAGCGCGTTAGGCGAGATACGGGTCAGCGCGAGGCCGTGGACAATTTTGTACAACAGCCATTTGCAGGATCGTCCGACCGCGCTGGTCCACGTCATAACCGCTACGCCTCGTCGTGGATGGTAAGGAGCTTCAACACTTCCAACTCGCGCTTGCCCGTCGGAGTTACGACTTCGCTGACGTCTCCAACTTTCTTGCCCATCAGCGCGCGTCCGATCGGCGAACTGGTCGAGATCAGGCCTTTGGTTACGTCGGCCTCTTCGCTGGTCACCAGCTTGTACTCGATCTCTTCATTCTTGGTGGAATCGAACACCACAAGTGTCGATCCGATGGCCGCGCGATCCCTGGGGATGTTCGCCATGTTGACCATCGACAGGTCGCCCATACGCTTCTTGAGCTGGCCGAGGCGGGCGCGCACGAATTCCTGCCGCTGCTTGGCCATGTGATACTCGGCGTTTTCGCTGAGGTCGCCCATGGCTACAGCTTTCTTTAGCTCTTTGGGTAATTCGTGGTTCAGCTCGTGCTCCAGGACCTGAATCTCCTGTTCGAGCTTTCTCTTGATATGTTCAGTCATGCTTCAGTCGTTGCGCTTAGCGAGAATTCGTCTTACAAGCGCATCCCGAGATTATAGCGCGATGTTAAAAGCCTGAAATGCTTTGGCTTCCGGCGTCGTTGCCGGAAAACTTCTCATTAGAATCCCGTAGGGGCCAGAGCCCCGGAATCTTGTTGGCAGTGCGGCACTGCCGAAGAGGCTGCTGAAAAGTTGAAAGCGAAGGTCGCTCGTGGACTGAAGTCCGCTCGCAACAAAAAAAATAGAGGCCTGTCGGCACGACCAAGGTCGTGCCCTGACGCGAATGGTCGCCACACCGAGTTTTCCCGCAGCCTGTGAAGCCGTGCCCTTTTAAACCTTCCTTGCTCGCGCCGAATATGCCTTCTTTAGCATTGCAATCTGGCCGGCATGATAGATGTGATGCTCGATGACGCCTACCAGTTCGTAGCGGAAGGTGCGCTGTCGGCCGGGCGTGTTGCTGTCCAAGATACTGGAGTCAAGCCGGGAGATGGCCTGCTTAAATTCGCGATTGGAGGCGCGAAAGCTGTCGAGAGTCTTCTGCCAGTCGGCTTGGTTCGGCGTCGGCGTAGCTGGAAAATTTCCCGGGTCTTTTTCGTCCGGGCTCACTGGCCCGGAGAACCTGCGCACCGCTACCCGTTCCCAGAACTCCATGTGCATCACCAACTGCCAGATGTTGTGAGTTCCCGGAAGTAGCTCCGCGGCGGCGCACTGCGCGTCGATGCCCTCCAGGATCTTCCAAACCGGATCGCCATACCAGGCGTCACCACTCATGGTCTGTTCGTATCGATCAACCAGCTGCTGGATTTCAGTCATGGGAAAGCCTCCTAAATGTCTAACCATCATAACTAAGTTTGGCGGTTATACAAGCAGGGTGGCGGGTAGCTTGAAATCGCCGGCGAGCAGGATGTTTTCGGCTGCGGAAGGTTTTCAATCCGACACTGCCACCCGGCGAAGCGGAGGCCGTAGCGGAGGGCATCCCGAGCCGAGCACGGGGCCGGGAACCGGTAACATTGTCATAACAATTAGCACTCAGTGACGCCTGGCGCACAATTGAGTGTGATCGCCTGCTGCGCCAGCTATTTTGTTGAAACTGGGGCCGGGACCTAGTCAAGGACTTGGCAGGATGAACGGGCAGAAATCCGGGCGCCGTTTTGTTGGCATCGCGAAAGAAACAGGGCCAATTACAAAGTTTCGGGCACTTTCCACGAAGAAAACGCCCAGCTCTTATACCTAACTGGCGTAGTCGGAGATCCGGCACGATCCTGTGCGTCCGCCACGTTGTTGCCCATCGTTCGCTGGGTCATCGCCAACGCCTATCAAGTCTTTACAAATTATTATGTCACGCCGGAGCCATTTCGGTTAACATCCGACCTCACCCGAAATAACCGACGAATCCTATGAGGCCGCTGGAGCTTTTCACACTAGATCGCCTGATTACCCGGTCAAGCGGAAGGTCTCAGGTAATAATCGGATTGATTGACGGCCCGGTGTCGATGGACCCCCAGACCTTTCCGGAGGTCACATCCGCGAAGTTCCCGGACACTCATAGCCATCTCTCGCTTGCGAGTAGTGTCGCCTATGCACGGAACGTTCGTAGCGGGTATGCTTTGCGCCAAACGGGGTTCTTGAGCGACTCCATCTGTCCCGAATAGACTTCTCCTCGTCCGATTTTTGCCTAACTGCCGCAAATGTGCAGATGCCAAGTGCTACATCCGGAAGAACTCGCGACCGCCATTACCGACGTCATTGGCGCGGGCGCGAACGTCATTAACTTAAGTGCGGCCCTGACCCAGCCATCGTCCCGGGGGAATACCAGTTGGAGCAGGCCCTGGATTATGCCGCCCAGCGAGGAGTGCTGGTGGTCGCGGCAGCAGGCAACCAGGGCACTGTGGGCAGTTCCGCCATCACCCGTCATCCCTGGGTCATCCCGGTTGTCGCTTGCAATCTTCAGGGCAGGCCCACAGCGGAGTCGAACCTGGGAAGTTCCATCGGCCGATGGGGTCTGGCTGCGCCCGGTCAAGACATTGTCAGCCTCGGGGCTGGGGACAAGCCGCAAACCTCCGGCGGCACCAGCGCCGCAGCGCCTTTTGTGACCGGCGCTATCGCGCTGCTGTGGTCTGAGTTTCCCAGAGCCACCGCAGCCCAGATCAAGTTAGCGGTCACTCAAGCCGGCCGGCCACCGCGCCGCACCATTGCCCCACCCTTGCTCGATGCATGGCGGCTTATGAAGCCATCAGCAGGAACTAGGGAGAGAGCAGGATGAAGAAGCAGCGCACAGCGCAGCCGAAACAGGACGAACGGCCGGTCCATCGCCTGCGGCTTCCCGGATTTCTCCTCGAAGAAGAGATCGGCCTTGGAGACGTGGTCAAGAAAACGACCTATGCCATGGGCATCAAGCCCTGCAGTGGATGCGAGAAGCGAGCCGCAGCCCTGAACCGCTGGATGACCTTCTCGCGATGAGCAACGCCAACACGAAACCTTTCTAAGGAGAACTCACGATGGAGCAAGCCCACACTGAAGTTCAAGACCGAACCGCAAACCCATCCGCCGTTCGGGATGACCAGCCCGCCCCGGTGGCAGCTTCTGTGCCAGGCCGCCGCCCAGGCCGTTTCCCCCAAGCCTGCTCCACCTGCGGCACCGTCCCGGCGGGCAACGGCGGAGCCGCTGCTTCACCGTCGTGGATCTATGCCATCGGCAGAATTGAGGCGCGCTTCCCTACTCTCTTCGAAAAAGATTTGCCCATGCCCCGCCAAAACACAGGCACCATCGAGTAGCTTGGAAGCATATTTCCAGCGATGAACCTTCTTCTGCTGCATCTCTCTTTGTAATCGCGTTTTTAGTCGCCGGATTGGCAGCTCGCCAGTGCAATATGGGCCCAAGAGCAGGCACTCTCTGACCACGGCCGCGGCCGTCGACTTGACTGTCATCGGCATGAAAGGTCCCATCGCTCCGCCGCAGATGTGCAACGGCCTGATGGTGCCCATCGTAATCTTCGACCAGATTTATTCGTTCGACCGCGACACGCTGATCAAGGCGATTCCCAAACCGAGAAGACTCCGCCAAGGAGTTTGCGCCTGCTGCCGAGGAACTATTTGACCGCATCATGCAGATGACGGACAACCATCGCAAACGACCAACTATCGCGCTTTACTACCTGGTGCCGCTACTCAGCCTCTCGCGCTTGAGGCCGCGTCCTTCGCGCGCAACGCTTCGCTCACCGGGGTGGGCGTTCGCCCCTCGTCTTTGAGCGGCACGCGCAACGTGGTGAACGTCGTCTTCACCTACACCAATCGCAGCACCGACGTGACCGAGAAATTCTTCTGCCGGGTTGATGTGACCGACGAGTCTCGTTCGTGTGACCCTGTCGCCTCTACATGGATATTTTTTACCACTACCAGTCGGTGTTCGACATGGACGTAGAATTACCGCAAGTAGCATTCGCTGACGGAGCGACTAATCCATACTTCAGAATCGAGTTACGACATTCAGGTGGAGTTGAGGTCTTGCCCATGCAGGCATTCACGGTGGTGTATTCACGCTCGGGCCGATATTCCACCCTTTGAACGTCCATTGAGTCTGTTCATTTGACAAAAGACCATATTGCTCAACCGCTTGCGCCCCGACTCGGTTCAATGCCAATGTGATTGGCGCTTCCGGTTTTCGCCCTCTTTGGGCAGTGTTAGCATTAAGTCGAAGAACCGTGCATCGTGGGTCGCCTTGGGCGTAGGGGTGGGAACAAGCGGGCGAACGTGACCGCAAGTTGGGGTCTGGTGACAAATTGTGACCATACTATGACCGTTAATCTAGTGAGTAAAAGAAAAGGGGAACAGGAAATGACTACGCCAGGTTTTACTGCTGAACTAGCCCTCGACCGGAGATTTGGCAAGTACCGCGGCAACTACCGCGGCAATCAGGCCGGGCCTAACCTCTCGAAACCAGCTATGGTTAGCCCCGCTAGCGAGGATTCCATACCGGTGATCAGTCTGTGCCGGATTGGTGGGTGCGGCTTTTCGAGCACGCAATGATGCAGGGGGCACACAATGTTAGGGTTTTTGTCGCCGATCTCCGCGACGCGCCCACTGTACCGCTCAGCTTGCGAGATAGTCGACCCGGGTCGGTGAAAATTGGCCTTTCGGAAAAGCACTGCAACGTCAATTCAGAACACAGGTCACACCGACCGACGGAAGGACCGCCTGGGAAAGGAGAAACTTATGATAGGCGAAGCAAAAAAAATTAACGGTGAAGCCCCATCAGCCTATCGGAAGTGTTTTCAAGCTGACCACCACACAGAATGGGTGGGAGTACGCCTCACTGCACGATTTCACCGGAGGCGGCGATGGGGCATACCCGGCCAGCAACGTGACTTTTGATACGAACGGTGACTTCTACGGTACTGCTAGCGGCGGTGGGAGCAGTAACTGTATTGGGGGTTGCGGCACCGTTTGGATGATCTAGCCCTAGACGGAAATTTAACTGCCGCGTCAATCCGGCGGGCCCTAACCTCTCGAAATCAGCTACGGTTAGCCCCGCTGGCCCCTCGGCTCCGCCCTGCCGCGAAGAATGTATCCAAAACTGTTCGGGGATCATTGGGGCTGCGAGTGGGTTTTGCACCTTGGTCTGCGGCGGCGGCACAGAGATGTAACGGTTTTGTCGCGGAACATCTCTGCGACGCAGACATCCGTCCCGACACCAGTCTTAGCCAGATGGGTCCTGGCGAG
This sequence comes from uncultured Acidobacteriaceae bacterium, assembly GCA_963809865.1. GTDB lineage: Bacteria > Acidobacteriota > Terriglobia > Terriglobales > Acidobacteriaceae > CAVVDY01. The sequence continues at coordinate 164,240 of CAWELL010000002.1, read as the reverse complement.
CCGGGTCCGGTGCCCCACCGGCTAGATTGTGTTCTACAAAAAAGGAGAACCATGACACCAGGCTTTACTGCTGAACTAGCCCTTGACCGAAAATTTGGCAACTACCGCGTCAATCAGGCCGGCCCTAACCTCTCGCAACCAGCTACGGTTAGCCCCTCTAGCTCCTGGGATTCGCCATGCGTGGAAGCGTGTACGGAAATCTGTGGGCGTGGGCAGGGGTGTCGGTGGTTTTGCACTTGGTACTGCGGCGGCGGCCACACCGAGATGTAAGGGTTTTGTCGCGGAACATCTTCGCGATCCGTCCCGACACCAGTCTTAGCCGGGTGCCCCACTCATCCGTTCGGTTCGGATGAGTGGGATCGACGACGATTGGATCTCCGCCACACAGAGGCCACATCGACCGATCCTTTTCACCATCCAGATAAGCGCCTCCGAGCCTGTGCGACCCCCCACTCATTCCAAACGAAGGAATGAATGGGGCACCCGGCAGATTCGCCGCGGCAGGCGCACCGTTGCCGTGCCGTGGCGTCGCGGGCTGAACTACAACGTTCAACGACGTCTTGCAATTATCGTCGGACGCTCTACGCCAACGGCATTGCATTTCGCCGGGGCGTTGACGTAGGTGACATCGAAGCCCAGATTGTCGAACACGCGGTTGTAGAGTCCGCGACTGACGGTCCACCAAGTGAAGCTGTGGCTATCGGCCGGGTTGCTCCAGTCGTTCGCGGTTTCGAGAACCTGGGCATCTGTATCCGCGACCAGAGTAAAGGCGATAATAACGGCCTCTTTCGCCATCCCCGCAAGAGTGTCAAGAACGCCGATCGGATTGCCAAGGTGCTCAAAGATCGCACCAGCCAGCACAACGTCAAATTTCTGCCCCCAATACGGCAGGCGCTCAAGCGGAGCGTAGATGACTTTGACGTTGCTCCGGTTCTTGTGCCAGGAATACCAAAAACCATTCTTCTGCATGACGAGCCATTTGTCGCCCTGCTTGGCCCAAGTCTTACGATCGCGGTGGTGCAGAGAGTGACTGAACGGTAGCCGTTCCAGTTCGGTCACCGAGTAGGCATCCGTTGCGGTGACGATAGCACCGGCCTTCTCAGCCTCGAACGCTAGAAAGCCTGAAGCGGTGCCGACATCAAAGAGGGTCTTCCCCTTGACGTCATAACCGCCGATGTAGTTAGCGAAGTTGCCGCGAATATCCCACGCGCCACTGACTGACTCTCCGTCTGGGAAATCTAGCGAGTGGTAGAAACTGCATTCCTCGAACGCCGGTTGAGGCCATGGCGTTTCGAATTTGTAGGGGAAGAGATTTGCGGGAAGATGAGTCTTTTGTGGCGCGCCCTTGAAGATCTTGCGCCAAGCGATAGCCATTTTGATTCCTCTGATTTCACCATAATCTACCACACGATTTCGCGCTGGGTTTCCCGTTCGTTCTCGTCTGCGGTGGCATCGTGTTTCCGCTGGCATGGCTCTGTTTGCGGCGTTCTGCGCCATAACTGTCGTAATATCGCCGGGTGCCCCACTCATCCGTTCGGTTCGGATGAGTGGGATCGAGGACGATTGGATCTCCGCCACACAGAGGCCACATCGACCGATCCTTTTCACCATCCAGATAAGCGCCTCCGAGCCTGTGCGACCCCCCACTCATTCCAAACGAAGGAATGAGTGGGGCACCCGGCGGAGTGGTCCGTAATTGCCTTCATTTTGCAATTATGGGATAACGAAACATGTTCTCAGCGCCCTGATCTTGACGACATGCAGCAGTGGTCGAATCCCACATTTCCCAAACGGCGGGCCATGTGGGCGCTCCGGCACCCGGTTCGCTGGCGAAGGGCATCGCGGGGCCAGGCACCAGCTTCCAACTTCCGGAGGGCAAGCTTGAGCGTGTCTGTTCGGGATCTAGAGTTGCTAGCTACGCGATCACAGCCACGACTTATGCGGTCTTTCTCAAAGGGGTGGAGGCCTCTGCAAGTTCATAAATTCCCTTCCTGTCCATCAATTCGGCCATGAGAAGTTAAACCGTCGACGTGAGTTGCTCTACCAACAACAAAAAGTTGCAAGCAGATTCCGCAGGAGCAGACTGAAACCGTAAGTTACGGTAAATCCCCATGCCTCATGAGAACCAGTCCGGTGGGTACCCGGGGTTTTGGCGTGCACCGGATGCGGTCCAGGTTATCCAGCGGTGGCTTGGGCGGGAAGCGCTGACACTTAACCCGGCAGCGGTTTCGTGTTACGATTTCTTGATCGCGACCAGCTTTCGGTAAGGCGCACATCCGGCTAAGGTACCTCGGCATCGAAGAAGCCGGGACGAAGGTGCGAATGCCGGTAGCTTGCCTTAGTCGGAGTACATCCTTATAATCCCGCTTTCTGCGCCCCGATGTTCCTGCGAAATCTGTAAGAGTTTCCGCGACCATCCGGTCGTCCCTGGAAAGTTCGTGCCGGTCAGGAAGAACGCGCCGTTAAGGATTGGGTTAAGGTCGTCATCTGTTCCTAAGATCGAAGGAGCCACGCGAATGAAGAAGTTCTTGATAGCCATGTTGCTGGTTGCAGCTGCCACCGGATTCGTACCGCAAGCCTCGAGTCAGGCGGCATCAGGCCAGGCAACGCAAAAGAAAGAGATCAAGGACCCTGCCGAATACAACGCGTACGTCAACGCCATTCAGCAGCAGGATCCCAATGCCAAGGCGCAGGCTCTGGAAGCTTTCATACAGACCTATCCCAACAGTGTGATGAAGATCGACGCCGCCGAGCAGTTGATGGCGGCGTATCAGCAGGCCGGCAACGTGCAGAAGATGATCGACGCGGCGAACCGGATTCTACAGATGGATCCGAACAATGTGCGCGCTCTGGCCATCCTCACTTATACCTACCGGGCCACCATCACCGCGCAGAACCTGCAGCAGAATCTTCCGCTGATTCAGAAATATGCCACCCAAGGCGAGCAGGCGCTGCCCAACCTGGCCAAGCCGGAAGGCATGAGTGACGCCGATTTCACCAAGCTGCACAACGAGCTGGGCGCCATCTTCGAGGGCGGCCTGGGATTCGTGGCGCTGCAGAACAAGACCTATCCGGAGGCATCGAAAGATTTCGGCAAAGCCGTCTCGGAAGAAAGCCAGCCGAACATTGCCGACATCTATCCCTTGGCCCAGGCGGATCTGGAATCCAAGCCCATTAATCCAGAAGGATTCTGGTACATCGTTAAGGCCGCCAATCTGGCCCAGGGCGATGGCAAGGCCCAGATTCTCGACTACGGACGCAAGAAGTACATTCGCTATCACGGCTCCGAGCAAGGCTGGCAGGAGCTGGTAAACGATGCGACCAGCAACCCCAGCATCATGCCGCCGCAGGGCTTCACGGTAGCTGCCGCTCCGCCGCCGCCGTCTCCGGCTGAGCAGGCCGCCGACCTGGTGAAGAGCAAGGATCCGAAGAAGATGAGTTTTGCCGAGTGGCAACTGGTGCTGTCGTCGGGTAATCAGACCGCCGCCGACACGGTATGGACCGCCCTCAAAGACAAGGCAGTGAAGCTGGGCGCCAGCGTTATCAGTGCCAGCGCCAGCAGTCTGCAACTGGCCGGCAGCGAGGATGACATCGATGCCAAAAAGGCCGATATCACGGTAGCGATGGCGAAGCCTCTCCCCACCAAGCTGGTGCCGCAGGCCGGAGCTTCGATCTTCTTCCAGGGAACAGTTTCCAGCTACACTCCGAATCCGTTCATGATGACCTTTACGGATGGCGTTCTGCTGGACAAGAACGGCAACCCGGTTTCGACGGCGGCGCCGGCTCACCACACAACGCACAAGCAGTAGCGACCGCGGTCACCAACTTAAACGGGAGCGACAAGCTCCCGTTTTTTATTGCAGGCAATAAATTCCCTGGTGACGATTCGGGTCCGGGCACAGCCTTCCTGATCTGTCGTGCCTGGTTGGCAGGGGAAGGAGAGCAGGTTCTTCGCTTCGCTCAGAATGACAGCTCGGGAAGAATGACGGCTCGCTCAGGATGACAGCTTCGGGAAGAATGACGGCTCCGGAAGAGGACGGCTCGGGAAGGTGGAGTTGGGCGGGACGACTCAGGTCGTGCCCTGACGCGGAGCTTCGCACACAGCGTGCCTGGTTGGCAGGGGAAGGAAAGCAGGTTCTTCGCTGCGCTCAGAATGACAGCTCTGGAAGAATGACAGCTCCGGAAGGATGACAGCCTAAAGAGGAGAAGACGAACGGGAGCGAGATGCTCCCACTGGTTATTGGCAAGAACTTTGGTGTTGCTCAGCGGGCGGCACGCTTGTCGAGGCTGTAGGAGCGGGCACTACGCGGCGGACGCCGGGTGACGCCACGCAGCTCCTTGATGTCGAGTCCGAGTTCGGCGATGGTGCGGCTGAGGGTATTGCGATGCATTCCGAGCTGGCGGGCCGCCTTGCACTGGTTGCCCTTGTTTTCCTGAAGCACCGCGAGGATAAACTTCTTCTTGAATTCGCGAACCGCTTCGTTATACAGGATGCCGCTCTTGTACATCTGCATGATTAGAGCTTCCAGTTGATCTTTCACAAACCCTCTCTCATGAATCCGTCAGACTAGTAGTAATGCATTTCGTTGCCGCCGCATCGGGCAACGTCCGCAACGTCAGCTCGCACCTTCAACATGCTCCGGTACCGATCGCAACAGGTTCCACCCATCGTGGAAGCGCTGCCGCAGCTCGGCCGGAGCTGCCCATATCAATGCCCTGCCCGTCACCAGCAGAAATGGCGCAAAGCGCGAGTTCTGCAGGTACGGTGACGTCGGGCTGAACGAAGCCAGCGCCATAACAATCACGGTGCAGACGGCAACCCCGCGAATGGCTCCAAACAGCCCTCCTAAAACCCGATCAAACCAGCGCAGACCAACGCCGTGCACCGCCAAGCGGGTGATTCTTCCGACCACGCCGCCCAGCAACGTAAACGCGAGGAACACGGTCAGAAACCCGGCGATGTCGGCCGCCCACCCCGAGTTCATGTAGCGCATGTACCAGGCGGCCAGCCGGGGATACTCCCATGCCGCCACCAGATATCCGACGACTGCTCCGGCTAAAGCAAACAGCTCATAGAAGAAGCCCTGGGCCGCTGCACTCAGGACGGAAATCAGCAGAACAAGAACGATTCCCCAATCCAGAATGGAGAGACCGAGTGTCATGGTGCTGTTCTAAACAGGTAAGGGCCGCCCTGTGAGCTGGGTGTAGGCTTCGATGTACTTCTCGCTCGTCTTCTGCGCAACCTCCGGCGGAAGCCCCGGGGCCGGCGGTTGCTTGTTCCACTTGATCGATTCCAGGTAATCGCGTACGTACTGCTTGTCAAACGACTCCTGAGCTCCTCCGGGCCGATACTTGTCGGCCGGCCAGAAGCGCGAGGAGTCGGGAGTCAACACTTCGTCGGCCAGGACCAGGCCTTGCGGCGTCTGGCCGAATTCAAACTTGGTGTCGGCGATGATGATGCCTTTGGTTTCGGCATAATCGCGCGCCGCGGTGTAGACCTTCAGGCTCAGGTCGCGCAGCTTTTCGCTCAGCTCGGGGCCGGCGATCTTCACCATTTCGTCGAACGAGATGTTCTCGTCATGACCGCTGACCGCCTTGGTTGAAGGCGTAAAGATCGGCTCGGGCAACTTGTCTGATTCGCGCAGGCCGGCCGGAAGCGGGATGCCGCAAACCGCGCCGGTGCTCTTGTATTCCTTCCAGCCGGAGCCGGAGAGATAGCCGCGCACCACGCATTCGACATTGACCATGTTGGCGCGAATCACCAGCATGGAGCGTCCGCGCAGCTGGTCGGCATACTGCTGCAGCTCGGGCGGATACTTGGCGACGTCGGCAGTCACCTCGTGGTTGGCGACGATGCCCTTGAGGAAATCGAACCAGAACAGCGAAAGCTGGGTGAGAACTCTTCCCTTCTGCGGGATGCCGGTCGCCAGCACGTAATCGAACGCCGAGATGCGATCGGTGGCGACGAACAGCAGGTGCTCAGTATCGACTTTGTAAATGTCCCGCACCTTACCGCTAGCGTAGAGAGTGAGTTCGGGGAAATCGGTTTGCAGGAGTACGTTAGTAGTTATTTCAGATTGTGTCACGTCTTGTTGTCTCAACCTGTCGAGGAGTAAGTAGGCGGTATTGTATTTGCTCGGAGAGCTTTGTCAACGATTGTGAGATGCGTTGCGCAAAGTTATTTCCCCGACCCGTTAGAAAAAATATTTTCGCCGCGGGCGCCCGTGCTCCAAACCGTCGCACGAAACACGGTACGCACCGCTTTCCCGGCCCGCAGTCGCCTTCCGTTCTGCATTTCGCCGCCGCTGCAGAACGAATCGTCGAGCAAGAAAGTCCCCACCCGGGCAAACCCGGCCCGAATGGGGCACCCAGGCAAACAGCAGGGCTGAGTTCAATCTGCCGAGGTTCGCCGAACCATGACGACGTCTTGCACGTAGTTGATATCAGGATTTCCCACTACGCCGGCTTTCTTCATGGCAGCCTTTAGATCCTCCGAACCCAGGAAACGGCGGGCATGCTCGACGCTGTCCCAGTCCGAGATGACGGTCACGTCGCGGGGATCATCCACCGACTGGAAAATGCGACTGCTGGTTTCACCTGCACCCATGCGGCCGTTCAGATGAGAATCGTACACCTGCTTCCATTGCACGTAGTCGGCAACCTTATGCCGGATAATGACGTGAATCATCGATGCCTCCAGAATGCTTAACCCAGGATGCTTAACAACGATACGCAATTGTGCAGCGATTGTGAACTCCTGATCGAACACTTTTCTGTGACCTCGCGCACAATCCAGATGTTCGTACCCCGGAGAACCCGGTTTGGCGGTGTGTCACGAGGGTGGAGCGCGCCTTCCGGCGTGCATTGATGCTTGGTGATGTAAGAGGGCTCTGGCCGCTGCGGTTGAGCACACCAATTTACCTCAGCGGCTAGAGCCGGCTGCTGAAAAAGTCCCTTCGAAGTACCTCAGGGGCTAAAGCCCCCAAGTATTTTCAAGGCATAGACGCTGGCCTGAAGGCCAGCTCTACCCGACATTCGACTTTTTCAGCAGCCTGAAAAGCGTACTCCACCGGCTGCGCTATACTGCAAAACTCAGGAGATTTCCCATTTTCCCGCGTCTGATTATTCGCAGCTCCGACATTCATGCCGCCGGCTGTTTTGCGCTCGAGCCAGTGGCCAAAGGCACTCGTCTGCTGGAATACGAGGGCGAGCGCATCACCAAAGACGAAGGCGACCTGCGTTACGAAGGGCGGCCCTTCACCTACCTGTTTGGGATCGGCAGGGGCGACGTCGTTATCGACGGACACGGTATGGCGATGTTCGTGAACCACTCCTGCCAGCCGAACTGCGAGACCGACGAGATCGGCGGACGGGTGTATATCAACGCCATTCGCAACATCAAGGCGGGCGAGGAACTGGTCTACGATTACTGGCTTTATGATGGCGACGATGAGGCTCCTTGCCACTGCGGCAGCAAGAAGTGCCGCGGCAGCATGTACTCGCCGGCGGAGCTGAAGAAGCAGAAGGCGCGCGAGGCACGCAAGCAGAAGCAGCTGAAGAAGGCGGCGAAACGCAGCGTTCGCGCGAAAGCGAATGGCAACGCGGCTGCCCAACGGTAGTTCGGCTGTTCAGCGTCTCCCGGTTCGATGTCATCTTGAGCGACGACGCCGAGCACGCGAGGTGGAGGAGTCGAAGGACCCCTACTTTGCCAAAACTTCTTCCTGGCTATAGCGGTCCTTTCGACTCGGTCGCCAAGACGGGCGGCCTCGCTCAGGATGACAACCGCTGTCCGGAAACTATCCACAGCTCGCGGGCCGTATAATCAGACTTTCCTTCCATGAGCTACCAGGTTCTTGCCCGCAAATACCGGCCACAAAAATTCTCCGAAGTCATCGGGCAGGACCACGTCACCCGCACCCTGAAGAACGCCATCGAGCAGCAGCGTATCGCGCACGGCTACATCTTCAGCGGACATCGCGGCATCGGCAAAACCACCATCGCGCGCATTCTGGCGATGGCGCTGAATTGCCAGTCGCAGGACCACCCGGTGCCAGAGCCTTGCGGGGTGTGCGATTCCTGCCGCGAGATTCGCGCCGGAAACGCGGTGGATGTGATCGAGATCGACGCTGCCACCAATCGCGGCATCGACGAGATCCGCGAGCTGCGCGATGCCGCACGCTACCGGCCGGCGCGCGACCGCTACAAGATCTACATCCTCGACGAAGCCCACCAGATCACCGACGCCGCCTTCAATGCGCTGCTGAAGACGCTGGAAGAACCGCCCGGGCACGTGATTTTCATGATGGCGACGACGCAGCCCGAGGACATTCCGCAGACCATTCGCTCGCGCTGCCAGCACTTCAGCTTTCATGCGGTGCGCTTTGACGAGATCGTCCAGCAGTTGCGCGACATCGCCGGGCAGGAAGGCATCGCCGGCTGACGATGCCGCGCTGTCGATGCTGGCCGAAGTCGGCGACGGCTCGATGCGCGACGCGCTCAGCATCATGGACCAGGCGATTGCCTGCTGCGGCACCACGCTCAGCGCCGACGTGGTGCGCGGGCTGGTGGGCACAGTCCCGTCCGACATGCTGGAAGACGTGATGAATGCGGTGGCGCGCGAACAATCCAGTCGAAGACGTGCTGCGCATCGTCGACAAGCTGCTGGTCGAGGGCCAGAGCGCCCAGCATTTTGCGCGGCAGATGGTGCGCTTCCTGCGCAATGTGCTGGTCGCCAAGGTCGCGGGCAGCGATTCCCCGTCCTGCAGATTTCGACCGACGAACGGGAGCGAGTGGCGCGCGTGGCCGAAGCGCTTCAGCGAAGAAGACCTCGCCCGCTTCCTGCAGATCATGCTGCGCACGCACGGCGACCTGAGCTACAAGCAGGAGCAGCGCTTCCATCTCGAGCTTGGCCTGCTGAAGCTGGTGCACGCGCAGCGCTTGCTACCGCTGGAAGAGCTGCTGAGCGGCGAGCCGGTGAAGTCCGCTGGAGGCTCGCCGTCGCGCGGAGGCGCCTCTTCCCTGCCGGCACCGCGAGTTGCATCGTCGGCACCGCGACTGCGGCACCGGCGCCATCGCAGCCCGCCAGCACGTCGCGCACGCTGCAGAGGTTGCATCGTGCGACGACGGCTGCTTCGCCGTTCGCCAAGCCTTCGCCGTTTGAATCGGACCGTAATCGCAAGATCTGAGCTGAAAGCTGAAGCGAGTCGAGACGATGCGCACACGACGCCGAGTGCAGCCGAGCGAGGCATGCGACCGGCACCGCAACGGCGGTAGCGGTCGAACCGGAACCGCCTGCACCCGTCGCCTCCGAAGCGAAGTCACCGCTGGACATATTGCGCGGAGCGGTGCTGGACGCGCTCGAAGAGCTCTGGGCAGCAGATGCTGGCGCACAACCTGGAGCAGGGCGAGTGGTCGCTGCGCGGCGCAGACGTTCTGGTGAAGGTCGCGTTGTCGCAGGTGCATGATCGACGTGGCTCTCGGCGAAAGCCCCAAGCGCGTGATCCAAACAGTGCGCTGGCGAAGGCTGCCGGCAGGCCGTTGCGCTTCAAGATGGAGCCCGGTGGCGCAGGATTCACTCCCGCGGCCGCTGCATCCCGACCAGCCAATGGAAGCGGCAACGGAGCCAATGCGCGCAGCCGAGCCATGTCTGATCCGGTCGTGAAGCAGATGCAGGATACGTTCGGCGCCGAGATTCGCACGGTCATCGATCTCAAAGAGCGCAGTTAAGAGGCACATCTATGGGTAATTTCAATTTGCAGGACATGCTGGCGCAGGCGCGGGAGCAGGCCGGCAAGCTGCAAGAGAAGATGCAGCAGATCGTGGTCGATGCTTCGTCCGGCGGTGGCAGTGTGACGGTAAAGATGAATGGGCAGAAACACCTGCTCAGCGTCGTCATCGAGTCTGAGGTGGTGAAGTCGGGCGACGTCGAGATGCTGCAAGACCTGGTCATCGCCGCGGTCAATCAGGCCTCGCAGAAGGTGGATGACGCGATGAAGTCCAGCCTGGGTGGAATGTTCGGCGGCATGGGCCTGCCGGGACTGTAAGGAGCCTGCCTTGTCGCGTTTCGCCGAGCCCATGGCTCGACTCATCGAAGAACTGAAGAAGCTGCCCGGCGTGGGCAGCAAGACCGCACAGCGTTTTGCGTTTTACATCCTGCGCTCCAGCGATGAAGACGCCGAGATGCTGGCCGACGCCGTGCGCCAGGTGAAGGCCAGCCTGCATCTCTGCACCGTCTGCAACAACATCACCGACGTCGATCCCTGCGTGTATTGCAGCAGCCCGACGCGCAACCTGCGGCTGGTGTGCGTGGTGGAAGAGCCGACCAACATCGCTGCCATCGAAAAGATTCGCAATTACAACGGCGTCTATCACGTGCTGCACGGCGCGCTGTCACCTTTGCACGGCGTAGGCCCGGAACAGTTACGTATCGCCAACCTCGAGCGCCGGGTGCAGTCGGGCAGCATCGACGAACTGATTCTCGCGACCAATCCCACGGTCGAAGGCGAAGCCACTGCAACCTACATTTCGCGGATGTTTCGCGGCTCCGGCGTGAAGGTCACGCGCATTGCCACCGGGGTTCCTGCCGGCAGCGACATCGAATACGCCGACGAGGTCACCATGCAAAAGGCGATCGAAGGACGGCGAGAGCTGTAGTCAGCGGTGGGCCCGTCAGAGCAAATCAAGTCCAGAGGTGGGGAGCGCAGGTGGCGAGCTCCGCATGCATGCGGGGGAAAATAGCGTTTCAAGGGTCGAAGGCTTCAGCCGCGGCCTTCAACCCCAGCGCTACAGCGCGTCGATCGATGTGGCCCGTTTTCCCACGCATCAATGCGTGTGCTCCCACCGTCCGGCGCTAAAGCGCTTCGCACAACAAGGATGCCCGTTACCTCCGCATAAATGCGGAGGCTTCCACCCTGTTTGTCACGCATGCATGCGGAGGCTTTCACCCTGTTTGTTCACGCATGCATGCGGAGGCTTCCACCCTGTTTGTTCACGCATGCATGCGGAGGCTTTCACCCTGTTTGTTCACGCATGAATACGCGGGCTTCCACCTGTTTGTCACGCATGATGCGCGGGCTTCCACTGAAACAACTACGCCGCCGGATGCGCGGTCGTAATCGTCTCCAGGCCGTGTCCCTTCGGACCAAGTTCGCGCTGCCGCAGCAGGAACGCGAAGGTCAGCCCCAGGAATCCCAGTATTGAGAAGATCTGCATTCCCAGGCGATAGCCCTGCGGGTTCGCAGCGCTTGCACCCGCGTGATCGTTGGCCCAGCCGATCAGCACGTTGAAGCCGAAGAGTCCGATGTTCTGGATCATGGTCATCAGGCCGTAGGCTGTGCCCAGTTTCTCCTGTCCCACAATGTAGGCCACCGACGGCCACATCACTGCCGGGATCAAGGCGAAGGCGAAGCCCATCATGGCCATGGGAATGTACAGGCGTCACGCTGGTGTAGCCCATCATCAGGTAAACCGGGATGAGCAGCACCGAACCGAACATCATGAGCAGCGCGCGCTTGCCGATGCGATCAACAAAGAATCCAAACAGCGGGGTGCCAAACATGGTGAACAGGGTCAGCATCCCGAGCAGGTTTCCGCCTAGCTGGCGAGAGGCGCCATGGGCGTCCATGAAGAACTTGATGCCGAAGGTCTCGAATGGAAAGATGGCCGAGTAAAAGACGATGCACAGGGCGACGATGTACCAGTAGGAAACGCCGAACTTGAAGATGTCTTTCAGCACCACTTTATCGGTCGAGCCCTCACCCAGGGCGTAGGTCCGCTCGGAATAAGCTTCCAGAATCCAGTACGCAATCGCTCCGAGCCACGAGACTACCGCGAAGCCGACCGCGATGAGCAGCGGCGTGCGCCAGCTGGCATACGCGCCCTTCGCCCAGGTCGGCGAGGTCTGCGCCAGCAGGGTTCCGAAGCGCGCCAGCATCAGGTTGATGCCGAAGGCGAAGCTCAGCTCTTTGCCGCGAAACCATTTCGCCACTGCCGTGGTGACGGCGACGATTAGCGACTCTGCACCCAGGCCGAAGATGAGCCGCCCGGTCGCCATGACGTAGAGATGCGGCGCCATAACTGTTACCACGGAGCCGATCAGGCAGATGCTGGCGAACAACATCAGGGCTCGGCGGGTGCCAAGGCGATCGACGATCAAACCGCCAATCAGCACCATGATGACGTTGGGAGCGCTGTAAATGCCCTGCAGCAGTCCGATGTTGCTATCGGAAAAATGCAGCTGCTTGGAAAGCAGGTCGGCGATCGGCTCAACGCAGTCGTAGACGTAGTAATTGCCGAAGATCGGAATGCTGACCACGAGCAGCACCAGCCAGCGAAAAAACTTGCTGGGTTCGGGACGGGTGTCAACAACCAGCGTTGCTTCTGACATTCAGGCCTCAGCGTCGTGAGCGGTAAATAAGCGAAGGGAAAAGATAACAGACGGTGACGGGGAGCAGCTCCAAGTTGGGTTGTGATATCATGATATCGTTTATTAGAAAGTCGAAGCATATGGCGCAACTGGTGGTCCGCAACCTCGAAAGTGAAGTAAAGAACAAGCTGCAACGGCGTGCCCGCCGGCATGGTCGAAGCATGGAGGAGGAAGTGCGTGACATCCTGCGGAATGCCGCCAATGAAGAAGCAGGCAGCGGCAATCTGGGTAGCGAGATCTCAGCCCTGTTCCGCGGTTTAGGTTGGGATAAAGAGATACCTGAACTACGCGGATACCCCGTCAAGCCAATCAAGTTCAAGCCGTGATAATCCTGGACAGCAACGTTGTCTCGGAATTAATGCGCGAGAGCCCGAATCATCGGGTGCTTAAGTGGCTCGACAGCCAACCAGCCGCTTCCGTATGGACGAATTCCGTCACTGTGTTTGAGGTACGCTTTGGATTGCAAATCATGGCGACCGGCAGACGCAGAGATCTTCTGCTGAATGCTTTGGAAACTGCTCTCGAAGCCATAGGCGGCAGGGTTGCGCCTTTCGATGACCTGGCTGCCAGGCGGGCGGCCGAGTTGATGGCCGCGGGGCAAAAACAAGGCCGGCCCGGCGAGTTGCGAGATACCCTGATTGCGGGTATCGCGCTCGCGCATCGCGCGACATTAGCAACGCGTAATACCGCACATTTCGAAGATCTCTCGATAGCTGTTGTGAATCCCTGGAACGCTTAACTTCGGTTCTTTTTACGACCCCACAAACCGCGCATACAAGCTGCGCGCGATGGCCGTGTCGGTCGTGCCCTTGATGATGGCTCGCCCATCGGGAAACAGCGTCATCTCGTAGGGGTCACGCCAGAACTTCAGCACGAAGTCGTTGTGCCGGACTGTGCCGTGAGCGTTAAGCGACGAGTCATCTCGGCGAAGTCTACCGGACGCTGGCGCTCGTGAATCTGCACGGAGTTGCGTCCGCAGAGCGTGATGTGGGGACGGCCTTCGCCTGCCAGATGCACAAAATCGCGTTGCTGGCAGGCACGGCAATCCGTGCGAGGCCGGGCCGCGCTGATTTCCGCGTGATCGTTCGACCACACGTCATAGGAGAGCAAGGTGCGACGTAACTTGTCACGCGCGCCGACGGCCAGCTTCATCGCCTCGGTGGCGGCAATCGACGCCATCAGATTGACCGCGGAGTTGAGTATCCCTGAGGTGTCGCAGGTCTCGACGATGCCACGTGGCGAGTCGGGAAAGACGCATGCCAGGCAGGCGGTCTCGCCCGGCAAAACGGTCATGGTGACTCCGTAGCTAGCTACGGCCGCGGTATAGATCCAGGGAATCGACGACGCTTACCGCGTAGTCGTTGATCAGATATCGGGTTTCGAAATTGTCGGTTCCGTCCAGAACCATGTCGACGCCGCCGAGCAACTCTTCGGCATTATCCGGGGTTAGATCAACCGGGTGTGGCTCCACTACGATCTCGGAATTGAATGCGCTGATCTTGCGCGCGGCGGCGATGGCCTTGGGCAGGCTCTCGGCGGCGTCCGCCTCGTCAAACAGCACTTGCCGTTGCAGATTGCTGGGCTCGACATAGTCGCGGTCGATAAGGCGCAGATAGCCGATTCCGGCGCGGGCCAGCAGCGATGACAACGCCGATCCGGTCGCGCCGCAACCCACGATGGCAATACGGGCCGCCGCCAGCCGCTTCTGACCTTCGGCTCCGATGGGCGGGAAAAGAACTTGCCGGGAGTAGCGCTCTGCGAAATCCAACAATCGACCTGCTTTCCGGTAACCTGCTTGTTTATTATAGGAACTTCACCTCAGGTTCGAGGGGGGCATGGCCGACGACCGCTTCCCGGCTTGGCAGGCAGTGCATAATGGCCCTCGGGCACCCATTCTGAAAACGCGATTGTCTGCACCTGAATACAGCGTGAGGTTCATGAAGCCAGTGCTCGCAGCTCAGTTCCGGCTAGCCTTGTGCGTTGCCCTTCTGCTGGCGACTGCATCACTGGCGCGAGCACAATCGCACCCTCCCACACAGGACCAGCCCGGTGCGCAGGAGAACTCCGGCTATGACATGAGCGCGCTTTCACGCTACGAAGGCCAGACGATCCGGCAGATCGATTTTCGGGGCATCGCGGGGACCGACACGGCCATGCTGCGGAATCTGCTGCCCATCCATGAGAATGAGCCGCTTACCCGCGAGCAGCTTCAGCAAAGCCTGCGCACGCTGTACGCCACCGGGCGATTTGCCACGCTCGAAGTGGAGGCCGACAACGTCGCGGGCGGAATCGCGCTCACCTACGTCGCCAAAGAAAATTACTTCAATGGCCAGATACGAGTTCTGGGGCTGAAGGACAACGGGTCGCCGCGACCCAGCGATCTGATCAACGCCACCCGGCTGGATCTCGGCGAGCTGTTCGCCGATGACGACGTCCAGAGCGGTCTCCAGCGAATGAACAAGGTGCTTGCCGATTACGGCTATTACCAGGCGACGGTGACCTATCAGCTGACCCCGCATGAAGACACGCGACAGATGGACATCACCTTCCTGGTAGACCAGGGGCCGGTCGCCCGCATCGGCGAGGTGAAGATTCACGATGACACCGGCCTTGATCCTGGCCGGATCCAGAAGATCACCAAGCTGAAGAGCGGCGCCAAGGTAAGCAGCGAACATCTGTCGCGTGCCATGGAGCGCCTGCGCAACTACTATCAAAAAAACAATCACCTCGAGGCGCAGGTACGCCTCGCCAGCCGCGATTATCACGACGACACCAACAAGCTGGATTACAACTTCACGGTCGACGAAGGCGCCAGAGTTCTGATTACGGCGCAGGGCGAGAAGATCAGCCAGCGTGAGCTCAAGAAGCTGATTCCGGTGTATCAGGAAAACACGGTTGACGAAGACCTGCTGAACGAGGGCCGGCGCAACCTTCGTAACTACATGCAGACTCAGCGGCTACTTCGATGCCGCGGTCGATGTATCGCGCAAAGAAGATCCCGAGCGTGACCTGGTCAACATCGTTTACACCATCGATCCCGGCGAGCGACATAAACTCGCCGCCATCCAGATCACGGGAAACCGGTACTTCACCACCGCGACGATTCGCGAGCGGCTGAGCATCACCCCGGCCAGTTGGGTGGAACCGAACGGCCGCTTCAGCCAGAAGATGCTGACCGACGATGTTGCCAGTATCAAGGCCCTGTACTTCAACAACGGCTTTCTAGCGGTGAAGATCGACACCGAACTAATGAACGACTTGCACGGCAAGAAGGAAGATATCGCGGTCAAGATCGGGATCGACGAAGGTCCGCAGACGCGAGTCGCCGACTTGCAGATCGTCGGCAACCAGAGATTCCAAACCAGCCTTCTCCAGTCGTTCATCACCAATTTGCCGGGACAGCCCTACAGCGAAGCCAATCTCATCAACGACCGCGACGCGCTCACGCTGTTCTACTACAACAACGGCTATCCCGATGTGCAGTTTGAAGCCATCCCCACGCTGGCCGGGGCGGACGGGCTTGGCGAAAATCTGGTGTACAAGATTAGCGAGGGCGGCAAGGTTGACGTGAGCAGCGTCGTCGTCACCGGTCTGGAGTACACGCGGCCGTATATCGTCGACCGGCAAATGCGGATACATGACGGCGATCCGCTGAGCCAGGTATCAATGGTCAACTCGCAACGCCGCCTGTACAACCTGGGCATCTTCAACGAGGTCAATACCGCGGTACAGAATCCTGACGGGCAGGTTCCGCAGAAAGACGTTCTCTTCGACCTGACCGAAGCTAAGCGTTGGACCTTCCGCTACGGCGGAGGCATCGAGTTTGCCACCGGCAATTTGCCCAGCACCAGCAATCCGCAGGGCAAGACGGGGGTCAGCCCGAACGGCGTGTTGGAGATTACACGCCTCAACATGTTCGGCAAAGACCAGACGCTCACCATGCGCTTCCGCCTGGGCTTGCTCACCCGGCGCGGGCTGATCAGCTATGACGCTCCTCATTTGTTTCGCCGCGAAAACTGGCGCGTGACCTTCAGCGCCTTCTACGACAACACGGCCGACGTGAACACCTTTGCCTCCGAGCGCCTGGAAGGCAGCGTTCAGCTGGAGCAGCGCTACAGCCGCTTCACTACCTTCCTGTATCGCATGAGCTACGAACGGTTGCGGGTCGACCCCAACAGCCTGGTCATCGATCCCAACCTGATCCCGCTGTACTCGCAGCCGGTTCTCGTCGCTATGCCGAGCTTTACCTACATCCGGGACCGGCGCGACAGTCCCATCGAGTCGACGCGCGGAAGCTATACCGCGTGGGACGTTGGCATCGCTACCAGTGCGCTGGGTTCGCAATCGAACTTCACCCGCACTTTGGTCGACAACTCCAGCTACTACCCGATCAAGAAGAAGTGGGTAATCGCGCGGCGTACGCAGATTGGTATCGAGCGCCCCTACGGCAAGAATTTTTATGGCACGGGGAATCCGGAGACGGCGATTCCCTTGCCTGAACTGTTCTTCGCCGGCGGCAGCAATTCGCTGCGCGGCTTTTCCATCAACCAGGCTGGACCACGCGATCCGGACAGCGGCTACTCCATTGGTGGACAGGGCCTGTTCGTAAACAACCTGGAGCTGCGTACTCCGCCAGTGACGCTTCCCATCGTCGGCGGCGGTATCGGCTTCGTATTTTTCCACGACATGGGAAACGTCTACGGCAGCGCCAACGAAATTCTCAGCGGCATCGTTCGACTGCATCAGCCATCGCTGACCGACTGTGCGCCTCCGAGCAGTACGGTTGCCGTGCAACTTCAGCTATAACCCGCAGGCAATCGGAATCGGTGTGCGTTACAAGACGCCCATTGGACCGATACGGCTAGACCTCTCGTATAACTTCAACCCGACACGTTACCCCATCCGCGAAGACGACAGGGTTACGTCATTGCGGCACATCAACTTCTTTTTCAGTATTGGACAAACTTTCTAATGCGAAGACACATTGTCATTCTCCTCGGCTCTCTCTTGCTTCTCGCGATCGCTCCGTTTTCCTTGGCGGGCGAGTTGATCGATGGCGTGGTGGCCACCGTCAATCGCAAACCGGTTTTGCGCAGTCAATGGGACGAAGCGGTGCGCTTCGAAGCCTTCATGCACCAGAAGCGGCTGGCGGACGTCTCCGAGCAGGAGCGCTTTGCGGCCCTGCAACGCCTGATTGACCGCGAACTGCTGGATGCACAGATGGTGGGCAAAAGGCGCTGCGGCCATCCGAGACGAAGTACAAGAAGACGTTGTCAAACTTCGCGACAAATTTCCATGCGGCAGCGACGATGCCGGCTGGCAGGCGACTGATGACTTCCTATGGATTGACGGAGAACGTGATCGCTGCCCACCTGAAAGATGAAGTCCAGGTGATGAACTTCATCGATGTGCAGCTGCGCCCCAATGTCCGCATACAGGATGCCGATGTGCAGGCCTACTACCAGGCAAAGCTCGTTCCTGACCTGAAGCAGAATGGCGCGCACGAGTTCCGCTCGACGAAGTGGCGCCGAAGATTCGCGAGCTGCTGGTGCAGCAGCATATGGACGAAATGCTCGACGCGTGGCTGCATAATCTGCGGCAACAATCGCATATCCAGACACTGGTTCCGCTGCCCACCGCGAATGCCTCGCTGGTGCTCAACGAATTCGCAAGGAGGTAAGTAAGACGAAGCCTCCCGCACAGCGCGATATGGACGAGACGCAGGGAAAGAATCGCGGGCGACTCTTCACGCGCCTGCTGATGGCGGCCGCTGTCTGCCTGGTTCTGTTTGGCGGAGGCCTCGCGCTGCTGATGTATTTGCGCAGCCCGCAGTTCAACGACCTGGTACGGGAGAAGGTAGTTGCTTCGATTGAAGAAAGCAACCGGCGGAAAGGTTGACCTCGGCGCCTTCCACTGGAACCTCGCGCGGCCTGGATTTCGAAGCCAACAACCTGACGGTGCATGGGCTGGAGCCCTCAACGCGCCGCTCCGCTGGCGCAGGTTGCAACTGTTCGGGTGCGCGCTCACGTGGTCTCTTGCTGCAGAAGCGGGTTGACCTTACCTATCTCGAACTGGACCGCCCGCAGATCAACCTGATCGTCGCTTCCGACGGAAAAACCAATCTGCCTGAGCCCGAAGCGAAGAGCGCTTCCGATCCGGTGCAGCAATTGTTCGATCTGGCCATCGGACACGCAGAGCTGCGTGACGGGCAGCTACAGATCAACGATCGGCAGCTACCGCTGGATTTCTCGGCCAACGATCTCACCGTCGCAACCAGCTTCGACCGCCGCGACCGCCGCTATGATGGGACACTGTCGGTGGGGAAGATCAACGCGAGGTATCAGGATTACCGCGACCTGCCTCTGGCTGCGCAAAGCGAGTTCAGCGTATGGCCGACACGGGCACAGATCAAGCGACTGACTCTGCGGTCGCAAAACTCGCACGCCGAGCTCAGCGGCACGCGTCAACAACTTTAATCATCCCGAGACCCACTTCGACTACTCGGCAACGATTGATCTACCACAGGCGGCGGCTATCGCGCGGGTAAGCGGCGTCCGCAAAGGCACCGCTAACCTCACGGGAAGCGGCAGCTATGGTCCGAACCAATACTCCACCTCGGGAAACGTCTCTGCCCGCGAAATCGATTACGACTCGGCTCGCAGCTTCGTAATGCCAGTCTCCGCGCCGATTTTCAGGCGGACAATGCGAGCCTCAAGCTGACCAACATCGTGGGCCATCTGCTTGGCGGAGAGGTCACGGGCAAAGCCGCAACCGCGCGCGGGCGCGGGTCAGGCCGAAGCTCAAGCTCGCGGGACTATCGCTGGCCGAGGCTTCACGGTTGCTCTCCAGCCGAACCATCCCACTGGAGAAAATGAATCTCGTCGGCGGCCTGGACGGAGGATTGAATCTCCGCTGGAAGGGCGTTCCCTCGCGCGGCGTGGCGGACTTCGACCTTCGCGTTAGCGCCCCCGCGCAAACTGCCGCCGATCAGTTGGCGCTTTCCGGTATGGTTCGCGGCTCCTACGATCTCAATTCGGGTGTGGTTGATCTTCGTCCGCTGCAACTCTCCACTTCCGCAACCCAGATCGAGGCGTCGGGACAAATCGGTTCACGTTCGACAAGCTTGACGACTAGCCTGCAAACCACAAACCTGGCTGAGATCGACGACATCCTGAACGCTTTCGGACAGCCTGCACTGCCGGTGCAGCTTGCCGGGCAGGCAAGCTTCCACGGCACTATCAGCGGAGAGCTTCGCCATCCCGAGATCGCCGGACATTTGCAGGCCACTCAGTTCTCCTATGTCTATACTCCGGCGCAATCGCCCTATGCCGCAGCCGCGCAGCCGCAACCGATTCACATCGACGCCTTCAGCGGAGAGGTTTCGTATTCGCAATCGAACATGGCGCTAAAGCAAGCGGTCGTACACACCGCGGCCACTACCCTGAACCTCGATGGTTCCGCAGCGCTGGAAGATGGCGCTTTCGTCGACAATTCCGCGTTCCAACTTCATGCGGCCATGCACAACGGAGACGTCGCCAGCATTCAAAAGTTGCTGGGCACGGATTACCCGATGACCGGCGAAGCCAACCTGACCGTGCAAGCTTCCGGCACGAAAGCTGCGCCGCACGCCCATGGCTCGTTCGTGCTCACCAAAGCCACTGCCTACGGGCGTCCGATCAACTCTCTTTCCGGGGACGTGTCACTGCAGGACCAGAACTTGAGGCTTGCGAATGCTGAGTTGAAAGCTCCCGGGGGCACGATTTTAGGCTCCGGCGCTTACAACCTCAGTTCGAAGCAGCTGCTTGCCGATATTCACAGCCAGGACATTCAGCTCGCACACGTTCCCGAACTCCAGTTAGAGAAGCTGAGCACGACCGGGGTCGCCAGCTTCAAACTGCACGCTTCGGGCACGCCCCAAAATCCTGTGGTTGATGCCCATCTGCAGATGAACCGGCTGGTGCTCAACCAGGAGCATGTTGGCTCGCTCACGCTGGACGCAGTGACGCACGGGCAGGAGATGGTCATCACTGGGCGATCTAATTTCGAGCACGCCGTCCTGACCATCGATGGCAACGTAGGCATGCACGATACTCTGCCCGGGGTGATCGAGGTGCAATTTCGCGATCTCGACATCGATCCCTTCCTCACCGAAGACATCAAGGGCCAGATTACAGCGCACTCCGCCGTCGCCGGAAAGATGCACCTGGCAGGGCCGTTCCGCCGCCCTGAAGAACTCAGTGGTGGACTGAACATCGACAGCTTCCATGTGGAGTTCGACAAGATTCCCGTCCAGACCGATGGACCGATTGAGATAGCGCTCTCGCAAGGCGTTCTCGCTTTCAAACGCTTTGTCATGAGCAGCGCCGATACCGAACTGAAGATCACGGGCACCGCGGGACTGGCCGGATCCAGGCCGCTTCAACTCCAGGCGGTGGGCTCGGTGAACATGGCGCTGCTGGAAACTCTCAATCCTGAGTTGACCTCCAGCGGCAAGGCCGCGGTCGATGTGCAGGTGCGAGGCACAATATCGCAGCCGCTCATGACCGGCACGGTCCAGTTGGCAAATGTCTCGGTGTCTGACATCGACTTGCCGGCCGCTCTGGCTGACCTCAACGGCTCGCTGGTCTTCAATCAGAGCCGGCTGGAGATGGAGAAGCTGGTGGGGCACGTTGGCGGCGGCACCGTCCAGTTCGAAGGCTACCTCAGTTACGCCAATGGGCTGGCTTTCAATGTCACCTCTGAGGGCAGCGACATTCGATTCCGCTACTCGGGTCTCAGCGTCACGGCCAACCAGGAAATAAGGCTCCAAGGTACGCCGAGGAACGCTACCATTTCAGGCGACATCACCATCACGCGCTTTGCGCAGATACCATCCGCCGATCTCGCGGCCGCGTTCGCTAATACCTCAGCGCCAGTTCCCAATGCCAATTCCCCGCTGAACAATTTGCACCTCGATGTTCATGTGCGCTCGGCTCCTGAACTTACCGTGCAAACGTCGCTGGCCAAGCTCTCAGGCGATGTCGATTTGCGCCTCAAAGGGACGGCGCTGACGCCCATACTGCTGGGCCGAGTGAACATCGCGCAGGGCGATTTCAAGATCAATGGCCAAAAATATTTCCTGGAGCGCGGCGACATCACCTTTGCCAACCCAGTGCGGGTCGACCCGCTGCTCGATGTCGAGGCCAAGACGCGGGTGCGTGACTTCGACATCACCATCGGACTGCACGGCACACTGGAACGCCTTTCCACCACTTATCGTTCCGATCCGCCGCTTACCAGCGAAGACATCATCTCGCTGCTGACGCTGGGGCGCACGCAGCAGGATTACAACACCGCCTCGACTACAGGTGGAGCGAACCTGGGCGAAGCGACCGGAAACGCCGTGATCGGCGCCGCCATCAATCAGCTGGTCTCCAATCGCGTGTCACGCTTGTTTGGGGTGAGCGCGATCCGGATTAATCCCGCAGCCGGCGGTCCCGACAACAACCCCAATGCCCGGCTTACGGTGGAGCAGCAGGTCTCGAGCAATGTCACGATAACTTACATCACCAACCTGGCCCGGTCGGCGCAGCAGGTGCTCGAGTTGGAATACAACGTCACGCGTGACTACACCATTAATGCGATACGCGACGAAAATGGAGTGGTGAGTTTCGACCTGCTGATTCGAAAACGCAGGAAGTGAGGCGCCTTCTGCCGGTGAAATGCCCAACCTCTAATCCGAGGCAGACGTGACGGCGCATTGGTTGGACAGTGAAACCCCGGCGACCCTCTCGCTCGAACGCCATCGCATGGTGGAGCAACAGTTGCGCGCACGCGACATCCGCGATGAGCGTGTGCTGTCGGCCATGTCCAAGGTGCCGCGCGAGCAGTTCGCCGAAGCTGAGAGCCTCACCCAAGCCTATGGCGACTACCCTTTGCCCATCGCCGCAGGACAGACCGTTTCTCAGCCCTACATCGTGGCTTCGATGATCGAGACGCTCGCGCTCCAGGCGTCAGACCGAGTGCTTGAGATCGGCACCGGAACCGGATACGAAGCCGCCATCCTGGGTGAACTTGCAGGCGAAGTTTGGACCGTCGAGCGGGTTCCTGAGCTTGCCCGCCAGGCGCAGAATATTCTGGCAAGGCTGGGATACAGCAATGTTCACGTGATGGAGCGCGACGGATCTTTGGGATTGCCTGAACATGCGCCTTTCCCGAAGATACTAGTGGCCGCTGCTGCGCCAGCCGTTCCCCAGAGTCTGGTCGAGCAACTGGCGGAAGGTGGATCGTTGGTGGTTCCTATTGGCAGCCGCGTGGAGCAGCAGATCCATCTGGTCCGCAAAGTAGATGGCGAAGCCGTAACCACTCGCCTCGAACTGTGTCGCTTCGTGCCGCTGGTAGGACAGGAAGGATGGAGATTGTGAAACTAAGGCCACTCGAATGCTGCTTGCTGGACAATGGGGTTCCGTCTGCCACGACCGATCATATTGTGACGCACGTCACATGCCCTCGTGATTAGCACACTCTGTACCCCAGAGTAGGCCTTTATACTTAGAACACGAGAGCGCCATAAGTTCTGTGGATCCGCTCATTGGGGTATATGCCGCTTATTTGGCTTCGAGTCGCGGTAGCTTTTTACAGCGTCGGACTGGTTTATTCCATCCTGCTGCTCAGCAAGCGCGGTAACTTGCTGGCCAAGGTGGTAGAACCGGCCGTTGGGCTAGGGCTGATCTTTCATTTCGTTTCGCTGGTCGAGTCGTTCGCACTATCGGGCCACTTCTCGCTGGCGTCGATCCACAACTCTGAGTCGATCCTGGCGTTTCTGGCGATGGTGGTGTTCTTCGTTTTCTTCGTCGGATACCGCACCGTCTCGCCCGGCGTCGTGATATTCCCCATCGTCTTTCTTTGACGCTGGCGTCGGCCATTGGACAGAAGCCGGTCACGTTGACCTCTCCTTTGCTGCGTAGCGGATGGGTCTTTGTACACGTGGTACTCATTTTTACCGGATACGCGGGATTGTTCCTCAGCTTTGGCGCCAGCCTGCTGTACATCGCGCAGGAGCGCTCGCTGAAGTCGAAGCGTCGAGCGCCGCTGGTGACGTGGTTGCCCCCGCTGCAAACCATCGACGAGATTTGCTACAACTCGCTGCTCTTCGGCTTCCCGTTTATGACACTCGGCCTGGCTGCGGGATCGGTGCTGGCCATCGATAAGTACGGGCCGCTGTTCTTCTACGATCCGAAGATTCTGTTGTCGTTCGTGATGTGGATCGTGTACTTGCTGTTGCTTTACATGCGCTGGAGTTCGGGATGGCGCGGCCGCCGCGCTGCCCTGCTGGCCACGGTGGCGTTTGTCGTGGCGCTTGGCGCGTGGGCGGCAAACTATTTCAGCCGGGTGCATAGCTTCCGATCATGAATCTGATCGTCATCGGCGTGAACCACCAGACAGCTCCTGTGGAGGTGCGCGAGCAGTTCGCCATCCCTGAGGCGAGGCTGCCGGAAGCAGTGAAGTGTCTGGCCGCGCATCCCGGCGTGGAAGAGGCGATGATCGTCTCCACCTGCAATCGGGTCGAGCTGGTGGCGCGAACTAAAGATAGCCAAGCCGACATCCGCGAATGCATGCGCGCTTTGTACGGCATCGATCCGGCTCCTTACCGGCAGCATCTGTATGAGTATCGGGACCGCGACGCGATCAAGCACCTGTTTCGTGTGGCCTCCAGTCTCGACTCGATGGTCGTGGGCGAGCCCCAAATCCTGGGACAGGTCAAAGAAGCGTACGCAACCGCCCGGGCCGTCGGCGCGATTGATTCGCAACTCGACGCCCTGCTGTCGCGTGCTTTCGCCGTAGCTAAGCGAGTACGGACTGAAACCTCGATTGCCACTTCGGCCGTATCGATCGCATCGGTCGCAGTCGATCTGGCGCAGAAAATTTTCGGCAACCTCGACGGCAAAAGCGTTTACCTCGTCGGCGCGGGCAAGATGTGCGAGTTGGCCGCGCGACACCTTTTGGCCCACGGTGCGAAGAAGATTTACGTCGGCAATCGCACCTTCGAACGTGCCGTGGCCCTGGCCAAGAAGTTCAACGGCGAAGCAATTCCATTCGAGAAGCTGTACGACACGGTCGATCTCGCCGACATCGTCATCAGCTCTACCGGCGCGCCGCATACCATCTTCCGCAAAGAGCATGGCGAGAAGTTCCTGAGCAAGCGTCGCAACCGTCCGATGTTCTTCATCGATATCGCGGTACCGCGCGACGTCGACCCGGAGATGAATAAGGTCGACGGCATCTTCGTTTACGACATCGACGATCTGCAGCAAGTCGTCAGTTCTCACATATCCGACCGCAGGGTTGAAGCCGACCGCGCCGAAGCCATTGTCGAAAACGAAGTCGAGAAGTTTCTCGCGCGCCTGCAAACGCTCGACGTGGTTCCCACCATCGTCTCCTTGCAGGAACATCTTGAGACGGTGCGCCAGGCTGAAATTGATCGCCTGCGCGGACGCCTGGGCACGCTCACGCCCGAGCAGGAAATGGCGGTCGATGCGCTCACCAAAGGCATCATCAACAAAATCATGCACACGCCCATCACCACGTTGAAGACGGCGGCGCGGGAATCCTCGGAGGCGACAACCGTGATTGACCTTGTACGCAAGCTGTTTAATCTGCGCGAAGTGAAGAAAGCCGCAGCGGCTGGTGAATCGACTACGCCGGCCAATGACAAAGTCGAGGTGCAACGCTGATGGCGCGACTGCGAATTGGTTCGCGAGGCTCGCAACTGGCGCTGTGGCAGGCTCACCATATCTCCGACCTGCTGCGCGAGCGCGGGCACGAAGTCGAGATTGGAGATCATCAAGACCACGGGCGACAAAATCACCGACGTCGCTCTTGCCAAAGTCGGCACCAAGGGAATGTTCACCAAGGAGATCGAAGAAGCGTTGGCCGAAGGCCGCGTCGATCTCGCAGTCCATAGCTTGAAAGACCTGCCAACCGAACTGCCTCCGGGATTCGAACTGGTGGCCATTACCAAGCGGGTGAATCCGCATGATGTCTTCTTGTCGGTCCATTACGATTCCGTCGATGGCTTGCCCAAAGGCGCACGCGTCGGTACCAGCAGCCTTCGCCGCCAGGCACAGTTGAAGGCGTTTCGCTCCGATCTCGACATCCATCCTCTGCGCGGCAACGTGGACACCCGCGTCCGCAAGCTGGAGCAAGGCGAGTACGACGCGATCATCCTTGCTGCTGCGGGCCTGACGCGGCTGGGCAAGACCGAGTTCATCCGCGAGTATTTGCCCGAGAGCTTTATGTGTCCCGCGGCGGGACAAGGCGCGTTAGGAATTGAAATTCGCGAAGGCGATGTTGCCATGCGCAAACACCTTGAGTTCTTGAACGACGCCGACTCGCGTGCAGCGACCATCTGCGAACGGGCGTTGCTCAACAAACTGGGCGGCGGTTGCCAGGTTCCCATCGGCGCCTTCGCGCAGGTGAAGGACGGCGCGCTGCACCTCACGGGAGTGGTCGCGCGGCCCGATGGCACACAGGTGCTGCGCGAAGTGCAAGAGGGCAGCGATCCGGTTGCCCTGGGCGAGCAAGTGGGCGATGTTCTTCTGCAGCGCGGCGCGACGCAGATCCTTGAAGATGTGTACGCAGCGGCGGCAGCGGCTCCGCAACAGCCGTGAGGAAAGCTTTGAAGGGGCACGCGTTCAGGCGCGCCGTAGCGACGATCATTTGCGTTCGGCTGCAACCGCTGAGGATAGTAGACGGCAAGAAACACCTCAGGGGCTAAAGCCTGAAGCTGTTTGATTCCACGCCGGCACGGCTGAAGCCGTGCCCTTTCAAAACAAATAAGAACGTGCCCGATAAAACCAACAAGTCGGATTCTCCTCTCTCCGGTTGCCGCGTGCTCGTCTCGCGCGCCAAGAAGCAGGCCGGTGCGCTCTCGGGGCTGCTGCGCGCTCTCGGCTGCCAGGTCATCGAGATTCCTTTCATCGAAATTCGCAAGCCCAGTTCGTATCAGCCGCTCGATACGGCGCTGAAGAACATCGCCGATTACGACTGGCTGATCCTGACCAGCGTGAACGGCGTTGAGGCGATGTTTGAGCGCATGACGAAGAAGAAGGTCAAGGCTTCCAGTCTGACGCATCTCAAGATCGCGGCGATCGGACCTGCCACGAAGAGCGCTATCGAGAGGCACGGTTTGCGAGTTGCGGTAACGCCGAAGGAGTACATCGCGGAATCTGTCGTAGCTTCGCTTCACAAGAAAGTAAAGGGAAAACGCGTTCTGCTGGTGCGCGCGAAGGTCGCTCGTGACGTGATTCCACGCGAGCTGCGCAAAGCCGGAGCCCAGGTTGACGTCGTCGAAGCCTATGAAACAGTTGCGCCCGAAGCTTCGGCTGGGCGTTTGCGCTCGGTGCTCGCCGGAAGTCGCAAGCCTCACGCCATCACCTTCACCAGTTCCTCGACGGTGAAGAACTTCGTTGACTTGCTGGGTCGGCGTGGCGCGCGTGCAGCAATCAAAGCGGGCGTGCACACCGCATCCATTGGTCCTGTCACTTCGGCGACCTTGCGCGAATTCAATTTGCCGGTGAACATCGCGGCCCGCGAGTACACGATGCAAGGGTTGGTCGATGCGATTGTCGCGGCCGCTCCCAAAAACAATCCACGCATGTAAGCGGGACGATCGAACAAGAAGTAGAGACGGTCGCGCTGAATCCTACCTCGCGAGGAGCGAATCCAAGCACGCGAGGAAGACATACCGTGCTGAAAGTTGCCATTGTTGTAGGCAGTACTCGTCCGGGCCGCAAGGCGGATGCCGTCGCCAAGTGGGTTCACCAAATCGCCGCGACGCGCGATGATGCCGAATACGAAATCGTGGATATCGACCACTACAAGCTGCCGCTGCTGGATGAGCCGCTTTCCCCATTTCTGCGCCAGTACAACAATCCGCACACGAAAGCCTGGTCGGAAAAGATCGACAGCTTTGATGCATTTGTCTTCGTCACGCCGGAATACAATCACGGCACCTCCGGCGCGCTGAAGAACGCAATCGATTTTCTTTTCAAAGAATGGAACAACAAGTCCGCCGGATTTGTCAGTTACGGCGGCGCCGGCGGAGTGCGCGCAGTGGAGAACCTGCGACTGGTGATGGGCGAAGTCATGGTTGCCGACGTGCGCGCGCAGGTGGCATTGTCGCTGCTCACTGACTTCGAAGCTTTCACTACGTTCAAGCCTGCACCACATCATGACAAATCGGTTCACGCCATGCTCGACCAGGTCTCGCGTGGGGCAACGCGCTGAAGCCGCTGCGCGCAAGGTAAAAGCAGGTCCTTCGCCTACGGCTCAGGATGACAAAACCAAGACTGCTTCATCCCATCCGAGCTTCTTCCCAAACGCTCATTCATAAATTGAACATCCGCAGCCGGGCGAAGGCACGTGCACCTTCAGGAAATCAGAGATCACTTTCATTTCGTCGATCTGGGTCTCGACGCGCGAGAACTGATGCCCTTCACCCTGATAAATCTTTAGCTGCACCACGCCGCCTTTTTTCTTGATGGCGTCTGCTACTTGTTGCGCTTCGTTGCTGGGATCGCGTACATCATTGCCGCCGGCAATCAGCAGAATCGGCGCTTTGATGCGGTCGATGAAATTAATCGGCGAGCGGTCTTCGTACAGCGCCTTGTTCTCCACCGGGTCGCCCATGATGGAGATGTCGTAGGCGCGAATGGCCGGGTCTTCGGTCGAGAGCTCGGTGAACCAGTTCACGTAAGGCACAATCGATACGCCCGCGCCCCACATGTCAGGATGCTTGGTTACCGCCATCATGGTCAGATAGCCGCCGTAGCTGCCGCCCATCGAGATCAGCTTCTTCTTATCGACAAAGCCGCTCTCGGCAATCCATTCGGCCGCATCGACGATGTCAGCGAGATCGCCGCCGCCTTCATCGCGATAGTTGGCCTTCATGAACTCTTTGCCATAGCCAGTCGAGCCCCGGAAGTTTGGCGCGATCACCAGGTAGCCCTGATTGACCAGGTACTGAATGCCGCGGTTGAACGAGTTGACGAACTGCCCGGTCGGACCGCCGTGGATGTAGACGATCGCGGGATATTTGCCGTTACGCAGGATGTTGTTCGGGATGTAAGCGAAAGCCGAGATCGTCCACTTGCCATCGCGACTGGGGAAATGAACCAAATAAGGCTCGACCATGTCGGAGGTACGCAGGCCTCCGACCAGCGCATGGGTGAGCTGTTCGGTGGTTTTGCGCTTGAGATCGTAGCTCCAGAGGTCGTTGGGCGCGGTCGGCCCGTTGTGGTGATAGAGCAGCTTCACGCCGTCGGAAGAGAACGCCGTGGGATTGCCCGCAGGCGAATTGACTCCCGCGGCCAGCGGAAGCATCTGCGTATTTTGTCCGCTCAGGCTGTGAAGGTAAATATTGGTGTTGCCTTCGACGTTGGCGGTCCATATCACGCTGGCGCCGTCGGGAGAAAACGACCCTGCTTCCACTTCCCACTTGTCGTTAGTCAGCCAGGTAATCTTCTGAGTTGCAATATCAAGCAACCCAGCATTGTTGTAGCCGTTCGGCGCGTTCGAGGTGATGAGAACCGTCTTGCCGTCGGGCGAGATATCCGATGCGAAGTAGGTCTGCTCGCCATCATGTGGAGTGAGATTAGTCGCCTTCAGCGAAGCGAGATCGAACAGGAAGATGTTGCTGTTGCGGTCGCCGGCGTCGGCCTGCGTGTAGACCAGGAACTTGCCATCGCGCGAGAAGATCGGGTTGAAGTTGCTCTTGTCCGCGGGCGTGTCGTGTGTGATGTGCTTCACGTGCCGTGAGGAGAACTCCATCAGATCGATCTCGTAGCTCGAGCCGCCCTTTGGCTTCTTCACGTAGGCCAGCTACTTGCTGTCGGGCGACCAGACGGGCGCGTCCTCTGAGGTTTCCTTCGTCGTGGTCAGGTTCTGTACCTCGCCCGTCTTGGGCGAGACGGCGAAGACGTCCCACTGCTCGTTGCCGTCGTAGTCGGAGGCGTAGGCGATCCAGTTTCCGTCGGGCGACCAAGCTGGGTCGAGTCTGCCGCTGATCGCTGATGGTCAACTGCGTCGGCCAGCCGCCATTCGCGGGAACGATCCAGATATTGTTGCGTCCGCTGATATTGGTAACAAACGCGATCTGCTTGCCGTCGGGCGACCAGGTGCTGCCACCGATGTTGCGCGTGGTGTACAGCTTGTCGATCGCGAAGGCCTGCATGTCGACCACGGTTTGGCTTTTGAGTTTGGTCGGGTCGGTGATGGCTGCGGGAGCGGGGAGAGCGGATTGGGCGAAGGCCGCGGCCGTGAGGAGCAACAAAGTGGCGACGAGAGCGCTCCGGATCCCACCCAAGCCAAACGAAGGCTTGTATGGGGCACCCGCAGAGAGTTTCAAGTTTCGAGTTTCGAGTTTCGACGGGGATTGATAAGGTGCGAGGCGTCTTCTATCAGCTGAAAGGTCGGCACCACTGAGGTTCGCGCCCGCGTACAAAGAAACACGCCCGGTTTCGTGGAAACCATGTGCCGCCCCTGAAGGGGCTCCGAGATCTAATGAGGCCGCATACCCAGGACTTCCGTCCTGGGCTACAGATTGTTTCGCTCTTCGAGCTTGGGTGCGAGGCGTAGACGCGTTGGAACGGCATGGGTTAACAGACTGGTAACGTAACCCGCGCATGATGGTATGCACCTGTTTCGGTGCAATCGGGAGGGTCCCCCCTCCCCTCTCCCTACCCGCAAAATCTTGAAAGCATTGAGCCGTTTTGAAAAAAGTCGCGCAAAATATTGAGCGCGTGGGAGTTACAGACAAAATCTTGCAGAATAAAGACTTAAGTGTCATTTTCAGGAACCGGAGAGGTTGGATTGGTTGAGAAGTAGTTAACAGATGCCAACAGTAGCTATGACGAGCTAATCGCGACACACATCCCCGTCAGGAAGCAAAATTCGGAGAGGTACAGCTCTCCCTCGTCCTCATTGCCGCTAATTGTATCCAAGTGGGGTGCTGCTGACCAAGCGAGTTTGTCACAGGGCACGGTGACAACGTCATTTTATGGGCGTTTCAGCCGGCTTGGTTGCGTCGCCGTCGAATCGCACGTGATCGCGATAGGTCGGTCGATCCTCGAAAAAAGCGTCGGTCAGTGAGGTGATCTTCAGCGCTCGCTGTAGTTGGGCGAGATCTGTGGCAGCCGGATACTTTTATTACCATCGGTTCGTTCGGGAAGCAAGTCGAAGTAGTTATCAGAGAGCGTGACATTGAGATCTCCGAATGAGAGATACACGTCGCGCGCCAGTACAGGGGAGCGGAGGGTGATGGTATGTTCCGGCCCGCTGCCGCCCACCTCGCTTTTGATGGCAGGCTTCAGCGGCAGCTTCAAGGTTGCGCATGTGATCGAAGAAGACTTCGTTTCGCGAAACGGTCTGGCCGCCGACCTTCAGGTCGTAAGACGAGAAACTTCTTCTGTCGTGGGGCCAGGCGAGCCTCGTTTCTGCGCGCCCGATAAGTCGCGTGCGGTGACAGCGTCATGTAGACCGAGCTTGATTGCGGCGGAATGTGCACCGCCTGCGTCTTGTCCAGCAAAGTCTTGCCGTCAAAGCTGAGCAGCCGCGTGCGGACTTCGCCCTCGGTAGCCTGCAGTTTGTCGGAGACGATGTATACGTCGACGGCGCCGTCGTGCGCATAGGGCGAGACCAGCAGGTCGCCGTAGAAGCGCCGCGCATAGTATTGCAGCGCCTTCCATCGGCCGAAGTAGTCGATGCTTGACCACGATGCCACCGGCCAGCAGTCATTCAGTTGCCAGAACAGCGCGCCCATGGTGCGTGGCCGGTCGCGCCGCAGATGCTCGGCGCCGACTTTGATGGCTTCGGCCTGCTGCACCTGGCTGAGATAGACGAACGAGGCGAAATCTTTCGGCTCGGGATATTCGCGCAGCATGTAAGTGAGAATGCGCTCGTTGCCGCCATGATTTTTCTGGTGCGCCATCATGATCGGCGAATCGATGGCGAGCTCCTCGGGCGTGGCGAAGCTGCGGATGGTGCGCATCTCGGGGAACGACTGGAAGCCGAACTCCGACATGAAGCGCGGGTCCTGCAGGTTGTAGTTAGCGATGGGCTCAAGCGCGTGCCACACGCCCCAGAAGTGCATGTCGCCGTTGTCCTGGCTGTTGGCCGGCGCCTCGAAATCGGCGCTCGGCGAACTCGGCCAATATGGCGTGGGCGCTCCATACTGCTCGACCACGCTCTTGATGATGTCGTCGAAGAGCACGACGTAGTCCTGCCAGACGCGCTCGCGCTGCGGCGGCGTGATGGACTCCTTGAAAGCGAGACGATCGCCCCAGGACTGCCATCCGGCTTCGATCTCGTTGTTGCCGCACCAGAGCACGAGGCTGGGATGATCGCGCAGACGCTTCACCTGCTGCGTAGCTTCTTCGCGCACGTTCTGCTGAAAGGCCGGATCGCCGGGCACCATGTCGCCGCCGAACATGAACTCCTGCCAGACCATGAGGCCCAGTTCGTCGCAGAGGTCGTAGAAGTCGTCGCTCTCGTAAATGCCGCCGCCCCACTCGCGCACCATGTTCATGTGAGCGTCGCGCGCGGACTGGAGAATCTGCCGCTGCTGTGCGGGCGTGACCCGGCTGGGAAAGCTGTCGAAGGGAATGACGTTCGCGCCCTTGGCGAATATCGGAATGCCGTTCACGACGAAGGTGAAGCTCGTGCCCCACTGGTCGGGCACGCGGCGCAGTTCCGCGGAGCGCAGGCCGATCTTCAAGGCAGCTCGTGCGACCGACCACTTTGTCGATCAGCACCCCTGCCTCGACGACATAGCGATCCTGGGCGCCGTAACCAGCCGGGTACCACAGCTTTGGAGAAGCGATGCGCACGGGTTGCCGAATGAAGTTGGTGCCGCTGCTAAGCGGAACTTTGTCGTCCCACCATTCGAACACCACCTTGCCGGCGGGATCGGTGATGCGCATGAGGATGGTTGCGGTTTGGGCCTTGCTCGACACAACTTCGACATTTGCGACGAGCTCCGCCAAATCGCGCGTCACCTTCTGCTGCTCAATATGCAGGTTCTCGATGCGCGCGCTGTCCCATGCTTCAAGCCGCACGGGCTTCCAGATGCCGATGGTGATGAAGCGCGGACCCCAATCCCATCCATACTGATACGCCGCCTTGCGGGTGTAGGGCGCGGTGGCGACGTTCTCTTCGTTGCCTTCGTTGGCGGTCGACACTGACGGAAGAATGTAGGGCAGCGCCTTCACCTTGGGAATCATCGACGTGACCGGCGAGTGAAACACGATGCGCAGTGTGTTCGGCCCGGGCTTCAACAGCGGCCGCACAGGGGCGCGCCAGCTGCAAAACATGTTGTCGGCGGTGAGGACTTGCCGGTCGTTGACGAACACTTCAGCTAAGGTGTCGAGCCCATCGAAGACGAGATCGACGTGCTCGCGTTTAAGCATGTTCGCATCAGCTTGAAACGTGGTGCGATATTCCCAATCGGTGAGTCCGATCCATTGCAGGCGCGACTCATCGTCGCCATAAAAGGGATCGGGAATGAGGTGAGCTGCGAGGAGGTCGGTCTGCACCACGCCGGGGACTTGCGCCGCGTGCCAGCCGGCGACCTCGGGATGGGCAGAAGCGTTCAGCGCGCGGAATTCCCATCCCGAGTTCAGCGGCTGCGATAACGGTTCGGCAGCGTGCAGGGACACAACCCAGGCGAGCAGAAGGAATGACAAACCCAGCCGAGAGGCACGGTGCAACAGGAGTCCAGCACATTGCGTTAACCGCACGCCGAAGCAGACCCATTGGCTCCGGAGAGCCTCAAAATCCTAACTCGCTATACGCTGACTTGCAATCGGCCGCTTCCCGTCATGGGATGGGATCGGCGAGGAATGCCATCAGCGCAGTAGAGAGCCTGCAAAGGTGGAACTCTCGTGCGCCCTTCCAGTTCAGATGGCGGCGCCTCTGGGCCGCTTCAGTTCCCGCTAGGCTTCCTCTACGAGAACGGCCGCTGGCTGCTGCGAGGGGGTTTCTTCGGCGCCCACTTGGTCGAGGCGCACGTTCTTGGTTTCCGGCGAATATATCAAGCTGATGAAGGTCATGACCGCACCGATGGTTAAGATGACAGCGGGCGAGAGCCACAGGTCCTGACCTTCGATGTGGGCAATGAACGGAATCTTGTGCGCCCACCAGACGTAGACTCCAAACCACGCACCCAGCAGGGCACCCGAGGAGTAGCCGAAACCCACTCCAGCAGCGCGGCGCTTGGTGGGGAACCGTTCACACAAGTAGGCAGGCACAATGCCCCAGGCCAGCTTCAGCATTCCCGCCATGCAGGTACCGAGGATCGCCAGCCGGATATTCCTGGCCAGGGCCGCGTGATAGAGCACGTAGTAGACCGGGACACCAAAGATGACCAGGAAGACGCAGTACCACTGGGTAAGAATTTTGCGGCCGGTCCTGTCGGAAATCCAACCATAGAAGTTGTATCCGAGGAACGACAGAAAGAGCGCGAATCCGTAGATCAGGCTGTAGGTGGTGGTGTTGAAGCCTCTGCCGTCAAGGGTGAGAATCTTGGGCAGAAATCCGTAAACCGAATAGTCGGTCAGGAACAACCCGGTCATAAAGAAGAAGACCTGGAGGAAATCCCAGAGTTGCGGCGGCTTAAAGAGGTTGAGGAAGGGCGCCTTCTCAATAGTTCCTTCGGCCTTGGCTTTCTCGAACTCGGGAGACTCATGCAGGCTGCGCCGGATGTAGAGGGCAAACAGCACGGGCATGACGCCAGTCATGAACGCAATACGCCAGCCGTACTGAATCATGGCCGGCTTGCTGATCAGCACCGATATCGCGGCGAATACCAGAGATGCCAGGACGTATCCGAGGGGGAAGCCGGACTGGATGAAACCGCCGATGGCGCCGCGGCGAGTGCGGGGCGCATGTTCGATGGCGAAGGTGTGTCCGACGGCATACTCGCCACCGAAGAAGCAGCCCATGCCGAAGCGCAGGACGCAGAAGATAACGTAGGACCAGACGCCAAGCTGGGCATAGGTCGGCAGAAAGCCGGCAGCCAGTGACATGACTCCGACGCCGCCGATGGTGAACACCAGCAGGAAGCGGCGCCCAATCTTATCGGCATAATGCCCGAAAATGGCGGATCCGACCGGCCGGGCCGCCATGGTGATGGCGTAGGTGAACACGATGGTGATGTACTGCCACGCTGAACTACCTTTGGGCGAGGCGAATACTTTGACCAATATGGGCGCCATGACCAGCACCATGGCCATGTCGTAGGCGTCGAGCATGAATCCCAGGAATTGGGAAGCCATGGCCATTCTGGTGTCTTTGGAGAGCGGCGGATTTGTTGTCATGGGGAACTCCGACCGAGAGAGTAGTTTCGCAAGTTAACGGTATAGAAAGTAACCCCGTCTGTCGTGAGATGGCCATCACACTTATATGTGACACATGACCCTCACGGGGGGGGCGCGGACGGCGGTACGAGAACAGCCCGCAGTAGTTGCGCCGCTCAGGAGTTTGGAGTTTTCGATTGTGGGGCTTAAGAATGTAGTTCCTGCGGGACGCGCTTTATTGGCAGCTTTAGACCAGCGCCGACACCCCGTCTGAATGCTCAAAGGCTTCGAAGTGCCGCCGGCTGAAGCCGGCTAAGGGATTTCAAACTAAGACTTTATCGGCACTACCTAAGGTCGTGCCCTGACGCGAAGCCTCGCAACTGCCCTGACGCGAACCTTCGCAATCCTGTATTTCTGACAACTGGCAACTGACCACTGACAACTTCTCAGGCTTCGCGCAGGGCGCTGGTGATGGGCATGCGCGAGGCGCGAAAGGCGGGTAGCAGTCCGCCGAGAAATCCCATCAGCACCGCGAAAATCATTCCGGTGACGATGATGGGAGGCGTGATCTGGAAGGCAAACGCCAGTTCGCTGAAGCTTTGCGTATTGCCGGTGCCGGCGGTGAAGCCTTGCATGGGCAGCGCCAGGACGCAACCCAACGCTCCTCCGACGACGGCCAGCAAAACCGACTCGGTGACAAATGAGAAGAGGATGGTCAGGCGTGAGAAGCCGAGCGCGCGCAAGGTACCGATTTCGCGGGTGCGCTGGGAGACGATGGCATACATGGTGTTCATCGCGCCAAACACCGCGCCGATGCCCATGACGATTCCGACGAAGGCAGCAAGGATCTTCAAAACCGTGCCAAGGTTGCCGGCCTGGTCCTCGTAGTACTGGCGTTCGGATGCAGCCTGCACCTGCATCTGCGGATTAGCGCGAATGTCTTTATCGAAGGCAGCCAGCGTCGAGGGGTTCACCAGGCGGGCGGTTACCGACTCGCATCCGCCGCTGCGATTAACCGCGGGAGCGAGCGCGTTGTAGTCGCCCCACATCTCGCTCTCGAACGAGCTGCCGTCAGCGGTGAACAGTCCTACGACCTTCAGGTCCCTGTGCTGCACACGCAAAGTGTCGCCAATATTCAGTCCGTTTACGCGGTCGGAGATCTTCTTGCCGACAATCACCTCAAACAGTCCCGGCTCGAACATGCGGCCTTCAACCACCTTAATGTTGTTGCGCACCTTAAAGGCCATGGGGGTGATGCCGCGCAGCGTAATGTTGGTGGACTGGTTGTCGCTCTTTTTGGGTTTAGCAGTGATGACCACAATCTCGCACGAGGCCAGAGGGGTACCCTGAGGGTCACGCGCGATGCGCGGATCAGTGAGGATGGTCTGCACGTTAGCGATGTTGATCCAGGAGGTCAGCTCGGACATGGAGCCGCGCTGCACCACGATGGCGTTCTTGTCGGAACCGGTAGAGCTGAGCGCAATGCGAAATCCGGCGGCCATGGACGCAATGATCACCACGGCGGCCACCACCAGGGCGATGCCGAAGATGGCCAGTAGCGTAGTTTTCCAACGGGCGCGCAGGTTGCGAAGGTTGTACTTGAAGAGCAGTCCCATGGCTACACCTGCCTCAGCGCTTCGGTAATGCGCGAACGGTACGCCAGAACTGCCGGGAAGAATCCGGCGAGCAATCCAAGCAGTAAAGCGATGCCCAGGCCGAACGACACGATTTGGGGCGAGATGCCCAGGCCGGGGAATCCCCGGAGCACATCGCCGATAAATGGCGCTCGCACCATCAACCACAGACCAAGACGCGAAAGGCCGACGCCGGTGAGGCCGCCAAGTGCGCCCAGCAGCAGCGCCTCACTCAGGATGAGCGCCATTACCAGACCGCTGGAGAAACCCAGCGTCTTCAAGACGGCGATCTCCTGACGGCGTTCGCGGACGGCGATGCTCATGGTGTTCGCGGTTACCAAGAGAATGGTAAATGCCACTGCGAGGCCGATGCCATTCAACAGCAACGCGAGATTGCCGGCCAGGGCGATGAAACCGGCACGGAAGGCCTGCTCGGTTTCGGTCTTGGTGGGGTTGTCGCTGTTCTCGAAGGTGTCATCGATGCGCTTGGTGATCGCTCCTGCCTGCCTGGGGTCGTCGATCAATTCGGTCAGCGTACCGATACCGATGCGCTGTCCCGTCGCCTCGTACACGTACTTGAAGTTGAAATACATCGACTCCAGGTTGGTCGCCGGGTAGCGGGCCTCGTCGGTGTCGTAGATTCCATCGATTTGGAACTCGAATGGCTTGCCGATGCGGTAGTAAGGGATGAAGCTTTCCAGTTGAACGATGTCGCCGATCTTCCAGTTGAAGCGCTGCGCCAGCTTGCGACCGATGATCGCGCCTCGCAGGTCGCCCAGCCATTTCTCCTTCTGATCGGGCGGCAGCATGATTTCCGGGTGTATACGCAAAAAGGCCTCGGGTTCGACCGCCAGGTTGCCGAAAAAGTTCTTCGGATCGCGATACACGCCGCCAAACCAGTTCACGATGACGACATCCTTCACGCCCGGGATGGAGGCAATCTTCTGCTTGTAGCTCATCGGCAGCAGATTGGCGATGGAGACAGCGTCGCGCGTCACCAGGCGATCGGTGTTACCGGAATGCAGCCCGAAATCGACTGCGGCAATCACCGTCCGCAAAACGCAGAACAGGAAGATGCAGACCGCCATCGCCAGCACCGTGCTGAGGGTGCGAATCCAATTCTTGCGCAAATGCTTGAGAACCAGGGGCGCGTATTTCATGTCAGTAGTTGAGCACTCCCTTCTCAAGATGGCGCTGCACGTGGGCGCGCTCAGCGGCGCGCGGGTCGTGCGTAACCATGACGATGGTTTTGCCGAACTCCTGGTTGAAGGTCTGCATCAGGTCGAGGATTTCTTCCGCGCTTTTGGAATCGAGATCGCCGGTGGGTTCGTCAGCTACCAGCACGCTGGGGTCGGTAACGATGGCGCGTGCGATGGCGACACGCTGCTCCTGCCCGCCGGAGAGCTGCCGCGGATAGTGCTTGTAACGATCTTCCAGGCCGACTATGCGCAGCGCGGTCATGGCGCGATCGCGACGCTCCTTGCTTGAGAGTGAAGTGAGCAGCAGCGGTAGCTCGACGTTCTCAATGGCGTTCAGCACCGGAATGAGGTTGTAGAACTGAAAGATGAATCCGATGTTGCGGCTGCGCCACTTCGCCAAGTCACCTTCCGAAAGCGGCGTGAGGTCGGTATTGGCGACCACGACGCGGCCGGAGGTTGGGCGGTCGATGCCGGCGATGAGGTTGAGTAACGTGGTCTTGCCCGAGCCCGAAGGTCCCATGAGCGCGACGAACTCGCCAGTCGGCACCTCGAGATTGATGCCATCGAGTACCGTTAGCTGTTGGCTATCGCGCCGGTAGACCTTGCGAACGTTCTGTACGCTCACCGCGCTGGCTTTGGTGGCGATGTCGGGCATCGTAGTTGCACTCATTACGGATTCTCCTCATGCGGTAACGTTTTGAGGGAGCGGTGGCCTCAGTCCTGTCGCAAACCCCAACTCAACGTTTCGCAAGGTCTTCCTCAAATCGTGTCATCCCGAGAGCGCGTTAGCGGTCGAGGGACCTGCAGTTGAGTCGTCCCTGAAGGGACTCTGTGTCAAATATGCAGCTTACCCAGCGTTCCGCTCCGCTCCACGCTGGGCTACACTGAGCCGCCCCTTCGGGGCTGGATTTTCGAGTTGCGAGCAATCACTGCAACAAGGGTGTTGATAGCTCGCGCATGGTCAGTGGCGCGGAAGCGCCGCACTACCCTTTAATCTTCACCGCGTCGCCGTCCTTCAGCTTTTGCGGCGGATTGTTGACCAGCGTCTCTGCGCCGGCGAGGCCATTGCTGACAATCACCTGGCCATTCAAATCGTTGCCGGTGGTGATGGGAACCAGGCGGACCTTGCGGTCGTCGATCACAAACACCACAGACTTGCCGTCGCGCGTGGTGATTGCATCCTTCGAGATGGTCACGATGCGCTGTGGCGGAGCGTTGGGTTGCGCCTCCCTCTTGGGCTCGAGAAAGGTGACATTGCAACTCATCTCCGGCTTCAGATACTTATCTTTATCGAGAATGCTCACCTTCACCGTCACGGTTGCTTTGGTGCGATCGGCGGTGGGAATGATCTGCCGCAAGCGCCCGTCGTATGGGTGATTTGGAATCGCCTGCACCGAGATCGTCGCCGGTTGATTGGGGCCAAGCTGTGCCACGTTGGCTTCGTTGACGTCGACCTCGGCCTCGAGTGAGTTCATATCGGCGATGGCGACGATGGCTCCCGACGAGGTGGAGACGTTCACGCCCGGTGGAATGGGCGCCACGCTCTCACCGACTTCGGTCATCTTCTTGATGACGACCCCGTCAAACGGAGCCCGAATGTTGGTGAACTCCAGCAACGACTGCTGAACTTTCAGGTTGGCTTCGTCCTGATCGACCGTGGCCTGAGCGAGCCGTACCTTGGCGTCGGCGGCATCCAGCGCATCCTGCGAAACTACTTTGTCTTTGAACAGGCCTTGCTGCAGGCGAGCCTGGCGTTGCATCTCGGCGAGATCAGCCTTGGCGTACTCGATATCGGCTTGCGCCTTGGCAATGGCCGCGATGGAGTCGGCGTCCTCCAGGCGGGCTATGACCTCGCCGCCGCTGACAACGCTTCCCTCTTCGACCCGAAGCTCGGATAGGCGGCCCTGAATTTTCGACGAGATGACCGACTGCTTACGTGCTACCAGGTAGCCGGAAGCGGTAAGGATGGGGGTTCCGCCGCTGGGACCGCCGGTGTTCTGCACACTAGCCTGGGTGGTTTCAACTTCAACCGCACCGAGCGCCGCCAAGGGGTTGATCGACGGGTTGGCGCGCACATAGTAGATAGCTCCGGCGGCGATTATCACGAGTAGCAAGAGCCAACCGACGGTCTTTCCCCAACGTCGCGGCGGATGATCGCGCTCGATGCGCAGGGATGCCAGCTCTTCTTTCAGGTCGCGCATACCGGTGGCACGGCTCTCCTGTAGGCTTATGCCTATAGCATCGCACCCTTCCCGAGGGTTTGGAAGAGTGGGCTCGTCGAGGGGAATGGTTTTCACAGCCATGAGTTTCGTAATGGTCCAATAGCATCATCGGTCGTCTCGAACTTCTGCAGAAGTGCGCAATGTCAGCGCGAGCGCGTGACAATTGTCATGCCGGATGGATCAGCGAGAGAATCGCGCGAGCTTGAGGAAGCGAGGGTCGACGAAGCCGAGGACGCTGGCAGACGGACTACCTCTCCAAATTTCGAATGACACTCAAGAGCTGGACATCGTCCACGATTTCGATGCCGTTCTGTCGGCAGAAAACAAGGACCGCCTCTTCGTAGAAATGCGCATCCCGGGTGCAGAGCACCTCCGCCCTTCCTGCCACCGCTGTATAAAATGACCGGATCATCGTCAACATCTTTCAGAATGATCGGTCCACCGGAGAGCGGTGTGACCATCTGGGAGATTGCAGCCAGTGTTTGCAAGTATTCTTCGACTTCCTGCGCCGTCAGTTTCCATCGTGTGGAAACCCTGGGATACGCCAGAACTCGTTCGATCTCCAGCAGCAGGTAATGCGAAATGACAAGAACGTGCTCCCCGAAAGCAATCTGCTCCAGAAGTTCCCTGGCAGGCCCTCGCGCCTTTGGATTTGCGCGGATCAGTATGTTTGTATCTAGAACGACCCTCATTTCAAGGGACGATAAGAAGGACGCACCGAACTCATGCCTTCGTCCAAAATCGCGTCCAGCTCTTCATCCGAAGCGTCTTGCGCGCGTTGCGACATGTTGTCCATCTGCCGCTTGAGCTGTTGGGCGAGCTGATTGCGCTCGATCCCTTGAGGAGATTCATGGGGGCGGAGAGCCATGACACTGATCTCTTCAGCCGCCTCCAAAGGTCGGCCCAGAAGAGATTCCAATGCGGATCTCACAGCGGGGGACAGATTCTCCGCTTTTTGAATGGTTATGTTAGGCATAACATCCAGCCATCATGGTGTTTCTCAATCTACTCCCCCAAGTACGGCCTTGTCACCCACCGCTGGCGCCCCGGCGTCGTGTCCAAATCAATTTGCTAAGACCAGTGCTCTACGGCGCGTCGCTTTTTTTCGGCGATGTGAAGCGGTCGACCTGGTTCGAGACGCGACGCGTGATGGACTTACCCGGTTGGTGGTGGGTGAAGAGGTCTTTCAGGTCGGGCCAGAATTCGTTCAGCAGATTCATTTGTGCAGCGCCGCCAAGGCCGGCGAACGTATTGGCCATGGTGGCCTGGAAGCTCTCGTCGTAGTTGGGCTTGTATCCATTGTTCAGCGCGGAGGTGACGAGCAGCGTCAAGAGGAGCGAGCTGTTGAAGACGTTGCGTCCGTCATCGCTGCGCGTGATCACCGCGCGGCTCGCCGCATAAGCCATGCGATCGAAGACGTTGGTTTGCTTTGAAGGATAGTAACGCGTGTCCTGATGCAGGATGGTCGGAAAGAGCCAACGACCGAAGAGCGAACCCGCTTCATTCGACAGCAACTGCGTGCCATAGCGCTTGGTAAAGCCCTGCATCCCGCCGCCGTAATCGCGAAACGCGCCGGTCATCTGAAGAATCACCGTGTCAAAAACCGTCCCCACCAGCATGTCGGCGGAGTAGGTATGGTGCGCCCAGCCGTCGAATTTTTCCTGCGACGTCATCGGGGTGTAAGAAGGCGCGTCGGGCAGCGGTGTGCCGGGAACGAAGTTGCGCGCCATCGCCATCATGTGGTCGCGGGTGAATTCACCATGCAGGCTGAAGTTGCGCAGCGCCAGTCCTCCGCCGGGAGTTTCGGCAAGCTCGCCGCCAGGAATTGGGGCCAGTTCGGCACTCGCCCATTGGGCGCAAGCCATGGAGTGCGCAGGTGTCGGGTCGTACAATGCGCCGGACTGCAGCCAAGCGTTGCCGTCACTCACCTGCTGCCAAGCGGTGGGAGCGATCCGGGCCGCAGGGTGGTCGTGCGTGCTTTCAATATAGGAATGCGGATTGGAGGAGCTTTCGAGAGAAGCGTCAGCGCGCAGCACAAGGGGAGCGGCCTGCTGTGCCTGAAGCCAGGTGCAGGAGACCAGCAGGCAAACAACCCCGATTTTGCCTGGTGCCTTCATACCATCCGGTGAGACTCGTTACCGGCATTATGTATGAATCTGTTGGATTGTGAAAGGCTGTTCGTGTGAACATTTTTACGTGTAATTTGTAAGGTGGTGTCCGGCCGATGCTTTCGCCCGATTACCACTATGGGACATGGCTGGTTACGGGCCGGTTACACCTAATTGCAAGAGTTGAATTCCCCGTCTGGACTTGGTCGGATATTATCCTTCTATGGCACTTCGCAGGTCATCTTTGGCGGTTCTCGCCGTCGTCTGTACGTTGCTGCCGGGCTGCAAAGCCCGACCAAAGGTTCAGCCGGTCTCGGTTCGCATCTACCACGACCTCTCCTCCCCCTACGGTCCAGCGCTGGATCATCGCATTCTGGACTTCGTGACCACCAATCCTCGGCTGGCCAACGGCGCCGCGGTGCAGGTGGGAAACATGGGAATGACTGACCTGCAGACCGCGTTGAGTCATGTGGACGATCCAACGGTAGACATCGTGATCCTCGATTCGCCAACCCAGGCTCTGGACTATCCGGCCCTACAGCCGGAGATGAGCCACGCGGTGAACGTGTGTGCCGCTATGGAGGCGTGTCCGGCCGACATTCCGGCGGTGGTGCCGTCGAAGCTGCAAGGCGATCGGGCCGAGGCAGCCAACAAGTTCGTGCAGTTCCTGGCCTCGCGAGACGATGCCGGCACCGGCAGCTCAACCAGCAGCTCCGGAATCGGCACCGGCCCAGGCGCCACCGGCGAATTCAACCAATCCTCACTGAGGGCTTAGCCTAAGACGAGTCGTCGGTTTAGTTGCGCAACGCGGCTGCGTACGCGCCGGCTACATCGGAGGGTTTCCAGTCGTTGCCGAGATACACTTTCAGCACCTTACCGTCGGCCCGACCAGCACCGTGCTCAGGCTGTGAACGATCTGGCCGGATTTCTGGTTGTAGGAAAGGCCGAAGAAGTCGGCGGCTTGCTTGATCTGCTGCTCCGAACCGGTGGCGAACTGCCAGTGCTGGAAGCTGGGATCGACCTCGCCCACGTAACGCTTTCCATACTGCCGCAGGACCTCGGGGGTGTCGTATTCGGGATCGATGGAGAGGCTCAGCAGCTGGGCGTCAGCGAAGGCTTGCGGCCGTTCATGTAGTTGTTTAAGTATCTCGCTGAAGTTATTGCTCATGAGCAGACAAAAGTCCGGCAGCGGGCAGCGCGTGTAGATGAAGGTCAGCAGCAAGGGCTGGCCGCGAAACTGCGCCAGGTGGATGCGTTTTCCGCTCTGGTTGACGAAAGAAAAGTCGGGAACCAGCTCGCCGGGCTGCGGCATGTGAAAGGTCGTGGTGCCATCGTTGATAGCGGAAGACTGCTTGGTGAAGCTGATGTCTTGCAGCTCGGCGTGTCTCCCCAAAACGAGGGTGGCATGAATCTGGTCGCCCGGACCGATTTTGCCGAACACCCATTCCTCGTTCGCGCCGACGAGGAATGGCATGGTCATGCCCGGCATTAGTCCGGGGATATCCTGATGCGCGACGGTGATCTGGTGCGCGGCCGAGTCGACGGCGACAACTTCCCCTTGTAACTCATAGCGCTTCTCGGCGGGTTTCTTCGCGCAGGCGAGGATGACGATCAGAAGCAAAAGCGAGAGAGCGGCGCAAACGCGGCGCAAGCTCTGATGGTTCGGGAACACGGCTACGCTTCCCCCTTGGCGAAGTCGGCGGCCAAGGCTTCGGCGGCCCGGCGTCCGGCGTTCATGGCGCCGTTGAGCGAGGCGGTTCGGCGATGGTCGCCGCAAACATACAGACCTCTCTCCACGCGCACGCTCGACATTCGAACGCCGCCGCAGGAAATTGACTGGTCGGGCAAAGCTTCGGCGATGTGATAGGTGCGGAGGTGCTGCCAGCCCTCGGCCGCGCTTCCAAACCAATCGACGAGTTGCGCCTTCACTTTCTGGAGCGTGACTTCCGGGTTGATTGCCGGCTTCAGAACTGTCACGGAAACCAGATGTGAGCCCGGAGGCGCGTAGGTTGAAGCGACCACGCTAGGAACGCATAGGTTGTTGATAGGCCCGGAGCCGTCGCCATTCAGAACGAGGAACGGCGCGTCGATCGGGGTTTGATCTGCCGCGAAGTACAGGCAG
Source organism: uncultured Acidobacteriaceae bacterium (assembly GCA_963809865.1). GTDB lineage: Bacteria > Acidobacteriota > Terriglobia > Terriglobales > Acidobacteriaceae > CAVVDY01. The sequence goes on along the minus strand of CAWELL010000002.1, from coordinate 120,200 downwards.
TCGACACCGCGCATAGCGGTGCGGACACCGGCATCGGTGGATGACAGCAGCCACTCCGCGTGCGCCGGATCGCATGCGACTACGATCGCGCGGGCACGCAACTCCTCTCCGCTCTTAAGGCGAACTGATTCCGCCGTGATGCTTTCCACCGGGGTGTCGAGGCGGATGCTGCCTTCGGGCAGAGCCGCTGCGAGTTGCTGCGGAATCGCCTGCATGCCTTCAGCAGGAAGTGCGGCGTAACCGAGCGAGAACATGCGGAAGACGAAGCGGAACATTCGGCTCGAGGTGGCCAATTCCGGGTCGAGAAAGATGCCGCCGAGAAACGGGCGGAAGAAGCGTTCGATGATTTGCGGCGAAAAGCCGTAAGTCCGCAAGGCTTCGCTGGTGGAAGACTCGGGCGACGTAAGCACTTCGTCGATGGTGGCGAGGACAAGTTCTTCGCGCAGCTTGGCAATCAGCAGCTTGTCGTGCAATGTGCCGATCGGCGCGAAGGCAGAACTCAGCGCCTGCCTGGGGCGACGCAAGGGATCCGAGACGCGGTGCAACTTGCCTTCAAGGTGCACGAGAGCGCCGGGCTCAAAGCTGCGCAGCGCCAGTCCTTCGTAGCTCAGCCAGCGTTGGGCTTCCGGGTAAGCGGTGAGCAGCACCTGAAATCCGCGATCCAGGCGAAAGCCGTCAACCACGTCCGTTCGCACGCGACCGCCAACGCCGTCGGAGGCCTCCAGCACCTGGACCGGAAACCCGAGACGCGTCAGCTCCAGCGCGCAGACCAAGCCTGAAACGCCAGCCCCAATCACGATAACGTCAGGATCCATGCATCGAGTTTACGGCAATGGGCTGAGGGTTGCGGCCCGCTGAAAGCGCATTCTTGAGAATCCGTTCACCAAAGGTGTTCCCCGCCGGACATCCTTGACCACAAGAAAGAGGTCCCTCGCGAAAGGGACCTCCTCTGATTACGACCATCGCGCCGGGCCAGGAGTCTACCGTGCCGACGCGTCGCCCGCTTTGGCTCCTTCTCGTGGCGTGCTGGTCGAGGCGTTCTGTTTCAGCCACGTCGCCAGGGCACTTTGCTGCTGTTGCTTCAGGGTTGCGCAACTGTGGATGGACTCGATGGCTTCTTTCTGGTTGCGTTCGGTGCCTTGGATGGGATGTTGCTGGAAGAACGACTGCACTTCCTGCGCCTTTTCCGGACTGCAGAAGCTCTGTGCCGCACCGACGAAGATGCCGAAGCCACCCAGGCCCCCACCAGTCTTGGCATTGAGAGCGTCGTAATTCGTGCGCAGGAAATCCCAGGTAGGTTCGCGCGCCGCAGGATTCTCCATCATGTTCGGCAGCATGTAGAGGTCCTGGCTTCGCACCTCAGGGGTGAGAGTCGAGGCCAGGGTCTGTTCAATCAGCTTGGGTTGTTGGAAGTCGCCCAGCACACGGAAATAGCGATAGTACTGCTCTGGCGACTTCGCAGCTTTCATCTGCGCTTTGAATTCGTCGTACAGGTCCGCGTCTCCATGCCGCGCGGCTACGGCAAGAACGGAGCGAGCCAGGGTTGGATCGACCGACTGGGGATCGCGCATGTAGGCCTGCACCATGGTGTGTGCCTGCTGTATCACCTGCGGATCGTTGCCCATATTACCCAGCAGGTCAAACAGAACGGCGCGCCTCTGCCGCTGGGTAGGTAGCTCATTGGGCTTGGCTGTAAAGCCCATCTGCTGCAGCATGGGCGAGAACGTCTGCCGTATCCATGCCTGCAGCTGCGGCCGATCGGCGTCGCTCACCAGTTCATCATTGATGAGCTGCACATGCCCAGAGAAGTTGTCTAACAGAACATAACCGGGAGTGCTTTTGAACTGCGCACCCAAGGCAAGATAGTCCCCCGCGTTCGACATACCGGCGCGCATCAGCGCCCATTCATCTCCGACCAGGGCGATGCGCTCCTCAGGAGTCAGTCCCGGTTCAGCCGCACTGCCGGACTGCTGTAACGCATTCGCGTCGTAGCTGAAGCGGTAATAGCCCAGGCCTCCAGCGTTGGGAAAGACGAACTTGGCGCAGCCCTTCGCGGTGAACTGCTCTTGCCGCTTGGTCATCAGGAAGCACTGGTTCTGTGCCGCCGGATCGCCCACCCCTTTGACGCAGAGGGGAATTTGCCATATCTGATCGTTGGGCGCATTGAAAGCCTCGGGGTTGTTGAAGTAGCGCTTCTGCGACAGATACAGAGTTGTGTTGCCGCCTTGGCATTTGGCGTCAACCTGTACGAATGGTTCCCCGGGCTGCATGACGAATGTCGGCATGATCTGGTCGATGGGCTTCTTCGAGGCGCGCGCCATGGCGCCCCAGAAGTCCGACGCTGTGGCATTGCCGTAGGCGTGCTCCGTCAGGTAGAGGTTTACGCCTGCGCGAAAAGTCTCAGGTCCGAGATAGGACTCGAGCATGTGCAGCACTGCAGCGGTTTTGCCGTAGGCGATGCCGTCGAAGAGGGTCTCGATCTCGCCGCGGGTCGTGGCCTCCTGGTGAATGGGACGTGTATTCTGCACGCCATCGTCGGCCAGCGCATCTTGCGAGGTCTCAACTACATCCTGGCTGATGAGCCAGTCGTGCTTCCAGGCGCCCACAGGATGCGGGGTCATCCAGGTGGCGAAGCCTTCGTTCAGCCAGATGTCGTCCCACCACTGCATGGTCACAAGGTCGCCGAACCACTGATGCGCGACTTCGTGGGCAATGGTGTCGGCAATTCCTCGCTGGGCTCCGAAGGAACCGGTCTTTTCGTCGACCAGCAGCGCGCTTTCGCGGTAGATGATAGCGCCCCAGTTTTCCATGGCGCCGGCCTGGAAGTCGGGCACGGCGATCTCGTCCAGCTTCTTCAGCGGATATTTAATACTGTAGTAAGTGTTGTAGTAGTGGAGGATGGCCTTGGTGGCATCGAGCGGGAAGCGGGTGAGATTCTCTCGTCCCGGCACGGTGCAAACGCCAATCTTGATGCCGTCCACTTCATCGTGCTCGCACTTCCAGTCGCCGACCGTAAGCGCTACCAGGTAGCTCGACATCTTCGGCGTAGTCGCAAACTTGATGGTGTGCTTCTCGCCGGGACCGGACTGATCAGAGACAACGTAGTTGTTCGAAATCGCGGTATCGCCCTTGTCCACAATGGCCGCGATGTCAAAGGTCGCCTTGTACGCCGGCTCGTCGAAACTGGGGAAGGCCACGCGCGCGTCGGTGGATTCCATCTGCGAAACCGCGTACTTGCGTCCCTTATAGGTGCTCAGGTACAGCCCGCGCAGCTTGTCGTTGAGGCGGCCGGTGTACTTGATGTGAATGGTCGCCGCTCCGGCGGGCAGTTCCTTGTCAACCGTGAAAGTCGCCATCTCGTTGTCGGCATCGGTCGAAACCTTGGCCGTCTGCGTCTGTCCCCCGGCGGTGATGGTGACGTCGTGAAAGTCGATCTCCACTGCGTTCAGGGTGATGGTCGTGGTGGGCTTGGCCAGCGTGACGTCGATGGACTCGTCGCCTTCGAAGCTGTTCGTCGGGAAGTTAATGTTGAACGTCAGGTTGTAATGGCTGGGCGTTGCTCCGCCGGGAAGGCGTTGGGCGAGGGCTGTGCAGGAGGCAAGAAGCGCGATGGCACAGCAAAAGAAAATCCGTTTCATTGGGCGTCCTAAGTGTTGGAGTTTCTACCAGGGGATATGCAGGTGATACGGGCGGAGACACTTCTCGGTTCCCGCAGCTTACCAAAGATCATAGACGGTTTGGCGAGCGGGGTGTGAGCCAGAGTCCAGGGATGAATGGCAAATACTGAAAATCGTGCAGTGGCAGAGAGGTGAAACTCGAAACTGGGGCTAGTTAGAGCGGATTAACTCTGCCGATCTTCAATCCGTTGAAGTCGTTCCTCGTGCGACCTCACGATGCCGACCAGTTGATCAAGGCGAGCATCTGAATGCTGCATCTGCTCGTTGACCAGGCGCACAATCTCGGCAGTCTCACGGACGTAACTACCCACCGATGCCAACTGAGCATCCGTCCTAAGCTGCTGCTCCTTGAATTCGCGCATGCCTTCCTTCAGCTCGCGCAATTCTTCGTCAAACTTGAGCTGGCTGTCATAAAGACGCCGGAGCGCCGCAAAGAAGTCCTCGGGTTCGAACGCAGGCATGGGAGCGATCTCTCCTTCTCACAAGATTAGGGATGTGTGGTAAGAGAGTCAACAAGTCCGCTGGATCGGATCCCCAAGAACGCGGTGGGACGTCCCGCGCAGAAACACCCGTTGGCAGCGGTTCACTCCAAACCAGTAAGCTAGTTCGCGATAGTCCACGGCGTCGAAGACAGCAATATCGGCGTCTTTGCCGGGTTCCAGCGAACCCTTTTTGTGTTGCAGGTTAAGAGCGCATGCGCCATTGATGGTCGCGGCGGTTATCGCCTCCGCCGGCGACATCTTCATGTGGGTACAGGCCGCTGAGAGGACGAACGGCATCGACGGGGTGGGCGAGGATCCGGGGTTGTAGTCAGTGGCCAGTGCCACAGCCACGCTGCTGTCGATCAGCTTACGGGCGGGCGGAAAGCGGTCGAGCCCGAGAAAGTAATTGGCGGCCGGAAGCAGTGTGGCGACGGTTTCCGACTTCGCGAGCGCTGGCAGGTCGGCGTCGCTAACGTGATCCATGTGGTCGAGACTGGCGGGATGAAACGCCATCAGCGGGGCCAGTTCGGCGCCGCGTCAACTGGCATACATGCACACGAGTCTTAAGACCGTGCTCGACTGCCACTCTTAAGATCTTCACCGACTGATCGATCGTGAAAGCTCCCTTCTCGCAGAAGACATCGACGTATTCCGCGAGCCTATACCGGCCTGATGTTCTATCGTCCAGATGCTGTGAAACAAAGGGAATCATCTGCTCGCATATCAGTGTCACGTAGTCATCCGGGTTGTCGCGGTATTCGGTTGGTACAACGTGGGCGCCAAGAAAAGTCGAAACGACCGTCCCGTTCCATTGCTGCGCCGCCAGGCGTATGGCTTCGAGTGACTTTATCTCGTTTTCGAAATCGAGGCCGTAGCCTGACTTCGCCTCGATCGTTGTCGTTCCGTAAGCAGACATTTCTTCGAAGGCCCTGAGGATTCGAGTCGCGAGGCGATCCTCGGACGTTTCGCGCACGCCTTGAATGCTCGACCGAATGCCGCCGCCCGCGGCAGCTATTTCTTCGTAGCTGGCTCCGGCGATGCGCTTCTCGAAGTCCACCAACCGCGGCGCAGTGAACACCGGGTGGGTATGTGAATCCACAAAACCGGGGAGAACAACCTTGCCGGAGCAATCAATTTCTTCGGCGGTATCGGCGAGGGTGTGGCGCGTCACTTCGTCGGTGGATCCAACGGCGACGATCGCACCGCTATGGGTCAGGACGGCGCCGTCGGGAATGATATCCAACGCATGCATCTGGTTTCCGCGACGAGGCGTGGCCTGTCCGCGCAGGGTAAGCAGTTGGGAGGCGTGCGTCAGCAAAACTGAAGGTGATGGCTTCATGTGAAGTCGTGGTGCTTTGAGGAACTCCTTATCTTAATGGGAGGACGCGATTTACGCAGAAGCCAGTTGGATCGCGAAACGCCGGTCTTTCGGGATGACAAGAAAAGAAAGGGATGCGGCTGGCACGACTGAAACAGGCGGCTGAAAGACTTCCTTCAAAGTACCGCCTGGGCTAAAGCCCTCCCGTGCTTTCAACGGCATAAACGCTGGCCTGAAGGCCAGCCCTACCCCGAATCCGGCTTTTGCAGCAGGCTCTGAAAGTTGTGCCCTGGCGCAAATCTTCGCGAGGCCGGCCTGTCAAGAGCACTCTTACTTCGTTGGAGTTGGCGGAGGCGATGCCTGCGCGCTCTGCTGGCCGGCATAGTATCCGCTGCGCGTGCGCACCTGGAGATGCTTGTATCCCTTCGCGTTGGCTTGCACTTTCACCGTGCGGTATCCACCGGCACTCTGCGGTTTGGTTGGCTTGTAGACGATGGTGTACTGGTTGCGAATGTCGTGGGCGATCTGTGAGGTAATGGCGCTCACTTCGCTCACGTCTTTCGGGAAGAACGCTACGCCGCCGGTTTCCTCAGCCATCTCGCGCAAGGCTCGTTTCGCGCGCTTGGAGTGCTCGTCGCCCAGAATGCCAATGGTGTAGACGGTGGGTCCGTTCTCCGCCTGAAGATTGCGGATGGCCTGCTCCAGCGATTCGCGGCTGGCGTTGTCTTCACCGTCAGTCACCACCAGCAGGACTTTCTTCTCCAACGGGCCGCTCTTCTTCAGATGATCGGCTGAGGCGACCGTCGCGTCATAAAGCGCGGTGCCGCCGCGCGCTTCGATACGTTGCAACGCGTCGTCAAGCTTGGGGATGGAGGAGGTGTAATCCTGATCGAGAAAATATTCTTCGTTGAAGTTGACGATGAAAACCTTGTCCTGCGGATTGCTCGACTTGACCAGGTTGATGGCAGCGGCATTCACCGATGGGCGCTTGTCGCGCATAGAGCCGGAGTTATCGATCACAATTCCCATCGCAACCGGAATATCTTCGCGCCGGAAGGAGACGATCTTCTGCGGCTGGCCATCTTCGAACACCTGGAAGTCGTTGCGCCCGAGATCCGTCACCAGGCGATTATTCTGGTCAACCACCGTCGCATGCAGTGTGACCTCATCGACTTCCTTTTTGAAGATGTAGACGTCGCCGCTCTGCGACTCGGGAGCCTGCCCCTGTATCGGGACCTGCACGGTGTCGCCGGGTTGATTCGGTGCTTTGGGAATGGGCTGCTGATCTTCGGCTGGGCGCGCCGGAGTTTGACTTGCCGGTGCCGAGCCCGTGGCTGGGGGCGTAGCCTGTTGGGCTACTCCCGGCGTGGAAGGCGGAGTCAATCCCGGCTGATTGGCGGGTTGGGCAGGCGCAGATTGAGCCAGCGCCCAGCTTCCTAACAGCAAAATTGTGGTGATGAGCAGGACGCAGTAATTAGTCCGTCGGTGCATAGTATCCCGTTTTAGCGTAGACATGCAGCGGCGGCAGGCCCTTGGGAGGATTCAACTTCACCTTGATCTTGCGCCACTTGCCGTCGCGTGCTGGATTGGTTGGACGGTATCCGAGCACATATTGGTTGCGCAGCTCTATCCCAATCTTCGTGGCGACGTCGGCCAACTCGTTGGGCGAACTGATGGCAAATGTCCGCCCACCAGTGACTTCCGTGACTTCGTTCAGCAACTCGGGGCCTTCCCGCTCCTCAGCGGTTTTGAAGTCGCGATCGTACAGACCGATGCCATAAATCTGCACGTCAGACTCTCTCACCATCGACTTGATCTCGCCCTCGGTGTAGCGGCTGTGATTGTCGCCTCCGTCGGAGATGATGAGCAGCGCCTTCTTTTCGTAACGCGCCTTGCGCATGCGCGTCATGCCCAGATAGATGGCGTCGAGCAGAGAGGTGCGGCCTTTGGGCTGCACGTAAACCAGGCGGCTCTGGATATCTTCGATGTTCTGGGTGAAGTCGGCCAGTAATTGCGGTTTCTCGGAAAAGGTGATGAGGAAGAACTCGTCCTGCGGATTTGCGGTGCGAAAGAACTCGACCACTGCGTCGCGCGACTTGTCGATCTTGTTGCTCATGGAGCCGCTGACGTCAAAGATCACGCCCAGCGAAATCGGCGCGTCCTCGCTGGAAAAGTGGCGGATCTCCTGCGCCTGTCCGTTGTCGGAGAGCAGGAAGTTGTCTTTCTCAAGACCAGTGACCAGGCGATTCATGGGATCGGTGACACTGACCGGCACCAGCACCAAGTCCACATCTTTGCGGAACGGCTTGGTGTGGGTCTTGAGCGATATGTCTTCCGGGGCCGTATAAGGCTTGGCGTCCTTGAGCGCTTCTTTGGCGTCGGTGGTCGCAGGTGGGCCTTCCGGCTTATCGTGCTGAACGCGCGGGGTGATGTGTACGTCGGGCGAATCGTCCTGAGCAAGCGCCGGACTGCAAAGGGATGCCGCGATGCAACCCGCAGCAATCAGCCATGTCAGTCTGAAAAAAACGCGCATCATGATCTGGACGGGAGCGAACCGCAAATGTCCCGAGACCTGGCTGGCAAAATCATGAGAAGACGGGCGGATTGACCTATTACCGTAACTGCAACCGCGGGCCATAGGATCCTCTGTGGGGCTGATGTTAACACGGGAAGCAAAGCCCCGGTGACGTTGTGTCTCTAGTTTCCCGCCGGTGATAGCTGCTGCTTGCATGGATGAACCAGCTCTGCCTCTGGTTTGCTGACGCGCACTGCTACAATTCGTCTTGCTTGCTTCCACTGCTTTGCAACTTGTACGAAGGCGACGAGCGACACGGATGTCGGTGAGTAAATGCCATGGAACGCCCCCCGGGGATGCGCAGCCATCCCCCGCCTTACGTCTATTAACCCAGCGATACCACAAAATGTCGCTCCGAATGTCAGCCGGAGGTCACTGATTTGTCGGTTGGCCTTCGCAGGCCGGTTGCGCTCGCGATTCTTGTCTTGGGGTGCATTCTCGCCCTCCACTTCGGGTCCGCCCTGGTCCGTGGTTCAGGCGCAAGGCGGCGGTTCCGCGCCAATAGCCGTTTTTTCACCGCAGAGTTCGTATAGCGTGCCACCGGTCGAGATCGCTGGACAGCCCTACGTGGGCTTGGTTGACCTGCTGGAACCCTTGGGCTCGGTGGAGACAAAGGTCAACGGCAAGAAGTTAAAGTGCAACTTCAGCTCTGCGGGGAATAAGCAACAAGAGGCTGAGTTTCACGATGGCAAGAATGAGGCCAAGGTAAATGGCAAGAAGTTGACGCTACCCGGCAATTTCGTGCTCCAGAATGGCCGCGGTTATGTGCCATTGTCGTCGGTGAGTGAGCTGCTACCGCGGTTAGGATTGCAGCCGGTGGAATACCGTCCGAGCTCACAGCGCTTGTTTGTCGGCAACGTAGCTGAGCACTTCACTGCCGAGCTGAAGAAAGGGTCGCCGTCAAGATTGCTGCTGGGCTTCCCTGCCCCAGTGAATCCCATGGTCGCCACCGAACCGGGCAAGGTGCGGCTCACCTTCAAGCGCGATCCAGTGGTCGCGCCCGCGCCCACGGTTCACTACGACGACCCTCTGATTACCGGAACGACCTTCAGCGAGCACAACGGCGTTGCCGAGTTGGAGATTGCGGGCACGGCTCCATTAATGGCCAACTTCGCGGACGGTGGCAAGACCATCATCGTGACCGCTGCACCGGGCCCTCCGCCGACCCAAGCGGTGCAGCAACTGCCGTTGAATGTTCCGCAGTCTGCGACAACTGCCTTGCCTCCGCCAACTCCGCAGGCGCCCCCAAGGCCGCGGTTCCTGGTAATCGTCGATCCGGCGCACGGTGGAACTGACATTGGCGCAGCAATTACGCCGCAGTTGCCTGAAAAGGATGTAGTGCTGGCGCTGGCGCGCCGGGTGCAGCACGAGCTCCAGGCCAAAGGCATCGCCGCTTCGCTGTTGCGCAATGGAGACTACGCCATCGGACTTGATCAGCGCGCGACCTCCATCAACGCGGCCCGGCCAGCGCTGTACATCGCACTCCATGCCGCAAATACCGGTAAGGGCGTGCACGTCTTTACCGAACTGTTGCCGTCCGAGCCGGCGAATCCTGGCAGTTTTCTGCCGTGGGACACAGCGCAATCGGCCTTTGCCGACTTGAGCGGAGCGGTCGCCGGTTCCGTAGCTGCCGAACTGGAGAACCGCAAGCTGCCGAACTCCACACTGCCGGCTCCGCTGCGGCCCATGAACAACGTGGCCGCGCCGGCCATTGCGATTGAAATTGCTCCGCCGGGAGTGAGTGTCGACGAGATCGCAAGCCAGAGCTACCAGACGGAGGTGGCCCAAGCCATCGCCGCCGGCGTGGCGGCAGTGCGCGCGAAGTTGCCGGAGGTGAATCCGTGACCCGGCGCATTGTACTGATGCTTACGGTTTTGTTGCTGGTCGCCGGCGGCATGGGAATTTACGCCTGGCATCTGCATAAGAAGGTCAGGGCGGAAGAGGAACAGCTAGCGATCCAGCAGCAAACGGCGCCTCCGCCCGCCAACGGCCCGACCGCCGGGGTGACCTTGTATCTTGCATCGGATGCCGACGCGACACTGTACAAGAAGCAGCTCAGCATTCCGTTACCGGCGGAGCGCAGCGAGCAGGCCCGGGCCATCCTGCGCGCTCTGTTTGGGACGTATTTGCAATCGGGATCGCCGCATCCCATTGGCGCCGGCTCTGACGTTCGCGACGTTTACCTGCTAAATGACGGCAGCGCGATTGTGGATACCAACGCTGCCTTCGCGGATGCGCATCCTTCCGGAGTGCTGGCCGAAGAGCTGACCATTACTTCGATCGTCGCTACGCTGAATGCCAACGATCCAAAGATTAACAGCGTGAAGATCATCGTCAACGGAGCCGAACGCGACACGCTGGCCGGGCACGCCGACTTGCGCCGCTTCTATCTCGCCAGCAACATGGGCCAGCTCGCCAAGGAGCTACAGTGACGCTACCGCGCATCGGAGTGTTCGATTCGGGCGTTGGCGGGCTCACAGTGCTGAAGGCGCTGGCGGAGCGCCTGCCCGCTCATTACTTCTACTTTGGCGACACCGCACGCCTGCCCTATGGAACGAAGTCGGCGGAGACGGTGGCGCGTTACGCCATTGGCGCGACTCGTTTTCTGGAGTCGCAGAACATCGACCTGCTGGTGATCGCCTGCAATACTGCCAGCGCACTGGCGCTGCCACAGATCAAAGCCGCAGCAACGATTCCGGTGGTGGGAGTAGTCGAGCCCGGTGCGGCGATGGCATCGCAAGTCAGCAAGAGTCGTAAGGCGGTCGTGATTGCTACGGATGCGACTGTCTCCAGTCACGCGTACCGTGACGCATTGCAGCGGCATGGGGTCAAGGCGTTTGAGAAGGCGTGCCCGCTGTTTGTGCCGCTGGTCGAAGAGGGATGGACGGAGCATCCGGTGACCGAGCAGGTGGCACGCATTTATCTGGATGAAGCTCTGTCAGGCAGCGACGGGGCCGACGTGCTGGTGCTGGCATGCACGCATTATCCGCTGATTGCGCCGCTGCTCCGCCGAACCGCTCCGGCGCAGATGATGATCGTGGATTCGGCGGAGTCGACGGCGGTGGTGGTAAAGAAGATGGCAGAAGGTTTGAGTCCCACCCTTTCCCAAAGCCAGGGAAAGGATGGGGCACCTGCGGACGACAAGTTGGGATCAAAGCCCTCTGATCATCGGTCGTTTCAGTTTTTCGTTACCGACTCGGTCGATAAGTTCAAGAAACTGGCGACGCGGTTTCTGGGGCGACAGGTCGATCGCGTGGAGCATGTGGACTTAGGCGGATAGGAAAGAACCGTTTGTCATCCTGAGCAAAGCGAAGGACCTGCTGTTCGTCTGCAGCGGGAGATCTCTTGGACATCGGACGAAACCATGCCGATGTCGCTTTAACGTGGGTAACTTGAGTTAGTTGCCCGACGAACCGAAAGCAGGTTCTTCGCTTCGCTCAGAATGACAATTCAATACCAGGACTGGGTCGGGCGAAGAGCGAAAAGCGAAGCGCGGATTTCTCGTTCGTTGACCCACTTCGCTGGCATCCCGTAATCTTTAGAGTTCCTTCCGCACAGGTGAGAATGAAAACAGCCGAAATGAGTTCCTTGCGGGTCGCCGAAGAGATTACAGAGCTTGTGGGCGAAACGCCAGTTCTGCACCTTCGCCAGCGTGGTTCCAGCCGGAGCCGCTGATGTTTACGCCAAGCTGGAATATCTGAACCCGGGCGGCAGCATCAAAGACCGCGCAGCGCTGGGCATGATTCTGCGCGCTGAAAAAGAGGGCAAGCTGGAACCGGGCTCAACCATCTTCGAAGCTACCGCCGGCAATACCGGCGTCGGGCTGGCGCTGATCGGATGCGCCCGCGGTTACAAAACGGTGTTGGCGGTGCCGGAAGGCTTCTCGCAGGAAAAATGCATGCTCATGGAGGCACTTGGCGCTGAGGTGATTCGCACCCCTCGCGCCGTAGGTATGCAGGGCGCGATCGATTACATGACGGCTCGGGCCGCCAAAACTCCCAAGGCCTTCGTCGCTGCTCAGTTCGAAAATCAAGCCAACCCCGACTTCCATTACGAAACCACCGCGCGGGAACTCTACGAGCAGATGCAAGGCCGGGTCGACGCCGTCGTGATCGGCTCCGGCACCGGCGGGACCTTCACCGGAGTTGCACGATTCATGAAAGATCAGAACCCCAGCGTATTGACAGTCGCGGTTGAAACCCAGGGATCGGTTCTCGGCGGTGGTCCCAAGGGCGAGCACGAGGTGGAGGGGATCGGCGCGAGCTTTATTCCAAAGACATTCGACTACTCGGTCTGCGACCAGATCATCGCCGTCAGCGATCACGACGCATTCGAGATGGTGAAGCAGCTCGCGGCGAAAGAGGGCGTGTCCGGCGGGTCCAGCTCGGGCGCCAACGTTTTTGCGGCTATCAGGATCGCCAAACGCCTCGGCCCGGGCAAGCGGGTGGCGACGATCATTCCCGATTCGGCGGAACGCTATCTGTCGAAGGATATTTTTCATTTCAATGAAAAGGAACGTTATTAGTAACTAGCAATTACATTGGATCTTCACGAATCCGAAGAAAATCCAAGCCGCGCATTTGCGCATATCCCGTGGACGGATCCAGAACTGAACCGTTTAATCGGAATCCTCAATCACAAGTTCCGATCCATGGTTTCCGTGTACATCCGTGGTTTCCTGCTCTTTCCGATCTGCGTTCTTCCGCGAAACCCGCGGTTAAGGTTTCCCCGACTATGGCTAAGCAAAACACTCCCGGCTTCTCAACTCGCGCCATTCACGTCGGCAATGAGGCCGACCCATCGACAGGAGCTGTAGCCCCTCCGATTTTCGCCACCTCTACTTACGCTCAGGAAGAGTTGGGGAAGACCAAGGGCTACGACTATTCGCGCGCCGGCAATCCTACGCGCACGCGGCTGGAAGAAAACCTGGCATCGCTGGAAGGCGGTGTCGCCGCGCGCGTGTTCTCCAGCGGAATGGCGGCCATCGGCGCGATCTGCCACATGATGAAGGCAGGCGAACACATTGTCGCCTCGAACAATCTGTATGGAGGCGTGCCCAGGCTGTTCAACCAGATTCTGACCAACTTCGGGCTGGAATTCACCTACGTTGATACTTCCGACCCGCGCAACGTCGAGCGCGCCATCCGCAAGAACACGCGTTATGTACACATCGAAACGCCGACCAATCCGCTGATGGGGCTCACCGATATCGCCGCCGTCAGCCGCATCGCGCACAAGCATGGCTGCGAAGTGGTGGTCGACAATACGTTTCTCTCACCGTATTTCCAGCAACCCATCAAGTTCGGTGCCGACATCGTGATGCACTCGACGACGAAGTTTCTCAACGGGCATAGCGATGGCATCGGAGGAGTGCTGGTGTGCACAAAGGCCGAGCAGGCAGAAAAGCTGGCGTTTATTCAGAAGGCGGCGGGTGCGATTCTGTCTCCGTTTGAATGCTGGCTGATTTTGCGCGGCACAAAAACGCTGGCGGTTCGTATGGAGCAACACGACGAGAACGGGCGTGTGGTCGCGGACTTTCTCACCCGGCAACGCAAGGTGAAGCAGGTTTTCTATCCCGGATTGAAGAGCCATCCACAGTACGCGTTAGCACGGCGGCAGCAGACGGGCTTTGGCTCGATGATCACCTTCGAGACCGGCTCGCTGAGCAATGCCAAACGCTTTCTCAAACGCGTACGTGTGTGTACCCTCGGCGAGTCGCTGGGTGGAGTCGAGACGTTGATCTCGCATCCGGCAAGCATGACGCATATGGCGATCGGCGCGGCGGGGCGTAAGGCGATTGGCTTGACCGATGGCATGGTGCGTATCTCAGTCGGGATCGAGAATGTAAAAGACATCATCGCCGATCTGGAGCAGGCGCTGGCGGGAATATAAATGGATGGCTCTCCCCGTGGAGACACGGAGGTCACGGAGAACTGAAGATCACAAGCGCGCTTCTCCTTGTGCTCCCGGTGTATCAATGGTGAATCTGCTGTTCACCGCGCAAGAGCGGGTTCTTCGTCCCCCGCGGCGCGCTCAGGATGACAAGTCATATTTTGATTCTCCGTGCCTCCGTGGTGAATACCTGTGTGAATCCGCTATAACTGAATTGTGAGTGCACGCAATCCTTTCTTCGCTCCGAAAACGGCCCTGATCACCGGCGCATCGAGCGGCATCGGGCTCGAACTGGCGCACCTGTTTGCGCGGGATGGCTACCGGCTGGTGCTGGTGGCGCGGAATCGTGGCGCACTGCGCCAGCTTGGCGATGATCTGCAGTCACGCTACGGCATCACGGTCCGGATTGCTCCAAAAGATCTGGCGCACCCTGCCAGTCCTGACGAGCTTTATCACGAACTGCAGGAGTCGGGCATCATGCTCGATGTGCTGGTCAACAATGCCGGCTTCGGTACGGCGGGCGCATTTCAGCAAACCCAATGGACGGACGAGTCAGAGATGATCCAGGTGAACATCACCGCCCTGACTCACCTCACCAAGTTGTTTCTGCCGCAGATCCGGGCGCGCGAAGGCAAGCTGCTGAACGTCGCCAGCGTGGCGGCGTTTCTGCCCGGTCCGTTCATGTCGGTTTACTACGCCAGCAAGGCGTATGTGCTGAGCTTTAGCGAGGCGCTGGCGGAAGAGATGATCGGCACCGGCGTAACCGTGACCTGCCTCTGTCCGGGACCGGTGGAAACCGGCTTCCAGAAGCGCGCTTACCTGGAAGGAACGGCGATGGCCAAGAGCCCCCTCACGGTGGATGTGCGCGAGGTGGCGCTTATAGGCTACGAAGGCATGAAGCAGGGCAAGCGCGTCGTGATTCCGGGATGGAAGAATCGGATCCTGGTGGAGGGAGTGCGCCTGGCTCCGCGTAACCTGCTCACGAAAGTTGTGCGACGCCTGCAGGAGAAGAAAGACGTGGCCCGCTAGTTCAAAGGAGATTGTTCGGCGATTGCGGGTGACCGACCTGTAAGGAGCGTCGTGATGTTACCGCTGACACGGTTGATATCGCTCTTTTTCGTATACAGGCTGTTGTCGCGTCGGCTGGAGCAAATCAATGCGGTGGTTTCTGCCCGCACTCCGAAAGACGCGTATCGCGTCATCAGCGACGGGCTTCCAGAAATCGTGACCGAGTGCATGGACGCGGCCAATTCGAGCAACTACGGGTAGGGTTGCTCCGCGTATCTGTTCCTGCTCGCGCACGGCTCAATCGAAATTTGTTCGAGGTGTGGTGGGCCCGGAGGGATTCGAACCCCCAACCAAGGGATTATGAGTCCCCTGCTCCACCGTTGAGCTACAGGCCCGCTTCGGAAGGCACAGTTGATGATCCTGCCACCGCGTGCCCCCTCAAGATTATCTTACGTGAATCCGCGAATCTCCAAAGCTCGAGATCACACGGTCACGGCGGTCAGCCGACGAGGCCGCTAAGGCCGAGGACTCATAGGCACATGGATAAGCAGTCATGTAGAGCCGACAAACCCAACTCGTCCAGAGTTTTACATGCTGCGACAAATTCCCTGACAAAACGGTGACACTCCGGAACCGAGGACCCGATAGCGTGAGGGCCACAGCGGTCAATGATTCCCGCGACTGCGACTCAAGGAGAATGAAATGATACCCACGATAAGACGCGCATTTCTCTGCTCGGTCTTACTACTGTGTTCGGCTGTCGCCGGCTTTGGACAGGGCATCGGTGGCAAGGTCTTCGTCCACAGCCAGTTCGGCGGCCAGATCTTCGGATTCGACATCGACCAGAACGGCACCGAAGGGGTGCTGAGTGAAGCCCAGACTTTGGGCGGCGGCAAGGTGCTTGCGGCGGTGGAGACCTTCGACCAGAAATCGGGCAAGATTATCTCCGTGGTCACGATGACGGAAACCACAGACGATTTCCTGACTCAGGGAGTCGTGGGTAACAGCGTCGGGTTGATTGAGCACGAAATTGAAACCAGTCTCTTTCGCGTTACTCGCAACTTTCAGATCATCAACCCTCTCAGTTCAAACCAATTCACCGGTGTGTGGACACCTCCCATCGGCTCGCAACACATCATCATGCCGGGTAGCGTGAGCCGCAGCCAAGGCGTACCGAATGTCGCGGTGTTCGCTTACGACAACAGCGACAACTTTATCCCCTATGTATTCAGTTCAAATGTTGCCGCCAACACCTTTGGACCGGTCGTTCAGTTCAGTGACCCTAACGACTTCGCCAGCGTGCCGCCACCTATCGCCTACGATAGCGTCACGAATCAAGCAATATTGGGAGGCGGACCGGGATGTTTTGACTGCCTGCCCGTCATCGGACTGGTTGATCTGACGAATGCGACATTTTCGAAGTTCTTAGGCATCGGATTCGGCTTCATCAATGGCATTGCTGTCGATTCGGCAGACGGCATTTTCGTTACCACGACGGAAGACGACGCCAACATCGAGTTTTACAATCTCGCGGACCAGACTGGCTTCACCGAGCAGTTACCGAATTCACAGGGGGTACAGTTCTACAGCGGCGCTGACGTGGAATTTGATCCCATCCACAAGTGGTTTTTCGTCGCTCAGCCGACTTCCAGCGTATCGAGCGGCAGCACGATCTACGTCTACGACACGCAGGGTGTCCTGAAACAGACGCTCAACGGGTTCAACTTCTCGAATTCCTTCAACGTAGTCGGTGCGCACATTGCTCTCAATCCAAGCAAGCGCATGGGTTACGTCGATGGCCCCGACCAGGGTGTAACCGAACTGCAGCAGTTTACTTACTAGAAGCAGGCTCCAGACCTGATGCAACGCTGATGACCGCTGCCATGGCATGGCTTTCGCCGGGTTTGAGTTGGAGAGACGAGGGCGCGACGTTGGAAGTTTCGATACAGACGAAGCTTTTCCATTGGTTCACGCCCAGATCCTCTAGCGCTATGGATTTCTCGGACCATGGATTCCATACGACGGTCGTCCGGGAATTTTGCTTATCCATGCAAATGCGCCGCTTCCCAGCGGGGTCGACTAACTCCAGCTCACCCTCGGTATCGACGTAGACCCGGTCGGTCTCTGCTGAGAAGCGCACATCCCCGCTTTGCATCTTCTCGACTCGATTGTCGGTCTTGTCGAGATAGCGGGTGGCGTCAAGGCCACGCACGCAACAGTCCTCTGCATCACCTACCGCGAAGTACGCGTGAAGAGCCTCTTCAAATGCGAAGGGCGACGCGCCGGTATTGCCGGCAATCAACTCCACCTTGAGTTGACGTCCGAAGCTGGCGCGGCAGACCAGACGAAAATCATACGGCCACCACTTTCGCGTGTTGTCGTCGCTTTGCGTGGACATGCTCACGACCACATCTTTCACGGCCAATTCGACGCCGTCGAGCTGCCACTCCTTCGTGCGAACGAATCCGTGGGCGGGAGCGGCAGGGTCGCCGGCCTTGTCTCCAAACCATGGGAAGCAAACCGGAATGCCACCTCGAATCGCGTGCCCGTCCTGAAACAGCGAGTTGGGGCTCAGATAGAGCACCTCGGCTGCATGCTTCGGCTGCCATGAGGTGACGTGGCCGCCGTGAAGGTACATCTCACCCGTCGCCTCCTCAGCACAAACCACGACCCGTGGCAGACCACCGTTGCCGGCGGCGATATCGGCGATTCCGTTTAGCCCAAAACGGCGATTCAGATCAGCGATAGGGGATGAACGCAATGTCTCTTCCTCCCGATTCCGACGGCGCTCCCAGCGAGTTTACCCGAAGGCTGGGTTGGGCCATGCTTCGGCTGGGCCGCATGACTATCCAAAGGTCGCAACTGTTTGCAGCACCCCTTCCCGAGCGATTACCGAGAGATTGCGAAGTGCCGAGCTTTCATGCATTTAGTGCTGGTTGTGCAGCGGCGCCCCGAATGCACAGTGTCATTCCAGCTACGCGGAAGAAGCCGCGAGACACGCTAAAACTACAAGCTGTACAGGAGAAGTCATGAAACGATCGATCACCGGCGCCGCACTGCTTTGCTGCGCTCTGCTGTTCGTCGGCATTGCGGGCGCCGACGAGATAACGTTTACTCTTTCCGGGCAGGGGCTGGATGCCTCGGGCACATTCTCTGGAGATCCCGGCGCCACCGGACAGTGGCTGGTGAATGACGCGTCCGGCGTGTTCAATGGAACGAACATCGTCGGTGTCTGGTCGGAGTCGAACAGCGGCAACATCTTTAACTTCGACAATCTGTTCTTCTCACCCGGTCCGGCTGTGGATGGCGGAGGCATCGTCTTTCAACTTGCCAACGGCGACATGGTGGACCTTTGCTATGACACGGGATGCGCGGGAGCAGCCGGAACCTACACCGCGATTCTGTGGGATCCCGCGTCGGGCATTACCAATCTCAATGCTGATTCCGCCGAGTTCGGTTCGCCCGTTCCGGAGCCATCAACTCTGGCTCTGGTCGGCAGTGGCCTTATCGGACTGGCGAAATGGGGCCGAAGAGTACTTTCAGCATAGAAAATATAATGGCAGCTCAACAGCAGAGGGCCGGGAAGTTCATTCCCGGCTTTTTGATGGTCGATCCACTATAGACACAGGGCGTCTAAATCGAGATAGGTCAGGCGGTATTGCTTCACGGGAAGGAGCGCCGGATCCGCAATGAGGCCACGTATTTCTTCTTCGTAGGATTGCCGAAACCCTGACTCCAGCAGTCCTGATCGCACCGCCGATTCCGAGGCTACGGTGACGATCCGAGATACTCCACGATAGTTCTGCTTCGCGGCGAGTTGGGCTGCCGCGCCAACAACCTGTGCCGCCGGCTCGTCCAATCCAGCCGGACCGTAATCGGCCAGTCGGACCTGATCGCCGATTTGCACCAGAAAGAAGTAAGCGATCGGGGTGCTATTCCGGATGACGACAAAATACATCGGGTGCTGCAACGCCGGACAGGTCTCGAAGTGCCGCAAAAGCTCTGGAGTGCGCGCGCTGACCGCAAGATTGGAGCTCGGTCGCGGCCAAAGCTCTTCCGGTATGTCGGTCAGCGAGACAGAAGCAAAGCTGTAGCTGTGGGGCAGCTGCGGACTGGGCAGCGCCAAAAGCCATGCGTTCTTGGCCACGCGTAGCGGAGTTCTCCACCCCAACGGCGATTCCTGCAGCGCAGGCGCGATTGCTTTCAAAGGGCGATTTAAGAAATGGACCTTTCCGGCGACCTGGTAGGACATCGCCTGCGCCGGGTTCGCGCGGCGACGAAGATGTTGTCCGAGCGCCGGCAGCATGCGACGGGTTGTCGGACTTCCGCCCATCGAAAACATCGCGGCCGAGTTTTCGCAGGAATCTCGAAGCACCTGCAGGCCGGCGCCGGCGTGGCTCGAGTCGGCTGCCCAATCGATAAGGTGGAACGCGTCGAAGGATCCCCCGGTCGTCAGGAGGCGCATCGGCCATCGACAAGCGTGTCCGACAATTCCTTCTCTGCCGTCCAACACATAGCTTCGTCCGCTTGCCGCCAAGGGATGTTTGTCCCAGTATTTCCATCGTTGGAAACCGGGATCGAGAAAAGCAGCGCTGATTTCGGGTCCGAATGAGCGGCGCATCAGTTCGGTGATGCCATCACGATCACGTGGTGACGAGATGCGAGCCTGAGCAGCCATCAACCCATGGTAGCAATTAGGCCAAACGATCTGCCTGGAACCGAGCTCAGGAAGTGGTCAGGCGCTTGCCGACAGCGGCAAGCGTGGTCTGAAGGCGAAACAATGCAGTGCTTGAAGAATGGCAATCCTCGCGTCGAATGTCGAACCGATTCGCGCAGCCGGCAAAATTGACGCCACCGTAGAAAGAAAATGCTGCCCGATACCCTGCGCGTTCCAAGGCCTGTCGAGTATCGCGGTTGAAGGTGTACGGCCGGCCAACAGGATAAGCAAGAATATCGACAGTTCGCCCAAGCTCGCGCTCCAGAATCGTCCGCGATTCGGTCAACTCAGAACATTGGCATTCGAGCGGTAACCCGCTGAGCACCTCATGGTTGTGGCTGTGCGATCCGAAGTTCATGCCTGCGGCTTGCATTTCACGAACTTCGTTCCAGTTCAAGAAGCTGCGTTCCGAGCTCCCGCTGGGTCGCGCACAGTCGCACACGGTTTCCAACTCATCGATCAGAGGAGCGTAGTTGGTCGTGGAATGATCCGAGCAAAACCGAAATAACTGAAAGACGGTTGATGATGGACGAACTCGGTCAAGGCGAAACTCAGCAGGCTGCGGATAGTGGATCTTAAAGCTGTCTTTGCGACTGTGCTTCACAATGTAGGCGATTGTGTCCCACCAGGGCAGGCGCTGCGTGCCAATGAAAGCGGTAGGCAGAAAGAACGTAGCCTGAAGACCGTGCGAGCGCAGAATGGGAAAGGCGGTTTGGTAATTGTCGAGGTTGCCGTCATCGAAGGTGATGAGAAGGCTTGACCGCATCGGCGTTTTCCCGGTCACCATGGCCAACCCTTCTTCCAGCGTTATGCAATTGAAGCGAGACTTTATATACCTAACCTCCCAGTCGAACTGTTCCGCCGTCGGCCCGAAAGTCCCTGAATCGTAGGGCGTGTCTTCGGCATTACCGACACGGTGATAGTTGATCACCAGCAGCGCTTCGCGCCGAAGCAGAGTCTCCAGCAGGCGGGTAAGGCCCGTGGTGGCACAGGCCTCAGCCAGGAGTTGTCGTTTGCCTTTCATCTCAGAACGTATGCCGAGCCAATGGTGAAAACCTCATCGGACTGAATAATCATACCGAGGTTAGCCAGCGCCCGGAAGCCAGAGGGCAAGATGTTATAAGGAGAGGGATGAAAGTTCTCGTCACCGGGGGAGCGGGCTACATAGGAGCGACCACCGTTCGTTGGCTTTTATCCGACGGCCACGACGTGGCCGTTTATGACGACCTCAGCAAAGGACATCGGGACGCGCTGCCTGCCGATGTGCCGCTGATTGTGGGCGATGTCTCCGACCGCCGCAGTCTGGAAGTGGCCATTCGGCAGCACCAGCCCGAAGCGGTTCTTCATTTCGCCGGGTTCATCGAGGCCGGCGAATCAATGAGGGCACCCGAGAGGTTTTTTCGCAACAATTCCGCCGCCACGTTGACTCTGCTGGAGGCGATGCTGACCAACGGAATTCGCAAGCTCATCTTCTCCTCGACTGCGGCTCTGTATGGAGAGCCGCGGAGAGTGCCCATCGAGGAAACCGATCCGCTCGAGCCCACGAATGCCTATGGCGAGTCAAAGCTATTGGTAGAGCGCATGCTGAACTGGTTTGGACGCATTCACGGAATGCGTTACGCCAGCCTTCGCTATTTCAACGCCGCCGGGTCGGATGGCTATTCGGGCGAGCGCCATCAGCCCGAGACACATCTCATTCCTCTGGTTTTGCGCGCGGCGACAGGAGAACGTAAGTCTATTTCGATTTTCGGGACCGACTATTCCACTCCCGACGGCACTTGCGTCCGTGACTACATTCACGTCAGCGATCTGGCACAGGCGCATGCTCTCGCCTTATACGCTTTGGAGAAACACGATCGGTTCATCTACAACCTGGGCAATGGGCGAGGATTCAGCGTGCGCGAGGTGATCGACAGTGCGCAGCGCGTAACCGGGTCTGCAATTCCTGCGATTGAAACGCCTCGTCGCCCGGGAGATCCCGCGGTACTGGTTGCAAGTTCAAAGAAGATACGCAGCGAACTGGGATGGGCTCCGCAGCATCCCGACTTGGACTCCATCATCGCAAGCGCCTGGAAATGGATGCAGCAACATCCCACCGGCTACGCATCAGAGGTTGCCGGGTGAAAGAACCCCGGATGCGCCAGCGCGGAGGTCTACGTTGACGCCGCCTATGTATTCCGGGCACTTCTGAAAACCAGAGTCAGTACCGATCGAAGCGCTTGTCATTCGGCCATGGAGCTGTTTCCAGAGCAGACAGCGCCTTGTATAATCGAAGGACCAACCACGTGGTCCCGTCGACCGCACCTGCGTGGGGCTATAGCTCAGCTGGGAGAGCGCATCGTTCGCAACGATGAGGTCGTCGGTTCGATCCCGACTAGCTCCACCAAAACTCAGTTTTTTAGGTAATTTGCGTAGTCATTTTAGCTGGTCTAAGCGGTTTGGTTGCAATAGCTTCCGACGACCACTAACAAACCGTGCCCGGAACGCTCCTGCGAGCAGATAGTCAACCGAGGCAGAGAGACCTCATCAGTGCGGCAGGGCCGTGCGCTAATTGACGGAATTCGCCCATTTGTAACTGCCACGAGGCCCTGAGAACTTCAAGCGCGACCGCAGAGGTTGACGAGAAAAAGAGTCTTTGAAACGGCTTCTATTTTTCGCGAGCGACACTGAAATCTGACTGGTTGAACGTGACCGTCTCGGTGCCGCTTAGCGCCAGTGGGGCGCGATGATCGCCCGCGGTCGCGTAGTTTGCAAACCCGATGGCACCCAGCACATCAACCGTTACAGGAATAGTGACCTTGCCTACCGATTGGGCGGGCACCCACTCCCACGAGTGAACCTGGATTTTCGCCTGGTTGTCGCGCTCGATTTGCGCCCGCTTGCTGAACCAGGCCGCCGCCGACATAGTCGAAAGTTGCTTTACCAGCGCCTTATCCTTCGCCAACACGACATCGAAGGCCACCGGGCTGTTGTTATTCGCATTCGGTTCCAGGTCGACGATCAGCTCAAGGGCCGGAGGATGCCCTGTGGTTTGCTCCACAGTCTTCACCGGATGCGTGACCTTTCGAGTCACGCCACATGCAGCGAGCAGGAGACTGAAGGAAAGTCCCAACGGGATGATAAGCCGACGGTACACCACTTGCGTTCTCCGTCGTGTGACGAGCCTGATGCGCGGCAAATCTATCGCATTTCCTCGCTCTTTGCCATAGTCTTCACCGGCCAGTACCAAACTGTACATTGATTCACGTTACTACGAAGGTTAAAACTGGGATGAAATGCAACGGTATCAACCAACTCATGGCAGCAGCATGGCAGAGACTGAGCCCCTAACGGAACTCGCCTATCAGGCTGAGAGTGGCGATGCTCAAGCTCAGTATCGGCTGGGTGTTTTGTTTCTCGTAGGAGAGAGGGTTGATCAGGATATGCAAGCTGCCGGCCGTTGGTTTCAGTCCTCCGCCGCCAATGGGAACAATGCCGCGAGCAGGATAGGACAATTGCTGGCAACAGCTCCGTCGAAAACGCCTGAGATTCCTTCGCGCAGCACGTTGCGCGAGATGCTTGTTCCCGTGTTCGCCTTACTTCTCATATCGCTGTACTCAGGTTATCAATGCCGGCGAACCGTCATTCAGAAAGCCTATGCGTCCAGCTCGCCGATTGTAGTCTCGAATTCTAACGAAGTTATTGTCCCCGATCTTCAGGCCAGCGTCGCACCTGCGAAGGAGCTATCGACCATCTCCGAACCGGCCCTTCAGGAAGGAAATTCTAAGAGGCCGCCAGCCACCAGGCACCAGAAAAGGCGTGCTCGTCGATAGAACTGCAAGCGATGGAGAGCCAGCAAACAGCGCTTCGATTATTCGAACAGCTCAGCGGCGCTGGGCAGCGGAAGCTCGAACTTCTGTGGCGCCTTCCCTTCAAACCTAAGTTCCCAGCACAGGGCCACCTCTCGCTTCGATCGTGGCTACCGAAAGAGGCACTCCATGTGAGGCTCTCGCTCGTCGCACTTTCGTTCATGGTTCTGCTGTCAGGCATGGTGTCGAGTGCAACTCTGGTCATCGCGGCGGTGGCAGCCGGCCTTTTTGTCGGGGCTTCTTATGGCTGGTCCTTGATGCGGGCCAACTCACAACACCTCCTAACTTCGCCGAATGTCTCGCGGATCGCGAGCTTTCACTACGATGGTGTTAGCCTGACTTCCTCACCGCACGCGGACGTGCCGTCGTTGGTTGAGGGAGGAATGCGAAACCGTCTCCTCGCAGCAGCGCTCGGCGGTCTCGCTTCGGCAATTGTCCTAATCAGTGGCGCGGCTAAATTGTCGACGTTGCTCGACCAGCCGCAATCGTTTCGGTGGGCTCGGCTGATCGTCGTACTCGTGCTCTGCCTGTCGCCGTTGGCGGTTTCCGCGCTCATATTTGGCGACCGCCACTTGCAAATATTCTTAACGTCGCGCTTGAAGCGGCAAATAGGCAAGCTCATTAGCGCGACAAATGCCGAGCTGCATCGGATCCGTGAAATCGACAGCACGGTCACGGCGATCGCGGCTCTTTGCGAGATCCTTAACGCTCAGCCTCCAACCGAATACAGCAGGGCGGTTGCAAGATTCATCTCCAAGAACAGCGCTGCTGTCGTCCTCAGTCCGACGTCTCTCACGTCGTTTATCCAGACGATTGACGAGCTCGCGAGACAGGATTTGGCGAACTTGATGGATCTGATGTCGGTTCACCAACAACTTCGCAGCCAGCTTCTGCTGACAGGAGCGGCGGTGGAGGATTCCCGGAATCCACATCTGGAGCTGCAGCTTGAGAGTCTGACTTCGCAGGCAAGCGCTTTGGGTAATCTCCTCCCGCAGAGGCGTTGGGACGAGTTCCGCGGATCGAGCACACAAGCCATCGAGCAACTCAAAAAGCTGCAGGAGGAGGCACTACGCCGGAAATTGCCTGCGGTCGTTTTGCCGCCCGGAAGTGATCCATACCGGATACTTGGCATCGAACGCGCCATGCCAACGTCAGAACTCAGGAAACTGCGAACCCGCCTTGCGCTCATTTACCATCCCGACGCTACGGAAGGGTTTTCCAACTCCTCCAAGATGGCCGAAATCAACGCTGCTTTCGATGCCGTCATGTCCGAGCGGAAGCAGGCTTAGCTCAGGTTTGTGGAGCGCAATTCGTTTCTACCGAAGCTGCCGCGCACATCCGACTTGCCACAGCATTTCGCCGTCGGCGCAAGACTTTTCACGCTACCGTTGACTTGCCGAAACAAATGCCGGACAATTCGACACCTAAACATAAACCGATGAAGACAGGCGCTTTGCCGGACTCGGCCGCAAACCAGAGTGGCGCAAGTCGCTTATAAATCGGTGAAGGCTCGCTGCCAGCCTGTCCGCTAGAAATCCAATCTACGGCACATGGATTGGAGCATTAGGACCCGGAGACCACCTTGGCCAAGAATGCCATTGATTTGCCCGACCCTATTCAGTGGCATGAAGGAATGCTCCTCGCGCCGCAGCATTTTCAGCAGTTAGCTACACGCAGTGAGTTACTTGTGCAGACCATGGCGATGGTCACATTGCCCTTCGGCTGGGGCGTCTTACGATTTGAGTTCGACAAGTCGACTCTGGTCGGAGGTATGCTTCGCGTCCTCAACCTTGAGGCAATCATGGCTGATGGGCTACTCATAGCAGCTGGTTCTGAGCGTGATTTACCGCTTGAACTCGACCTGAAGCCCTGTGCGGATCACACCCCCGATAATCCGATTTTTGTTAACCTCACCGTTCCGGAGCAAAAACCGCTTTCGAGTTTTGGTGAATCGGCGCGATATCTTTCCGTGCAAGGATCGAAGGTGTTAGATGGAACCACCGGAGAAGGCGAGGTCTACATCCCACGGCTCAGGCCGCGCCTGGAACTCCGCGTTGTAGAGCAAATCACGCAGAAGTTTCAGTCACTGCCGCTGTTGAAGGTTCATGTAGAGGGCCAGGCGTTTACCGCTGACGACTATGTTCCTCCGCTGTTGAGGGTGTCAAAGGGTTCTTCACTGGCAGATCTATGCGGAGATGTCGTGGTTAACATCCGCGAAAGGGCCCAATACCTCTCAGCCCGAGTCCACGGCAGAAGCTTCGATGAAAGCGACCCCGAGGCTGAGACCGCGCGGCCTACCTTGGCGAGTCTTTCGGCGGGGTTACCTTTACTGGAAGCGATGCTCAATTCCGAAGCGCATCCCTATTCCATTTATCTCGCGCTATGTTCGATCGCAGGGCAAGTTGCGCCACTCAGTCACGACCTGATGCCTCCGCAATTCGAGCCATACAAACACAAGGACCTCCGCGCGACCTTTCAGCCGGTAGTGGATTTCATTCAGCGAAGTCTGCGCGAAGGTATTTCCGAGACGTGGACCAAGATCCCGTTCGAGCTGGCGGATGGAGTATTTCAACTTCAGCCTAATCAACTCATAGAGGATGCAGTAGCCGGCATGAGTCACGATCTCTCATTGCCGGTCCTGGCTCTGGGACTCTGGGTGCCAGGCGGAACTTCGGACGAAGGTATTTCGGAATGGGGCGAAAACTGCATCGTGGGCAGCGAATCGGTCATCCGCCAGTTGCTAGCTAACCGTACACTGGGAGCCCCGCGTACCAAAGTTAAGCACCTCGATGATCTCTTTCCTCCAAAGAGAATCGTTCTTTTCGCATTGGCGAGCGATCCCAGGTGGATTAACCCACGCGAGAAGCTGGTTCTGCGAGGTGGACACGGGGAGTCGATCCAACCCAGTAGCGCAATCCTGTACGTTCGCAAAGCGAGGGTCAACGCTGCAGGAACGGGTGCATGATGGCGGTCCACGGAAAGCCCAAGTTCTTCCTGCTGGAGAAGTTCCAGAACTTCTATACAGAAATCATTCTATTGAAACAGCAGGCTTCGGTCGGGGTGCTTTCGGTCGCCGCGGTTGTCGCAGGCGGTGAAGGAATCCCAACGGTGTCAAATTCCGGCGAGCGGGCGGCCATCGAGATATGGAACACAGTAGCGGAATATCTCGACCGCGAAATGGTGCAGGTCGCACGTTCGGGAACGTCGATGATGACGGACGCTTACCGCGAGCTGGTCTATGTGATGGCCGCCGTGGCCGACGAGGTGTTCGTTCACCTTCCGTGGGAGGGACAGCAATACTGGCTCGATCACCTTCTTGAGGTGCGCTTCTTCCGCTCACGTATTGCGGGCGAGCGAATCTTCCGCAACATTCAGAGCGTTGCTGTTCGCCAAGACCAGGCTGCCGAGGAACTGGCCGCGGTTTATTTGACCGTCCTTGCACTCGGCTTCCGCGGGCAATACTGGGGCGGCGATACAACCGAGATCGGTAGGTATCGCCTTGATCTGCTGCAATATCTCGCCCGCTCGAATCCCCGGCTGATTGACGACTCGAAGCGGTTCTTTCCCGACGCCTATCGCTACACAGTTCAGGAAGGCGCGACCGCTCAACTGCCCAGTCCTGCTACGTGGTGGTATGTTGCAGCGGGAGTGGTGGTCGCCTGGCTCATCATTTCGACGATTGCGTGGTTCGCTCTTACTAGTGGAATCCGCAGCCTGCAAAAGCAACATTCGATTTCGTCAGCTCCCGCTCAATCGTCAGCCGTACCCGGCCTGGGTGGGCCGTGGCCGTCGTTGAACGAGCAGGACCAGTCTGTCGAGCCCGAAACAGAGCGGACTCGGCTTTCTCAGTCGCCCCTCAGGCAGTCGGCTTCCTCCCGGTTTGAACGGGTCTCCCCGGATTCGTTTCGCGACAAACCGAGTTTCGGCAGGGCAAGAACAACCGGCAACCCGAGGTAACCGCACTTCAGTGAGCGTTGAGCTCTTATGGATCGGAAAGGCACGGCCAGATGAGTGACCAGGTAGGGACAACCAATTCAACGCTCATCCTGCTGATCCTCGTCATGGTGCTCGTGATCGGCCTGGCGGTCATAGCCATTGTCATCATCATACGATCGCGGAAGAAGGAACAGCCGCCCTCGATCGCAGAAGCCAAGCCCGAAGAACCTGCGCCCAATAGTCTGTCTGAGCCACTACCCAGCCGGCGATTGATGGCAAAACGAGTCAGTGCCGCCATGGCAGCACTGAAGCAACTTGTGCCCGGCAGCAATTACCGCTATCGGGTACCGTGGTACCTGCTGGTGGGCGAGTCAGGCTCGGGCAAGACCAGTATTTTGGAGCATCTGAGCATCGGCTCGCCGGGCTCAGCCTTGCCTTTAGGAACGCCGGCGGGGCTTTCGCGGCGCTGGCGTTTTCTCGATCAGGCCATCCTCATCGATATTCCGGGAGAAGCCTTTCTCGCCGGCCCAGGGCACTCGACGGATCGAGGCGCGTGGCTAAATGTCCTGCGGCTGTTGTCGCGGTATCGGCCTCGCAGGCCTCTAGACGGCATCGTCTTGACGATACCTGCGCCCGAGTTGCTGACTGCCGCGAATGAGCCGGAGAATCCCGAGCGCCTTGCTCGCTTGGATGGCATTCGCGAACGACTCAGCGAGGCGCAGTTGCAACTGGGCCTCAACCTTCCGATCTACGTTCTGATTACCAAGGCGGACCAAATCCAGGGATTCGCCAGTTTTTGCGGTGAGCTGGCGAGCGAGATGCAACAGGACATTTTCGGTTGGTCGAACTCGCATAGGCTGGATGCAGGCTTCACGTCCGAGTGGATCGACGAAGCTTTCGATTCCATTCACGGCACGTTGCTTCACCGCCAGATGGAAATGCTGGCAGGCCGTCCCTCACTGGCCGACCCCGATGGGGTGTTTCTGTTTCCGTTCGAGCTCCAGAGATTACGCGAACCCTTGCGAGTTTTGATGGGCCGGACGTTTCGGGCATCCGCCTATCACGACGCTCCATTTCTGCGCGGAATTTTCTTTTGCGGCGTAGTAGCAACCAAAGAGGCGGCGACTGCCTCGAGCTCGTCCGCCGCTCCTGGTTTCGTACCGGCCTCCAACCCGCTCTCTCTACCTCTCGCGTCCTCTACCGCCCGGGACTCGTTTCTGCCCGAAGTCGAAAGCCCTAAATTAGTCTTCATTCAACACCTGTTCGACTTCAAGATATTCCTGGAATATCGCATTGCGCGTCCGTTAGCCGCCGGGTTTTTCTCGCGAAATCGCTGGGTCATCGCGGGGCAGGCAGCCTCCATCTTTCTGTTGTTCTTGCTGGCGGTCAGCACCGCGTTCGCTTACCGCAGGATTAGCAACCTCGAAGAAACCTACATCCAGGGGGCGTTACAGTCGATCTATAACACCTGGAACAACTACAAGAAGGAGTCCGACTTCAGTCCCGCATTCAGCCTGATGGAGAGCCTGAACGCGTTGCACCAGAATGAGTTTCGTTCCTGGACGATGCCCTTCTCCTATGTCGATCCTCTGCGCCCACGATTGCAGCGTTCATTGGAGGCCGCATTCGAAGACGTGGTCTTGCAGTCCTGCAAAACGGAACTGGAAAATCGCGCTGCGTTAATGACGAAGCTTCCCAAATGGCTGGAGCAACTGGGAACCAGGCACCCCGACAGACTTCCCGCCGCAGTTTCCGCGGAAGATTCTCTCTCTCCGGCCGCCCAACAAAAGGTATTCCAGAACCTGGGAAGGCCTTTCTCCGATAATAAGCACTACCTAATCTTGCAGGATTATGTTACCGGCTTGCAGGCGTTGAATGAGAACCGCAGCCGCTATCAGACGGTTACACAAGCCGGAAACGGCAGTGTTGAGGCGCTGGTCGAACTGATGGAATATCTGAGCGGGTGGCGACTGCCGGAAGCGCGGCAACTGTCGCGGGACCCTTATTTTCAGAATCTTCTGACTGCCGCTACCTGGTCACCCCTGCAAATCGACGCCAATTATTCCGAACTTACGGCGAACAACACTCTGATTCTGGTTCATGACTTTTACAAAAAATGGTTCGATGACTGTCCGCTTACGGCTAGCCTCGCCGCATTGCAGGGTGAAGTAAAAGACCTGGAAGCCTCCAATCTTCACACCGTTCTGCAGCACATTCAATTGCTCGACACGGCTCTGGGGAGCGGGTCCTACGACTGGACGACAGAGCCATTTTCACGCAACGATTATCCGGCGTTGGGTTCTCAGCTCGATTCCGTGGATTTTGGTTCGGTGCTAGACGGCAGGGTGAGGAACGAGGTCCAAGAGGAAGGTGCCGCAAAGTTGGACAAGCTTCGCGCGGAACTGCTCGAACAAAACGAACTCGTGGACGTCAACAGTGGACACGTACGCTTATCAGGACCGGTCCGAACCTTCGGTGCCGTCTTGGCTTCTCTTCTGGAACTGGATTGGATGAACGAGCAGGCACCGTCAACCGGAGTTTCGTCGAATTTCATTTGGAAGGAGTCGGGACTCATCGACGCGGTCAACCTCTACGACTCCTATTCCAAGACCATGCAGCAACTGCTGCCAGCGCTTCCCAAGGAGTATCAGGATCCGCTGGCGGATATCGCCGCCGACCGATTTACCGATGCTCTGAACTCTGCCGTGCTCAACGCGCGAATTATGAATCCCGACCGGGGCAGCCCAGCTTCGTTGGATACTGCGTTGCGCAATTTCAGCGGTTCTCTACCCCGCCTGCAGCAAATCCAGCAAGCCCTGACGGATTTAGGTGCAAGCCAGGAATCTGCCATGTTGAAGCGGATTGTGGCAGACCAGGCAAACTCTCTGCTGGCGCAACTCGACACCGAACTGCAATCGGTTTACGCGCCGCGAGCTTCGGCTGCAGCCTGGAGCGGCAGCCAGCCTTTGTCGCTCTATCTTTACCAGGCAGAATCTCCCGACGATCTCGATGCCTATCTGAAGAGCGAACGCGAACGTATCGCTGCGCTGGGCAACGATGCCGCCCCTGCGGTCCAATACCTCTCGTATTCCCGAACTACGTCCGCAGGAGAGAAAAAATGGGCGAGCATCACCCAGGATCTGCAGGCATTCCAGAACAACAAACCTGGCAACCAGATCTCCGCCCTCGAGACATTCATCCAAACGGATCTCGATAAGATCACGCCGGAAAACAAATGCAAGGCGCCGGCCGCTCGCCGCCAGACGGATGTGTTCTTGAGTGCTCGTGCCCGCCTGGCGCAGATGGCTGCTGTGCAGTGCCAGCAACTCGCAATCGTTCGCTACAACGATATCGCGGACTTCTTCAACCAGAAGCTTGCGGGACGATTCCCCTTCTCGCAGGTAATTCCGACAAAAGAAATCCCCGAAGCTGATCCTGGCACCATTGCCGACTTCTACAAGTTATTCGATAAGGAATCGGCCGGGCTCACCGACGTCTTGCCCCAGGTTTCAGCGGATGCGACGAATGCCGTCAGTTTCTTGAACGCAATCAGCCATGCCCGGCCGCTTGTGACCGGTCCGGCGGGCGATTCTTCCCCCACTGTCGACCTCAATGTCATGCTCCGGGCTGACCGCGACCAGGAAGTGAACGGCAATCTGATCATTGACTGGCAAATGCGAATCGGACAGCAACAAATCCAGTACAAACCGGTTGAGCAGAAGTTGGTGTGGCATCTGGGAGACCCCATTCAGGTCGTCTTTCGCTACGCCAAGGACTCCCCGTATAAGCCGGCTGCGCTTGCTGGGTCGGGCGCGACGGTGGAGGATCGCACGGTTACTTACGACTACTCGAATCTCTGGTCTTTGTACGCCATGCTGATCGGTCACCCGGCGCCACGCGGCAGCGCTCCAGCGCTGGCGGCATTTCAGTTTCCGAACGTCTCCGCGGCTAGTCAGGGACAATCAGCACGAGCCAGCAATGCCGATACGCTTGTTTTTCTCCGCATAGATTTGTCATCCATGGCTGCTAAACCCGACGCCATGGGCGAAAGGCTGACATTTGCACCTTTGCCCATCGCCGCTCCAAAACTTACCTCACAGGTTATTGCCACTGGAGAGTGATGAATGAGTTCCCAAGCAGTACGGCCATCCACGGATTTTGAGCAGTTCCTGGCGCCAATTTCAGAGGAAAAACCCTGCGGAGAGTCGCTGCGCTATGAAGGTACCTACGATGCGGTCGAACAGTTGCGGCGGCAAGACAATCCCAACTTGCCGCAAGGGGTGTGGCAAACGGAGTTGAAGCGCGCTGATTGGCCGACGGTAGAAGCCATCTGCACCCAGGCGCTGGCGAAGCGCAGCAAGGACTTGCAACTGGCGGCCTGGCTTCTTCAGGCGTGGATTCATCTTTACGGATTCGGCGGTGCGGCACGCGGCTTGGTGCTGATGAACGCCCTGTGCGAGAGGTTCTGGGATGGCATGTTCCCCGCCATTGAGAACGGCGATTTGGAGTTTCGTCTCGCCCCAATTCGGTGGGTCAATGAGAAGCTGCCGATTGATCTGAAATTGGTGCCGATCACAAATCCCACCTCGGACGACGTGCGCGCGTACCGTTGGACGGACTGGGAGCCTCTGCTTCGCGCCGCGGCTAATTCCCAGGACCCAACTGGCCAAAATAGTGTGGCTGGTTTTCAGCAGAGCTTGCAGGTGACGCCGCGTGAATGGCTTGTCGCTACCGACCGCGACGTTCATGAAGCGCTCTCGGCTGGAGCAGCTTTCGATCGCCTGATCGACGAAAAGGCGGGCAAACTATCGCCTGGAACGCTGCAGGTGAGAGATGTTTTGCAGGAAATTGCCAGCCTCTTGGATGACGTTTTGAGCCATTCGCATACCACCACTATGGTGCCCATTGTGCAGCATGGTGAAGACTCCGAAGGTGAATTAGAAGAACAAGAAGCCGCTCTTACCATAGCTTCGGAAGAAGCGGTGCCCAGCATCGCGATACGATCGAGAGCAGAAGCTTATCGAGTTCTGCAAGCCGCTGCCGATTTCTTGCAACGTACGGAGCCCCATAGTCCTACGCCCTACCTCGTGCGGCGCGCCGTCGCCTGGGGGAAGATGAGTTTCAACGAACTTCTGCCTGAGTTAATTCGCAACAATTCCGAAATATCCGAGATCCTTCGCCTCCTTCAAGTGGACCGCGAGGATCCTAAGCCGCCTAAGTCTTAGCAGTTTCACGACGACCCGGCACCTTTGCTGCCTCAGACCGCAAGAATTATGTTCCACTAACGGGGCGATAGGTATAGACTGCGGCGCACAGTAGTTCACAAGTCTCCTTCTGAACTACCGTTACCCGGCATTATTTGCCGCAGGGAGAAAGCAATGCCAGAGAGTCTTCAGCATAAGCTTGATCGAGTACGCCCACCCCGAGTTCAGATCACCTATGACGTCGAGATCGGCGGCGCAATCCAAACGAAAGAGTTGCCATTAGTCGTCGGCGTTCTGGCTGACTTGTCAGGGAATCCGGAACAACCTCTGCCAAAACTCCGCGATCGCCAGTTCGTCGAAATCGACCGCGACAATTTCAATGATGTCTTGGCCGCTGCAACGCCGCGTTTGACTCTAAGCGTCGACAACAAGTTCAGCAAAGAACCAGGCAAGAAAACGAACATTGAGCTGAAGTTTAAAGACCTGGATGATTTCACTCCGCTCAACATTCTTCAACAGGTCGAGGCGCTGCAGAAGCTGATGGTAGCTCGCGGACGCCTTTCGGACTTGATCAGTAAGTTGGATGGGAATGACCAGCTGGATGCCTTACTGCAGCAAACCGCGAAGGATCCGGATGGCCTGAAGCAAATTGCTGTGGCTGCGCTAACGGAGGGACAACATGGCAACGCCTAAAGATACACCGCAGGGAGAAACCGCGGCGGCGGCTCCCGCTCCGGCGGGACTGCTGGATAAGATCGTGCTGCAGGGTCGCATGGTAAAGGACGTAACCCAGCAGTCCTACGCCCGCGAACTGCTGGAAGAGTTCGCCAACCAAATTACCGGCGCCGGGCTGATGACCATCGGCAGCGAGCAAGTCCAAGTTCTTCCCGATGGCATGACGGTCGGTCCCGATACCATCTCGAGCCTGAAGGATCGCATCGCGCAGATCGATGAAGCCATCAGCATGCAGTTGAACGAGATCATGCATCACCCGGACTTCCAGACACTGGAAGCCGCGTGGCGGGGACTGAATTACCTGGTTATGAATTCTGAAACCGGCACTCACCTGAAGATCAGGCTCTTGAACATCACCAAGAAAGAACTCCTGAATGACATGGAAAAGGCGACGGAGTTCGATCAGAGCATGATGTTCAAGAAAGTCTACGAGGAAGAGTACGGGACCTTTGGTGGAAATCCTTTCAGCGTGCTGATCGGCGATTTCAACTTCGGACGGCATCCTCAGGACGTTGCCATTCTCGAGAAGATTTCGGGAGTCGCAGCGGCAGCGCATGCTCCCTTTATCACGGCAGCCGATCCCAAGCTCTTCGATTGGGATAGCTTCACCGAGATGGGAACACCGCGCGATCTGGCCAAGATTTTCGAAACTGCGGAATTGATCAAGTGGCGCTCTTTCCGCGAGAGCGAAGACTCACGCTATGTGACGCTGACGCTCCCCAAGATGCTAATGCGCCTGCCTTATGGCCCGGATACGGTGCCGGTGGACGGCGTCAATTACGTTGAGGACGTAGACGGTCGCGATCACAGCAAATACCTGTGGGGCAACTCAGCCTACGCCATCGGCACAAAGATCACCGATGCGTTTGCAAAGTACCGCTGGTGCGCTGCGATCCGAGGCGTAGAAGGCGGTGGTCTCGTCGAGGGATTACCGGCGCATACCTTTAAGACCGACAACGGCGACATCGCTCTAAAGTGCCCAACCGAAGTCGCTATCACGGACCGGCGTGAAAAGGAGTTGAACGACTCCGGCTTCATCGCCTTGTGTCACTGCAAGGGCACAGACTATGCCGCGTTCTTCGGCGGTCAGTCAACCAACAAAGCAAAGAAGTACAACACTGACCAGGCCAACGCGAACTCGCGCATCTCTTCCATGCTGCCGTATGTTTTAGCGGCGTCGCGTTTTGCGCATTATTTGAAGGTGATCATGCGCGACAAGATCGGCTCATTTATGAGCCGCCAGAATGTGCAGGACTTACCTGAACACGTGGATCAGCCAGTACGTGCTGCTCACCGACGACGCCCCGCAATCCGTCAAGGCGAGTTTCCCGCTGCGTGAAGCGCGTGTGGATGTCAGCGATATCCCGGGCAAGCCTGGCTGCTATACCGCAGTGGTCTTCCTCAAGCCTCACTTCCAGCTTGACGAACTCACGGTATCCATCCGGCTAGTGGCCGAATTACCACCGCCGGCGAAATAGTCTTTGAACGGGGCGGTCGCCGACCGCACCGCCCCTGGCTCACAACAGGAATAAGCCCTTAGGAGAACGTTATGGACGTACTCATTCTGGATTGTGGTGATGCAATCAAAGGCGAATGCCAGCTCACAGATTTCACCAACAAGATCGAAATTCTGTCATTCAGCCATGGAGTGGCTCAGCAGATTACTGGAGACCAGAGTAATACGAAGCGTACCTCCGGCAAGCCCAACCACCAGGACTTTACGGTTACGAAGTACCAGGACCTGGCGAGTTGCATGCTTATCGATTACTGCAATCAAGCGAAGCCCATTGCCACCGTGACGGTCACGGTCGGCCAGAACGACAACGGAAAAGTGACAAAGATCTTCGTCTACCAGTTGACCAATGCGTTGATTTCATCGGTCTCAACCGGCGGTGGAGGTGGTGGCAAGCCACAAGAGACGATAACCTTTAACTACACCGCAATCAACTGGGCCTACACGGCCCAGAAATCTGATGTTACAGACGCTGGCAATCTTTCAGCCAAATGGAACCTGGCAACCAACACGGCTACCTAGAAGACCAGTTGCGCCCGGTGCATGGCCGCAAAGCCACGCTGTTCGACCGCCTGGAGGCGGGAGAGTCCTCCATGCTCAGCGAAGCCTCCCGCATCGACGAGGGGATCGCTCTCCGGCGATCCGTGGCCTATGAACTGCGAAACTTGCTAAACACTCGACTCCCGCCCGGTCGGTGGGAGTCGATCTCCGAACCACAAACTGTGATTGACTACGGCATTCCTGACTTTTCCTCGCTGAGCGCGGCTAGCGACACCGACAGACGCTTCATGGCTGAAGTCATCACCAGAAAGATAACTGCCTTCGAGCCTCGGTTGAGCCAAGTCCGCCTGCAACTCCAGCCCGATACAACGGACCAAGCTTCGCTTTTGGGAAGCATAGAAGCTAACCTCATGATTGAGAGCCTAGTCCAACCGGTTTCCTTTCCCCTATCCATTTCAACTGAGGGCGAGATTGTACTGCTCTAGCCAAGCACTTTGGGTCAGCCCATAAATGCGCCTCGACGACGACCTTCTGCGCTATTACTTCGACGAGCTGACCTATCTACGAAAGATGGGCCAAGGCTTCGCTCAGCGCTACCCCAAGGTGGCGCGACGTCTCGAAATGCCCAGCGGCGAATCGACCGACCCGCACGTCGAGCGTCTAATTGAGTCATTCGCATTTCTGACTGGCCGCATCCAGCGGCAAATGGATTCCGAGTTTCCCGAAGTTACTTCCGCCCTACTCGGAGTCTTGTATCCGCAACTTACTCTGCCGCTTCCTCCGATGGCCATTGCCCGCTTCGAAGCGGACCCGGCGCGCATCAAGCTCACCACGGGCCATGTACTGCCTCGCCACACACCGCTCTTCGCCCAGAGTGCCGAAGGTTTGTCCTGTCGCTTTCGCACCTGTTATGAGGTGACCCTTTGGCCCATCCGGGTGACCGAAGCTGCGCTGGAGCCCGCAGCAGACTATGACTTCCTTAACGCCAGGCCGGAAATTGGTGCGGTGCTGCGGATTCGCATCTCTGCCACGGGAGGGTCGCTCGCAGACCTTTCGCTTACCAAGCTTCGTTTCTTCCTGAATGGCGCGCCGGTATTGACGAACGTGGTTTACGACCAGCTCTTTACCTCCGTGATCGACATTGCCTTGGCAGGAGACGCAACCTCCGACCCCGTCCGCCTCGGATTCGACGCTTTGAAAGCGGTAGGCTTCGCCTCCGACGAAGATGTCTTGCCTTACCCGCAACATGCGCTGCCGGGCTATCGGCTGCTGCAGGAGTACTTCAACTTCCCCGACAAGTTTCTGTTCTTTGATTTAATGCGACTGGAGTGCCTTGAGGCTGACAAGTTCGCGGACATCCTGTTCTTGTTGCCGCAAATGCCAAAATCGAACCTGCCCATCGACCGAGAGCTTTTTTCGCTGGGCTGCACTCCGATCATCAATCTTTTCCCTAAGACGACGGAGCCGATTCGCCTGGATCACCACCACCTTGAGTACCGGCTCATACCCGACATTCGCAGGGAGCGAACCACCGAAATTCACTCCATCAACAAGGTGTCAGCGTCCTCCAATCCGCAGGAGGCAAGTCGCGAGTACGTGCCGTTTTATTCTTTCCGGCACACCGAGCAATCGCCCGGACCCAGCGCCTTCTGGATAGCACGGCGCTCGCCCACCGGCCGAGAGGACTTGCCCGGCACTGATCTGCACCTGTCTTTTGTCGATCTCGATTTCAAGCCGGCGATTGACTCCGGATCGACGGTGTTCGCACATGCCCTCTGCACAAACCGCTGGCTTGCGACCGAATTACCGGATGGCGCAAAACTACAGATTGAGGAGTCGGCGCCAGTTCTCGGCATCAGGTGCCTGGGTAAGCCCACTACCCCGGTATATCCACCCATGGGCGGACGAACCCTGTGGCAATTGATCTCCAATCTCTCCTTGAATCACCTATCGTTGAGCAGTGACTTAAAATCTCTCGAAGCGATGAAGGAAATGCTGCAGCTATATTCGTTCGGTACTCGCGATACGATCCAGCAGCAAATCAACGGGATTCGACAGATGGAGTGCAAACGAATCACGCGCCTGATCGGCGCTGACGCGTGGCGTGGCTTTTGCCAGGGCACCGAGGTCACATTGACGTTCGATCGGAGCGTCTATGTGGCAAGTAGTGCCGTCATTCTCGCATCCGTGTTGCGGCACTTTCTGGCCCTGCATGCTTCCGTCAACTCGTTTGTTCAGGTCATTGCGAAAGAGTCATTAAAGGAAGGAGAGTGGAAACGCTGGCCGCCGCTGGCGGGGGAACAGGAAGTGCTTTAGAAAACGTCAACTTGGCGCCTCGCGCCCGCAATTCAGGCCACATAGTGGACTACTACTTTTCCGATATCCGGCTCAGTTGCTAAGATGAGCCACTCAGCGCACTCGGTCGCAGGGAGATTCAGTCGTCGTGCCGTCGCTTCGCTCCACAGGGCAAGGTATCCCGAAGCTTTATCCCAACCTGAACCCCGCAGCGGCTATACCTGTCGACCGCGACCAGATTTTCCGTGTCTCCGAGTTTTTCGATCAGTTCCGCATGACGCGAGGGAACGAGCGCGGACAGTATGTACCCAATTCGAAGTACATCTTCGTTCGGACCAGTGGCGGCGACCTTATGATGCACCCGCAATTCCGCCATCCCGCCATCGCGAGCGGCAAACCTGTGCTGTATGCGGGAGAGGCTTACTTCAGTAATGGCAGGCTGGAATGGTGGAGCAATGGGAGCGGCAACTATCGTCCCGATGCCGGTCACGCTGAACAGGCTGGGTTACCTATCGCCGCTTTTTATAGCTACGAAGACATTCTGAAAGGCAAACACAAGAACGCGCACCCTCTCGGCAGCCCAAGTGGCGATGCGAATGGAGGTCAGAAGGGAAAGATTTCTGGGACGGAGGTGCAGGCGAAATTAGCTCCAGGCTACCCATACCAGATCACTGACCCGCGATTCGCGCCGCCAGCGTTCTTAGGCGTGGCGAGTTGGATTGCTCACGATGGCCGCGTCCCGGCGGCCACCCCAACCGCTTTTCAGCAGCGGATCCGCATGGCTCAACAATCGCCCGGCGATTCCCTGCCGCAATTTAAGAAACGCTAGCAACTCGAGAATGCGATGACTGGATGGCGAAATGGATCGGTCGGCAAGCGGTTGTTCCGCGAAGGCTACAGGTTTGATTTCTATCAGGCCGTACGCATCCTCAAATGGCTGCGTCCGCGCAGTGCCGCGGTAGGTGGAACACAGCCTGAGGACGAACCGGTTCGATTTGCATCGAGCACGAGCTTCGGCTTTCCCGCGAGCGAGATCGAGGGCGTCTCACGGCTGCCGGTGCGAAAAATCTGTGCCAAGTGCCGGATTGTTCGACGGCCCGGCATGCTGCGCGTAATCTGCGAGGATCCGGAGCACAATCAGCAAGACACCGCACTGCCGAAGATGACCGTCAACTTCATGGGTCTTGCAGGCGCCCATGGCCCTCTTCCCACTCCCTTCGCCGAGAGGGTCCTGCAGAGTTCCGCGCGCAAAGAGCACGCACTGCGCGAGTTCCTCGACATTTTTAATCACCGTCTGCTTTCGCTGCTCTATCGAGTGAAGCAGATCCATCGACCCGCACTCACGACGGTAACTCCTGGCCGAGGGATTCTGGCGCAATACCTCTACGCACTGCTTGGACTGGGAACTCCTAAGCTTCGCGACCGGCAATGGACCCCGGACAGTGCATTGCTGTTTTATACGGGATTGTTCTCGCAGCGGCCCCGCTCAGCCGTCGGTTTGGAGCGTCTTCTTTCGGATTACTTCAACACTGATGTCTCGGTACAGCAATTCATCGGCGCGTGGCGCCAGTTGAGTTCCGACCAATGGACGCACGTCGGCCTACAAGGGGCAAATAATTCTCTCGGGTGTGCCGCTGTGCTCGGCAAGCGCGTGTGGGACCAGGGCGGACGTATCCTCATCAAACTCGGGCCGATGGGTTTAAGAAAGTTCAAGGGCTTTCTCCCAGATGGTGTTGCTCACCAGCCCTTGCGCCAACTGACGGCTTTCTATCTGGGAGACGAAATTGATTTTGTGTTCCAGCTAGTGCTCCGGCGGGCTGAAGTGCCGGCTGCTGCGCTTTGCGAAGCCAAGCTCGGCCATGTGGCTTGGCTTGGAACGCAAGTGCAAATGCCGGATGCGGCAGACGTTCTACTCTATCCGGAAGCTTGAATATGAGCGCATTCGTTCAAACTAGTTTACCGATCCAGCTCACCACCCCACTCGGCCCCGATAAACTGCTGGTTCGCAGTTTTGAAGGCGAAGAACATATCTCCGGATTGTTCCACTACACGCTCGTGCTCGATTCGGAAGACTCTTCCCTGACCTTCGCCGATATCGTTGGCAAAGCCGTGAGTCTTAGCATTCCCTTATCTTCTGGAGACAAAAGTTATGTTAACGGGATTGTCGGCCGTTTCTCACAGCTAGGCCGGGACGACCGCCTCACCACTTATATCGCTGAACTTCATCCCTGGCTGTGGTTGCTGACAAAGAACGCGGACTGCAGGATTTATCAGAACAAGTCTGCCCTCGACATCATCAAGCAGGTTTTCAACGACCTCGGATTTACCGACTTCTCCGACAAAACCAGTGGGACCTATGACACCCGCGAGTACTGCGTGCAATATCGCGAGACCGCATTTACTTTCGTGTCGCGCCTCATGGAAGAAGAGGGGATCTTTTATTACTTCACACATGAGGCGGCTAAGCACACCTTGGTTCTCGCCGATGACACGGACAACTGGGGCTCGTGTCCTGGTCTGGCTTCAGCCCAGTTTATAGGACCCACTTCGCAGCTTTTCCCGGACAACGAGGTCCTTTCCTGCTCTCTTGAACAAGCCGTGGTTGTCGGCCAATTCAAGGCCGATGACTACAACTTCACCACGCCTTCCACCGATTTGCTGGCGACTGCGAGCGGCGCGGACCCGTCGCGATCGGTCTACGACTATCCCGGCTTGTATACCGAGCAGAGTAAAGGCGAGACGCTGACCAGCAAGCGCTTGGCGGCTTTCGAAGCCGAACAAAAGCTGCTTCGCGGCGAAAGCCTCTGCCGAAGCTTTCATGCCGGGGCGAAGTTCACTCTTTCGAAACATTATCGCGATGACGCGAACACCGACTATGTTCTATTTCACATCTCCGTGCGCGGAACCCAGAACGAATATTCCAATACGTTTGAGGCATTTCCCGCGACGGTAACCTATCGTCCCCCGATGCTGACTCCCAAGCCCGTCATCGCCGGATCTCAAACTGCCACCGTCGTGGGCAAGTCAGGTGAAGAAATCTGGACCGACCAGTACGGCCGGATCGTGGTGCAGTTTCACTGGGACCAGCAAGGGCAGAACGACGAGAAGAGTTCGTGCTGGATCCGCGTGGCGCAAGGATGGAGTGGCAAGACTTGGGGCAGCATCTTCCTGCCACGCATTGGCCAGGAGGTTGTCGTCACTTTCCTGGAGGGCAACCCCGATCGTCCGTTGATTACCGGCTGCGTTTATAACGCGGAGCAAACCGTCCCTTACACTTTGCCGGATGAACAGACCAAGAGCACCATCAAGACGAATTCGTCCAAGGGAGGCAGCGGCTTTAACGAAATTCGCTTTGAAGACAAGGCGGGTTCGGAAGAGCTGTTCATGCAAGCGCAAAAAGACATGAACATCACTGTGCTGAACGACCAGACCACCACCATCACCAACAACCGCACGGTGACACTCCAGGAAAAGGACGATACCCTCACTATCTCAAAAGGTAATCGATCTGTAACCATCAGTACGGGCAACGAGACATTGTCCGTGCAAGGGACCCGGCAACTCACGATAACCGGCAATGAAACACACACTAACAAAGCCGACTACAGCGGTAATGTGTCGGGCAATTTTGTTCTGAAGGTAACAGGAAACCTGACCATCGAAGCCACCGGATCGGTCACCATCAAATCCGGAACCGACTTCACCAACCAGGCAGGTACTTCGCTAACGAACAAGGCGGGCACCAACATGACGAATGATGCGGGCGTCGAGCTGACCAACAAAGCAGGAGCTTCGCAAACCGTCGATGGCGGTGGCATGCTGACCATCAAAGGCGGATTGGTCAAGATTAATTGAGGGCGCCTCGGCCCTGGCCGAGCGCAGCGGGAGAAGTAGTTATGGCAATGCAGGTCTGTATGGGAGCAATGATGCAGTGCAGCTTCGGCGCAGCGCCTTCCTCGTTGATCGTCTTGCCACAAAATCGCACTCTCACGGGAACCCCGGCGGCGACGATCATGGACAACCAACCCATCGTTAATATCCCGCCATTCGGGATGTGTTCCTCCATAACCAACCCCGAAGTCGCGTCAGCCACATCTGCTGCCTCAGGTGTATTGACACCAATGGCGTGCGTGCCAGTGACGCCTGCTCCCTGGGCACCGGGCGCCCCCACCGTGCTCATCGGGAATATGCCTGCGCTCGACAGCAATTCAAAGCTTATGTGTACCTGGGGGGGCGTCATCCAGATCACCAGCCCCGGACAAGCAACCGTGGAGATCCCATGAGCAAAGTCTACGAATTTGCCATCTCGCGAAAACTGTCCCTCGCGCTCGCGCTTTGTTGCGCCCTGACCGCGATTCTGTTGTTTGTGGCGGGAACCATGTCGGGCCTCCTGCTGTCGCCCCACTATATGTCGCAGACAGGACCGAAGTCGGTCGCGCCCGATGCCAAGTTGGAAGCTTCGGCGAAGTCGGCTTCCACGAAGCCCGAAGCCGCGACGCAAGCTTCTTCGCCGTGCGCAACGCCGTCACCAGCGCCTGCCGCAACTGCTCCGGCGCAAACTGCGTCTGCTGGTCTTCCGAAGGTATCTGTACCGCAGCCGCCTTCCGTCGCGAGCGCCACAGGTGCCTCGACTGCCCTCAAGGCGGATGGTGGCGCTGCTGCCGCAACGTCGGCGACCGGTTCGTCTGGGGCAACATCTGTTGCCTCGCCCAGCGGAGCAGCCGCACCCAGTGCCGAACAACCCGGCACATCCGCCAAGGCTGCGGTCGTTTCTGCCGCTGAGACGTATCCGGTTTCGCTGGCGGTACAGGTCGGCTCGTTTCTGGTCGAGGACAATGCCACACGCCTCGCCCAATCCCTCAAGCAACTGGGTTATCCGGCTGAGATCGTGCAGCGCCTCGATGCCCGCCAGCGAACCTGGTATGTGGTTCGTCTCGGCCCGTATCACAAGTGGGACACCGCTTCCGGCGTCGCGCTGCGGCTAGCTTCGAACCAGGACTTGCAGCCGGTTGTCGGCCCCATGTAGTCAAGTTGTTATCGACGGATTTGCGAAATTGACCTATACTCAGTAACCATTCAGGTGAGTACCATGAACAGCACAATACAAGGCGTCTTCTTTTCGCAGGCCAGCCTGACACTCAGCCGAACTATATTGCAGCGTAAGGCGGCAATCCAGATGCGTCCCGGCATCGATGCCTTCCCGGTGAACCTGAGCCGAAAAATGGGCGGCATGCCACTGCCCCGCGAAATTCAGGCCAAGCTCGAAGCCGCGATGGGCGCGAGCTTCTCCGATGTGCGTGTGCATGTCGGCTCTGAAGCGTCGTCGATCGGAGCCATCGCCTTCACCTGGGGCACTGATATTCACTTCGCCCCCGGCCAATACAATCCACACACCCAGCAGGGCCAGATGCTGCTCGCCCACGAACTCGTACACGTCGTGCAGCAGCGCGCCGGACGTGTCACGAATCCCTTTGGCAACGGAGTGGCCGTCGTCCAGGACGCAATGCTCGAAGCCGAGGCCGATCGACTCGGACGGCAGGCCGTGATGTTCAAACTGAACTAGCTGTATATCGGCGGATGCCGGCCTGGTTCGCAAGGGAAGGCATTAGAACCACAGCAAAGGGGTAGCAACGGATATGAAGCCAATTCCTCCCCTGGCGGCGCCTCAGCAATTTAAGCCGAAGCCGTTTGCTCCGCCGCGTGCTGCATCGCCCGTAATTTCTCCAAAATCAACAAACATCCTTTCGGCGCAGCCCAGGACCGCCGCATTTGCTCCCCCGGTCTATCGGCCAGAATCGAGCCCGCGGCCGGCCGCTCCACCGGTCTACTCGCCGAAATCGGTCCCGGCGGGTGCGCAGCGCAAAGCAGCAGCCGCAGCCCCGCCCGTTTATAAACCTGCCGCCGGGCCAGCCGGCAAACACGGTACCGCGCCCCCCGCATACCAACCGCAGAGGACCGTTGCCAGTTTGCAGCGGGTTGGCTCTCTGACGCCCTGCGGTAAAGCGCAATTTGGCTGTGCGCCACGAGCGGTATCCATCCCCAACTCACTTTCGGTTGGTTCGCGACTGCCGCAACCGGGACTCGACGGAACTAACGGGCGGCCCTCTGCAACAACTGAGCAGTTGACGGCGATCCAGCGAGTGCGTGTCTTCCGCGGCGGTGCTCCCAGTCATAAGAATTTGACCCCTCGCGTGGCTGATCGCGACAGCGGCTTGTCAACCAACAGCGTTAACACTTTCGAAAGGGCGCAAGAGATTGAAACCGACGATCTTGGGGACGAATTGGAAGCGGTCAATGATCACGGTACCCATTACTCCATCCGGCCCAGGAACGATGCTGACCAAACCAAGATCGACGAATGGATCGCAACCAGGGGAGGAGAAGGGGAGAATCCTCCAGACCACGCATACACCACGGCACTGAGGGGGGCTATAGTTGGGGAAGTATTTCAGGAAGTCGAACAAGGTGCGGTGGGCGGAGGTCGTGGCGGCCGAGGCGGCGGCGGTCGCGGGGGCGGTGGCAGAGGTGGTGGCGGCCGAGGCGGCGGCGGTCGCGGGGGCGGTGGCAGAGGTGGTGGCGGCCGAGGCGGTGGTGGCGGCCGAGGCGGCGGTAGAGGCGGCGGAGCCGTGGCCGTCGTGGTATGACCTTATGAATACTCTCGCGCACGACGAAGGATCGCTG
The DNA here is from genome assembly GCA_963809865.1 of uncultured Acidobacteriaceae bacterium. GTDB lineage: Bacteria > Acidobacteriota > Terriglobia > Terriglobales > Acidobacteriaceae > CAVVDY01. The sequence goes on along the minus strand of CAWELL010000002.1, from coordinate 75,818 downwards.
TATTCCGATTTGCCCTTTCGGTCGCTACCCGATGATCTGCGGGCTTTGCTCCCGCGCGACAAGTTTGATGTCGATGGGGTAGCACTGTTGGCGAGGGCCGATGACCGTACGATCGAGCGAGCTTCTGCCTTACTTGATGCGCTGGCTTCAGGACGGGAACTGGCCTGTAGCCCAAGCTTTGGCGCCGTTGCTTGCGAGGATGGGAACCGCACTGGTTCCGGAAGTTGAAAAGGTTCTTACTGGCACCGACGAACTGTGGAAGTACTGGACAATGGAGCTTCTCGTTGCCCGCATGGAGCCTGTCGACATTGAAGCCGTGAGGCCTCTGCTTGAGAAGTTGAGCCGGAAAGAATCGGATGACGACGTCCACATAGTCGCGCGCCGGATCCTTCAGACAATCGACGGCTGATCAGGCGGGTAGCAGACCACGCCTGTGGACCACATCTCCCTTTCTTTGTGAAGTGTGGCGAGCGAAATAGATTCAAGTATCCGCACACCCTTTGCACTTTTTCCCGTTTCTTCGAATGGGGTGGGAGGGACTCTTCGACTCGCTGACCGGAAGCATCCTTGCTACCTCCAGTCAGCAAAAATACCAGGCGCTATTTCCGCTCCCTGCAGTACACTTTTAGTTCTGAGCAAGGAGGCATTGTGGACGGCAAGGTTAAGGTTCCTGTGTCCAAAAGCCAGCCCAAGTTCCCCGCTTCTCACATCGCTCCATCAGTCGCGATGCCTCCGAGAGTTCAATCCTTACAGCGCAGGACGGCTGGTGCAGCGCCTCGTCCGTTTATCGCCTAGCGCCAATTGCAAAGCAAGCCGCTCCACCGGTGTACTCCCTGAAACCAGCAGCGGCCGCCGCGCAGTGCAAGCCGGCGGGTGGAGCGCCGCCTGTATACCGCCCCGCGGCCAGTTCACGACCGGCGGCACCTCCCGTCTATTCGCCCCACGAGTCGCAGCGCCGGCAGGTGAGCGCAAGTCCGCTGCAGACGAAAGCGCCGGACCGCAGTCCGGGGCAGTATGTTGTCCATCCTCCCATGTCGCGCCTGGGTGGCTATCAGGAGATTGCGTCAGTCGCGCTGGAGAGGTCGCGAGCGTCGGCTCCGTCCGTCTGCATCCACACAACAATGGCCAGACATACTTGTCGGACTTGAACGTCTCGCCTGAGCACCGTCGCCATGGAGTTGCGAAGATGCTATTGCAGGCGGCGCAGCGCGCTGCTTCCACCCAAGGCTATGCAGGAATCGTGCTGGAGGCTTCACCCTCAACCGGCAACATAGATCCGCAGTCGCTCGTATCCATGTACCAAAGGATGGGCTTCCGCCGAACCGGCCTTTCCGAGCGCGGTAAGCCGCTACTCGAATTCGGGCCGCCAACCGTGCAACGAAAGACAGCGGCGGTTCCCACAACCTTTGCGGCGGAAGTCCGACTATCTTATGACCCCTCTCCTGCGGGCCAGCTTCCGCGGAGGTCAGGCACACCCATGGCCGTGGTTCAAAGGATGGAGACCGTTAAGAAAACTTTCTGGGATGTTGCTCTAACTGCCGTTACCGCAGTTGGGTCCGCAATGTATAAGTATCCGAATCCGATAGAGATGCAACAGTTTACGTGCTGCGTGTGTTTGGTTTTCAATGCTGCCGGCATGAGCAATCGGGATTATAAGTCGGAAGCCTCACGCGAGGTTGTTTTCGAGTCAATCAAGAGTAATTGGGAGCAGCACCACTCAACGAAAACATTTTTTGACGTATGTCCGTTCGATGAGAACGACGAACTAACAGACGAGTACTATGCGGTAATGGCTAAAGCCAGCAAGGTCGGAACAAGACCACTTATCGTAATCACCGGCCATTGCGCTCCCGGCAGCAGCGAAATCCAGAACGACGAAGGTAAGGGTTACGACATCAACAAGGTTATCGCGGCTATCCGTGGCGTGATGTCGAATCGTTGCACAATATATTTGACGCCTTGCAACACCGGAGTACCGGGCAAAGAAACCGAATCATTCCAGGAGCAGTTCACCATGGGTATGCTAAAAGAAGCTGACCGCAATCCGAACTTAGCAACATCCGAAACTCTGATCATCGGTACAACAAGCGTGAGTGTTCCTGCGATAGGTAAGATTCTAACCACTGGCCAGACATACTCGCGCGTGAAACTGAAAAGCGGTGACCCCAAGAAATTTGGGATGATGAACGAGGAAAAGTTTTTAAAAAGGCAAAATAAAAAATAAAGAGGGAGAAAACGGTCGCACGCCAACTCATTCGCGGTTTTCGCGGGAGCGGGAGGAACTCTACTAGTCGCTCACCGGAAGCATTCTTGATACCTGTGATCAGCAAAAAACTTTATCCCTATCCATCCTCCAACAGTACGCTTTAGCTCTCAATGAGGAGGCATTGTGAACACCAAGGCTAATCTTCCACTCTGCGGAAGCCAGCCAAAGTTGGCTGTTCCTCCTGCGGCTGCATCAGTCGCGACGCCTCCGCGAGCTCAATCCTTACAGCGCAAACCTGTCCTGCCTGCGCCGCTAGTCTACCGTCCGGTGCCGAGCACAAGGCCCGCCGCGCCGCCCATTTACTCGCCGAAAACCACGGTCGCCGTCACTCAGCGCAAGACAGCCGGAGGTGCACCTCCGGTCTACAAACCAGGGCCACCGGTCAGCCCTTTAGCCGCCCTGCAGCGTTTTGCGGTGCCTTTGAGGCAAGCATCTGGCGCAGGGCGATCATCCAGAGAATGCTAGCTGCCGATCTTGCGCCGCAACCTGCTGGCGTGATCCCTGCGGTCGGGGCGAGACCGCATATACCCCCTTTGCGTCTGACGCCTTTGCGTATTCCCCCTTTGGCCGGGGTCCCCCCTCGTACGGAACCCTCGTTCCCCTTGCCAAGGGAATCGTCCCGCGCTGCTGGCGCCGACCTCAATACTGAAATCAAAAATGATTTTCGCGGGGTGGAATATCTCAGGGTTCGCAAAACAAAAGAGATAGACCGGTCGGTAACGACTTTGCCTGCACTCGATCCAAGTCGTATATTCGAGACGCTCCAGAAACCGCGACCCGATCAAGAGGGTCAGAAGTTTGTTCCGCAAACCGACTATCCCATTGAATCTTTCTTCGTGAGAAAGCCTCAGGAGAAGTCCGGAGGGACTGCTCAGCACTGGGAAATGTACTTTAAGGTCGAGCGGCCAGAAAAGACTGAGAGGTGGATAAAGATAGATCTGCTCACAAATCGATATCGAGTTTTCTACAATGCGAGTACTGTTCCAAAACCTGAACTCTCGGGAACGGATTTCTTCTATAGCGTCAATCGTCTAACTGTTTCCGGACTCTATCAGTTGCTTTCTACCGTGGCAGCGAAAAGAGGTCCGTACAGTATGTCCCCGAAATACAACTGTCAGGATTTTGTTGATGCCATGCTGGAAGAGCTGAAACAATGTGGAATCCAGTCGGGAAAGGAAGCTCCTTTTACGCGAGCTTCTCGCGTGTGACCTGATGGGTGGCCCGAGTGAATCTCAGGTAGGCTGAATGGTGGCAGCCGTATGTCGCCGATTAATTTGTTTCACCGGACGACGGCTTGGGATCGAGATTCTACGTTCTTCAGATTGTCGTCGGCTATCAATGTATTTGCTGCGACGATCGAACCACCAACAGTCGACACGCCGCTGTCGGCTCTAACCGGCCAGTTTCCGGGATTCGAGCACTGAGGAAAGTTCCAATGTCGACTATCAATGCACCTGCCACGCTCACGCCAATGAACCCACCTGCACAGCCCGCACAGATTCGCGTTGCCCGGCGGTCCCCCGCATATTGGCGTGTCACGATCGACAATCCGCCGATCAACGTAATGGGGCCGGAAATGGTCAAGCAGTTTCAGGAAGTCATCAACGCTCTCGAGGCCGACGAGCAGGTTAGAGTTGTGGTCTTCGACAGCGCGGTCGACGACTACTTCCTCAATCACTCCGATTTCACGGCCAAACTTGAGGACTTGACCGCACTGCCGGAGGGTCCCACAGGCTTGCCGCCCTGGCCAGACTTTCTCGTGCGTCTGACCCGCTTGCCAGTCGCCTCCATCGCACTGATCCGCGGTCGCGCCACCGGCAACGGCAGCGAGATCACGCTGGCCTGCGACATGAGTTTTGCCAGCCGCGAGAAGGCCATCATCTCGCAATGGGAGGTGGGCGTGGGCATGGTCGCGGGCGGCGGCCCCATGGCTCGACTTCCCCGCCTCATCGGCCGAAACCGCGCCCTCGAGGTGCTCTTGAGCTCGGAAGACATCCGAGCCGACCAGGCCGAGGCCTACGGCTATATCAATCGCGCCCTGCCCGACGCCGAGCTGGAAGCGTTCGTCGAGGCACTCGCGACCCGGATCGCCAAGTTCGACAAATGGGCGATCTCCCAGACCAAGCGCCTCGTCGACACCAGCTTGCCGCCTGACGTCGAGCTCGGCGCCGGGTGGGACGCATGCATCGCTTCGCTCGGCCGACCTGCCGCCCAGGAAGGGATCAAACAGCTAATGGCGCGAGGTTTCCACAAACCAGGGGAAGTCGAAAATCGGCTGGGATATTACCTCAGCCAAATCGCGCGCTAGGCCGCGGCGATTCTCAATTCCGCGTTGAGAATGGAAGCGTTCGCCGATGCGGATGGGTTTCGAAAGTATGCGATGATGTTTTATATTTCCGCGCGAAGAAGGTTTTTATGTCCCAGAAAGCCAGCGCCGTAGAGCCGGTTCCGCAAAGCGAAGTCCGGCCTCACCAACTCGGGCAGGAGGTTTTCAAAGCTATCTTACCCGAAGATATCGAATGGCAACCGTTCCCGGCGTTCCCGCCTTCCGTCCGGCTGGCAGTCGTCGTGGGTCGACCCTCGGAGGCCGCCCCGTACACTATCAGGGTCAAGGTGCCCCACGGCGGGAAGCTGATGCCTCACCAGCACCCGGAGGATCGCGTCTATACGGTGATTTCCGGCGTCTTTTATATCGGACTGGGTGATGAATTCGACGCCAACAAGTTGGAAGCCTATGGTCCCGGCGCCGTGATCGTTCTCCCTGGCAACACGCGCCATTTCCACTGGGCAAAATCCGGCGAGTACGTCACCCAAGTAAGCGCGATGGGGCCGCTTGGACTGGAATACCTCAATGCGAAGGACGATCCGCGAAACAAGGGATCTAACGAGGAGCCTAAGGGTTCAAGATGAACGACCAACAAAAGACGGAGCAGCGTTCTGAAGGGCAAGAGGAAGAGATTCGGGCGGCACTTGACCAGCATTGGGCGGCGTCCGATGCCAGCGATTTTGAAACGGAGCATCTCATCTATCACGAGGATGCGTTCCTCGATTACCCGCAGTCAGGCGAGCGCACCCGCGGCCGACGCAACATACAGGGCCAACGCGCCAGTCAGCCGAGCAAGAAACGATTTACTGTCCAACGAATCATCGGCAGCGGTGATCTTTGGGTTACCGAACTCATCGTTACATACGACGGCAAGCCGTCCTGCACCGTGAGTATCATGGAGTTCAGGGGCGATAAGGTTGCGCGGGAAACACAGTACTTTGCGGATCCATTCCCCGCTCCCGCCTCGCGCGCTCAGTGGGTCGAACGGATCGACACATAATCCCGAGCCCTAAGCCGATGGAGGGATAAGCGGTGGATTGGCAACGGTTGGTCGAGTTTGCGCTGCTGGGTAGCAGTGACTTGGAGCGATATGCCATCCTGCTGATACGCGTTTCGCTCGGGGGTTCTTTTCGAGCCCGATCCGCGTGTACCGCAGTCGATGCGAAGGTATTGGCAATACCAACGTCCAATTGCGTGGCCCAATTTGTTCCGGCCTGATCCGTCCCTGGACAGTCACTCGCTCTGACATCGGAAGGAGTACCAAATGGACGGCACAAATGGACTGAAAGAGACCACGGGCGTGACCGCGCCTGTCGCGTCGAACACGTTGGGTGTGAACATTTTTACCGCCCCGGGAAAGGCTATGGTCGGCGAGCGGCCAAAACCCTTCGGCGAGCCGCTCGGCTTTGACCCGATCACGTCGACGTTGATCTTCGGCGAGCACGACGCGGTACTGGTAGACGCAATGGGGACGGTGGCTGAGGCCGAGGCTCTCGCGGATTGGGTTGCGCTGCACAATCGCAACCTGCAGACCATCTATATAACGCACGCCCATTTCGACCACTTCTACGGTCTGAGCGTTCTCCTCGACCGTTTCCCAGGCGCTCGGGCGATAGCAACGCCGAAGACGGTGGAGGCCATGCAGTCGTCGTTTGTTCCTCCGCTGAGCCAATTCGCCCGCCAATTGTTTCCTGGGCAAGTGCCGACGAAGTTGGTCTCACCTGAGCCCTATGAGCACGACACGTTCACTCTCGAGGGCCACGAATTGCGCATCATCGAGCAGGGCCGCACCGATTGTCCCGATTCGACGTCTCTATACGTTCCATCGATCGGCCTGATCGTCGCTGGCGACGTTGTGTACAACCAATGCCGCATGTACGTCGGCGACACCACCCCCGAGAGCCGGAAGAATTGGATCGCGGCGCTAGACCGGTTAGCGGCGCTGAACCCGGCGATTGTTGTCGCCGGTCACAAGAAGCCTGGCGCGCCCGACTCTCCCTCGACGATCCAAGACACCAAGCGTTACCTGCAGGACTTCGATCGGCTGCAGAAAACCGCGACGTCCGACCAGGAGCTGTTCGATCAGATGACGGAGCTATACCCGCATTGGGTAGCCAATCAGTCGTGGTTGATGTTCGGATTCCCGCAGCCATAACCCACATCAACAGCTGATGCGAATGTTTCATCGCGCATAATATGATACGAAGAGAACCAGGAATCCAGCCGATGAGCACTGTTTATCGGAATTGGAGTCGTCAATGAGCAGCGTACAAATCGAGCAGAAGAGCTATGAGATGCCCCCGCGAGAGGGGATCAGCATCGCGCATTTTCTCACCGTCGCCGACATCGAGCGATCGGCTCGCTACTACGAAAAGGTCTTCGGCGCTCGCATTCTGAGCCTGGGCGACGGCAACGCGCCTGGGTACCTTCAGCTTGCGAATATCTGGATGATTCTGAACGTTGGAGGCGGGCCGACCCCGGATAAGCCGACGGTAACGCTCAGCGTCCCCGACCCGAATCACATCAACAGCTTTATGAATTTCCGCGTTGCGGATATTCAAGCGTGCTATGAATTATGGAAAAGTCGAGGAGCGGAGTTCATCACGGAGCCGATCCCCAAGTACGGCGAGACACGCTGCTACATCCGCGATCCTGACGGATATATTATCGAAGTCGGACAGAGCACCGACCTCACTTACGGGTAACGCTCAGCCGGGACGGCATGCGGATTTAGACGCCGGCGGGACTCCGCTTAGAGCCAGCCGATTGGCGCGAAGGGTATAACACCGCTTGGCCGCGCTTAGCGGAGAAGCCTAATCTGCATGATACGAAATAAGGTTGAAGTACATCCTCGGTCGGAGGGGAGAGATGGATTGGAAACGGTTGCTCCAGTTTGCGCTGCTGGGTAGCAGTGATTTGGAACAATATGCCATCTTGCTGGTACGCGTTTCGATCGGGCTGTTCTTCGCCATCTCCGGGGCCAACAAATTGTTTGTCGCCGGCGGTACGAAGCCTGTTTACGAAACACTGGTTAAGGCCAAAGTCCCGTTTCCCCGCCAGACGGCTTATTTCGTGGCGAGTGTCGAATTCGTTTGCGGCTCCTTGCTGGCCGTGGGATTTCTTTCGAGCGCTGCCTCCGTCGCTTTATTGATCGATATGACTGTCGCCGTCCTGACCAGCGCGCTTTCCACCCTGCCTAAAGGTCTTTCGCCTCTTAGCTGGCTCGACGATTTCCTCTACCTTTCGGAAGTCCTGTACGTGCTCTTCTTTATCTGGCTACTCTGCTCTGGTCCGGGAAGATTCAGTATTGATTACTGGCTCGCAAGCAAGTTACTCGGGTGATCGATCCGCGTAAGTATCGAACGATACGTTTGTCCAATGGATTTCTTTCCGCGCTGATGATGTGACGGCGCTCGTACATCGGGTAGGAGACGCAATGACGAAACCGACAAGCTTTCAAACCGACATTCGCCCGCTCTTTACGGAACGGGACATTCAAGGCATGAGCAAGGCGTTCGACCTGGCGAGTTACGATGACGTCAAAAAGCACGCTGCCGCCATCTATGATCGCATTCGGGGAATCGGCGGCGCGGTAATGCCACCTCCGCCGCCAAGAGGAGAAGGTCCTTGGCCGCAATCTCGCATTGAACTATTCGCTAAATGGATCGCGGACGGGTTTCTACCCTAGTCGTGCTCGACGACGAGGGTACAATTGTTGGCTTGGGGCTTCGGTTTGACAGACTGCGCGTGTAAGCACGACTGTGCGCATCGGCATCGCGCGTGGGCCCGGCCGGCTGCTAAGTTTTTTGAGACAGGCAGTCCGTTTGCTTCCTCGATGGGACGATTTTCCGTTCAAAAGCATTTTCCGGTGAAAGACGATCAACCTGCTGTTGCACCGGGCCGCGCGGAATGCACCCGGAAATCAGCTCAGCTGTTTGGTTCCGAGGAGGCCAAACTGTCAGCGGAGGACTGGCTTGACGAAGCGGAGTTAATGGATCGCCCACCTCAAACCACCAGCCGAAATTGGCGAGCGATCACCGTCGCGGCTTCTGCACAACTGACAAATCGACTAGCGGCCGCTCATAGCAGAAAATAGAAGAGCTCTAACCAGAGGCTGGACTTCGACAAGGTACGCATGGCCCGATTGCTCTCAGTGAATGTAGGCCTTCCACGCGACGTGACATGGAATGGCAAGACCGTCCGCACAGCGATTTGGAAATCGCCAATAGACGGCCGAAGAATGGTGCGCAAGCTCAATATCGATGGTGACGCGCAAGGCGACCTCGCCGGTCACGGCGGAGAGCAGCGCGCCGTGTTTGTCTATCAGATGGACTCCTATCACTATTGGGAGAGTTTTCTAAGCCGTAAAGACTTTGTCTCAGGGCAGTTCGGAGAAAACTTCACGGTTGAGGGACTTCCCGACCGCGAGGTATGCATTGGCGATCGATATCGCATTGGTGATGCGGTGTTTGAAGTGACACAGCCGCGGGTAACGTGCTATCGCGTCGGTATCCGCCTGAATGAACCTCGTATGCCGGCCCTGCTCGTAGCACATCACAGACCAGGATTCTACTTTCGCGTATTGCAGGAAGGAGAAGTTGGCGCGGGCGACGACATCATAAAAATCGCCGATGGTCCAGAACAAATCAGTGTGGCCGAGGTTGACGCCCTGCTGTATTTGCCGGGACACTCCACCGAACAACTGGAACGAGCGCTAAGAATTCCTGCACTGAGCAAGGGATGGCAGAGTTCGTTCCAGGCAATGCTCCAGCAAGACCTGAGCTCCAAAACCACGACAGCGAATCCGGGACTCGCCTATGAGGAACAAGCGCCGGCATGGCCCGGCTTCCGGCAGATGCGAGTGACGAATATTAAGAAGGAAAGCGATAGCGTCACTTCCTTCATTCTGTCGCCAATCGATAGACAGCCTCTTCCTCTCTTCCATGCTGGTCAATTTGTTGTTTTGCGCTTGCATCTTGCCTATGACAAACCGCCGATTCTGCGCAGCTATTCGCTCTCCGATTTGCCGGCAGCCGACCATTTCCGCATTAGCGTCAAGAGCGAATTGAACGGGATCGGAAGTACATTTCTGTGCCAGCAGACGCAAGAAGGTGGTGAGTTGGATATTAGTGCACCGCGAGGAAGCTTCACCTTGCGTCCCGGCCAGAGTCCTGTGGTTCTGCTGAGCGCGGGAGTGGGCGCAACGCCCGTGATGTCGATGCTGCACGCACTTGCTGCCGAGAGATCACAACGAGAGATCTGGTGGATCTATGGAGCCCGCAATCGCGTCGACCATCCATTTGCCGAAGAATCGCGTTCACTATTAAAACAGCTCTCTCGCGGACGAGGATACATCGTTTACAGCCGGCCAACTGCCGTTGACCGAGTCGGGGCCGACTTCGATGCTCCCGGCCACATTGATACCGCGTTACTGGAAAGAATCGGAGTGCCACGGGAGAGTGACTTCTACCTGTGTGGTCCAGCTTCGTTTTTGCAGAATATGCACGATGGACTGCGAAACTGGGGCGTGCTCGACGGGAACGTTCACACAGAGATATTCGGTTCGCTGGAGGGTATTACCCCTGGTATGGCGCAGGTTGACCACACTCCTCACCTACCGCACGGGGCGCCCGGATCTGGCCCGCCAGTCTCATTTGCGCGCAGCGGAATTGCCGTCGCTTGGGACTCGAAATTCGGAAGTCTGCTTGAGTTGGCGGAAGCGTGCGACGTTCCGGTCAGATGGTCGTGCCGGACGGGAGTCTGTCATACCTGCATGACTGGTTTGATTGCTGGCTCCGTCACTTACAACCCTGAGCCGCTGGAGAGGCCCAGTGCTGGAAACGTGCTCGTATGCTGTTCACAGCCAAACGGGGATGTCACGCTGGATCTTTGAAAGAACCGGATTGAATCATGCGTTGCTAAATTGTGCCCGGAGCTTGCCTCTTTCTATGTCGGTCCTGTCATTGGCTCTATGCTTAACTTAGAGCCATTCTTCTCTTTAAGCTTCCGAACCAGTGTCGTCCCGCATTCTTCGTCAATTTGACTCGTCGAATAGAGACAGCAAGTCGAGCATAGCCAAGCGTATTCCAGGAACCTGCTTCGTTGCGAATCACGTACCGTGCGAAGCAAGAATATGGCTATCCCCAAGCGGCCAATTTTGTGGTGGTCGGCCTCAGAGTCAAACACGCCCGCCATTCCGTGGCAACCCGCGCACTTGCCAGACACTCCAGGTAACGCTGACGATAACCACCGGCACAAGCCAGAAGCCATTTAACTTCAGCGCCAGGTTGGCGCTGGAAGCTCCTAAGAGAGGTGTATAGGGTCCGAGGTATCGCAAGGCGTGCTTGACGTTGTTCAGCCGCTGCAACAAATATAGCGTGAGGAGAAAAGTAAGCGTCCCAATGAACATTGACGACGGATGCAGCCGCCAGGTGTCCCAGAAAACCACGTCCGTCGCGAAGTAGTAGACATCTTCGCAAGCCGCAACCGCAGCGCAACCGGCGAACGCCGCAATCATGAAGGCCGTGTCGGTGTGGTCCTTCCTGTACTTCTCTCTGCTCCGAGTCGTCATTACATCTACGGCGCTGCAATTTGGAATCGGAGCACGGACTCCGCGATTTGATACTGATATTTCGCGGATGCGAACTGTATCTGCGCTTCGGTCTGTTGCAACTGTGCCTGGCTGAGCTCCACGATCGAACTCAGTCCCAGGCTATAGCGTGTCTGCGAGAGGCTAAGCGCCAGCGTCGTCTGGTCGACGAACTGTTGCGAAACCCCGATACGGTTGTAGGCGGTAATCGAGTTCAGCCACGCAGTACGAACGTCATTGGCGATCCTGTCTTTCAAGTCTCGCAGTTGTTCAGCACTGGCTTGCGCCCGCATCGCCGCCTCCTTCGACCGGGCCGGGTAAAGAAATCCCTGAAAAATGGGGACGTTCAGGTTCACTCCGATCGCGCCATACCAGTCGGTAAACGGGGAGACGCCGGCAATCGAGTTGCTATACGGTGTGCGGCCGACTACGCCGAGGGCCTCGATGCTGGGAAACAGTTCGTCACGCTGCGCCTTCTGAAACTTTTGTGCGGCCTGATATTCATAGCCCTGCGCCGCAATCTCGGGTCGATTGCTGAACGCCTCGTCCTGCAAATGGCTGACATCTTGCGTCGGCGCAATAATCTGCGTGGCAGGGTCGACCAGTTCAAATGGCTGTTGTGAAATGTAGCCCAGAATTTGTGAGAGGTTCGAGAGCGCTCCCTGGTAGTTGTTCTGCGCATCGAGCAGCAGCAGCTTCGCCTGCGCCAGGTTGGCATTGGCGAAGCTGATGTCGAGCTCCGATCGCAACTTGTTCTGGTAGAGCGTCGTGATCTGATCGGACACGACCTGGCGTGCGTTGACCGTCTCCTGCGCAACTTTCAGCAGGGCGAAGTTCTGCAGCGCGGTATAGAACGAGCTATCGACCGCCAGCTTGATCTCGGCGGCGGTGGCGAGGGCATCCATGTCGGCAGCTTTGGCGCGCAATGCGGCCGTGGCCACCAGATTGTTCGTTCGGCCGAAATCGGTAATGAGTTGCGAGAGGGTCACCCCGTAAGCAGCGCGTTCGTACACCGCCGGATTATTCAGGTTCCCGGCTGCGATGCGGGTACCTTGCTCGGGTTTGACCGCGGTGACACTGCCATAGAGGTTCGGATAGTAAGCCGCCCGCTCTTCTCGCGTGACCTGACGCGAAGCCAGCGACAGCAGATGGTAGACCGAAATCTGCGGATTGTTTTTCAGCGCCAGTGCCTCAGCGTCCTGCAACGTCAAGCGTTGTGCGGGGCCCGTACTCGGCGACGGTATCTGCGGCGCCGCCGGAGCAGTCTGCTGATACGGCGGTTGGCCGGCCGGCGATTGGGTCTGTCCGCCAGGAGTTTGCGTCTGTCCGTTCGGACTTTGCGGTGCTCCTGTCTGTTGCGGAAAAGGCATCGTTGCTGTCCCCGACGGCATGGGCGTCGAAGGTAGAGGAGTCGTCTGCGGTGCCTGGGCCGACAGCAAGCCAGCTGTGGAGATTTCTAGAGCGACAAGCCAGAGGGTCGTTCTTCTCAAGCCTGCACCTCCGATCCAGCTTCTTCGCGTCGATGTATCAGCAGATACACCGCTGGTACCAGGAAGACAGTGACAACAACCGACACAGTCAGGCCTCCGATAATGGAGCGGGCCAGCGGAGCGTACTGTTCGCTGCCGGCCTCTAGAGCGAGGGCCATGGGAATTAATCCCAGGATGGTGGCTAATGAGGTCATAAGAATTGGGCGCAAGCGGACCCTGCATGCCAAGGCAACCGCATCGCGTATCGGCATACCTCTCTCACGGTAGCTGCGCGTGACATCGACAATGAGAATACTGTTGGAAACCACGATGCCGGTCATCATGATCAGTCCCATCAGCGACATCACATTCAATGTGCTGTGCGTAAGCAGCAGGATGAGTATGACCCCGGTGATGCCGGAAGGAATGGCCAACAGAATAATGAACGGATCGATGAACGATGAGAACTGCGCCATCAGGATCAGGTAGACGAGAACAATCGCCAGCAGTAGTCCGATACCGAAGCTCTTGAACGACTGCTGCATGGCTACCACCGATCCCCGCACCTGCACCCGCACGTTGGGCGGCAGCGGAGTCTGGCTGATGATTCTGTTTACCTCGCCTGAGAGCTTGCCCAAGTCCTCACCTTTCGGCGAAACATACACATCGATCACCCGGAACAGCTGATAGTGATCGACCTCGGTCGGCGTGTTGATCATGTGGATGTCGGCGACGTTCTCCAACATTGTGGGATTCGGGTTATCCGGCGCGTGCAGCGGAATCTGCTTGAAGTCCTCCATGGTCATGGAGCCGATCTGCTGATTCGTGTACTGCACCGTCAGGAAGTAGTTGTTGCCGTTCTTGGGATCGACCCAGTAGCTGGGCGCGATCATGCCGTTCGAGGTCAGAGCGGTCACCACGTTGTCGACTACGTCGCTGGCGGTCAGTCCCAATCGCGCGGCCATCTCGCGCTTCACATCCAGTTGCAGGCCGGGGTAATCGAGGTCTTGCGGAATCAGCACGTCACTCACATCACTGCGTGCGCGCAGCTTCTGCGCCAGTTGCCGGGCCACCTCGTACGCCGCGTTCTGATTGTTTCCGCTTACTTGAATATCGATCGGCGCAGGCATTCCCTGGTTCACCACCGAGTCCACCAGCCCCCCGGTTTGGAAGTAGGTCGCGACTTCGGGCAGATCCGCCGCCAGCTTTTTGCGAACCCGGTCCATGTAGACGAAGGTGCTTTCACGGTGCTCGGGTTTCAGGCTGACCTGAATGAACGCGGTGTGCTGGCCGGAATTGCTCGTATAGATGGAAGAGAGGTCGGGCGTCAGTCCGATGTTGGAGACGATCATCTGCACGTCGTCCTTGCCGATGACATCGCGAACGTCGTTTTCAATCCGTCCCACGTAGGCGTTGGTACGCTCCAATCGTGACCCCGTAGGCGCCTTGATGTTGATGACAAACTGACCCGGATCCGTCCGCGGGAAGAACGCCACGCCGAGTAGCGGAGACAGCGCCAGGCTGACAACGAACGTTCCCAGCAGAACGACGATGGTCGCAACTGGCCGCGACAGCGCTTTGTCAACCGCCGTGTCATACCGCATCAGCATCTGGTCGTACTTGTGATTGAATGCAGCTGACGAAGCGCCCGAACAGAGACGCTGATTGGTGTCCACCGTGACCATGCGCTGTTTTGATGAAGCGAGCGCAGAACAAAGGCACCAGCGTCATTGCGACCAGGTAAGAAGCAGCCAGTGCCAGTACGACTCCAAGAGCCAGCGCCATGAAGAGATAGCGGCTCACACCATACAAAAACACCACGGGGAAAAACACAATCGCCGTAGTAAACGTTGCCGCGAGCACAGCCACTTGGACTTCCTGTCCGCCTCGTTCAGCCGCGGTTACGGCGTCCTCGCCTTCTTCAAGATGGCGGAAGATGTTTTCCAACACGACAACCGAGTTATCGATGACGCGCGAAAGGACCAGCGCCAGTCCGCCAAGGACCATGGTGTTGATGGTGCTGCCGGTGGCATTCAGTAACAGGAATGCCGCCAGGCAGGAGATCGGAATCGACAGCAGCACAGAGATGGTGCCGCGTGCCGATCCCAAAAAGACCAGGATCATCAGCGCGGTGAGCAGCAAGCCGATGCCGCCTTCACGCAATACATTTGCAACTGCGGTTTTTACATACTGCGACTGGTCGAAAACCACATTCGTGACCAGCGACTTTGGGACATCCAACAAACTCTTGATTCTGTCGCGAACTCCATTCACGATCTGAATGGTGTTGCTGTTCCCGCCTTGCTTCAAGATGGGAAGATAGACCGACTTCTGGCCATCCACGCGAACAATGTTGTACTGAATGGCGGACGAATCTTCCGCGTGTCCCACATCGGCGAAGCGCAGAACACTGTTGCCGATCGCCTTTAGCGGCACGTCGTTCATCTCGCTGGTGTTGGGAAGCTGGCTGTTGGTGTAAATGTTGTAATCACGCGGGCCGATGCGAACGTCTCCTGCCGGAAGGATCTTGTTTGCGTCATTGATGGTGCGCACCACATCCATCGGACTTAATTGCGCCGCTTCCAACTTGACCGGGTCGATATAAAACTGAATCTGACGATATTTGCCGCCATATGGCTGCGGTACCGAAGCGCCGGGGACATTAGCAATCTGATTGCGAACGTTGAATTGCGCAAGATCATGCAACTCGGTTTCATCCAGGCCATGGCCTTTCACCGTCACCAGACACACCGGCAAGCTGGAGGCATCGAACTTCAGCACCACCGGAGGCAGCGTGCCCTGCGGCAACCTGCGCAGGTCAGCCATCGCGAGGTTTGCAATCTCGCTGACCGCCGCGTCAGGATCGGTTCCCGGCTGGAAGTACACTTTGATCAGGCTGACGCCGGTGAGCGATCGCGATTCGATGTGGTCGATGTTGCTGCCCAGCGTAAAGAAGCGCTCGAAGGTGTCAGTGATGTCGGCTTCGATCTGCTGCGGAGGCATGCCGCTATAAAACGTAGCGACCACCACCACAGGGATCTGGATCTGCGGAAAGAGGTCCACCGGCATGCGGAAAACGGTGGTCACTCCGACCACGAGAATCCCGAGGCACAGCATCAGGATGAAGAACGGATTCTTGATGGCGAAACTAGACATGCAAGTGATCCCTACAGGCGCAAACCGCGGCGCCGGTGAACGACAAAGTTGCTACCTTACGAAACTTCATGCCTCGACCTCCGGCTTCCGGCGCTCTTCTTTTCGGTGCATCAGCAGATAGGCGGCGGGCACCAGAAACAGCGTCACGATGAACGAGAGCATCAGCCCGCCGATGATGGCGCGAGCCAGCGGCGCATACTGTTCGCTGCCCGCTTCCAGCGCGAGGGCGAGCGGAATCAACCCCAGCAGCGTCGCAAATGTAGTCATCATGATGGGCCGCAAACGGACGTGGCAGGCATTCTGAATCGCCTCGTCGCAGTCCCTCGCCTCGCCGCCGAAGTTCGCGCGTGAACTCCACGATGAGGATCGAATCGGAGACCACGATGCCGATCATCATCATCACTCCCATCAGCGACATGATGTTGATGCTGGTGTGGGTTATCAGCAGGAACAGGATGACGCCCGTGAACCCCGGGCGGCACCGCCAGAAGAATGATGAACGGATCGCTGAAGGATGCGAACTGCGCCATCAGGATCAGGTACACCAGCACGACCGACAGCGAGAGCCCGATGGCAAAGCTCTTGAACGAATCGTTCATTGCCACCACCGAGCCGCGCAACTGCACCCGCGTGTTGGGCGGCAACTTCGTATCGCCAATCACGTGCTGAACTTTCTTCAGCAGCGTTCCCAGGTCCTCTCCGCGCGGCGAGACATAGACATCGATGATGCGGAATAGCTGATAGTGGTCAACCTCGGTGGGAGTGTTGATCATCTTCACGTCGGCCACGTTCTCAAGCACGGTCGGATTTGGCGTTGGTCTTCGCGTGCAGAGGAATCTGCTTGAATTCCTCCATGGTCATGTCCTCGATCTGGCGCGGCGTGTACTGCACGGTGAGGAAGTAGTTGTTTCCGCTGCGCGGATCGATCCAGTAACCGGGCGCGATCATCCCGTTGGAGGTCAGCGCGGTAATCACGTTCTCCACGACGCCGCTGGCCGTCAGCCCCATGCGCGCGGCTAGTTCGCGGTTCACGTTGAGCTGGATGCCGGGATAATCGAGGTCCTGCGGGATCAGAACGTCGCTGACGTCGGGCAACTTCCGCAGCTTCTGCGCCATCTGGCTGGCGACATCGTACGCGGCGTGCTGATCGTTGCCGGTAACCTGGATATCGATTGGCGCGGGCATACCCTGATTCACAATCGAATCAACCAGGCCGCCGGTCTGGAAAAAGGTCGAAACTTCCGGAAGGTCGCTCGACAGCTTCCGTCGCACGCGGTCGATGTAGTCGAACGTGCTAACCTTGTGGTCCTCTTTCAGCTGCACCTGCACGAAAGCCGTGTGCATGGCCGAGTTTGTGGTGTAGATGGCCGACAGATCGGCGTTCACTCCGATATTGGAAACGATCATTTCCAGGTCGTCTTTATTAACCACCTGCCGGATATCGTCTTCTACCCGGGCAATGTAGTCGTTCGTCAACTCCAGCCGCGTGCCGCTGGGCGCTTTCACGTTGATCACAAACTGTCCGGGATCGGTACGCGGAAAGAACGCGACCCCGAGAAATGGCGAAAGCGCCAGGCTGAGCACAAACGCGCCCATGATGGCTGCGACCGTGATCTTCGGGTGCTCGAGGGACTTCGAAAGCGCTCGGTCGTACCTGTCGAGGACCCAATCGTAGCCGCGATTAAACGGCGCCAGCATTCGCTCCAGCCATCCGCCTTCGTGTTCGCCATGCGCCTCATCTGCCGTGCTCGCTCTTGATGAAGCGCGAGCAGAACAGCGGCACCACCGACATCGCGACCAGATACGACGCTGCCAGTGCCAGCACCACTCCCAGCGCCAGTGCGGTGAACAGATACTTGCTTACGCCCGAGAGAAACACGACCGGGAAGAACACGATGGCGGTGGTAATCGTCGCCGCCAAAACGGCCAGCGCGACCTCGCGTCCGCCTTCCTCGGCCGCGGTGTACGGATCTTCGCCGTGCTCCAGATGCCGGAAGATGTTCTCCAGCACCACCACCGAATTGTCGATCAGGCGCGACAAGACGAGCGCCAGCCCGCCAAGGACGATGGTATTGATGGTGCTGCCCATCGCGTTCAGCAACAGAAACGCCGCCAGGCAGGAGATCGGAATCGACAGCAGCACGGAAACCGTCCCACGCAGCGAGCCCAGGAACACCAGGATCATCACCGCGGTGAGGAACAGACCGATCCCACCTTCGCGCAGCACATTCGCAATTGCCAGCTTCACGTATTGCGACTGATCGAACACTACGTTGGCGATCAGACTTTTTGGCGTGTCGCGCAGGTTGTTAACGCGGTCGCGGACACCATCGACGATCTCGATGGTGTTGCTGTTGCCGCCCTGTTTCAGAATCGGCAGGTAGACGGACTTCTGACCGTCCACGCGCACGACGTTGTATTGAATCGCGGAAGAGTCTTCGGCATTGCCGATATCGCCAAAGCGAAGAACGCGATTGCCCGATGCCTTTAGCGGAACGTCATTCATGTCGGCGACCGAAGGGAACTGGCTATTGCTGTAGATGTTGTAATCGCGCGGTCCTACCCGCAGATCGCCTGCCGGCAAAATCGTATTTGCCTTATTGACGCTGTTCACCACGTCCATCGGGCTCAACTGCGTTGCCTGCAGCTTGACCGGATCGATGTAGAACTGGATCTGCCGGTACTTGCCACCGTAGGGCTGCGGCACCGACGCGCCCGGAACATTGGCGATCTGGTTGCGCACGTTGAACTGCCCCTGATCGTGCAGCTCGGTCTCGCTCAGGCCTTTACCCTTAAGTGTCACCAGGCACACCGGCATGCTTGAGGCATCGAACTTCAGTACAACCGGCGGCAGCGTGCCTTGCGGCAGCCGGCGCAGATCCGCCATGGCGAGATTCGCAATCTCGCTCACCGCCGCGTCGGGATCGGTTCCGGGCTGGAAGTAGACCTTGATCAGGCTGACGCCGGTAAGCGATCGCGATTCGATGTGGTCGATATTGCTGCCCAGCGTGAAGAAGCGTTCGAAGGTGTCGGTAATGTCACCCTCGATCTGCTGCGGCGGCATGCCGCTGTAGAAAGTAGCGACCACGACGACCGGAATCTTTATCTGCGGAAACAGATCCACCGGCATGCGCGCGACGGTCGTCACCCCGACGACCACCACGATCATGCAGAGCATGAGGATGAAGAACGGATGCTTGATTGCGAAACTCGACATCCGTTACTCTCCGCTGTTAGTCGAAGACGCGACGGCGAACGCGGCTTGCTTGGGCCTTACCTTTCTCCCACCTGGTAGCTGCCCAGGTTGCCCGACCATCACTTGCTCGCCTTCGCTCAGCCCCGACAGGACTTCCACCTCGATTCGAGCCCTGCACGCCCACCTGCAACTTCACGCGACTGCACGCGATCATTCGGGTCGAGCACCAGGACCGTGGTCTTGTTTCCCTCATGCGCGAACCGCCTCAATCGGAATCGTCAAAGTGTTTTCGCGGCTGTTGGCGCTAAGGCGCACGTCGGCGTACATGCCAGGCTGCAGATGATAGTTGGGATTGGGAACATCGATCTCCACCTGCATGGTGCGAGTGGAGGGGTCGAGGGCATCGGTAAACCGCACTACCTTGCCGGTGAAATGTTCGCCCGTGGCTTGCACGTGAACGTCAGCGGAATCTCCGACGCGAATTTTTGCTGCCAGCGACTCAGGAACCGGAATCCGCAGCCGCAGCACATTGACCTGCGCCAGCGTCACCACCGGCAAGCCGCTGGTGTTCGAGGTCCCGGCCTGCACCAGCGCGCCGGTATCGGAGAAGCGCCAGGTGACGACTCCATCGTAGGGCGCCGTAATCCTGGCGTAATCGCTGAGCGCGGTATAGTGCTGCTGACTCGCTTTGGCCACTTCCAATTGCTGCTTCGCCGCGCCCAGCGCCGACTTGGCTGCGTCCACCTGGGCCTCAGCCGAACGATCTTTGGCGGTCGCATCATCCAGTTCCTGCTGGGCAATCAGACCCGGGACGCGCCTTGTCGGTGTTGACCAGACGCACCGCGTTCGCATGCAAGCGCAACCTCATCGGCTTGGGCACGGGAGACTTCACTCTGCGAGCGCTGAATTTCTTCCTCGGCATGGTGCATTGCTGCCCTGGCCTCGTCCACCTGGGCCACCAGTTCGGGGATTTCCAGCACCGCCAGAACCTGTCCCTCATGCACGTGGTCGCCAATGTCGACGTAAATGTGCTTGATATATCCCGCAACCTTGGCATGCAGTTCGACGTTTTGGTAAGGGCATGAACTGGCCGGCAATGGACAGAGTGGTAGCTATGGTCTCTCGCTTCACCGGAGCCACCGCGGCATAGGGCGCGGCGTTCGCGTCTGCCGCGTGGTCATTCGCTTCAGCAGTTGCAGGGTTATGAGAGCGTTTGATAATAGCGCCCAGCGCGAGCAGACAGAACAGAACGACCGCCAACACAAGAAGCTTGTGCCAAGGGCGAACCTTCATAAGCTTTCCTCAGTGCACCTGAAGCTTCCAGCTACTCTCGAAACCGACAGGTGCCGATTAGTTGATCCGAATGATGAGGCCTATAAACCCACTAAGTTCAGGGATGAAGCCACAGCCAGAGAAGATAGCTAGCTGACAGGAGGGGGCCGAAGAAAGCGTTGGAGATGTCGACGAGACGCGAGTCGGGGATGAACCGTCTGCCGGATCCTGCATGCGCGCCACTCCGGTTTGCGATAGAGTGCCAGCAGAAAAAGCGAAACCATCCAGAACAGGATGGCAGTGCTTGTACTAACCGACGGTCCTTCCCACTTATGTCCGTCCGCCCACAATTTGGAAGCAGTGGTGGGGGTAACCTTGGCCTGCGCGTTGCCGTTATAAAGCCCAGTCTTCGCCTGCAGCACGAAGAGGAATAGGAGAACACAGATTGCCAGCAGCAATGCGTTTCTCCATTTCTGCGAGTTGACGATTTTGCCAGGCAAAGTGGAAGCCAGTTCCGGTATCGATCCTACGGTGATATACGCGCTAGCGATGAATACGTGAGCACAACCTGCAAGCATCAACTCTCGTTGTGTTTCGCATGCTGCCGTGGGTATTGTACCGTGGGCTACCGAACCACGCAATTTGATGCGGGAATTGAGGAATTGGTCGTCCCCTGCCGGAGGGCTTGTTTACGATCAGACGTGCCTGTCGCTTATCGTTGTTTCGGAGTTGGTTCATCTATGTCGCAACTTGTGGACTTGCCTCGAGACCCCACGGGTCTGCGGGCGCTGCGTCAGGTTGGCACGCCCAACTTCGGTAGGACCCACTGCGTCAGCGCGACGTATCCAACAACGAACAGTATGATCCATGCCCAATCAGGCATTTCGATTCTCCCTAACGACAGTCTATTACCGTACGGCCTGCGCGCGCGTCGCCCGCTCGCTCGACTTCAATCCACACTTGCCAAGCATCCACATCCCGGGGCACCAGTTGGTGAAGCCCGACTGTAACAAGTTCAGCCCGACAAACGCAGTGAACAGATACCAGTATGGGCTCACCCAGTGTCCCAATGCCAGCGATAGCAGCACGAACGTTCCCGCCATCAGCCGAAGACCACGCTCGATTGTCATACACTTGCTCCTAACATTTGCGGAGTGGTCTCGGTATGAGAGTGCGCCTCAGCTCTGCGTTTCTCCACCATGTAATACAAGACCGGAACTGCCAATCGGGATAGCAGAGTCGAAGCTACCTCGCCGGCCATCAGCGAGATCGCCAATCCCTGGAAGATCGGGTCAAACAGGATGACGCTCGCGCCCACCACTACCGCCGCCGCAGTCAGCAGCATCGGTCGGAAGCGCACCGCGCCGGCATCGACCACTGCCTCTTCCAGCGGCATGCCCTGCGCCCGGCGCAGCTCGATGAAATCCACCAGGATGATTGAATTGCGCACGATGATTCCCGCACCGGCAATGAAGCCAATCATGGAAGTCGCAGTGAAGAACGCGCCCATCAATGCGTGCCCCGGCAGAATGCCGACCAGCGTCAACGGAATCGGCGCCATGATTACCAGCGGCACGATGAATGAGCGGAACCAGCCCACCACGAGCACGTAAATCAGCACCAGTACGGCCGCGAATGCCAGCCCGAGGTCGCGAAAAACCTCCACCGTGATGTGCCACTCCCCATCCCATTTCATCGTGACGCGATTGGTTTCCTCCGGCATCGCGATGTTGTACCGCTTGATGCCGTAACCCTCCGGCATCTTGAGCTGGTCGATAGCCTGGTTCATCTTCATGATGACGTACACCGGGCTCTCTTCCGCTCCCGCAACATCGCCCAGTACATAGACCACCGGGCGCAGGTTCTTGGTGTAAAGCGAGGTGTCGATCGTCTTTTGTTCGAGGTTCGTCAATTCGCCCAGTGAAACCTGGCCGCCACCCAAGCTGGGCAGTCGCAGTTGTTGTAGCGATTCCACGCTGGAGCGATCGGCGCGCGCCAGTTGCACGCGAATCGGTACATCTTCGCGCGATTGCGGAGCGTGCAGCAGTCCAGCAGTCGCGCCGTCCAATCCAATCTGCACCGTACGCGTAACATCAGCCGCAGAGATACCGTGCAACGCTGCCTTGTCGAGATCGACCTTCAAATCGTATTTCGTCTGCGGATCTTCGATGTACCAATCCACATCCACTACGCCCGGAGTGGTCTTGAAAATCTCCTTGATCTTCTTTGCTACCTCGACCTGCTGCTGATAGTCAGGCCCGTACACCTCCGCCACCAGCGTCTCCAACACCGGAGGTCCGGGTGGCACTTCGGCAACTTTCAAGCGGGCTCCGTAACGATTGCCAATCTCGACTAGTCCCGGCCGCAGTCGCTTTGCGATTTCGTGGCTTTGCTTGCTGCGCTCATGCTGGTTCAACAGGTTGACCTGGATGTCAGCCTGGTTGGCGCCGCTTCGCAGAAAATAGTGCCGCACCAGTCCATTGAAGTTGTACGGGCCTGAGGTGCCGGAATAAATCTGGTAGTTCACCACCTCCCGCTGTTGCCCCAGATACTGTCCCAACTCCTGCGCCACGCGCGTCGTCTGTTCCAGCGTCGTGCCGTTCGGCATGTCAACTATGACCTGGAACTCGCTCTTGTTGTCGAAGGGCAGCATCTTCACCTTCACCAGCTTGAACGCCACCAGCGAGCACGCCAGCAACAGCAGCACCACCATGCCACCCAGGAACATCCAGCGGCGTCTGGCGCTGTGAATCAGCGGATTCATGATTCGCCGGTAAAGTTTGGTGCTCCAGCCTTCGGCTTCGTGTTCATTACTGGGACGCTCGGCGTAATGATGCAGCAGTCGCAGCGCCGACCACGGCGACACTACGAATGCGACGACGAGCGAGAACAGCATTGCCGCCGATGCGCCCACAGGGATCGGACGCATATACGGGCCCATCAGCCCGCGCACAAAAGCCATCGGCAAAATCGCGGCGATTACCGTGAAAGTCGCGAGGATGGTAGGATTGCCGACCTCATCCACCGCTTCCACGGCAATCTGCGAAAGCGATTTACGCTCGGGTGCCCCACTCAACCCGTCTTTGGTTGAGTGGGATCCAGCAGGTCTCGGCATCCTGAAATGCCGAACTATGTTCTCGACAACCACGATGGCATCATCCACCAGGATGCCAATGGAGAAGATCAGCGCAAACAGTGTCACGCGGTTCAGCGTGTAGCCAAAGAGATAGAAAATCGCCAGCGTCAACGCCAGCGTTACCGGAATCGCGATCAGCACCACGCCCGACTCGCGCCAGCCGAGCGCAAGCGCGATGAGCAGCGTCACCGACAGAGTCGCGATAAACAGGTGCTTCAACAGCTCGTCCGATTTATCTTTCGCGGTCTCGCCATAGTTGCGCGTGATGGTGACATTCAGTTCCTGCGGAAGCAGATAACCGCGCAACTCGTCGATCTTTTTCTCCGCCGCCTGAGTGATGATGGTGGCGTTCGTTCCTTTGCGCTTGGCCAGCGTGATAGTCACCGCCGGGTAATCGCCGCCAGCCGCCTTTTGCGCCCCTCCCGCGCCATTGGCATACAGAACGTAGTCCTCCGGCTCAGCCGGCCCATCCACGATTTCGGCAGCGACGTCGCGCAGGTACACCGGCCTGCCCTGATAGACGCCGATCACCACTTGCTTCAGGTCATCCGCTTTACCCAGGAAAGCGCCCGGCTTCAACCTGAAATTCCTGGTTGCCCTGGGCGAAGCTTCCCGCTGTGCCTCGCATATTCGCGGACTGTAATTGCTGGGTGACGGCGCCCGCCGTCATCCCGTAGGCGGCCAGCTTCTGCGTATCCAGAACGACCCGTACTTGGCGCGGCAATCCGCCAATGATCTTTGTCTCCGAAACGTCGGTGATCTGCTTTAGTTGATTCTCCAGCTCACCGGCGATCTGCCGCAGCCGATAGCTGTCGTAGTTCGGCCCCCACAATGTCAGAGCCATGATCGGCACGTCGTCAATCGAGCGAACCTTGATGAGCGGCGGCGACACTCCCTGAGGAATGCGATCGAAGTTGGAGTAGAGCTTGTTGTACGTCTTGATGATCGCGTCTTCTTCTTTCGTCCCAACATAGAAGCGCACCACCAGCATGCTCAGCCCCGGCCGCGTAATGGTATAGACGTACTCGACTCCGGGAACTTCGCGCAGCAAACGTGCCATAGGCAACGTCGCACGCTGTTCGACCTCAGCCGGCGACGCACCTGGCATCTGCACGAACACGTCGAGCATGGGAACGATGATCTGTGGCTCTTCTTCGCGCGGCGTCATCAGGATGGCGAACGCGCCCGCAATCAGCGAAGCCGCGATAAACAGCGGCGTCAGCTTGGAGTTGATGAACGCGCGCGCAATGAGGCCGGCGGCGCGTAGATGGCTCGGAGCTGGCGTGGGTTCGCTCATTGCCCCTCAACCCGTTTGCCGCTCAGCTCGCGGCCGCCGACTTGCGCAACTATGCGATCTCCGTCTGACAAGCCCGACAGCACCTCGACGTTGCCCGACGATGGGTTGCCCAAGGTGACATAGCGTAGCGTTGCCAGCCCGTCCTTATTCACGATGTAGACGGCATCGAGTTGTCCGCGTTGCAGCAGGGCCGTCTGCGGAATCGCCAGCGATTCGCGCTGTCCCCGCGGAAATCTCGCGCGCCCAAACACGCCCGAGCGAATCATCGGATTTGCCGGAAGCTCGATCTTCACCGTAAAGGTCCGGCTTGCCGCATCGGCCGTGGGGACAATCTGCACCACCTTGCCCGCAATCTCCTGGCCGCCGAGCGAATCGATCACCACGGGGATCGTCGCCCCCAGCTTCACCACGCCGATCTGGCTCTCATCGACACTCGCCTCCAGCCGGAAGTGGCTGGGGTCTTCCATCACCAGCAGCGGAACTCCGGGCGACGCCATCGCCCCGGTGTCCGCCAGCTTGGCTGTGATCAGGCCATCGAAAGGAGCGCGGATTTTTGTGAAGCCCACCGTCGTCGAAGATTCCGCCAACCCAGCTTCGGCCTGTGCGGTCCCAGCTTGCGCCGCATCGCGGCGTGCCTTGGCCGCCTCCAGCCTGGTTTTCACTTCGTCGTATTCCTGCGGACTGACCGAATTCTTGTCGTACAGCGACTGATAGCGTTTCATGGTTGCGTCGGCGAGCGCATAGTCAGCATCAGCTGCAGCCACCGCTTGCTTCGAAGCTTGCAGTCCCGCGGTCGCGCTCTGGTAGGCTGCGTGCGGCTGCGCCCCATCGATCGTGACCAGCACTTGTCCGCGACTCACCGCTTCGCCCTCGTGGACGTTGACGCTGGTGATCGTTCCCATCATCTGGCTCGCCAGTTGCGCCGATTGTGTAGGACGCACCGTGCCGGTCGCTTCCAGGTATTCGGGTTGCATGGCGCGTTGCGTCGTGATGAGCGCGACTCCGCGAACCACTTCCGGCGCGGGAGCTTGCGCTTTCTTCTCGCTGGAGCAGGCGGTGAACAAAACCACAAGCATCGCAATGACGGCTGTCGCGACAGCGGACACGAATCGTGTTGTTGTCCGCAAAGTCGGGCATTCCCGCTTTGTATCAGGGCACGGCTTCAGCCGTGCCGATGAATCGCTAATAGACGAGGGCTTCAGCCCCTGCTCCTCAGCGGCTAAAGCCGTAGAGTTGGGTCGCGATGACGGCCCGACTAGAAGTCGGGCCCTGATACAAAACAAGGACGAAACAAAAGTCATCAACCTCATTGCGTTACCACCGGAGAACTTGGAGTGAGCGTGCCGGTCGCCAATTCGACGCCGGCGTAGCTGGTTTGCACGCGATACACGGCCTGCCAGTAATCCGCCTGCGCGCGATGCGCTGCCTCTTCGACGCGCAGCAGATCGCTGATGGTCGTGAGGCCGCCTTCGTAGCGATTGCGATTGATGCGCAGGCTCTCGTTGGCTTCGGTCACCGCGCCGCGCGCGACTGCCACCTGCTGCCGCGCTGCGTCGTAGTCGTAGTAAGCTTTGCGGACTTCCAGGCGCACGCCGTCGCGTGCCGCGTCGCGCATGGCGACGATCCGGTCGCGCGTTGCTTTCTCGCGCGCCAAGTGTGCGCGCTTGCTGTCGCCGTCAAACAGATCGAGCTGCAATTCGGCGCCGGCGATCCAGTTGTTACCGCCATTCCATCCCGGCGATGGGCTGTCCGTCTCCCACGCGCCGAAGACGTTCAGCCGCGGAGCAAACGCGCCTTTCGCCATGGTGACGCTCTTCGTCTGCGCTTCGTAACCCAAGTCAAGCCGCTTCAGGTCCGTACGCTTCTCCAGCGCCTGGGTCTCGAGTTCTTGAACCTTCGCGGTCGAGAGGCTGTGGTCCTGCAGATTCTGCTGTGGCTCGTATTCCGTGTCCGATGGCATCCCCATGGCTAGCGCCAGTTGGGTTTGCGCCAGCGCCAGTCCATTCTGCGTCTGGATTAATTCCTGCTTCCGCGACGCCGTCGCAACCTGCGCGCTCAGCAAATCCGACTGCACCGCCAGCCCGCTGTCCACGCGAGCGCGACTCGATGCCTCAGTCGCCTCGGCAGTCTTCACGCCATCCTGCGCCACTTCAAGCTGCTTCTGCGCCAGCAACACCCCGTAGTACGCCTGCACCACCTGGAACACCAGCTCCTGATCGACCCGTTCCAGTTGCTGATCGCTGGCCTGTTGCGCGAAATTGGCGCGCTTCACGCCATACCAGCTTTGCAGGCCGTCAAACAGGTTCCACTGCCCTGAGAAGCGGCTTGACCAGTTGGTGATCGGAGTGGGGTAGTTGAGACTATTCAACGCGAAATCGGCGGCGGTAAACCTCTGCTGATTCAGCTTGCTTCCGAAAACGAACACCGGATTATTGCTTCGGATAACGCCGTCGCTGAACATGATCTTCGGGTACAACGGTGCCTTGGATTCGCGAACCGCAGCCACCGAGATGCGCGTCTCCGCCAGCGCCGCCTTGCGCAGGGGATTCTTCTCCAGCGCCATGCTCACGGCCTGCGGAAGTGTCAGCGGAGTCGGTGCCTGCGCGAAAGCCGCCTCAGCCCCGGTTCCCAGCATCGCCATGAGAAAGGCGGCGACGCAGAAGAGCGCGGGAAGCAATCTCGGTCTGTCAGTGGAAATGAGGTCGTACAACAACCGTCGCATCCTATGCACCAACCGTCGCTGCTACCTCTGCCGGCACGATCTCGAAGGTCGTATGGAACTCGGCGCTCTTCTGCACCATCGCGCCAACTGAGCAGTACTTTTCTTCCGACAACTTGATCGCGTCTTCCACTGCCTGCGACGAAATGTCGTTGCCGGTCAGGATGTGATGGATGCGGACGTTGATGAAGACCTGGGGCGGGTTAAGCGCCTGATCAGCTTCGACCTGTACTTCGTAAGCGGTAATCTGCTGGCGCTTCTTGCGCAGAATGTTGATTACGTCGAAGGCGGTGCATCCGGCAAGCGCGATCGCTACCAGTTCGATGGGCTTGGCGCCGGTATTTCCGGCAGCGTCGTCGAGGAGGAAATGATGCCCGGTACCACTGGTTGCTACAAATTGGCGGCCCATTCCCGCCGCCTCGGTCAGCTTTACTTTTCCTAAAATCATGCCGTTACTCCCTTGCTGATACTGCATGGAGTATTCCAACTCCACTGAACAAACGCAGTGAGGGCAGAAGGTGTTACAGAATTTTTCGGCAGAAAGTTAGGTTTCCCGATTTGGGAAAGTGGCGGAGGGTCAAAGACTTACAGTCATCGGGCTGCGCGCAGTGCCAGCAGCGCTTTTTCGTACTTGGGCCGCAGCTCCCGCCGCATCCGTTCCGCGCGCTCCGGCTCCAGCGCGGGAGCATAAGACCGGCAACGGCGCACCGCATCTTTCAGGCTGGAAAGAAACGCCTGGCACGGTACGCAATCGCTGATGTGGCGATCCATCTCGTCGCACATCGCGTCGTCGATGACGCCGTCCATGTAATCGGAGAGCGCGGCAAACAGATTACGGCAACGCGGTGGCCGGGCAGGTTCGATAGCGGCGTGGATGACATGGCTGGCGGGCGCTTCACGCTTGCTCAGCTTCGCCAGATAGCGGCGCGCCATCAGCCGTGCGCGGTGTAGCCGCACCCGCACCGTACCCTCGCGCAACCCCAGAACCTGCGCGACCTCCGCGGTGCTCAGCTCCTCCATGTCGTGCAGAACCAGCACCATGCGATACGAGGGAGGGACCGTCATTACCGCTTGCTTCAGTTGCTCGGCCGACTCGCTGTTCAGCAGCGCCGCCTCCGGACTGGGGGCCGGATTTTCCATCAACTCTTTCAGTTCCAGACTGCTGGGCATCAATTCGTCGAGCGACAGATGGTTCGCCGGAGAATTTTTCTGCCCGCGGTGACTACTGACGCAGTGGTTGCGCGCGACCTTGTAAAGCCAGACGGTCAGCGCCTTGGGATTTTCGAACTTGGCGAGATACGGCAGCGATTTCAGCAATACATCCTGGGCAGTATCTTCGGCGTCTTCCGTATGGCCACAAACTTTCATGCTGAAGGAGTAAACCGTGTTTTGCAGAAGAGTCAGCGCACGATCCAACGATTCCGGCTGATCGTCACGAACCAGTTGCAGCGCTTGCTCCAGTTGAGATCGCACGTGTCCAGATTAATTGACCATGGGAACGTAGGCAAAGATAAGACCGCGAAGAAGTTGGAGCTATCGTTGCAGCGTGTACAAATATGGTTCGACGCGCGCCACCTGGTCGCGATACACGTATGCCAGCAAGCTCTGCAATTCCATGTCTTCGTATTCCTGACGTCCGCACTCGGGAAGAGCGCTGGGGAAGAGATATAGCGGCTTCCACTCCAGCTCGCCGGGTGCGTTCTGCGACTACGAATTTCTCCAGTGGAATGCCGCGGCTGGGACGCGCGCGCTCCGCGTTTGCCTCATCATTTTCCTGAAAAAAGCCTCCAAATGCGACGATTGGGCCGTATTCGCGCATGAAATCGCGCACTTTTTCAGCCCGTTTTTAATCTTCAATCGATTCGCCCTGAGGTTGCCAGCCATCTGCTTTCCGCTACCCGCTTCGGCGATTTCCCGGGCAACTAACCGGCCATGCAGAGAAAAATCGAGACATTTTCGACCTTTTCGGCGATTTCCCGGGTGATTTTCAGCCTATTCGCACGATCCCGATCCGCGGCCGCTTCGAACAACCGCATGCGCTCGAGGACTGCGCCCAGCATCGCTAAGGCCTGGGATTTGTCGATTGCATCGAGGGCTAGTGTGGAAAGCACTTTGGCCATTTTGTGCGGAAGTTTTGCTGGTAGTCGTCATAAAAAACCTCTGTTTGATCGCAAATCAGAACAAACGCGGCGGAGCTGTAATCGTTACCGGCGATTCTCACGCCAGGTACTCAGCGCACAAGTTGCCGTGACCCGGGTCACAGAACCGTGGCCACCAGGGGCGCATGTTGGTTAATACGGGTGCTGAGCCGATGAACTATCCCCTGTGGCAGATTGGAATTCCTGGTGGATTACTGATTGCATTTGTCGCAGTCGTCCACGTCTTCATTTCACATTTTGCGGTCGGCGGCGGAGCCTATCTCGTCTTGCTGGAGCGCAAAGCCGACCGCACCCACGACGCAGACCTGCTGGACTACGTGCGCAAGCACTCGAAATTTTTCGCTCTGCTGACCTTGGTGATGGGCGCGGTCACCGGCGTGGGCATATGGTTCACCATCGGACTGATCAGCCCGGAAGCCACGTCTTCGCTGATTCACACCTTCGTCTGGGGGTGGGCCATCGAGTGGGTGTTCTTTTTTGTTGAGATCGCTGCCGCTCTGATTTACGCCTACAGTTGGGACCGGCTGGATCGCGCCGCGCACATGGCGGTGGGCTGGGTTTATTTCGTTGCTGCGTGGGCGAGCCTGGTCGTCATCAACGGCATTCTCACCTACATGCTGACGCCCGGCCGCTGGTTGCAGACGCACGCGTTCTGGAATGGCTTCTTCAATCCGACCTACTGGCCTTCGGTGGTTGTGCGCACTGGCATCGCCGTGGTGCTGGCCGGGATGTTCGGGCTGGTGACCGGGCTTCGCATGTACCGCCCGGTACGGGAACGAGTGCTGCGTTACGCCGGCCTCTGGATCGTCGTGGGCACGCTCTTCCTGGTGCTGCCGCTGCGGTGGTATTTCGCTGACTTCCCGCCCGAGTCGAAAGCATACTTCGAGGTGATCCTGCCGGCCATGCGCCACATGGTCTACCTCGGCGCGATTGCCGCGGGGCTGAGTTTGCTGCTGGCTGTCGTATTCGCCGTGGCAAAACCGGCGTGGATGCGAGCTTCCATCGCAGCTGTCATTTTGCTTTGCGGCTTTGTCCTCATCGGGACGGGCGAGTACACCCGTGAGATGGCGCGCAAGCCCTACGCCATCGGCAGCTACATTTATTCCAACGACCTTCGCGTGGCGGAAGTTGCGAGCCTCGACGCCAGCGGCTTCGCCAACAGCGCCCAGTGGATGGATCGCCAGCAGCCCGATCTCCTACGTGGCAGGCAGATGTTCGCCATGCAATGCGGCGTGTGCCACAGCGTTGACGGCTACCGCGCGATGAAGCCCCGGGTGCACGGTTGGGGTACCGAATTCTCCACCGACATCCTGCAGCATCTTCCCCTGCTGCGCGGGACCATGCCCCCGTTCGCGGGCAATGACCAGGACCGCGCGGCGGTAGGTACATATCTGGCATCGCTGTCGCCGGCTGCCATCGACCCGCACTTGCCGGCCGCGGAGGCAGGGAGCCAGATATTCGGGCGGCGCTGCTCGATGTGCCACACTGTGGGAGGCAAGTTTCGGCCCCTGTCGTTGGCCGGCATGGACGTCGATTCCATCGACGGCCTGCTTACCCAACTGGATTCGCTGAATCCCGAGATGCCCAGCTTCCACGGAGGCGAGCGCGAACGGAAAGCGCTGGCTGTATTTCTGCAAAGTGGCGCTCCTTATCGCCCGTCGGAAGCGCAAGGAGGGACCCAATGAACAGCTTTGTCCCCATACCGTCGCTCGATCCCATGCCTCTTCCCGGCCCGGTATGGCTGATGATGACCTTGTTGCTGGTCACGTTTCTGCTTCACCTTGTGGCCATGAATCTTACGCTGGGCGGAGCAGCCATCGCCGCGATGTGCGCCGCCCGGCCGAAGAGCGACGCCTTTGCCCGGCAACTTGCCGGCGATCTCCTGCGGGTTCTCACCATCTCACTTGCCTTCACCATTACGCTGGGAGTGGCTGCGCTGCTTTTCGTGCAGGTCCTGTACGGCAACCTGCTCTACGCCAGCTCCATTCTGATCGGCACGTTCTGGATCGCCGTGATTCCGTTGCTGATCGTGGCTTACTACGGCCTGTACTACAGCAAGTCCCACCTAACCCGTATATGGCCGCTGTGGATGTCGCTACTGTTGCTTCTGGCCATCGGGTTTATTTACGTCAACAACTTCACCCTGATGCTGACGCCACAGCGCTGGCTCGCGATGTACCTGCACAGCGCCGCGGGGTTGAACCTGAACTGGAGCGAACCCACTTTATTTCCGCGCTACCTGCACTTCGTTCTGGGTGCGTTCGCGATCGCGGGCTTAGC
Source organism: uncultured Acidobacteriaceae bacterium (assembly GCA_963809865.1). GTDB lineage: Bacteria > Acidobacteriota > Terriglobia > Terriglobales > Acidobacteriaceae > CAVVDY01. The sequence continues at coordinate 43,953 of CAWELL010000002.1, read as the reverse complement.
GGTTTTTGTCGCGGGTGTTTGGAATCGCTCGAAGCAGTACGGCCAGTGGATGCTGCGGCATGGATCGCGCTGGTTTGTGGTGCCCACGGTCTTGAACTATGCGGTGGGGATGTTGTTCTTAATGGTCTTGCCACGTTCGGTATTGCTGGATCTGTTTGCCGGTAATGCATTAGGCGCATCACTGATCGGGCTCGGCATGCTGTTGCCGCTCGCCGCCGTGGCGCATGTCATCCTCGCCGGCCGGACCGACAAAACCCTGTTGCACGCACGGCTTGCAGTTGTGACGACGCTGCTGACGCTCGTCGTGATGGTGGCTATCCGCCAGCTGCTGCGCAGTGCTTATGTTGCGCCCTTCATGCAACTCGGCACACTTCGGGCGCAGCCACAGTGGGGTGTAATCGCGTTATTCGTGGTGTTATTCGTCGCCGGCCTGGCGACGCTTTACGTGATGCTGAGGCAGGTCTTGATGAGCCGTCCGGAACATGCCGCCGTAGCCAAAGCTGCCTCAGCAAACTGATAAGGCGCACCCGGAGAGCTCGGCTTTACCTGTCTTACGCCCCATGCTGAGATGGTGTGCTGCGCCACGATTGGAACACCGGCGCGAATCGTGTCGGCATAGTCCTTGCCGCTTAGGGTGATCTCGGGGTGGCTCGGCTTCTCAGACCTGAAGCACGTCTCCGTCACGAGCGACCATCAAGTACAACACCGGATTGACGAAGAAGCCGATAAACAGACGTGAGATCAAACCGGCGACGATGACGATGGCGAAAGGCTTTTGCGTCGCCGAGCCGATGCCGGTCGCCAGCGCGGCGGGAAGCAGTCCCAGGCACGCAACCAGCGCGGTCATCGTAATGGGACGAAGCCGCAGCAGCGAAGCCTCGCGGGTCGCGGTACGAATGTCCATGCCTTCCTGACGCAGCTTGTTGATGTACGACACCAGAATCACAGCTGTCTCCACCGAGACTCCTAGCAATGCGAGTAATCCTAAAACCGACGACACACTGAACGGCGTGTGAGTAAGCTTCAAGGCCAGCAGCGCGCCGACGGGCTCGGTCAGAATCACTCCCAGAGCGATGGTGACTGGAAATTTAAAGTTCCCGTACAGCGCAAACAGGATCATGAAGATGATCACTACCGCCATGGGACCGATCAGCAGGAGCTGCGACTGAGCTTGCAGCAGTTGGCTGTACTCGCCGCCCCAGTTCATCCAGTATCCCTGGGGTAAGCTCACCGCCTTGTCGACGGCTTTTTGACCGTCGCGAACCGCGCGTTGCAGGTCGCGTCCCTCGATGCTGTATTGCACACCGATGTAGCGTGAGTTGTTCTCGCGATAGATGAACGATGCGCCGTTGCCCTGACGGATGGTGGACAGCTCGCTCAGCGGAATCTGCTTGCCGTCGGGGGTGCCAACCAGCAGCTGTCCAATTTCATGAGCGCTGCTGCGAAACTGCGGCTGCATGCGGACCACCAGGTCGAACAGCTTCTCGCCTTGGATTACCTGGGTTGCTGCCTGGCCGCCCACCGCGGCTGAAACTACCGCTTCCACGTCGGCAACATTGATGCCATAGCGGGCAATCTTGTCGCGGTCAACATCGACCAGCAAACTTGGCTGTCCCAGTTCACGCACTACCGTCAGGTCGGTAAATCCCGGTATCTTGGCCAGGGTGTTCTTGATCTGGATCGCCTTGTCCTGCAGGACGTTCAGGTCGTCACCATAAATCTTCACCGCCAGTGAGCTCTTCAGACCGGTCAGGGCCTCGTCAACCGCATCTTCCGCGGGCTGCGTGTAATTGAAGATGATGCCGGGAAAAGCGGTGAGTTTGTTGTTGATGGCGGCAATGAGCTTGTCCTTGGTGTCGGTATCGCCACTCCACGATTTATCTTTGTAAGGCTTCAGTCCGACATAGAACTCGCAGTTGAAGAAGCCGGTGGGATCGGTTCCGTCGTCGGGGCGACCCAACTCCGAAGCCACTATCGTCACCTGCGGGTACGAGCGGAGAATGTCGCGAATCTGCGGCGCAATCTTGCTGGCTTCCTCAAACGAGATGGTGTAAGGCATGGTCGCGCGCACCCAGAGAGCGCCTTCATCCAGATGCGGCATGAACTCTCCGCCGATATAGGGCACCAGCAGCAGGGTCGCGCCGAAGATGAGGGATGCAATCAGCATCGTCAGTTTGGGGCGTGCCAGCGCCCAATCCAATTGCGTCGCGTACTTGCGCCTCATCCATTCGAAAGGCCGGTTGACATGCTCGCGCGCACCCTTCTTGAACCAGAAGGAGACCAGGACGGGGACGAAGGTCAGCGTCAGAATCAACGCCCCGATCAGCGCGAAGGACATGGTTTCGGCCATGGGATGGAACAATTTTCCCGAAGGGCCGCTCAGCGCGTAGATGGGAAGATAACCGGCCAGGATCACGGCGACCGAGTAGAAGATGGGACGATCCACATCTTTTGCCGCCAGCAGAATGACCTCGTGCAGGCTGTATTGTTGTCCGTCGCGCAGCGCCAGCTCGCGATAGATGTTCTCCACCATGACGACCGTGCCGTCGATGATGATGCCGAAGTCGATGGCGCCGATGGAGAGCAGGTTGGCGGCGCCGTCGTGGGCGTGCAGAACAATGAAGGCAAATAACAGGGACAGCGGAATGGTGAGGGCAACAATAATCGCAGCGCGAAAACTGACCAGGAAGAAAATGAGAACGACCAGCACCAGAACCATGCCGCGGAGCAGGTTGTCCTCCACGGTTTTGGTGGTCAACTCCACCAGTTCGCTGCGGTCGTAATAGGGATGGATCTTGACGTCGGGCGGCAGCACGGAGCGATTCAGCTCGTCGGTCTTGGCTTCCACCGCTTTAAGGACATTCTGGGTCTGCTCACCACGCAGCATCAGAATCACGCCCTCAACCGCGTCATCGTTCTTCAGATATCCGAACTCACCTAATCGCGGCGCGTGACCGATCGTTACCTCGCCGATGTCCTTCACGCGAATGGGGACGCCGTTATTGCTGCCGACCACGATGTTGCCAATGTCGGCCGTGTCGCGCACCAGTCCGATGCCGCGCACGTAATAGAACTGTCCACCCTGCGAGTAGAATCCGCCGCCGGCATTGGAGTTATTGGCCGTCACCGCATTCACCACCTGCGGCACCGTGAGGTGATAGCCGTAGATCCGCGCCGGGTCAAGCAGCACCTGGTATTGCATGACGGTTCCACCGAAGCCGGAGTCGTCAGCCACACCATGCACCGAACGGTACTGCCGCTCTACTACCCAATCTTCAATGGTCTTCAATTCCTGCGGAGAACGATCGGGACTCTCCAGCACATAGCGATAGACCAGGCCGCTGGGACTGAACAGCGGAGCCATGTCCGGCGCTACTCCCGCGGGTAGCTGGGCTTGCGCCATGCGCTCGAAGACAACCTGGCGGGCAAAGTAATCGTCGGTGTTGTCCTCAAAGGTCAGGATCACATCCGAGAGGCCGTACAGCGAGATCGACCGCATGACGACCACGTGGGGAACACCGTTCAGCTCCAACTCGAGCGGCAGCGTGACCAGTCGCTCGACCTCTTCGGCGGCGTGGCCGGGCCATTGCGTAATCAGTTCGACTTGCGGAGGCGATAGATCGGGATAGGCATCGACCGGCATGCGCTGGAAGGAGATGATCCCGGCGACCAAAATGAAGGCCGTGAACACCAGCACTAGAAAGCGCTGACGAAGCGCCGCTTGTACGATTCGATGGATCATTCAGGCGCCGATGCCGGGTTCCGTGTCATAGATGTTAGTCATGCCTCGCGATGGTCGAGTAGCCACGGTGCGAACCGTCCTACTGTTGCAGTGAATTCGCAAACTGCAGAAACAAGCTGCCGTTTCCGATGATGCGGTCGCCGGGATTCAGTCCGGCGGTAACCTGGGTTTCTCCTTTCGAGCTGTCTCCGATGCTGACGGACCGTCGGCCAAACTGATTGTCTTTTGCTTCCACGTAGACAAACGGCTGGTTCTCGCTGTCGCGCAGCACCGCCGCGTCCGGTATAGCGATTGCATTCGGGATGGTGCCTGCGTCTACCGAAGCCACGACGTACATGTCCTTCTTCAGCTTGTATCCCGGATTATTGGTCTCGATGCGGGCCTGCAAGGTACGGGTATTGGGATCGAGCGCAGCCGCGACATAGGAAATTTTTCCCTGGAACACATCGGGATAGGACTCGGTGGTGATCGTCACTGGATCGCCAACATGCACGTAAGGCAAGTCTTTTTGATAGACGTTGACCAGAATCCAGACCGTGCTCATCTTGGAAATCACGAAGCACTGAGTTGCGCCGGGCTGCAACAGTTGACCCACCGCGACATCTTGTTCCACAACCTGCCCGTCAATCGGGGCCTTCACCGACGCCTCGAAAGAAGGCGGAGCCTTTAGCAGAGCATCGGGATCGGTGATGCCCAACACTCTGAGGGCAGCTTCGGCTGAGATTAAATCACTTTCTGCTTGTACCTGAGCGGACTCAGCCTGCTCCAGTTCCTGTTCGGCAAACGCATGATGTTGGTATAGGTCCTGGGCGCGAGCATAAATCTTCTTGGCCAGCGCAGCAGCGTCCTTGGCCTTCAAGTAATTCGAACGCAATTGCGAATAGTCGGGACTGGCCACATACAACAAGGTCTGGCCCCGCTGCACGCTCTGGCCGGGCACGACAGCGATTCGGCTCACCGGGCCGCTAACCTGCGTGATAACCGGCGTGGTGTGGAAGCTGTCATACGCCACGGCTCCGGTCAGGCGGAGGGTTCGCGTCAGCTTGGTGGGCTCGACGGTCAGCACCTGCACGTGCGACATCTGGTCCGCCGGAACGGAAAACAGCTCAGCCGTGTTGGCATGATCGCCATGATTGGCGGCGTTGTCCGGTCCTGCTCCGCTACAGCCGGCCAGCATCAGCGCGATCGCTCCCAGCAGCGAGAGCAGCATCAGGCGAGTTCGGTGACGATGGCACAAGGTCATGGCAGGTTCCTCGTTCCAACTGCCTCTCTGAGCTGTTCGAGCGCAGTCATATAGGTCGCCAAAGCTTGGCGATAGGCCAGTTGTACGGCTCGATTACTGCGCTCGGCATCAAGAAACTCCAACACGCTGGTAGCTCCGCGTTTATAGGCATATTCGCTGATGTCGCGAGAATCCTGCGCCTCCTTCAAGTAGCCGGAAGTATAGAGCTCCACGACTTCTTGATTGCTGCTCAAGCGCTTCGAAAGCATTACCGACGTCAGACAATACGGTGTCGCTGGCGGCGGCCTGCGATTCCTGCGCCTGGGTGAGCGCATGACGCGTCCGCAGGATTTCGCCCTGGTTGCGATCAAAGATTGGTATGCCGATATTCCCAAAGAAAGAGGCCGAGCTCTCGCCGGACACGTGCGAATAGCTCAGTGAGGCGGTTACATCCTGTTTGGCATTGGCTTTGGCCAGCGCGATCTGGCTTTGCGCAGCGGTCACCCCGAGTTCGGCAGCGTGGTAGTCGGGACGGTTCTGCAGTGCTTTCAGTTGTACATCCTCCAGCTTCAAGCGCACGGGCTCATACTCCAGATTGCCGACCACATCGTAATCTGCCGGAACCGCATCGTAGCCTAGCGACTCCCGCAGCCCGATCAGCGCCTGCACTCTCGCCAGCTTGGCCGAGGAGACGTCAGTTTGGAATTGCAGGAGTTGCAGCTTGATCTTAAGGTAATCGCCTTCGCTGATGTAGCCGGCCTTGTACTGCAACTGGGAAATGTCCACTGTGTCCTGAAAGCTCTTCAGGTCCGTCAGGGCAAATTGCAAAGTGGACTCGGCCAGCAAAACTGCGACGAACTGCTGCGCCACATTGAAAATCAGCGTGCGTTCATCGTCTGAAACCTGGGCGGTAGTTACCGCGGTTGCATCTCTGGCAGCTTGCAAGCGGCGCTGACGTTTGCGACCCCGTTCAAACAGATAGCCGACGCCGATATCGAACTGCTGTATCTGGTCCAAGTTGTCGCCGGAAAACTCGGAGGGAGAAAAAATCGGCAGGAACTGGGAATCGAAGCTAAGCATCGGATTGGGCCGCAGATTGGCCGTGATCTCCTGCGCCTGGTTTTGCAGGATCAAGGTGCGTGCCGCCTTAAGCGCGTGATTATGCGCGACCGCCAGCGCGATCGCCTGGTCCAGAGTGATGAGGGTTGTGCTTTGCCCCTGAGCGGAAGACATCAGCAACAACAGACTCAACGTGATCAGAGCCTTAATCCGGAGGTGCGCTGGAGGCATGAGGCTCAATGCGGAGTGCACGCCCCGCTGTCGACGATCACGACTGTGGTTGCGACCTTCCCCGATGGCTGGTCGTCAGCTGACTGTCGTGGCGCTCTCAATAGGTACGGTCCTCTGCTCACGCCTCCCTGAAAGAGGCTGCGGATTCTGGGCGAACGTGAGTTGCACAAGCTACAACGCATTCTAAATCAGGGAGCAGAGAATTTTGTTCTTCGCCGGTGCATGCCAAGTACCGCGGGGTCAGCGGAGCAAGCGTCTTCCTGTCGCCACGATGCGTCGGCGCCGGATCAACCGCGCGGCCCCTTCGGCTTTGCAGGAGGATGCCCAATTCAGTCGAGTGGGCTGAGCTGGGGGCGGTTCCTGCAAACATCGGCCGGGCCTATTAAACTATTTGTTTATGACAACGTTGATTATCGCCGCCATCCTTGTTCTGGGCGTGACTATGCTGCCGGCGCAGGCCGCCGACGCGCAGTTCGGGCCGCAGAACCCGTTTTATGCTCCCAGCACGCTTCCCTTTCACGCGCCGCCCTTCGACAAGATCAAGGATGCCGACTATCAGCCGGCGATCGAGGCGGGCATGGCCGAGCAGAAAAAGGAAATGGAGGCCATCGCCAACAATCCTGCGGCTCCAACCTTCGAAAACACTTTCATACCGATGGAGAAATCCGGACGGCTGCTGCACCGGGCGACAGCAGCGTTCTTTTCGGTAAGCGCCGCCGATACCAATCCGACCTTGCAACAGATTCGTTCGGCGATTGCTCCGCAGATGGCTGCCCATGCTGATGCCGTCCACCTCGATCCCAAGCTGTTTGCGCGCGTCGCCGTCATCTATAAGGAGCGGGAGTCGCTCAAGCTGGATCCTGAGTCGCTGCGCCTGGTCGAGGTCACCTACGACGAGTTCGTGCACGCCGGCGCCAATCTTTCTGACGCTGACAAAGTGCAGTTGAAGAAGCTCAACGAAGAGATTGCCAGCCTGTCGACTGAGTTCAGCAATAAGCTGCTGGCGGCAACCAAAGCCGGCGCTTATGTTACGACCGACAAAACTGCGCTGGCGGGATTCAGCGACGCGCAGGTAGCCGCCGCTGCCGAAGCCGCCAAGGGTCGTAAAGTCGAAGGCTACCTCATTCCGTTGCAGAACACGACGCAGCAGCCTGACCTCGTCAACCTGAGCAGTCGCAACACCCGCCAGCAACTGTTCGAGGATTCCTGGAACCGCGCCGAGAAGGGCGATGCCAACGACACGCGCGAAATCATCGCGAAGATCGCGCAGCTTCGGGCGCAGAAAGCGAAGCTGCTGGGTTATTCCAGCTTTGCCGCCTGGAAGCTGGAAGACCAGATGGCCAAAACCCCGGAAGCGGCCTTGAACTTCATGTCGCAACTGGTTCCGGGCGCAACCGCCAAAGCGGCCGTGGAAGCGAAAGACATTCAGAATGTCATCAACGCGCAGAACGGCGGCTTCACTTTGCAGCCCTGGGACTGGGACTTCTACGCCGAGCAGGTGCGAAAAGCGAAGTACGACATCGACGAATCGCAGGTGAAACCCTACTTCGAGCTCAATAATGTGCTGCAAAACGGCGTGTTCTATGCCGCCAATCAGCTCTACGGGATCACGTTCAAGGAACGGCACGACATCCCGGTTTATGCCGACGGCGTGCGCGTCTTTGAAGTTTTCGATACGAATGGCAGCTCGATGGCGCTGTTTTACTGCGATTACTTCAAGCGCGACAACAAAAATGGCGGCGCATGGATGAACAGCCTGGTGGAGCAATCGAAGCTGCTGGGCACCCAGCCCGTCGTGACCAATGTCGCCAACTTCCCGCCTCCGGCGGCGGGCGAGCCCGCGCTGCTGACGGCGGACGATGTGCGAACCATGTTCCATGAGTTTGGACACGCGCTGCATGGCATGTTCTCCAACTCTGAATATCCCAGCCTTTCGGGCACGAATACCGCGCGCGACTTCGTCGAGTTCCCGTCGCAATTCAACGAGCACTGGGCCACGTATCCGTCGGTGTTCCAGCATTACGCCAAGCACTACAAGACCGGCGAGCCCATGCCGGCGGATTTGCTGGCCAAGATCGAGAACTCGGAAACGTTTAACAAGGGATACGACACCACTGAGCTTCTGGCTGCCGCAGAGCTCGACATGCAGTGGCACTCATTGCCGGCGACCGCGCCGCTGCAAAATCCCGATGCGTTTGAAACTGAGGCCCTGAAGAAAACCAACCTGCTCATCAGCTACGTTCCGCCGCGCTATCGCTCCAGCTATTTCAGCCATATCTGGGGGAGCGGATACTCGGCAGGTTATTACGCTTATCTCTGGACGCAGATGCTGGACGATGATGCCTACCAGTGGTTCGTGGAGCATGGCGGATTGACCCGCGCCAATGGCGATCGCTTCCGGCAGATGGTATTGTCACGCGGCAACACCGAGGACCTCGCCAAGATGTACGAAGCCTGGCGCGGCAAAGCGCCCAGCATTGAGCCGATGTTGAAGTATCACGGGCTCGAATCGAATACATCGAAGTAATCAAAGCCGGCGACGGCCCATCCGGCTTGGCTGGATGGGCTTTTTCTATGCAGGCCTGATTGAACTCTCGTAATCGTAATCGGAGGAAAGAAGAATTACCTTTGCGCACTCGATTTGCCGTGCTGATTCCCGTAGAATTCAACTTTAGAAGAAATAACGACTTCGATATCAACGACCCTCAGACTCGCGCGTCGGGAGGGTTTTTGTTTGTCCGCAGTAGCAGATCGTCAACTCGCACCGGCAGAAGCGCAAGGGAGCGTACTGCCGTGAGACTGCTACTCTGGGTGCTTTTGCCGACGCGTTTGGCGATCTGGTGGGCGCGCCTCACCCAACGGGATCGCAATCCCTCATCGGCGACACGCGATTCCTTCATCCTGTTCCGGCTCGACGCCCTCGGCGATCTCGTACTCACGACGCCGGTATTCCGCGAACTGAAGCGAGCTTATCCGAATGCGCACTTTACGGCTGTCGTTCAGCAGGCGCATCACTCCATTCTCGAAAGCAATCCCTACATCGATGAGCTGCTTTCTGTACCTTTGGTACGTAACGCAAGGCGACTGAAGCACGCCCTATATTTGGTGACCGTCCTGAAGTTCTACTGGCGCGAACTGCGCGGCCGCCGCTTCGACGTTGCGATCTGTCCCCGTTGGGACACCGACGAGCACCTTGCAACCATGCTCTGCGCATTGACTGGCGCGAATCTCCGCGTCGGCTACAGCGAGCGGGCCTCAGCCGGCAAGAAGCGATTCAATCTGGGCTTCGATGGCGCATTCGATGTCTGTCTGGCTCCTGGTTCGCTGCGCCACGAGGTTGAGCGAAACATCGACATTGTCGAAGCGCTGGGCGGGATGGTGGTCGATTCCTCGACTGAAATTACGCTAACAACGGAAGATCGCGCCTACGCGAATCGGGTACTAAACAAGATTCCGGCCGAGTCTCTTCTGGTGGTGCTCGGAATCGGGGCGCAAACCTACGGGCGACGCTGGCCGTTGGAACGCTACTCGGCTGTGATCGACGAACTGTCGAAACAGTATCCCGTACACACCGTCATTACCTGCGCTCCGTCGGACCATGAGCAGGCCAAGCACCTTGCCCGGACATTGCCTACCCCATCGACCATCTCAGACAGCGCCGCAATTCGCGAGACCTGCGCCTTGCTCGCGCGTTGCGATCTGTTCGTTGGAAACGATACCGGCGCGGCGCACCTGGCTGCCGCCATGAAGTGTCCGACCGTGGTTATCTCACGGCATCCCCGGAACGGCGATCCAGCGCATCCCAACAGTCCAGCGCGATTCGCTCCCTGGGGCGTTCTGGGCTGTGTGCTTCAGCCCGAGCGCGGACTGGACGACTGCGACACGCATTGTCGGTTGTCCGATCCGCACTGCATCACGCAGATTTCGGTTCCCGATGTAGTCGCTGCCGCCAACACACTCCTTATACAGAGCGGTCGAGTGCGCGATAAGCTAGAGGCGAGCCTCACGTTTTGACCACCTCGTTCGTTCGATTCGCAGCCGCGCGCGGCAACCCAGGCTCGCGGAGGTCTTTCTCTGTTTAGCGATGCACGCTACCGTCGCATCGTGTCGGCCGTGGTGTCCGGCGGCGCAGCCCGCGTGTTGTCGTCACTGCTGACATTGGTTTCGTTACCACTGGCGGTGCGCTACCTGGGAGCCGAGCGCTATGGCGTCTGGGCCACAGTAGCGAGCGTCGCCGTCTGGGCAAACCTGCTCGACCTTGGCGTGGCAACGAGTTTGACGAACCTGCTGTCCCAAGCCTTCGCCCGGCAAGACCAGAAGCAAGCTGCCAGGGCCTTCAGCAATGCATTGGCTGTGACTCTTGTAGCCGTAGGCATAGCCGCCTGTCTCTTCGGATTCCTGTGGTCTCGCGTGAACTGGATCGCGGTATTCAATGCTGATTCGTCTTTGCAGGCGGAGGTCCGAGCGACGGTCCTGATCGCCGCGGTGCTGGTGCTGGCGGGGCTACCGTTGAACCTCGCCGGCAAAATTTTCGCCGGCTATCAGGAGTTGCATACCTACAACAAGACGCTTGCAGCCGGCGCGGCGGGCAGTGTGGTCGGCTTGATCATCGGCATCTGGCTTCGGGTGTCGATGCCAACTCTGTTCCTGCTCTCTTTCGGAAGCATTACGTTGGTGGCAACGGCAACGTTGCTCTGGCTCGTACTCTGGCACAAGCCGTGGCTTAGACCGCGACTGGAGCTGGTCAGCCTCAGTGACGTGCTCGACCTGCTGAGCACAGGCTGGTCCTTTCTGCTGATTCAAGCGGCGGCCATGGTGGTCTTCAGTACCGACAACATCATCGTCAGCCACTACCTGGGCGCGGCCGAGGTTACGCCCTACAGCGTGACCTGGCGCGTGGTTGGACTGGGGACAGTACTGCAAGCGCTGGCGTTTCCGGCATTGTGGCCAGCCTATGCCGAGGCGCAGGCGCGCGGTGACGTTGCGTGGATAAGGCGGACCTTCGCCATCGCGATTCGCACCACCATCGCGTTGAATGTCGTGTGGGCTGCTTTCCTGCTTGCCTTTGGGCGGCTCGGAATTCGGTTGTGGGCCGGGCCTGCGGCCGTACCGCCGTTTTTACTCTTGTCGATGATGGCGGTTTGGAGTGTCATCGCCGGTTTCATGACAGCGCAGTCCTGTCTGCTGGGAGCGCTCAATCGCACTCGCGTACAGGCGATCGCATCGGCGGTGGCTGCGATGGTTAACATTGCGCTGTCGATCATGCTGGTGGTACGTATCGGCGCAGTAGGTGTGATCCTGGGAACCATCGTCTCCTACCTTGTGGTACTGGTCGTCCCTCAGAGTTTCGTGGTCCTTCGGGTGCTTCGCAACCTGGCGCTTGACCATCCCATTTCCGCTGCGGCTCCCCGCGGCGCAGGCATTGACATGCAGCCTATGGCGTAACCAGAAAAGGATTGCTTTCGCGTTCCTCGGCGATGGTGGTGAGCGGACCGTGACCGGGAACAACGATAGTTTCATCCGGGAGTGCCATAACCGGGCCGTGCAGCGATTGCATGATCTTCTTGTAGGAGCCGCCGGGCAGATCGGTGCGTCCGATAGAACCGGCGAACAAGGTATCGCCGGCAATCAGCTTCTTGTCGGCCTCGAAGTACAGACAGATGCTGCCTTCGGTGTGTCCCGGCGTGTGCAACACGTTGGCTACGATATTCCCCGCTGACACCTTGTCGCCGGTGCTGATACTGGCGTCAATCGCAACATTCTCAGGGGCGCGCATCCCGATCCACGCTGCCTGGGTATCGAGCATTTTCAGCAACGCGTAGTCGTTCTGGTTCAGCAGAATAGGCGCGCCGGTCGCCTGCTTCAGCTTCATGGCGCCTCCCACGTGGTCGATGTGGGCGTGGGTGATGACGATTTGCTTCACCGTTAATCCATGCTTTTTGACGACGTCGAGGATGTGATCGATCTCGTCTCCGGGATCGATGACCATTGCCTCTTTGCTTTGCTCATCTCCAATGACCGAGCAGTTGCATTGCAAAACGCCGACCGGGAATATCTCGTGGATCATAGTGTCAGGGTAACAAATAGTCTTCACCACGGAGCACGGAGAACACGGAGAACACGGAGAATTGAAGAACCAGGGTTGACGAACTGGAAGTCATCTCACGAGCCGAGTCTTTGTACCAGGCCTTCTCCGCGAAAGCGTACCCCAGGTCCCATACTCTCCGTGTCCTGCGTGTCTCCGTGGTGAGATTCTCGCGTCCTTCCGCTATGGTAAGGTGAGGCGATAGCCATCCCACTGCCGCGATATGAATAGTAAGCAAGCTACGCTCTGGTTTCTCGCCGTACTCGTCGTCCTGTTTGGCGCGGCTGCGCTTCTCATCACATGGCCCTTCCTGCGGTCGATTGCAGCGGGAATTATCGTAGCGGTAATCTTCCACCCGGTTCACAAGAAAGTGTTGCGATGGACGCGAAACCGGAGCACCTGGGCAGCACTCGCCACCACACTGGGCGTGGTATTTCTGTTTCTCTTTCCGGTGACTCTGATTCTGCTGAAAGCAACCAACGAGGCCATTGGCGCTGCGCAAAGACTCAGCCGCTTGAGTGCCGAACAGGGCGGCTTCGGACAGTTTGTGTTCGCCATGGCGGAGCGTCCGTTGCACTTCTTCGGTCGCTTCGTAGACCTTTCTAAGTTCGACATTCACACCGCCATCGCGAGCGGCCTTCAACGTATGAGCCTGTCGGTGCTGAGTTCCAGTGCCTCGGTGCTGGGCAGTCTGGCACGATTCACCGCCGACTTCTTGTTCATGCTGATTGTGGTGTTCTTTCTGTTTCGTGATGGAGAGAGGTGGACCGCTAACCTGGGCGGCCTGATGCCGCTCTCTCCGGCGCAGACCTCACGGCTGTTTCGCAATATCAACGATACGATTATCGGGAATGTTTACGGAATCGTCTCCGTCGGACTCACACAGGGAGTCCTGACCGCCATTGCGACGGCGATCGTCGGCCTTCCCTCACCTTTGCTCTTCAGCATCGCCGCATTCTTTGCTTCGATACTTCCGGTCGTAGGCGCAGCGCTGGTGTGGGTTCCGGCAGGGCTCTACCTGATCTTCACCGGCGCCTTATGGAAAGGCATCTTTCTTCTGGCCTGGGGAGTGCTCGTCATCAGCACGATCGACAGTATCGTGCGGCCATGGGTAGTCAGCGGAAAAGTTGAACTACACCCGCTGGTGCTGATGTTTGTAATACTCGGCGGCGTACAAGTGTTCGGATTTCTCGGGCTGTTCCTCGGGCCGGTTATCGTCTCCGTGCTGGCCGCCGTCTTCCAAATGTTGCGCGAAGAACTAGCGGCGCCGACGGGCGCACTCGCCGCATATGGGGGAGAAACAGAACACCGGCCGTGACGGCGTTCGGCCAGCCACAACCGGCTTCATAAGCTGACCATCACCGGCCTAGGCAAATGCCGCGATCGCCTCTGCCTCGTCATCTCTAATGTCGAATACGGTATACAGCTTTGTGATCTGCAGAAGGTCACGGGTCTTCTTGGTCAGCTTGAGTAGTTTCAACTCGCCGCCCTGATTCCGGGTTGATGTGAAAGCGCTGATCAGCTCACCGATTCCTGAGCTGTCGATATAAGAGATCTCCGCCAGGTTCACCAGAATCTTCTTATGCCCTTTAGCGAGCAAGTCTTTCACCGTCTCACGGAGAACCGAGCTACCTTCCCCTAACTTAATTTGCCCGCTCAGATCAACCACGATTACATCCTGAAACTGCCGGGTAGAAGCGTTCATGCTCACGAGATTCCTCCTAAAAAATTGCGGACGGCCGCACCTGTGCCGCCATGTCCAAACCTAAAGTCTGTACGTCAACTGCAGCGATTGTCGGTGATATGGGCCCGGGGTTCTATTTTCGCCCATCTGGCAGGAAAACGGAAGTTCTCCCGCCTACTAGCCCAGGTTCAACGCCCGCTTGAAGGAGCCGTGCTCGTTGGCAATTTTCTCCTGCAACAGGGTGATGGCATAGATGAGTTGCTCGGGCCGCGGCGGGCAGCCGGGAACATAAACGTCCACCGGAATCCACTGGTTGACGCCCTGCACCAGCGCGTAATTATTGAATACGCCGCCCGATGTGGCACACGCGCCCATGGAGATGACCCACTTCGGCTCCGGCATCTGCATGTAGAGTTCGCGGATCACCGGCGCCATTTTCTGCGAAACGCGGCCGGCAATAATCATCAGGTCGGATTGACGAGGAGAGGGGCGAAACACCTCGGCGCCAAAGCGGGCAATGTCGAACCGCGACGCTCCCATCGACATCATCTCGATGGCGCAGCAGGCCAAGCCAAAGGTCATGGGCCAGATCGAATTCTTGCGGACCCAGTTGACGACAGCGTCGAGCGAAGCCAGAACCACGCCTTCGTGCTGCTGTCCGCCAAAAGTCGCGTGCAGAATGGCACCGCGGCTCTGGTCGGAGCCGACGAGATCTTTGAAACGCTCGTGGCCTTTGGGGCTGTCGCGTTCCATGTCCTTTGCGGTGATGCCCGTCTGAAGATCCATATCAGTACCGATTATATCTGTTGGATGCTTGGGGTAGAGGGTTGATGCATTAGACGGGCGGCGCTGGTCTCGCGACCATGAGCTAGGATTGAAGCAGCAACCCAATCTAGATGAACCCAAATGTCTACATCATTGCCGGTCCGAACGGCGCGGGAAACCACATTTGCGAGAGAGTTTCTGCCGCACTATGCCGGGGCTATCAACTTCGTTAACGCAGACCTGATCGCTCAGGGCATCTCGCCTTTTTTTCCGGAAAGCGGCGCGTTCAGGGCCGGCCGGATCATGCTGAACGAAATCGAAGCTCTTGCGCGTCGAGGCGAGGATTTCGGATTCGAGACGACTCTTTCGGGAGTCCCTCATCGCGAGGTCATCCGCCTGCTTCGGAAGCGGGGATATTCGGCACACCTTTTCTTTCTCTGGATACCCAGCGAAGAACTCGCTCTTTCGAGAATACGCGGCAGAGTTGAGCATGGCGGGCACTCGGTACCGGAAACCGTAGTTCGGCGGCGCTTCCGTCGCTCCATGAAGAACTTTTTCGAATGCTATTGTCCTATCGTTGATTCCTGGACGCTATTCGACAACTCTGGTAAGTCACCGGACCTAATTGCTTTTGAAAGTCATCAAAAGCTTCGTATACTGAAACCGAAACTATTCAGCAGCCTACTAGAGGCGTACGAACCCAAATGAAAAGCCACAACTCAGCCGCTCTCGACTTGCCTTTGGAACAACGCGCCCTTCTGGCACTACGATCAGCCGTGCGTAAAGCGATTGCCGAACGCAAACGTGCAGGATTACCAAGCTATGTCTGGGCGAAGGGCAAAGTGGCCGAAATCCGAGCGTTGCCAACCGGCTCCCAAGACGGAAAAACACACACCCGCAAAAGCGCCTGACACTGACCGACAACTTACATCGTCAAAACCACTTTCCCGAACTGCTCGCTGTGCGCCAGATATTCATGGGCTGCCTGGGTCTCGGCTAACGGGAAGGTGCGGTCGACCACCGGCTTCAGCTTGCCCGAGAAGACGTGCTTCAGCGCCTCCAGCAGCTCGCCCTGGCCACCCATGTAGGTTCCGAAAAGCGACAACTGACGGGCGAACAGTACCCGCAAATCGAGTTGAGCCTCGTAGCCGGTGGTCGCGCCGCAAGTCACCAGCGTGCCGCCATACTTGAGCGACTTGATGCTCTCAGGCCAGGTGGCTATGCCCACGTGCTCGAAAACGATATCGACGCCGCGCCGGTTGGTAATGCGCTTTACCTCGTCGGATATCTTCTGCTTGTAATGATCGATGGTGTAGTCCGCTCCGAGCTCGCGTGCCTTCTCCAGCTTGCGCTCGTCTCCTGCTGTGGTGATGACGGTCGCTCCCAGCATCTTGCAAATCTGGATGGCAGCCGAACCCACGCCCGAGCCCGCTCCCAGCACCAGCACAGTGTCTCCTGCCCGCAGCTTCGCTTTGCCGATGAGCATGTGCCACGCCGTCAGAAATACCAGAGGAACGCTGGCTGCAGAGACAAAGTCGAGAGAGTCAGGAATCGGAATGACATTCGCACGCGGCACGGCGATGAGCTCGCAGTCGCCGCCGTCGGCGTTGTTTCCCAACACGGCGAATTCCTTGCAGAAATTATGCTGCCCCGTGGTGCACAGCTCGCAGTGGTTGCAGAACAACATGGGTGAGAGCAAAACGCGCGTCCCAGCTTTCACGTCGGTGATGTACTCGCCCACCTCCGCGACCTCTCCGGCGATATCGCTGCCCAGGATGTGTGGCAGCTTGACGCCAGGCAATCCTTTGCGAACAAACAGGTCAAGATGATTCAGCGCACAGGCACGCACGCGAATGAGCACGTGGTCGTTGCGTAGCTCGGGATCGGGAACGTCTTCGTACTTAAGAACCTCAGGCCCACCAAATTCATGAATGCGTACGGCTTTCATGGCTTGCTCCGTTACCAAACACTCTAGAACTGATGAATGTAGCACGCGAAAGCACGGCAGACGCGCCCTATAATTCGAACCGTGAGCTACGCCGGTCAAGCAATTTCGATTGAGCCGATGACGCTGCACGACTGGCCTGCAGTTCGGGCGATCTATCTCGAAGGCATCGCAACTGGGAATGCCACCTTCGAAACTTCGGCACCCCAATGGGAGAAATGGGATGCCGCACATATCGCCTCATCTCGGCTGGTGGCTCGGGTGAATAGTGAGGTACTCGGATGGGCGGCGCTCAGCGCGGTTTCATCGCGTTGTGTGTATGCCGGAGTTGCCGAAGTAAGTATCTACGTCGCCGCAGCTGCGCGTGGCAGAGGCATTGGCCTGCGACTGCTGTCGGAGTTAGTGAAAGCCTCCGAGCAGGCAGGCATCTGGACGCTACAAGCCGGAATCTTCGCCGACAACGATGCCAGCGTGCGCCTGCATGAACGATGTGGCTTCCGAATAGTGGGCACACGCGAACGTCTCGGGCAATTGAAAGGAACGTGGCGCGATGTTCTGCTGATGGAGCGGAGAAGTGCCGTCGCTGGGGTTTGAGCGTCACGCTGCTATCAAGCGCACCTAACAATCAGCGACTGCGATCTTCTCGCAACATCTCTTCGGCTGATGGATACCATGCGGGTAGAACGGCAACTGGTCCAGACGTCAGATGTCCGTGCCCGGTGAACCTCGCTAAGGCTTCTATTTGAGGAACGAATCGGTCGATTCCGCTGGCTTCAATCGAAAGAAGAATTCGACAGAATTCAGCCACATCAGCAGTCCTTTGACCGGATTCCAACTGCACTTCAACAAAGCTGTGGCCGACGCTGTCCTCACAGAAGAATCGCATACTTACAGCGCCTCCAGCCCACTTGGGACCGAATCCCCCGAGAATGGTGTCTTGCTCATCGGACGACGCGCTGGGAAAGCCTTCTATCCTTTCAGCGAACGTCCGAAGTTGTTCGGCAGACGTGTAAACACAGACGCTCCCCGCAAAGCTGGCGTTTCGTGCACGAACACTTATCTCCAAGACCTCCGCGTCACGCCAGACCAACTCAAGCCAGATTCCCTGCTGCACTTCCGAACTCCTCGTCGTTGAAACTATCGGCACTTTTGACTAGAGTGGCCGAGCGTCCAATAATAGCTGAGTAGCCCTCCATGGACATCTACGAGCAAATCGTCGAGCTTCGCCGCCAGGGACGCCGCGGAGCTGTGGCCACTATCACCAACGTGCGTGGCTCGATTCCGTCGTTTCAGACCGCGAAGATGCTGGTGCGTGATGACGGCTCCATAGTTGGCACGATTGGCGGCGGCTGTGTGGAGGCCGAGGTCTGGCAGGCGGCGCGCGAAGTGATGGAAGAAGAGAAGCCGCGCTCGCTCACCTTCAACCTGAACAACGATCCCAAGTACGACACAGGCCTGGTTTGCGGAGGTACGCTCGAGATCTTCATCGAGCCCGTACTGCCGCCAGCACTGCTCTACATCTTCGGCGCCGGGCACGTTGCCTTCAATCTATACAAGGTCGCGAAGATCGCCGGATTCGATGTGGTCATCGTCGATGATCGTGAGTCTTACGCTAACGCAGAACGCTTCCCGGACGCGCGAGAGATTATTGCCGACGACTTCGAAGCCGTGACCAGCCGGATCCTCGTACCCGAGTCGGCATACATCGTGATCGTTACGCGCGGACATCGCGATGACATGCGCATCTTGCGCTGGGCGGTAAACGCCAACGCCCGCTATCTGGGCATGATCGGCTCACGGCGCAAGACCATTTCCATCTACAAAGAGCTGGAAAAGCAAGGCGTCCCGGCGGAGAAATTCCAGCAGGTGCATGCGCCTGTAGGGCTTGAGATTGGCGCGGTCACGCCGGAAGAAATTGCTGTCGCCATCGTGGCGGAGATGATCGCGGTGCGTCGCCATGCCGTACCTGACATCGCCAGCAAGAAATACGAATACGTCAGCCTGCAGGGCAACGATGATCGCGACGCTCAAGACGCCGTCGAAGAAGGCGCGAGGAACCTCTAATGGCGCGAGCCGAAAGCTTTTGCGGAGTTGTACTGGCGGCCGGTTTCTCCACCCGTATGGGCCGCGACAAGGCACTTATGCCTTGGCCTCCGGTGGCCGAGGACGTTGCGGCGGTCAACACTTTTCTTGGCTCCTGGATCGACCTGTTACAGCAGGAAACGGATTTGGTCATCGTCGTCGGCGGACGTAACCGTTCGCAAATAGCGCCGGTGGTTTATGAGCATGGCGGTTTTCTAGTAGAAAATGAGCGGCCCGAGCGCGGCCAGTTCAGCTCGCTTCAGGTTGGAATGCACGACGTTCTGAATCGCGGACGAGATGGCGCGGTAATCGCGCTGGTCGATCGTCCGCCGGTAGTCCCTGGCACGGTTCGCGAACTGAAGCACACGCTGCTGGGGTCGGGCCCCGAGGTGTGGGCCGTCGTACCCGAGATACAGTGCGGCGAAGAAGTTTCACATGGCCATCCGGTAGCTGTGGGTCGCGACATGATCGAGGCCTTCCTGCGCGCACCCGCCGAGTCGAACGCGCGCGACGTGGAGCACCAACATGAGCGGCACATTCGTTATGTGCATGTTGACGATCCTCGCATCGCCATGAACATTGATACCCCGGAAGATTACCAGCGGCTTCGCACAGCCAATCTGGTCACCTCGGAGACTAGTTTTTGACCTCGCCAGCCCTTTCCTCTCAGGCACAACAATTCGTCAGCTCCGTATTGGCGCTTGAGCCGCGCCTGGCCGTGTTTGATTGTGATGGCACGCTGTGGAGCGGCGACGCCGGCCGGGACTTCTTCTATTGGGAGATGGACCGCGGCCTGATTCAACCTGAAATCGCCCGCACCATGCGCGCGCGCTACGATGACTACCTGCTGGGAGAAGTCGACGAAGAGCCGATGTGCGCTGAGATGGTAACCATGAACGCCGGCCTCTCGTGCGATGTTTTGTATCGCGCCGCCGAGCAGTTCTTCGAAGAAGTCGTACGACCACGAATCTTCCTCGAACTTATGGAGTTGACCACCAAGCTCAAACAGCAAGGTTGCGAACTCTGGGCAGTTTCATCAACCAACAACTGGGTCGTCGAGTATGGCGCGGAACAGTTCGGCATCGAGCGCGAGCATGTGCTCGCCGCTTCTGTGCATCTCGACAATGGTTGTGCCAGCGGTCGCATCCTGCGCGTTCCCACCGACGAGCTAAAAGCGGTCGCCATTCGCGAAGTTATCGGCCGGCCGGTGGACGCTGTCTTCGGCAACTCCATCCACGATTACGCCATGCTGGAGATGGCGAAGTGGCCCTTCTGCGTCAATCCCAATCCCGATCTGCAAAAGCTGGCGGAAGAAAAGGGCTGGGCGGTGTACATGCCTGTGGGAGTTACATCACAGACTCGGTAGATGCTCTCTGCAAGAATCAGCCGTGCACTGAACGTGTAATGGCATGCAAGAGATGCTGAGAGAAATTTCGCACGGCGTAGCAATCTGCAGCGAGTTTGCGGCCGTGATCGTGACGTCATCGGGGCGGTGTGTGCGACGGTAGCTGCCATTGCAGAGTTCTCTCGCACTACCTAGCGCGCCGAGAACGTATACAGGTTGCTCTCCAACTCTGATTCGGTGAGCGCGTAGAGTTCGATCCATCCCTCCAGCGGCAGCGAATCCGCGGGCAAATCATCGCGCCACAAGGCAAAACGAAGCCGCAGCTTATTTCCCTGCTGAACCCCAAGTACCTCGAAGGGCACACGCATCTCGAAGATGTCACCCAGCGCTACTTCAACTCCATTGCTACTGCGACCACCATTATTGGCCGAATACGACGCCAGCTTCTTGCGCTCGCTGCCGTTAGTCAGCGTCCACTTATGCACATGAATACCGCTGGCATCCACCTGCAGGCGGAAGGAGTCTGAGGCCGCTTTGCCGGTCTTCGTCGGTTTGCTCGCCTCAAGGTTCACGACAATGCGGTAGTCGCCTTCGGGAACTCCGCCGTCGAAGTCGAGACGTCCGCACACCGATGCGCCATCTACGCCGGCATAAACGGCGTCGAGCAGAAACTGCTTGCCATGCATGGCGCTAGTGCGCTGGTCCGAGGTGTAGCTCGCAGCGCCCATCCATTCGAAGTAGTTGCTGATTTTGCCGTCCACCTTCACCCGGACATACGCCGTCTGCGGCGAGTAGCTGGGTCGCGTGACGCCACTCATGATGGGAACGCTCAACTCCTCCGGCGGCGCGCCTTCTAGCGCATAGTAGACGTTAGAGAGATGTCGCCGGTACAGCTCATCGAAGTCCTTGTCGTTTGCGGAATGATGCTCGGGACCGTACCACCAGTTCCAGTCGCTGCCCTCGGCGATCAGCAACTCTTCCCAGGCAAGCTTTCGCTGAGCCTTTGAAACACGATGGGAGTGACGGTCATAGTAGTCGCGAGCTTCGGAGAGCAGGTCCCACGAACGGTTGTCCTCGGGAGCGCCGATCCACACGTTGAAATTCGCGTTGATCCACGAACCGGGTACCAGTCGCTGCAACCGGCCAAAGTGCTCGGGGTTATGGCGCTCGATGGCCTCGCTGATGGTGGCCGCCTCAATCTGCGTGTCGTGTTGCAGGCCGTCGTAGAAGCGGCGCAGGAATTCCCGTCCCGATTGCGGGTAATATTCCCAGGCGTTCTCACCATCGAGAATGATGGATACCACCGCGTCACGCCCAGCATCCAGAACAGGTTGCGCCGAACCTTTAATGCTTTGGATGAGGTGGTTGGCAGCGTCCTGCGCCGGCATGCCTGAGTACACGAATCCCACGTTGTCGGAGATCCGATGGTCGCGGAAGACCAGGTGCATCGCGGTGGCACCCTTTTCGTAGCGATAGATGTTGTAAAGCTTGTGTGCCCCGTCGCCGTGCAGCCATCCTCCAGGATCGCGGGAGAAGTTGTAGTCCAGCGAGCGACCCAGTACACCTTCGTCGGTGGCCATCCAGCGAATGCCCTGCTTGGCCGCCAGGGCTATCGCTTCTTCAGACACGCTTCCCTCCGATGGCCACAGGCCTTGGGGACGAACGCCGAAATTGCTCTCATGCGCGTCCAGTGCGCGCCGGATTTGCTCGGTCGCGTCTTCCGGCCGCTGGAAATGCCGCGTAGGCAGGTTCAACCCTGGCGTCGATTCAGCTCCAACGTTGGTATCGCACAGCAGCGGCAGAATCGGGTGGTAATAGGGTGTTACCGACAGCTCGACTGAACCGCGCGCTGCCGCGGTCGCATAGGCGGGCAAGACCTGCGCCAGTATCTCGCGCTGTTTGGCGAGCATGACTTCCTGATCGTCGCGGCTGAAATCCTGCCCTCTTCGCGATCAGCGCGGCTACATCGGCGTCGGCCAGGAAGTACTCGTCGAACCACGCCAGCTGCGACAGCACTTGGAGGTCGGCAAAATCGCGGGTGACGAAGTACGAGTCCGGGCCCTCGGGACGGTCAACTGTCGCGCGATAGCGCTCCCATAGCTCGCGATAGCGAGGATAGCGGCCGATGACGTTCACCGGATTCGCCTGAAACAGGTACTGCAAGGCAAACTGCCGCTCCGCCAGCGTGAGGTCGCTCGCAGGCTTGGCGATCAGCTCGAAAAAAGGATCATGCGCATCCCCGCGCACGTAGTCCTGAATCTGCGCGACCAATGAAGGTACGAGATTGAAGTTCTGGTGGACGTCGGGAAACTCGTCCAGCAGCTTGACCATCCCGTAATAATCTTTGAGGGCATGCAGGCGAACCCAGGGAAGCCGGTATTCGCCGTTGACCATGTCTTTATAAAAGGGCTGGTGCATATGCCACAGCAACACCAGCCGGATCTTAGGTCCGTCGGTCGTCATACGCTTTTCTTATGAATAGATCGGCAAGAGATGTAAGAAGCAAGACTGCTACTGTACCTGCCCATCTGGGTACGCGACAACCATTTTGATTGGATTGGCTGTGGAAGATTGTGGGTTTCGCAGTCGCAGCGCTCCGGATCGCGGAGATCTTTCCGAGGGTAACACCTTAAAGTTACGACGTGCCCCCAGCTGGTCGCATCCCCGCTGCGTGCTGCACATCTAAAATGGAAGTTGAACTGAGCAAACATCCTTGTTTCGAAACCTGCGACCACTAGCTCCTTATCTGCGAAAGTACCGGAAGACCTTCTGGATCGGTGCGCTCTGCGTGCTTTGCAATAACGGTGTCTGGATACTTTTCCCGCTCGTCATCCGGCGCGCCATAGACGACCTGAACAAACAGCTGAATCTTCAGAAGCTGGCGTTCTATGCCGGAGCGCTACTGGCGGTCGCAGGAACCAAGGCCATCTTCCAATTTCTGACCCGCTGGATCCTGATCGGCGTTTCGCGCGAAATCGAATTCGACCTGCGCAACGATCTGTTCGCCCACCTGGAGCGGCTCTCCTACAGCTTCTACCAGCGCACGCGCACCGGCGACATCATGGCGCGCGCCACGAATGACCTGAACGCCGTCCGCATGCTGGTGGGGCCGGGCATCATGTACACGGCAAACACCGTCGTGTTCACCATTGGCGCGCTGGCATTCATGTTGAGCATCAGCCCGAAGCTGACGATGTGGGCGTTCCTGCCGCTGCCTGTCATCAGCATCGTCATTCAATACTTTGGGCGGCGCATTCATGAACGCTTCGAACGCATACAGGCGATGTTCTCCGACATCTCGGCCCGCGCGCAGGAGAACTTCTCCGGCGCCCGGCTGGTTCGCGCCTACGTCCAGGAAGAGTGGGAAATCGAGAGCTTCGAACGGGCGAACGACGAATACATTGCGCGCAGCCTGAAGCTGGTACGACTGATGGGCATGTTGTGGCCAACGCTGGAAACCATGCTCGGCCTGGCTGTGATCATCGTGCTGTTCGTCGGCGGACGCGAGGTGATTCAGCATCACATCTCGGTCGGCAGCTTCGTTGCCTTCAACACTTATATGGTGCAGCTGACCTGGCCCATCATCGCGTTGGGTTGGGTCATCAACCTGTTTCAGCGCGGCACGGCGTCGATGGGACGCATCCAGAGCGTCCTCGCCGAACAGCCGGAGATTACTGACGCTGACGTGCCCGCGGTAGACGCTCCCACCGGGATGATCGGCGACATCGAGTTCCGCAATCTGAGCTTCCGTTACGGCAATACGCTGCGGGCCGCGGAATCAGGCAACGGTGCAGACGGCTCGCAACACGGCGACGAACTGGTATTGAACAATGTGAGCCTCACCGTGCCCGCTGGCACAAGTCTGGCCATCGTCGGGCCGACGGGCTCGGGCAAATCGACCCTGGTCTCACTCATTCCGCGAATCTACGACGCGACGGAAGGCTCGGTTCTCATCGACGGCCGGCCGATTCGCGAATATCCCCTGGAAGTTCTGCGCGCCAATATCGGCTTCGTGCCGCAGGAAACGTTTCTCTTCAGCGACAGCATTCGCGACAACATCGCCTTCGGAGCGCAGGACGCCACCGACGAAGACGTTCGCCGGGCAGCCGAGGCGGCCAACATCGCCGACGACATTGAGGGCTTTCCGCAGGGCTATCGCACGCTGGTAGGCGAGCGCGGCATCACGCTGTCGGGCGGCCAGAAGCAGCGTACAGCGATTGCCCGCGCCATCATTCGCAATCCGCGCATCCTGGTGCTCGATGACGCGCTGGCGTCGGTCGACACGCAGACCGAAGATCGCATCCTGAATCATCTGCGCGAAATCATGCAGGGCCGCACGACGATCTTTATCTCGCATCGCGTATCGACGGTACGCAACGCCGACCGCATCGCGGTGCTACACGACGGCGCGATTGTCGAATACGGCACGCATGCAGAGCTGATCGAACACAACGGCTACTACACCGAGTTGTACAACAAGCAGTTGCTGGAAGAAGAGCTGGAAACGGTGTGAGCTCATCCGCCCACGTTCTTCACCAATGCGCGCAGGGCGTCAATGGCCAACTGCGCAGCGTGACCCGACGCAGCGGGTAAGCCTCCGATTTGTTCAATCACCGCTTCCCGGCTGATCGCTGCTGCCTCGGCGAGCGACTTACCTTTTGCCATTTCAGTGATAAGTGATCCGCAGGCCATCGCCGGAACGCAGCCCTTGGCCTTGAAACGAATGTCGGCAATTTTTCCCTCGCGCAGATTTGCCGACAGTTCGAGGATGTCACCGCACGCGGGATTCTCCACTCGCACGCGAGCGGCGGCGTTGGCGAGTTCGCCGGCATTGCGCGGATGTTCGAAGTGGTCGAGCAGTTGGGGCGAGTACATGGGCATCACCAATCTATCAAGGCTTGAACTTGTCATCCTGAGCGGAACGAAGGACCCGCTTTCGTTCGCGCTCGTATCATGCATCCACAAATAGTCCCAGAGTGAAATAACGGTTTGTGAAACGCTGGACGGCCGATCATTTTCCGTTCTGCAGATATTCCCTCTATAGCACCGAGAACAGATCCGTCGCTCCGGCCGTGATGACAAAGTAATTCAATCCCTATAATCAAACCTTGCCTCTCGATTACACTCCCCGCCGCGTAGTCTCACTTCAGCCCAGCGCCACAGTCACGCTGCGCGATCTGGGACTACTCGACCGGCTGGTCGCCTGCACTAAATACTGCGCTGACATCTGTCCTGAGGTGGCCGATGGTTCACGCGTGATCGTTGCCGATTCGTGGTCCGCGCAGGCGGAACAGATCATCGCCGCCAAGCCAGACCTCGTCATCGCATCGGTTCCCTATCAACTCGAGGCAGTCGCCGAGATACTGAAAGCCGGAGTGCGATTCCTGGGACTCGCGCCGCGAACGCTCGATGATATCTATCGCGACATCGCAACCATCGCTGGTGTCTTCGACGCGATTCAGAGAGCGCACGAAGTCATCGGACGCATGAAGGAGGCCATCGAACAGGTGCGCTCATTCACAGTTACAACTGATCGTAGCCGGGCGGTCTTTTGCGAAGAGTGGGGCAAACCGCTCATTGCGTCTCAGCCCTGGGTGGCTGAACTGGTCGAAGCTGCTGGTGGCAGATTCCTGGGCGAACCAGGAAAGACCATCTCGTTCGAAGCCGTCGCCGATGCCCAGCCCGAAATCCTGATCGCCGCGTGGTGTGGAGCGGGGGATCGCGTTCCGCTGGAGAGAATCGTTGAACAGCGCGAGTGGAACGATGTACCCGCAGTTCGTGAGGGCCGCGTCTTCTGCATTAACGACGAGTTGCTGAACACGCCCGCCAGCAATCTGATCGACGGGCTGCAGGCGATTGCCTGGGCATTGCATCCGGAGATGTTTTCGCAGCCGCGAGGCATACGGCGCATCAGCGACGGAGCTTCCAGCCGCCAGCCGCGAGCTCCCAGCTAAGCCACATTGGTCGCATTCCTGATTCGAGACCGACTGCTGACAGATTCCGAGGATCAGGTATAGCTGGTAGCTGGTAGCTGGTAGCTGGTGGCTGGTGGCTGGTAGCTGGTGGCTGGTAGCTGGTGGCTGGTAGCTGGTGGCTGGTAGCTGGTGGCTGGTGGCTGGTAGCTGGTGGCTATGTTGTAATGTCCTCATGCCCACGCAGCAGCAGGAACTCGCGCAAGAAATCGACACCATGGCCGAAGCCGCCGACGATGTCGAATATCTGATGAGCATGATCGTCGGCCGCCTACAAGAACGACTCAGCCATTTTCACTGGGTCGGTTTCTACATGATCGAGAAGGGCCTTCCCGGCGAAGAGCCGATGCTGGTACTCGGTCCGTTCGTTGGCGCCGAGACGCCGCACAAGCGCATTCCGCTGAACCAGGGAATCTGTGGCGCCGCCGTAACACAAGGCCAGACGGTTGTCGTCGATGACGTGAACGCCGACCCGCGATATCTGGCGTGCTCGATCGAAACCAAGTCGGAGATTGTCGCTCCCATTTTCGTGAACGGTTCGGTGGTTGGTGAGCTTGATATCGACAGTCACCATGCCGCGGCCTTTGGCGCCGGACGACCGCCAGCTGGTGGAGCATTGCGCCGCCATTGTCGGCCGCTACCTGGAGAAGATCGCTTGAGCGGCGCTCAAGATCCTGCCCACTCCGCGACACCTTCGCCCGCTCCGGCTACCCCCACCCGCAAGCACGTGGTTGCCGGAATCCTGGTGCGCGGCGACGAGATCCTTTGCTGCCAACGCACCGAGCACCAGGCGCTACCTCTCAAATGGGAATTCCCCGGAGGCAAGATCGAACCCGGCGAGACTCCGCACCAGGCGCTTCGACGGGAGTTAGAAGAAGAGCTGGGGATCGAAGCGGAGATCGGCAGGCAGGTCGCCGCAGTTGACCATACCTACGTCAACGGAAATTCGGTACAGTTGCAGTTCTTCAAGGTCGAGCGATTTGAGCGGGAGTTGGAAAACCGCATCTTTCAGGATGTGCGCTGGGTGAGTCGCAAGGACTTGCCAAAGCTCGACTTCCTCGATGCTGACCGCGACATCGTTCGCCGGCTGGCCGCCGGGAACTTACTCTAGCCACTGGGGTTTATCCTTGTACCTGCCGCGACTTGCCTCGCCTTGATCGGCAAATTTAGGGAACTTGGCTCGCCTTCCAGGCGAAATATGAGTGCAAGTCGATATCGGGTCAACTAATTCTGGGAATGCTGACCGAACAGACCGACGAACAGCTGCTCACGCTGGCCATGAGCGGGGACGAAGACGCCTTTACCGCGCTTTATCGAAGGCGGCAGGGGCCCATCTATCGCTTTGCCCTGCACATGAGTGGATCGCCCCAGGTCGCTGAGGAAGTGACCCAGGACGTGTTCGTCTTTCTGGCGCAGCGCGGGCGCGATTTCGACGCGACCCGTGCGCCGCTGGGAGCGTACCTGTTCGGTGTGGCCCGCAATTACGTTCGTCGAGCCATGGAGCGCAGCTTTTCTGACGCGCTGCATACCACTCCGGCCGAAGATCATGCGGATTCGCTCATCGCCGATGGGGATGCGGTCGAAGATATAGCCCGCGGGCAGTTGTCCAGCGCCATCTGGAAGGCGGTGCTTTCGTTGCCGGAGCATTATCGCGAAGTAGTTGTCTTATGCGACTTGCACGAGTCGAGTTATGCCGAGGCCGCATCGGCGCTGGGCTGCGCGATTGGAACTATCCGGTCCCGTCTGCATCGCGCCCATGAAATGCTGGCCAGGAAACTGCAAAGCTCGGCTGCCGTCGCACCCGACATTTCGGGGATGGCGGCGAGGTGTCCGTCATGACGTGCCGTGAATTCACCCGGAAGATCGAAAGTTTTTCGCTGAGTGGCATGAACTCCAATGGCGACAAGGAATTGCTCGCGCATCAAAGCGGCTGCGCTTCGTGCGCCGCCTTGCTGCAGCAGCGAAATGCGCTGAGCGGAGCCATGCAAGTTCTGCGCAGCAGCACTGCTGGCGTGCAGGCGTCCTCTGTGGTCGAGCAGAATGTCCTGCGCGCATTCCGGCAAAGCGCCGGTAATGGGGGCGCCGCGGAACGTAATCCGCTGGCGCGGGTGCTCGCATTTCGCATGAGTCGCTGGTTTGAATGGGGAGCCTACGCCGCAGCTGCTGCCGCCTTGGCCATTTCGATCGGCCTCGGAGGTTGGTACTGGCAGCATCAGCGCAGAGCTACCAGCGACACTGCCCAGCAAAATGCCGCGGCGCGGCCCGGCATGGTGGGAGTCCAGCAGGAAAACAGGGCGCAGATTCCGGCGCAAGTGCAATCGAAAGCCTCAACCCAGCAGCCCACAAGAGTAGCGGCGGTGAGCGATAGCCAGGCTGTCGGTTCGGTACCCGTGCTGGCCCAGGCACAACAGGCGCAGGGCTACACGCCAATGATGTTGTGTGATCCGCTGAGTTGTTCAGGCGATGCGCAGGTGGTGCGGATGGAGTTGCCCGCGGCAGATGGCTCGACGGAGGCGCAGATGGCCGACGTCATTATCGGGGACGACGGACTGGTGCGCGCCATCCGGATTGTTCAGCAATGAGGTGTGCAGTTGCAGTGAAGAATTTTGCTACGCCACTTCATTTGAGGTATCGCACATGATGCGTTTGAAGATTCGTTGGTTTGCAATTCTTGCAACAGCGTTATGTCTGGCCATGTCGACGCTGTCGGCTGCGGCCCAGGACGTCGCTTCACCACCGCCCCCCCCGCCAGGGCCAGGCCCTGCAGGCATGATGCATGGTTCCGGTGGTCCCGGAGGCATCGGCGAAGGCAAGACCGTCACCGGCATTCCGTTGACCGCGCAGATTACGGTGACGCGCGAAAATACGCTTTCCGACGGTAACCACATCGTTCGCACCGAGCAGACAACGATCTACCGTGATTCACAGGGCCGCACCCGCCGGGAGGTGACAGTTGACGCAACCACCCCCGCCACCGGGCCGATGAAGCACAGCATTATCACTATTAACGATCCTGTCACCGGCAATCGCTACATGCTCGATCCGACCAACAAGACTGCGCGGCAGATGCCCGCGCCTCCGCGTGGTCGCGATCGTGGTCCCAAAGGACCTGACGGACCGGCAGCAGATGCGGCTAGAAGCGCTCTATCCAAGAACGTGCAGCGCGATGAACTCGGCACCAAAGCCGTCGACGGCTACCAGGCCACCGGTGAGCGCGTGACCCGCACCATCCCCGCGGGCGAGATTGGAAACGAGAAGCCGATTAATGTGGTCACGGAGCGTTGGTTCTCCAGCGATCTGCAATTGCCCGTGCTGATTGTTCACACCGATCCGATGATGGGAACGGCCACCACCAAGGTCACAAGTGTGACCCGTGGCGAGCCCGACGCTTCCCTGTTCCAGGTTCCGTCGGACTACAAGGTTGTGACCGGACGACGGGATGAGCCCTTCTACGTTCCGCTTCACCCCTGATTTGGCGATGCTACGCTTGGGCGGCGGCTTCGGCCTCCGCCATTTTTGTACCGCTTGTGACAAAAGGCCAGAATCCCGCGACCACCTGCGAGAATCGAACACCCTAACAGGAGCCCTGGTTCGTCTTATCTACTGCGGTCGGGGCTCGCCATTGCCGTCCAGCGACAGTCCCACTCTAGCTCTGATACTGTTCATTAAACAGCATTGATTACTCGAGCCCAGCCCGATCAAAGTTCGATATCGAGTTCCACCCCGCCACCATCACCGCCACGCGTGTCCACCTTGCGCCGAATCTTCAAGGCGTTCTTGTACCGCGATTTTCGTCTGGTCTGGATTGGCGCGTGTACCTCGAGCATCGGAACCTGGATGCAAATTGTTGCGCAGGGCTGGCTGATCTACCGTCTTAGCCACTCGGCCCGTCTGCTGGCGCTGGATCAGTTCCTGGGCGGCATTCCGATCTTTCTGTTCTCACTCGTCGGCGGCGTCTTCGCCGACCGGGTCGAGCGCCGCAAGATTCTGCTGGGCTCGCAGTATTTGCAGTTGGCGAGTGCCGCGACGCTAACCATTCTGGTCGTCACCGGACTGGTGCACGTTTGGCAGATACTATGCCTGTCGGCCGTCTCCGGATTTGCCCAGGCTTTCGGCGGCCCTGCGTATCAGGCATTGATTCCTAATTTGGTGGATCGGGAAGACATGCCGAACGCCATCGCGTTGAACTCCATTCAGTTCAATCTTGCGGTAACGATTGGCCCGGCGCTCGCCGGCCAGGTGCTGGCAAAATACGGCGAGGCCTGGTGCTTCGGCCTGAATACCATTTCGTTCGTAGCGCCGATCATCGCGCTCTCCCTCATTACCACTCGTTTTCTGCCGCAGAAGACGACCGACTCCATGCTCCGCAGTCTGAAGGAAGGTATCGCGTTCGTACGCCGCCAGGAGGCGATGGAGGCGCTCATCGTGCTGGCATTCCTCATGACCTTCCTGAGCATGCCGCTGCGCACATATATTCCGGTCTTCGTTAAGGACATCTTCCATCGTGGGCCTGAGACTTACGGCAACCTGCTCTCGCTGATGGGGGTGGGATCGATCCTGGGGTCGTTGTTCATCGCCAGCCTGGGCAACATCAAGCACAAAGGCCGCGTGGCGCTGACCATGCTGGCCGGTCTGGGCACTGCGATTGCAGTTTTCTCAATTTCAAAGAAGCTGCCGCTCAGCATGATCATGATTGCCGCGGTGGGCTTCTCGATGATGGGCGTCTTCGCGACTGTGAGTTCGCTGGTGCAGCTGATTGTGACGGAGGAGATGCGGGGTCGCGTGATGAGCGTTTACAACTGCGCCTTCCGCGGCGGAATGCCCATGGGCAATATTGTTTCCGGCTGGCTGATTCCGATGGTCAGCGCTCCGCTCATGCTGGCGGTAAACGGGGTGCTGCTGGTGGTGCTCGCACTGTACTTCATGATAGTGAAACGCCGATTCGCCACTCTATAGCCTTAGCGCAAAGCTCCCTCAAGTAATCGATTCGCCAGAAACATGGTCGCACCCGTCCAATAGGTGCCGGTGTCCGATCAGTTTTTGCTTCGCAACCGCCTCACAATTTCGGGAACGAATTCGTATAGCGCATTACCGACAGCTTTGCCGCCAATGCCCTCCAGCACACGAATGCTGGCTGCTTGAGCATTGCTGTCACTGGGAACGCGCCAGGTATTGGAGAGAAAGTTGTTGCCCACATTCCCCATAATGCGGGCATAGGCAAAGTGACGTTCTCCGTCATCGCGGTAGGCGCGAAACGTCAGGTCGAGAATGTTCATCAGCCGTTTCTTGAAGGGCTGTCCTTCGGTGCGGAAATATCGCGGATCTTCTCCCCATAGCGCACCCAGGCTGGCTTCCATGGCATTGCCGGTTGAAACGCCGGTCAGTCGCATTCCGTAACGCTGACCAAATCCCTCCCAACTTGTACCGTACTCGTGTGGATGATCGAACGCGGTTCCCCAACCTGCGGTGACGGGCCCGGCGAACACAAGACTCTCGACCCCGACGGTCGACCGCACGAACCATTGGAGACGCTGCTGTCCGGTGATCGGCACATAGGCCGTTTTGGCCTGCTGCGGCACGATGGGCGCCGGTTCGACTCCGAGCGGCATGTCCTGCGCCGCAACCCTATGCGGCATCACAAACAACAACACGACGGTAAAGACAAAGATGGCAGGAAAGAAACCAAGCCTGTGTCGATCGTGCGAGCTAATCGATAAGAGCACGCGAAATTAGATGCACGAACCAACTCGCCGCGTTTTACCCTGGCGGTCTGCCTAATTACTTGTAGGGATAGAACACGAAGAACTGACGATTTTCGCCCCATGTACGGAGCGATGGCGAAAGGCGGTTGGCACAGATCGACATCAGCCAGCAACCCGCCCCAGCGCCCAGCACGGTAGCCACGAACGAAGAACCTTCCGGAATCTCCCCGCTGGCCATGATCGCCGATTGACCACCACAATGTAGGACACGGTGGTAACGTCGTAAGGCCGGCAATCAGCTCGCGGCCCAGCGTCGTGCCGTGGCGCTCGAAAGCGAACCGCCGG
The DNA here is from genome assembly GCA_963809865.1 of uncultured Acidobacteriaceae bacterium. GTDB lineage: Bacteria > Acidobacteriota > Terriglobia > Terriglobales > Acidobacteriaceae > CAVVDY01. The sequence goes on along the minus strand of CAWELL010000002.1, from coordinate 11,774 downwards.
TCAAGCCAGTTCAATTCGCTCGCGGGTCGATGCGCTCTCTACTCGATCGTACCGTTCAGCTTACGATTTGCCAGCCAGAAGGTGACCATAACAAAAATGATAAACGCCCCAGTCTCGATTGCGAGATAGGAGGGCACAGCCGCTCGATAGGTGTAATAGCGCAGCAGGTCGGTCTGCCAGGTCACGGGATTCGCCCACGCCAGCCAGCGTACCGCGGCGGGCAACTGCTGCGTCGGGTAGAACAGATTGCTGACGAACATCAGCACCAGATACAGTGCCGACGTGGTGGTGTGATACGCGTTGAATCCGCGAAGATTCAGCGCCAGCCAGGTGAACAGGAAGTACCATCCTGCGGTTCCCAACACCGACCAGAAGGCAATGGGCAGCCACGCCGCCGGTGCAATCGCGATGTTCAGGAAGCCGTATCCCGCCGCCATGCAGACGGCAACGCCAACCACTGCGAAGGCGGCGTTGAACAGCAGTTTGCCCAGCAGCATCTCCCAGCGCGCGAAGGGATAGGTCAGCATTTCATGGAAGATGCCGCCTTGCAGGTCTTCGAAAAATGCATACGACGAATTGAAAACGATGCCGAAGCTCACCATCGATAACACGCCGCCGAGAAAGAATCGCGGGTAGTCGAGTCCGCCGCCGCCGCGCGCCAATCCATCGCTCCAGGCTGGAGCCAAACACCAGCAGATAAACCACCGGAACCAGCACGTCCCACAGCGGCAGCACCGGATTCGAAAGGCGGATGCGGAAGTCGCGGAATGCGATGGCGAGGACGTAATTCATCAGTCGGCGCGCGCCTCCGCCGCAACCTCGCCATAAAGCTCGAAGAAAATCTCCTCCAGATCGGCAGCGCGAATCTCCAGATGCTCCAGCGGATGCCGGTCAGCTACGCGTGCCATTTCGCGAATCCACTGGTTCTCTGATCCTTCGACCGTGATCTCATACTCGCCCTGCACCACTCTCAGGCTGCGTGGCGAAAGCGCTTGGATCAGCGCAGCGGACTCGGGCGTGTCAACCTGAAATCTCACAAACAAGCGAAATGCCCGGTGAGCGCGCTGGCGAAGCTCGGTCATGGTCCCGGCGGCGAGCACCTGACCTTCGTCGCATCAGCACCATGCGATCGCACAGTGCCTCAGCTTCATCGAGCAGTTGCGTCGTAAGCAGTACAGTGCGTCCGCGCGCGGCTTCCTGGCGGATCAACTCCACTACTCGCCGCTTGATCAGCGGATCCATCCCGGTTGTCGCTTCGTCGAGAAAAAGCACAGGCGTGTCGATCATCAGCGCTTTCGCGACTTGCAAACGCCGCTTGTATCCGCCGGAGAGGGTCTGTGCGCGTGAGTACAAGTGCTCCTGAAGCTCCAAAGCCTCCACCACTCGGTCAACCCGCTTGCGAGTTTCGGATCGGCCATATCCGTGCAGATATCCGTAGAGCAGCAGATTGTCGAGAGTGGAAAGCAGCGTCTCGACTGCATTTTCCTGCAGGACGGCGACAATATTGCGCCGCACCGCCAGCGGTTCGCGCGTTATGTCGTGCCCCGCCACCGAGGCGCGGCCCGAGGTCGGGCGCAGAATGGTCGTCAGCATACGGACGGTCGTGGTCTTCCCCGCTCCGTTCGGCCCCAGCAGGCCGAAGATTTCGCCACGCGCTGCTCGAAAGCTGATGCCGTCAACCGCAATTTTTCCCTTGCGGTAAACGTGGCGAAGCTGCTCGACAATGACGATGTCGCTAGGCACTCAGCGATGATAGCGGAAGTCTGCAGTCGCCTTTCGCTCTTCCCGATTCTGCGTCGTTCCGTTTTGGCGCAACGCTCGCAAATCGATCGGGAACAGCTTTGACGTACAACAGCATCACCCTTATACTGAATTGACATAGCGTCTCGGATCCGAGGCGCATCGACACTCCTCAGTAGCTCAATGGCAGAGCATCCGGCTGTTAACCGGAGGGTTGTAGGTTCGAGTCCTACCTGAGGAGCCATTCTTTTCTTGGACTTGCCGCAAATCCACGAAAACGATTTGGGTCAGATAAGGGTCACATAAGTTTACTAGGTGGGTACAGGCCTCTACTGAATGCGTGTGGCCTGCTGCTTGACGAAGTTCACCAGCTGCTGCTGAATCCGCCGCTTGGCTTCCATACCAAGATCTCCATAGACCTCGGATGTCGTGGCGAGGTTCTCGTGCCGCAGAAGAGTTTTGACCTCCTCCAACTCGAGTCCTGCCTCTTTGCCCCAAGCGCTCACCGTGTGGCGGAAGCTGTGCCAGCCGATGTTGGGAAGACCAAGCGCCAAGGCAACCGGCTTGATGTGCGTCTTGAGCAACTGCGCCGGCCAGAACGGCCGCTTGCCCTTCGTGTAGGGCGAGGCAAAGACCCAATCGCCGGCTGCGCCGTAAATGGTGACGGAGCGCCACTGGCGCAGCAACTCCAACACCTCTTCCGGTACCGGCAAATTGGTACGTGACGCTTCGGTCTTGAGCGGCGTGATCCGTCCCTGGACGCAGCCTTGGCGAAAGGTCACCACGCCGAGATCCAAGTCCAGGTCCTGCCACTTCAATCCGAATGCTTCGCTGATGCGCGGACCCAGCCAGCCCGCAAAGGCCACTGCCACTTTCTCGCAAGGCCCCAAGCGGCTTAAGAGCAAGAAGAACCCGGCTGCGGTTAATTGCACCGGCTGCTTTTGTCGTTTGGTCGAGCCTCGGGGCAGTTCGACCCGCTTCTCTCCCATTGGGTTCTCGTTTAGGTAGCCCCACTTGACGGCGAACTTGAAGGCGAGCTTCATCACGTTCCAGATGGAGCGAACCATTTTCGGTGCAAGACCATTGGCGTTCTTGGGCGAGCGCCATAAGGAGCGCAGCCATTCCTCGATGCTCGCCCGGACCGCAGGCTTGTTGAATTCCTGCAGCCGGTAATCCTGCCAATGCGGCCGGACCCAGCGGTTCAGGGCCGACATGTAGGACTTCGCGCACTGGAAGGACATTGGCGCCGCGCTGTCCTGCACGCCGCCAAGAGGAACGTCGAGACAGGGACGGAGTATCTGCTCGATGTAGCGATCGATCAGGCCACCCATGGTCGGGCATTCCGGGTTGAAGGTTTCGGGATTGGCTGACAGCCGCAGATGCTCGCTCGCACGCTCGGCTGCCGCCCGGGTTGGGTACTGCTCCTGGGTTCCGACGATGGTCTTGCGGCGCCGTTTCCGCCCTGCTTCGAATTCGACGAAACGGTAAACCCATACGTCCGGCCCTCGGGAGCGCTTTTCCAGTGTCAGCGTTCCGTACTGGTACTTCGACCGCCGCTTCACTCGGTTCATTCACGAACCTCCTGAGTGCGGCGCAGATGACACTGTGAATCTAGCATGAAACCACCCACTCACATCGCCGGCGTACAACCATTCGGTGTCGCGCCCCCTTTTGGCGCCTTTACCGCGACATGTTGCTGACGACCTGAAGGGGATATCAGCATCAGGCGATCTTGCGGTTGAGCCAGTCGTTGAGAGCGGAGACGCGGAATCGCCACAATTTGCCGACGTGTACGCCGCAGATCTCGCCATTTCGGGCCAGGCGCTGCAGCGTTTTGGGATGAATTTTGAGCAGGGCTGCAGCCTCATCCGAGTCAAGAAGCGGCTCGAACGATAAGGGCGCCATTGCCACAATTGGCAGTGCGGATTTCTGGTTCGAATTTTCCATTGGGGACCTCCAAGCTTTTGTTCCCGGTTTCGGTTGGAACTTGCGTGCCGGTTGGTGATCGGCGGTAGCTTCCTATGGCCAGTTTCCGCGCTAGATACAACCGTGCCTCTCCAGCGCTGTTGTTACTCCCCAATTTAAGGGTCGTCAAACGGGCGTAGTCATTGGCAGCGAATGGAAACGGCAGGAGCCGTTAGCGGGCAGCGAAACTGTCGTTGCCAAGGCCAGCCATCTCAGTTTCTGTTCGCTGATGGCGACAGCAACGGATGGCGGAGTGTCAGCCCGATTGCGTCGGAGCAATATTTCACCAATCGCACTTTGACTGGGGACAGAATCGCATTCGCCCCGGGAGATGCGGCACGTGGGGTCGGTTCGCGAATCACACTCCAATAGCTACCTCAAAGTCGATTGCCTCACCCAAGCGCTGCCTGATCTCCTTGAGCCAAACTCTGGGATTCGTACCGTGAATGACGCGTCCCAGAAATCCGAGCCGCTCGGCGGCATTGTTGCGGTTCCGCCGAATGTCGTCCTTGGTGATCTTGGTGTACAGAGCGAGAAAGCTATCCATGTTCCGGGGCTTGGCGAAGACGTAAGTCGCGTGGCCGAGTTGAGGGGTTTCGACGACGACGGCTTTCTCAACATCGAAAATGTATTCGTCGCGAAAAAAATAGATCCGGCGGGCCCGGCGAGACAGCTGGCGAAAAAAGAACGGGTCGTAGTCCGCACGCCAACTGATCTGGGCAACGTCAAAGTTACCGGGGAGACGCAGCTCGGAGCACATGCGTTCAAGCTCTGCCTTCTCGATCGCGTGATGTTCCAGGCGCAGCCGGATCTGATCCAATGCCTGCGAGTACTGACCGAAGCGGTGATATGTCGTTCGAGCGGATTCTATTTGTTGCTGGAAATCAGCAGGCAGCTTGACCTCCAGCCGACTCGGTAATGCGGTTTCCCAAATGACGAGATCCCACTCGCCGCTGCGTTTGCGGTATTTGCCAGTCTGTACGAACGTGCCTTCGACCTCGATCTTTGTTCCTAAAAGATGTCTCCACTGATTCCATGTCCGATCCCAAAAAGTATGCAGAGCGGCCGGATCGAGCCAGAACTCGAGCTTGCGACGCACGTCGCGGCACAGTGCCCGGTCGTCGTAGAAATCGCACCTGCGCAGTGGCACATGGAATCGCCGGCGCCGGAGTTGCGGTGAAAACGCAAGAATGCGGCGAGCGAAGAATGTTTGTCCGTCACGCGATACGCTCACCCGCAACCAGTAGGGAGCCAAATCCACCGTACGGAAATATCGCAGGGGCTTCGGGATCGGCCAGCAGCGCGTCGTAGCAGGCGCGCAATTCAGGCTGACTGACGATGTTGAAAGCCCGCTCCAGTGCCACTCGCTGGCTGCGCGGCGCGCCTGCCGTTTTGAGTTCCAGGTCGCGTAGCTTGAAAGCTACGCGCAGCTCAGAGGGAGAAGCGCTGGCTGGAATACGCAAGACCTCGTACAGCGGTCGGATGATCGGCTCTACGGTCGGCATCTGAGGTAAGCGATAGAAGTAGTCGCGCAGGACCTCGCACGGCAGGAAAACCGTACTGATGCCAAGGCCTCCATGGTGAACCTCGGCCGAAACGAAGTGCTGATTTCGTTTGTCCTGTTTGGGCTGGCTTACGTACCCGATTGGCACATGGTAGAGATAACGCCTGGGGCCGGCACCCGCATTCTTGGTGATCAAGATCTCTGTACGAACTGCATCTCCCGTCAGAACGGGAAAAGCGATGTCGTCACCGATAGCGACATGAGATCCAAGAAAAGCGGGATACCAACAGCTTGGTTCGATTGGCGAACTCACAGATAGCGACTTTCTCCTGCTGCTGGACGCGCACGACGCGCTCGCGGCAGATGGGCACCGACGAAGATGAAATTGAGGGCGTCGAACGCATACTCTCGGCGGGCATTATAGGGTCGTCTTGCTGAAGTCCAAAACGCGCGTGGCGCGTCCAGTATCGTCCTGTAAAATTCCGAAACGCCGCTCCGTCAGTGCCATTCATCGAAGTGTTCTGATTCAGAGGCTCCTTGAGAGTTTCGTCGGTATTCTTCAGCGTTTCTATGCGGTGCAAATCCTGATCGCTCTATCCGGGTCCGAAACCGAGGTTGTAGATTTTACAATTGAGGTTTTCGCGCGAGCCGGTACTCTTCCTCAATAAGCGGCATTGTCGGCCTCAGAAGTCATTGCTGCGGCTTCTTTGGGATGGTTCGGATAAGCTGTCTCCGGCGCGATGGTCCCCAATGGCTGAACAGGCACATCCCGACCGTACCGGGGTTCGCGTTAATCCGGTAGACCGTCGTGGCCGGCGAATCAGCCCTGCCGTGCTGCACGCCGCCGAAGAAATCGGGCAGCGTGCTTTACGACATGCCGAAAGGCTACTCATTGATCCCGCTGTCGCAGCAAATCTGCTCGAAGAGGCGGCAGCGACAGTCTCGCGCGTCGTGAGCGCCAAGGCAGTGTCCCAACGGCCCATACGGGATCTTCGGTCGTATCTCTTCCGCGCTTTCATTCGGCGCATTAACAAAAAACGCAAGCGCGAAACGTCCTTGGCAGAGTCCCTCCGGTTCCACGCACTAGGGGCGCCGAACGGGGTTGATCCTAGACCCTCAATCGACAATAAGATTCTGATTGACGAACTACTAACTTTATGTGACCCGACAACACGTGACATGCTGTTGCGCCGTATTGCGGGCTTTTCATGGAAAGAGATTGGCAGGTCATACGGAATATCAAGTCACGCTGCGGAATCGAGGGTCAACCAGACATTCCAGAAAGCCAGGAGAAGGCTTGGACTGAGATGATGCGGGCGATGTCGCTCCTGTAAGGCAGATGCGATAGTGAGAAGAAAAACAACAGAACGTGACGCTTTTTGGAAGGACGAAGAGCCACTGGTGTTCGCCCGGTCGTATCTGTCTGACGCGTTTCCAAACCCGGAGCGCGCTGGCTGCCCGGCCGATGATGCACTCCGGTTGATGGCGACTCGACCACTCGAAAGTGATGTGTCCATAAGCGAGCATCTCACGTGCTGCTCTCCCTGTTTCAACGCCTATATGGGTCATCTTGCAAAATCGAGGGCGAAGCTTCGCAAGATTACCTTGATCAAGCGCTCCGCGGCGGCCTTGGGTGTCGCAGCCGTTCTGGCGATTGTTAGTTACCTGTTCCTTGCCAAGCACCGCAGGACAACGATAATCGCGCCGCGGAATCAAGCGCCGATAGTTGCGCCTGAAAAGCCCCAGGCACCGGCCAGCTACATCCCAGTGCTAATCGACCTCAGTACTGCATCTCCAACACGCGGTTCAAAACAGAGTGCGGCACGTCCGGTCCCTCAAGTAATCCCGTCCAGCTCGCCCGTGGCTTTAAGCCTGCGCTTGCCTCTTGGAAGTGAAGAGCGCCGCTACTTGGTAAGTCTCACGTCCGGGCAACAAGTCGTCTGGTCGGTATCATCGCAGGCGCACCGAGAAAATGGGGACACACTTTTGCAGCTTCACGCGGACTTCAGGGGCATTTCCCCAGGGAGCTACAGACTTCGTGTTTCATCAGGCGGCAGGCGGCTCAGTGTCCCCGTTTTGATCCAGACGGCTCTCCCCAACAACACGGAACAACGCCATTAAAGGCACGGAGTATTTGTCGAAAAAATCGCGAGATTACCGATTTATGTCAAAGCCCAGAATTCTTGTCATGCTCATTTGCCTAATAGCCTCCGTTGTAGGTGGCTTTTCCCAGGACTCACCCGAAGCTATTTTGCAGCGGGGGCTTTATTTCTCCGACCTCTACAACTGGCCGGCGGCTCGCCCCTACCTGTTGCAGGCCAGGCAATTGTTTGAAGCTGGTGGCGACAAAAGGAACGCTCTATATGCGCAGTTGGCAGCAATCAGAGCCGGCGCGGAGCCAGTTCCGCTGCCGGAACGCTCGTACAAGCTGGCGCAGGAACTTGCAGCGAATCCAATACTGCAATCGGACTTAGAGCTACGGATGTATTGCCTGGCCGTCAAAGGCGAAATTGATGGAGAGATCGACAACGCGGCGATGCGCCGCGATTGGACCGAGGTCCGCAAATTGGCACTAGAGCTTGGTAATGCAAAGTGGCAATACCGAGCTTTAGGTCAGTTAGGTTTCGCCGATTTTTATGACGGGGATCTTCCCAGCGCCCAGAAGAAAGTGGCAGAAGCTCTGATCGGAGCCACCTCGATCAAGGACATCGGAGGTCAAATCTTTTTCCTGTCAACGACGGCATCCGGGTTGGTTATGCAACGTATGAATGACCAGGCCTTGCCATACGCCGATCGCGCTATCGCCCTTGCGAATGCAACTCCGGATGCCGGTTATCCCGTGATCGCTGAGGCAGCACGGCTCCTGGCAATGGTTAATATGGGCCGAACCGAAGAAGCGGAGACAGAATTGAAGAAGGTGCTCGCCCGGCCTGACCTGCAAAACAATCCGGGACAGATCGCCGAGTTGTACTCAACGGCAGCAAAACTCGCCCTGATGCAGAACGATCTTCCGGGAGCTATCACATACATGACCGAAGCAGTCCAGAATGTGGTGCTTGTTGATAGCAGGAAAGTTATTCCGGAGTATCAGAGCGAGCTCTCGAACCTGTACCGGCTAAGTGGAAACCTTCCCAAAGCAGAAGAGCTGGCTAACGAAGCCGCCAAATCGGCACAGAGCTTTGGCATTATCCCACAGGTCCCCAGATTTCTTGGGGTTCTGGCCGAAATTCAGATCGCGCAACACGAATACGTTCAAGCGGATCACACGTACGACCGAGCTGCTGCAATTCAGGACGTGATGATAGGCAATGCCGACAGCGTACTTGGTAAGACAGCCCTGATAAAAGGCGCCGGCGATCTATATGCGAAACACTTTGCTCTGGTCGCGGAGCACACCGGGGATGTGGCGAAAGCCTTTGCCATTCTCGAACAGGCCCGCGGACGGGTCCTGACGGATCTGCTAATGTCCGGCGCTAAACCATCGCCCGAAGCCGTCGTGGCCGAGCACGAGATTGCACAGCTTCGCCTCAAGCTCATGTCTGCGCATTCCGATAAAGAAATCACGCAGCTTCGCGATGCCATCTTCTTGGCCGAGCAGTCAAGGTCGATTACACCCGACATCAGCATACTGAAAGCAAAAGAGCACCAGACAGTTACTCTCGCACAACTGCAAAATAGCCTGTCACCTTCCGAGGTAATCCTTGAATACGTAGTTGATGACCCAGCCTCATACTGTTTGATCGTCACCAAGAACAACCACCGAATAGTGAAGTTGGCAGACAAAACGACAATCTCGTCGGCAGTGGTCAATTACCTGAAGGAGGTGAAGGCCAAACGCGCGGCGAGAACGGAGTCACGCACATTGTTTCAATTGCTTCTAGAGCCAATCCCCGAAGCCCAAACCAAGCAGCAACTCATTGTGATCCGCGACGGGCAGCTTCACCTTGCGCCATTTGACGGTCTCATCAATTCACACGGCCAGTATGTGGTCGAGTCCCAGTCAGTGGATTACGCGCCGTCGGCTACCAGTTTCTTTCTGCTGCGGACGGCAAACCCCACAAAGCATTCAAACCAAGGTCTTCTTGCGGTAGGAGGCGTTCCTTATGGCCACAGTAACCTAAGAGAGACGGCCGTAACCCGCGGCTACAATGACACGGTCCTTTCCGACCTCCCAAGCTCCGGAGATGAGGCGCGGGCTGCCGTCAGCGCCTTACCGAACAAACTAAATGAACTGCTCATTGGCAATAAGGCGACAGAAACCGCTTTCAAAAATTCAACAAACCATTCCATGTTTCACCTTGCAGTCCACGCCATTGCGAACCCAGACCCGTCCGGATCGGGCCGCTCTCGTGCTGCTGAGTGATCCGAAAAGCGGAGATGATGGATTTCTCCAGGCCTCCGAAGTGGTACAGCTGCCGTTGAATGCAGATCTGGTCGTCCTGTCAGCTTGCGATACGGCGGTGGGACCGCTCGAAGGGGAGGAAGGTGTGGAGACTCTTTCCCAAGCCTTTCTGCTAGCAGGCTCTCGCACCGTCATATCGACGCTCTGGTCCATCGACGACGACACAACGCTCTACTTGATGAAGAGCTTCTACGCACAGCTGGAGAAGAAGAAGTCCGTGCCGGACGCACTCAGAATCGCAAAAAACAGCATGCTGAGCACTTTTGGCCCGACTAAAGCACTGCCTTACTACTGGGCAGGATTCACTGTAGAGGGATTCGTCCCGTCCCCGGTGCAAAAGTGAACGGTATGCTCGACTCGGCAGCCCGAAGAAAGATCGTCTTTCGCGTCCGGAACCTGGTGCTACAGCGTCACGTCAATATTGGAAGCGTCGATCTCGACCAGTGGAGCAAGGACTTTGAAGAGCGCACCGCGTCGTTGCTCGCTGCAGAGAACGATGACGCTTTCGAGCGGGGCATTAAGGATCTCTTGGCTGAACTTAAATCCAGCCATACAGATTTCTACCGCTCCAACAGGAATCCGATCAAACCGGAACATGCCATTGGTGCGACCTTCCGATCAGTAACCATTTCGGAGACACAAAGATGGATGTTTCTGGATGTGTTCGAGGGCGGTGCGGCTGCGCGCAGCGGAGTTCGACCGGGGTATCTACTCGTAAGCGTGAACGGCGTCCCCGCCGCTCCGCCTGAATATCCCGCGTTTCGGTTCGGGGCAGAACACCACCTGACAATTCAAGCGCCAAATGACACGACAACCCAGGACGTTGCCGTAATGGTGCCGGAAAGAAAGGCGACGAGACCGAGGCTTCCGTTCGTCGAACCCAAGAGCATCAGCTATAGGATGCTGACGAACCGGATTGGCCTGGTCAGAGTCGCCTACTTTTCCGGAATGTTTGGCATTCGCTTCTCGCGAGTGCTCGATGCGGCGATGGCGTCGCTGAAATCACAGGGTTGTGATCGTCTGATCATCGACCTGCGTGGCTGCATCGGCGGCAGTCTTGGCTTCGCACGGCTCGTCAGCTATATGTGCCCTGGCCGGATTCCCATCGGCTACGACATCACCAGAACACGGCACCGGCATGGATACGACGTTGCCCAGCTTCCGCGAGTACGGATGCCGGACACCAGGGCCGGAATTATATTCAGACTGGTGCAATTTTCAGTTCGAGACAAGTCACTTGTGCTGCTCACACAGGGATTAGGACCTCAGCCGTTCCACGGACACATTGTTCTCTTAATCAATGCAAAGACCAGTTCTGCCGGCGAAATGGCTGCCCAGTTCGCAAAGGATACGAAGCTCGCTACGGTGGTCGGCGAAAAAACTGCTGGCTTAGTGGCGGGTGCTGAGGTATTCGATGTGGGTTGTGGTTACACGCTCTACCTGCCCGTGGTCGGCTGGTACAGTGCAAGTGGGAGCTACAACGAAGGATCAGGCGTAGTGCCCGACATCTGCATCGAGATTGATCCCGTGCGTCTGGCTGATGGGACCGACGACCAACTCAATAAAGCGCTCGAGATCATCTCTTAATTGCCACTTCCGTTCAGTTGAGTCCCCCAACCGTTCCGCGATTGTTCATTTCAGCGCGATTGTTCATTTCAGAAAGATATCTCTGGCTTTAACCAGACACTGTCCTCAGATTTTCATACCAATCTGGTTTGAGCTTTCCCGCCTCATCCGACCTCTGCAATATATATGGAACAGCTCAGCCATCCTTGCGATCCGGGTTAGCCGCGTCGCTTAGCAACGAAGCGGGATCACATGTCCCGTACAAGAACGGCCAGCCAACTTCGTCTTCTGCAGATTGAGCGACGGTGACCGCGACCTGTGCATTTGGGATTGTCGCGATCAGCACCGTCATGATTCAGAGTCCTTATTCAGTGGGGTCAGCAGTGTCCGCGGCTCGGGGACAAACTACAAATAAAGCCAGTATGCGACTGGCGGCAATCGATCAACTGCTGATTGCCAGTATCAAACAGGGGCCTGCCAAAAAGCGTGAGGCGATCAACCGAATCCTTGAGCTCGTCCCGGAATGGAGACGTGGCGACTGCTGGCATCGGATCCGACATCTGCGAAAGGCCCCCGGACTTGCGGCTCTTGAGGAGA
>CAWELL010000001.1:0-312543 GCA_963809865.1 uncultured Acidobacteriaceae bacterium | reverse complement strand
GCGGGGTCGACGGGACTCGAACCCGCGGCCTCTGCCGTGACAGGGCAGCGTTCTAACCAACTGAACTACGACCCCGCTTTTGGTTACATCGGGTAGCGGAAACCCGCGTCGCCGTTGGTGATTGGCTCGCCGTCCAGACAGGCTGCGTGAAAGCCTTTCGTACGCGACTCATCGATTGTAACAGAAGAAAAGGCGCGCGGCTCACTCCAGCCAGCGCACCCGGCCGGAAGCAATCTCATACACAGCGCCGACGATATTTGCGCGTCCTTCTTCCACGGCCGACTTGCCTTCCGGCGTCACCAGCAGTTGTTGTATCGACCAGCGCACGTTCTCTTCGACCGCTTGCTGGAATCGCTGTTCGGCTGCGAGTTTGTCGTCTAAGCGCGACAGTCCCGGCACGATGCTGTCAACCAGTATCTGTATTCGCGAGTGATGTTGAACCCCATCCAACATGGAGTCCACAGCCGCCTTCACCGCTCCGCAGCCCTCGTGGCCCAGGACAACGAACAATGATGTGCGCAGATGGGCTCCCGCATACTGCAAGCTTCCCATCACCTCGGCGGAAACGACATTTCCGGCGACGCGGACGATGAACAGTTCGCCGAAATCGGCGTCGAAGATCAACTCCGGCGGAACTCGCGAGTCACTGCATCCAAGGATCGTTGCGTAAGGACTCTGGCCCTTCGCGAGATCGGCCAAAGTCTCTTTGCGGACCGACGGGAACCTGGCTTCACCGCGAAGGAATCGCTCATTGCCGTCCTTGAGCCGCTGTAGCGCCTCTTCGGCGGTATAGGCTGGTGCTTGCATGAGAGCAGTATCTCATCGCGCGCGATATTGTGAGCCGCGTCCGTGTCGAAGCTCCCTCTATGGCATAGCTTGTTAGACTGGGCTCGTGCGCAGGGTTATTGTCAACGCGGACGACTTTGGCTTAACCCTGGGAGTAAATCGGGCCATCGTCGAAGCCCATCAGCGCGGAATTGTGACCTCGGCGACGATGATGGCCGGCGCTCGCGCCTTCGAGGACGCGGCGGAGTTGGCGCGCACGGTCGCTTCAGGTGCAACGCCCTTCAGCGTCGGATGCCATATCGTGCTGGTGGATGGCGTTCCGCTTTCGCCTCCTGCACAGATTCGTTCGCTACTGGGAAGCGGGGATGGAGCAGCGCGGTTTCGCGAGAGCCTGGGTTCGTTCGCAACCGCGGCGCTGACCGGCAGGATCAACGCAGACGAACTGGAAGCCGAAGCGACAGCCCAGATGCGGCGCATTCAGCAGGCTGGAGTGACGCCTTCGCACTTCGACACCCACAAACACGCGCACACGTTTCCGGCGGTATTGCGCCCGCTGCTGCGGGCTGCGATGGTGTGTGGGATCACTGCGGTTCGCAACCCATTTGGTCCCGGAGATGGCCTGCCACTCACTCGTCTTGCGACTAATTTCAAACTCGCCATGCGCTCTTTGCAGATGAGCGTTCTGCGCGGCTTCGCCGCCAGCTTCCGTCGTGAGGTCGGCCGCCACGGCCTGCGCACGCCCGATGGATCCGTTGGCGTGCAGGTCACCGGAATCCTGGATCTCGGCATGTTTGTTGAGATCGCGTCCAATCTCCCGGAGGGAACTTGGGAATTCGTTTGCCACCCGGGTTACAACGACAGCGACCTGGGTGGCATTCTTACTCGGCTGCGCACCTCCCGCGAGCAGGAACTGGAAACGCTCACCTCGCCCGAAGCCAAGCGCGCGCTGGAGAAGCGCGGCGTACGGTTGATCAGCTATAACGAACTGTGAGATAGCAACTAGTAATTAGTCAAGGCTTGATTCTGAACAATCGCTGTCCCTGCTTGTAAAATTGCCTCGGCACTCATTTCCTTTCCATGAACCCGCTAGCTCTCTCGCCGGAACAATATCGTCAGGTCTACGAGCGCATCACGCAGATCGCTCTCGCCTATCTCGGCTCCATCAACAATCTGCCCAGCTTTCCTGATGTCACGGGCGAACGCGTTCAGGGAATGTTCGCGGCTACGCTGTCGGAGCACGGCATAGGGATGGCAGCGCTCGACGATTTGAGCGACATCATCGACACGGTGCGTCCCTGCGGACCGCGGTTCTTCGGATATGTGCTGGGCTCAGGCGAGCCGGTTGCTGCGGCTGCCGATCTGCTGGCCAGCGTGCTCAATCAGAACGTCACGGCGTGGCGCTCCTCGCCATCGGCGGTCACGATTGAGCGCACTGTGGTGGGATGGCTGGCGAAGATGATCGGCTGCGATGGCTTCACAGGAAGCCTGACAGGAGGCGGCTCGTCGGCGAACCTGATGGGGCTAGCGATGGCGCGCGAGGCCTTGCTGCCGGCTAACGAAAATGGAGTGACCAGACTTGGCGCGGTGTACGCATCAACCGAAGTTCACATGTCCATTGGCAAGGCGGTCGCGCTGCTGGGCCTTGGCCGCGATCACCTGCGCCTGATCCCGTGCGACGACGAATTTCGAATGCGACTCGATTTACTGCAGCAGGCGATCGAGCGCGACAAGTCGGCAGGCATTACGCCGATCGCGATTGTCGGCTCCGCAGGAACGGTGAACACCGGCAGCATCGATCGGCTCGATGTTCTCGCGACGATCGCCGAGCAGACCGGCGCATGGCTTCACATCGATGGGGCGTATGGTGCGCTGGCCGCTATTGCCGAGCCGGAGAAGTTCCCCGGCATGAATCAGGCTGATTCGATTTCGCTCGACCCGCACAAATGGCTCTACCAGCCGCTCGACTGCGGATGCCTGCTGTATCGCAGGCAGGCGCGGGCGCAGCGGGCATTCTCCCATACCGGCGACTACGCGCAGTCGTACTTCGCCGATTCGCTGGAGAATTTTCAGTTCTTCGACGAGAGCATGGAACTGTCACGCCGTTTTCGTGCGCTGAAACTCTGGTTGTCGCTGCGCTACCACGGACTGGAGAGCTTTCGCGAGTCCGTCCGCAATGACCTTGATCTAGCCAGGTACTTCGCCGGACGAGTGGATGCTGAGCCCGAACTCGAGCGCTTGGTGCCCGTGCCGTTGAGCGCGGTCTGCTTCCGGTACGTTCCCCAGAATCGGCCTGTTTCTGAAGATCAAGTCAACCGGCTTAATCAAAAGATTCTGCCTAACGTTGTGCGCCGCCGACGTGTATTTCTCTCGAACGCGACCATCGACGGTGGCTTCGCTTTGAGAATTTGTGTGGTGAACCACCGCGCCACGCGTGCTGATCTGGACGAGGTAGTCAGCGAGGTGTTGGCGGTGGGCAGGGAAATCTCCTCAGGAGATTCATAACGTGCCGCGCGCCACGCAAAATTCGTCTGAACATTCGCCAGCCATCTTTGCCCAGGCGCCCTGCCGCGCCGATCTTGCCGGCGGCACTTACGACATTTGGCCGCTCTACCTGTTTCATCCCGGAGCGGTCACAGTCAACATGGCGCTGTCGATCATGACGAGCTGCAAGCTCACCCCGCAGCCGGGACGCGAGATATCGCTGATCTCACACGACACCGGCCGCTCAGAATGTTTCGCCTCGCTCGACGAACTGATGCTTGCCAAAACCTACGAGCACCCGCTTGCGGCGTATCTGATTCGCTTCTTTCAGCCCAAGGCTGGCTTCACTTTGGAGACGCACTCTGAGTCTCCAGCAGGCGCGGGCATCTCGGGTTCCTCGGCGCTGATGATCGCAACCGCGGCGGTGCTGGCGCGCTTCACTGGGCAGGCGCTCGACATTGAGCAGATACGTGTCATCGCGCAAAACGTTGAAGCACAGTTGATCAAAGTTCCCACTGGCTGTCAGGATTACTATCCCGCGATGTACGGCGGCGTGAACACTATTCACCTCTCGCCCGCAGGGGTGTGGTGCGAACCCATCCCGATTACAGCCGACGAGATGACCCGCCACTTTGTGCTCTGCTACACCGGTGCGCCACGCCAGTCGGGCATCAATAATTGGGAGGTATTCAAACGGCACATTGACGCAGATAAGAAGACGATTCGCAACTTCGAGCAGATTTCGCAAATCGCACAGCAAATGCGCCGCGCGCTGAACTCGGCCGCATGGGACGACGTTGAGCGCCTGCTGCGCGAAGAATGGAAGCTGCGTCGCAGCAACGCTCCGGGCATCACAACTCCGCTGATTGATTCGCTGATCGCTGCTGCTCGCAGGCATGGCGGGCGCGCAGCCAAGGTCTGCGGAGCCGGCGGCGGAGGTTGCGTCATCGTGCTCGTAGAAGAGGGTAGTCGCGAGCGAGTGTTGGCGGCGATACGTGACAATGGCGGCCAGCCGCTGGACTTCCAAGTGGTATCCAAAGGCTTGCGCTTTCACGCGGCTTTGAAGGGGCACGGGTTCTGCGGTGCCGAAGGAGCTTCTTTCAATGGGGGGCTTTAGCCCCAGAGGCAATTCCTGAGTCTCTGCCATGTTCACCTCTCCTAGCGGACGATTGCAGCCGGTGTGGAGCTTCTTGCTATCGGTCGCGTTCTCCATCGCGGCATTTGTGGCGTGCTCGTTTATCGCCGCGCTGCTCGCAGGCGAACATGTGCTGCGCTTCGAAGCGATCTTTCGTCCTTTGCTGGCGGCGGTGCTATTCGGGATCTACTTCTGGCTGTTGACGGTCGCCGACCAGGTGGAGGAACAGCCGGTCGCAGCCTTGGGATTTCCCATTGTCGCAGGCTGGGGGCGCCACCTCGGGGCAGGATGCATTTTGGGACTGATACTCGCCTCCTCGGCAGTGATCCCCGTCGTGGTCTGTGCTGATGTCAGTCTGGACCCTCATGTCAATCCCCGTGCTTTGGGACGCGCCGCCGTCGTGCTTATCGTGCTAATTTTCGGTGCTCTAGCCGAAGAGATGATGTTCCGGGGCTATCCTTTTCAGCGCCTGGAAGAAGCTATCGGCCCCATCGGTGCGATTGCGGTTTTCTCGGTGCTGTTCGCGCTGGTGCACCTCTTCAATCCCGGAGCCAGCCCGCTAGGGCTGCTGAATACGGTTCTAATCGGGCTCGTCCTCGCGATCGCGTACCTGCGCACTCGCGCTCTATGGCTGTGCTGGGGTATTCACTTCGGATGGAACGCCGCGCTGGGACTGCTGTTTGGCCTTCCCGTCAGCGGGCTACGGATATTCGACGTTGTGGTGCGTGGGACTGCGACCGGCCCGCGCTGGCTGACCGGCGGAAGCTATGGGGTCGAGGCCAGCGTTCCCGGTGTTTTCGCCGTCGTCATTGGCCTGCTGGTCATCTGGAAGTGGCCGCTCCAGCGTTTGGGCCAACCTTTGACATTTCCGCGACCGGAATCCGAGCACCTCGACGGCGCGGCCAGCATCCAAAACTAATGTAGTCCGCGGCCTCGCCGGCGGGCTTATAATCTGAGGCAGCGGGGAATCATGTTTGGCTGTCGTTCCACTGTGGTTGGATTTGCAGCGCTGCTGCTAATAGTACCCCTCTGTGTCCGTCCTCTCGCCGCGAGCGATATCAAGTCAAAGCCAAACGTAAGCCCTGCGCCTTCAATCGTCGATCCTAACGCGCCGAAGATCAGCTCGCGCACGCGGCTGGAAATCATTCGTAGCCTGCAGGCTGAGCGGGTTTATTCGCGCGTCCTCTTTCCTCAGGGCAAACAAGGTCTTGCGATCAAGAACGGCGTGGTCAGCCCTAACCAGATGGGTGTGGCCCAGATGGTCGCTGAGAACGGACCGGCTGCCAGACCTGGTGATCGCTGCGTTATCACCACCGTTGATGTCAGGGAGAAAGAGATCATCTTCGAGATCAACGGGGGCCCCAGGAAAGGGCCGAAGTGGTATCAGCGCATCGAAGTTGGCGGACCGATGGGCGGTGGCCAGGTGCCGGGCACCCCTACTCCCCAGAGCCTCGACGCGCACGGCTCGATTGTGAAGCTCGAGTTCGACAAGTACGTCCCGGAGATGACGGGGGAGCAGGTGCGCGCCCTGCTCGATCTGGTATTCGATTTCAAGGCTCTTACCACGGCCGAAGCCTATGAGAAAACGCTTCCTCCCAAGGTGAAGGAGGCGATCAAAAACCACCAGGTGCTGGTCGGCATGGACAAGGAGATGGTGGTCTACGCCAAGGGCCGCGCGCCGCAGAAAATCCGCGACAAGGACGACAAGGGCCAGGACTACGAAGAGTGGATCTATGGCACTCCACCGGAAGAAGTGGACTTCGTGCGTTTCAAAGGCAACGAAGTTGCGCGGCTGGAGATCATGACCGTCGACGGCCAGAAGATCGTTCGTACCGACAAAGAAGTCGATCTGAAGTCTGCCGAATCGGAGATAGCCGACGCCAAGCCCAAGCCCAAACCGGCCAACGCTCCCACGTTGATGCGTCCGGGAGAACAGGCCCAATACCCATCGACCACTGATCCCGACCAGCAGACGACGACGATCGGGCCCCAGAAGCAGCCGCAGCCGGTTAGCGTCCCGCCCCCTGCTCCTCCGGGCGGTGCGTCACCTCTTCCTGGGCCGCAATAGATGCTTCGGTCCTAACCTATGCCCGAAGAACTCGTAGCTGGCTCGCCTTCACCGAAAAGCCCCTATCCACAACTGCTCTCCCTCGGAATGGTGATAGCGGAACGCCGTGTCGTTCTCCGCGAGTCGGATGGTCGCGAGAGGCAGGTGCTGGTCAGGTTAGGCCTCCCTGTCCAAGCTCTCCCATACCTCTATCGCTGCCCAGCCGAGATCATCGGACTTGGAATGGATGGGAAGATACTCGCGCCTGCTGGTCTGGACGCCATTGAGGCGCTTCATTACGCGCTGGATCTAGTCGGCAAGATGTTGAATCTCAGAGCAGAGGAGCTCGGACTGGCTAGTGGTTGCGAGGGATTTGACCCCACCACGATGCCCTGGATATGGAAATTCCCCGCTGCTGATTGAGCTGCATTATCCCAAATACCGCAGGAACGCCGCCAGCGAATTGTCGTAGCCTGGAAACACCGTATTCAGGTTTGGATTGCCGACGTGCCGGTACACCGCTTCGCCCAGAACGCGGCGAAAGTCTGTGGTCAGGGCGAGGTCGCGGCCTTCATTGAGTTGCGAAGGATCGAGTCCCGGCCAGCGCCCGTAAATGCGACCTCCGCGGACGGGGCCGCCAAGCACGAACATCACGTTGGCGTGGCCGTGATCGGTGCCGCGATTGCCGTTCTCGCGCGCGGTGCGTCCGAACTCCGACATAGTGACAATCACGGTGTCTTCCGCCAGCGGGCCAAGGTCGACCCAGAACGCTGCGATTGACTGGCCAAACTCGCGCAGCACATTGGCAAGTTGCCCTTCGGCTGCGCCTTCGTTGACGTGGTGGTCCCAGCCTCCAATGTCGGTGAACGCGATCTGCACGCCCACGTTTGACTTGATCAACTGCGCGGTTTGACGAAGCGCATCGCCGAAGCGGCCATTGGGATAATTCGCGCCCGGAGCCGGCGCGTACTTTTTCGGATCGGCTGACTTCAGCATCTTTACCGCTTCGAATGTCTCCTGCCCCGTGCCGTGGAGCACGGTATCGACGGACCGGTCGTACATTGCTTCGAAGGTGTTACCCAACGGCACCGTCGCAGGATTGTCACCGGCGATGCCGAATGCGTTCACGTTGCTGACGGCCACAGCCTGAGCTCTGCCGGAAAGAATGCGGGGCAGGGACGGGCTTAGCGCGACGGCCGAGAATGGGGTTTCTTTGGTCTGCTGCTCGCTTTGCAGTATGCGGTTCAGCCATCCGTCGGTCGTGCTCTTTACGCCGGGCGTGCCTGACTCCATGTAGTCCTGCGCGTCGAAGTGCGAGCGCGTTGTGTCCGGCGAACCGGCGGCATGCACGATGGCAAGGTATCCCTGGTCCCACAGCGGCTTGAGGCCCGCAAGTGACGGATGCAGCCCAAAGAATCCGTTGAGATCGACAACCTGCCTGCGCTGAATCGCGATGCTGGGACGCATCTGGTAATAGGCGGGCTCCGCGTGTGGAATGACGATGTTCAGTCCGTCCGCGGCTCCGCGTTGAAAGATTACGACCAGCCGCTTGTTGCGTGTAGAGGTTGAAACAGCGCCGAACGCCGCGCGCGTGAGGAAGCTGGGAACCGCGGCGGTGCCGATCACCGCCATCGCTCCGCCCTTCAGGAATGTTCTCCGGGTAATGCTCATAATGAACCTAGTGCCGCTGAAACTCGGGCGAGCCGAGCAGCAACGCGGCGACAGCGTTCGTGCTGTTCTGTGCCGGACCACTGGCGGCGGGCGTCGCGAGCCTCGACTGAATCGTATTGTGCGTCTGCGCTGAAACTTGCCCGTCGAGCAATACCTGCTCCAGCTTGATCTGCGCCTGGTACGGATCGATATCGGTTGTGCTCATCGGTCCATAATCCGTCAGCTTCGCAATATCGAAGTTGCTACCGTAAATCCTGTTCGTCACCAGCCCGAGGGCGAAGTTCATGCGCGCCAGCAGGGCGGCAGAATTGACCCAATCGTCAGCCTTCGTTGAGTAACCCGTGGGAGGCTGCATTCCATACAGCGGCATTCCCATCTGATTAAGCACAAAGATCAGCGGCACCGGATCGCTCACATCCGTCTGGGTAGCGCGCAGCGACGAAGCCACGAACTCGAGCGGCGTTTTCACCTTCGCGTTATAGCTCTCCGGCGCCCAGAATTCCTGCGAGCGAAACATGGTGCGCATCACCTCGCGCAGGTCACCGTCGGATTTCAGAAACGTCTTGCTCATGGCCGCCACCAGCGACGGTGGAGGATTATCCGAGACGAAGCGCTCGGCCAATTTGGTGGAGATGAACTTCGCAGTTGCCGGAGAGTGCGCGAGAATCTCGAGCACCTCCGTGCCTTCCTTCTCGCCATTCTCTTTGATCTTGTGCCCCAGCACCGTCTTTGTGCCGGGCTCGTGCAAGCGTGGCTTGAAAACAAATCCGCCGCCGTCGCGCGGGTCCTGTAACGTCCAGCCGGTGAAGACGCGTGCGACTTCCGTGACGTCCTGCTGGCTATAGCCCCCGTTGACGCCGAGGGTGTGCAGTTCCATCAGCTCGCGAGCATAGTTCTCATTCAGGCCGCTGCGTTTCTTTTGCTGCGCGTTGGGGTTGGCACCGGCTGGCATTCGTTGTTGCTGCAAATGCGGCTGATAGATCACAGGGTGAGGCCCGAACGGTCCGTTTCCCCAGCGCACGCGCGGATTCTGCGCCACGTTTTGCTTGATGCCCAGTGCCTCATCGGAGTGCGGACCGACGCTCTGCCAATTGTCGAGATAGAACAGCATCGCCGGACTCTGCGCCGTAGCGACGAGCAGGTCTTTGAAGTTTCCCATGACGTGCGGGCGAATGACATCCCGCTCATACGACGTGACCAGGTAGCGATCGGCGCCTTTGCCGACATAGACGTTGAAGTGGTTGAACCAGAAGTCGGTGAGTACCTCTTCCAGTTGCCGATCGCTGTAGACGGCGCGCAGTATCTTCGCTGACTGTAGCTCGCCGTCAACTACTGCGATGGGATTCGTTAGCGCCTGCACTGTTTCGCGCTGCTCTGGCGAGAGTCCGGCGAGAAGTTGCTGGCGTCGCGGCTCGGGCAGACCTTTCATTAGATCGCTTTGCTGGTCGGGAGGAAGAGCCAGGATACGTTGCATTCGCGTGCTGGGATCAAGCGGGCTCAGTTGCTCGATCATGTGATTGCGCTCACGCCGCGAGTGCTCGTCCATGTCGGGAGCGTTGGGCGCGACGTTCTGAGCATTCGCAGCGTTATTCGGTGCCGGAGTGTTCGCTGCGACTTGTGTCAGCCCGGCGGCGGGATTCTGTTTGGCCTCTTTCTTCTCTTCCAGGCGAACAAGGTTTGCCGAATAGACTGCATACCGATAAGGATCTCTGGGCATTGGCAGCTTGCCATCTTGCACTGCCTTCAGCACTTGTGGAGGAGGGAAGTTTATTGCCATGTCACGCGCGCTCATGTGCAATGTGCGGTATGGCGCGAGCTTGGCGTCCAGAGCAGCGTTATCAATTGTTTCGGGATGCAGTTGCAGGTCGATCCACTTGTCTACGCCCATCGCTGCGACCGCCTGTACATCGCCGGGTCGAGGACCGAAGGTCAGACGATCGAGCGCATGGAGTGCTCGCTTCTGCTGGTCAGCGGCGTCGCTCGGAGCGGCTTTTTTCTTGGCAGCCACAAATGCTGCAAAACCGCAGACCAGTACGAGTGCGGTGATTCTCTTGGATAAAGCTTGCACGCTATGGGTTCCTCAGCAGACGAGGGGGCAGTTCCAATAAACCAATTGCTGGAAAAAAGTTGCTGGAGCAGCGGAAGATGCAGCCATAACGCGACTAGAAAATCTCTCGCAACTGTCCAAAGCCCTCCACGTGCAGCAGCTTGCGCCCGTTCGGAGGCGAGATAATTTCGCCGCGCTCCAGCTCCCACGTATTGTGGTGAGGAACAAACACGGCGTGAAGGCCCGCTTCAAGCGCAGGATTGATATCGGAGCTGGGACTGTTGCCGATCATCCATGTCTTATCGTCCGCAAGGCCGTACTTCTCCGCCAGTCCGCGATAGGCCGCGGTATCTTTTTCACTCAAGACCTCGACGGCGGTGAAGTGCAGCTTCAACTCCGAACGCTCGAGTTTGCCTATCTGCTCGGTGGTGTTTCCCTTGGTAACCATGAACAGGTGATGCCGCTGGCTCAGATCGGCCAGGGTCTCCGGCACCTGCGGCATGAGTTCCATCGGATGCTCTGCAATCTTGTAAGCGATGGCCTTGATCTGCTCGTGCAGATGCGGAGTCACGGGATCGACGGATAGCCGTTCGAAGCATCCGACTAGCGCGTTGGCAAAGCTGTGCATGCCGTAGCCATGTTGGCGGATGACCTCGCGCTCCACGTCCCACAGTTCGAGGCGAACTTCATCGGGCGTGTGAGTTTTATGATCGAGAAAGTTGATGAAATGAGCGATCGCTCGCTCGAAATATATGTTGTTTTCCCAAAGTGTATCGTCGGCATCGATGAGCAGGTTCTGTCCGGGCGGAATCTTCTGCTCAATCACGACCCCCATCTTCGCTGGCCTAACTCGCGTTGGAAAGGGCCGCGCTGCCGACAAACTCGACCTGCGGCTTGTGCGTGATGATGCCTGCCTCGTAGCCCATGTCGAGTAGTTTGACGATAGCCTCGCGACCGTCTTTGCCGTAATCGAGGGTGCGCTCGTTGACATACATCCCGACGAACTTGTCGGCCAATTGAGCATCGAGGTCGCGGGCGAACTGCATGGCGTACTGCAGAGCTTCTTCGCGATGCTCAAGCGCGTACTGAATGCTGTCGTGCAGCGCCTGGCAACTGGCGTTGATCAACTCTTCGCCCAAGTTCGCGACGAATGGCGTTCCCTCCGAGCGGCAGCGGCATGCCTGTTTTTTCGCGCCACCACTTTCCCATGTCCACAATGCGGTGCAGGCCCACACGATCGAACGTGAGCTGCCCCTCGTGGATGATGAGTCCCGCATCGTACTTGCCTTCAAGCACGCGCGGGATGATCTGGTCGAAGGGCACGACCTCAGTTATTGCCTCTGGCAGATAGAGCTTTAGCGCGAGGTAAGCCGTGGTCATGGTGCCCGGCACCGCGATGGTTACGCTGCGAAGTTCGTCTTTGGGTATGAGGCGCGGGGACACGATCATGGGCCCATAGCCTTCGCCTACGCTGCCGCCGCTGGGCATCAGGGCATACCTGTCCTGCAAGTAGGGATAAGCGTGAAATGAGATGGCGGTGATGTCGTAGAAGCCGTCGAGCGCCTTGCGATTCAGGGTCTCAATATCGCAGAGGGAATGCGTGAACTTTACTCCGGGGACGCGCACTTTGTTGGTGGCCATGCCATAAAACATGAAGGCGTCGTCCGAATCGGGACTGTGAGCGACTGTGATTTCGCGGAGTTGGTGGCCAGGATTGCTATTCATAGGTAATCGACCGCCTGATGCTACGAGACACGACTTCGAGGAGATCCTGTGGAACTCCGAGCAAGATGGTTAGAAGCTTCGCTGTAAACGGCGCGCCAAGGCGGCCGCAAGCATTACCTTCATCACTTCAGCAGCGAGGAAGGGATATAGTCCGAATGCCGCTGCATGTTGCCAGCTATGCGTAAGTATCGCGAGCCACGCGATTCCACTCGCGAACAACACAACCTCGGCCGCCATTCCGCCGAGAAGGTTGCGGATAAGGCTCGGCAGACCGCGCTCCGCAATCAAGCCTGCAACGAACGCGACAACGGGGTAAGCCCAAAGATATCCGGCCGTCGGGCCGAGTAATTGGGCGATGCCACCGGGTCCCGCCGGGCTGAACACCGGCAAACCCATCGCGCCCCATCCCAGATAAAGAGCCGCGGCTGCGAAGCCGCGTTTACTGCCCAGCGTTAGCCCAACCAGCAACACGCCGAAATTCGCCAACGTCAGCGGAACCGGAGTGAACGGCATAGGCAGCACCAGTCGCGCACAGACCGTGATGACTGCGCTGGCGCAAACCACGACTGCGATTTGCCGCATTCCGCTGAAAGAACGTTCAGCCGATGCTTCACCTATCCCTGTCGCCGTTTTCGCCATGGTTGCCCTCCCCGGATGCTCTCGCTATGTGAGCCGCTTTGTCGTCCTGACCGGATGCTTTCGTTGCCGTGGTCCTCTCGCCTTCCGGGTGGGCGCTGTCAAGATGACGCCTGACGCGGAAGTGTATGGCAAGGCCGACGGCTACGATTGCTGCGGTGCTCAGTATCAGGACGACAAACAGGACCTTGATCACCACAGACACTCAGGATATCAGATTGAGTCAGGCCGTCTGTGACGCGCGCACTGAGCGGAAGTTCAGTTCATCGGCTTGTAGGCTCCCGCCATCGCCGCTTCCACCTCTTCGGTGGTGTGCGGTAGCGAAGCCGTCAGATCGATTAGATTTCCGTTTGGGTCGATGTAGTAAATGTCTTCGATGCGGACGCCGATTTTCTCCTCGGGAATGTAAATTCCTGGCTCGATGGTGAATACCATTCCCGGACCTAACTTCGCCTTGGTGTCGCCGACGTCGTGAACTTCCAGCCCGACGTAGTGTCCCAGACCATGAATAAAATACTGCCCCAAAGGCTGGCCGTGCAGGTCTTTTCCGTGGGTATTGATGTAGTCGTACGCCACTTTGTAGAGGGAATCAGCGCCGGTAAGCGAATACTGGCCGGACTTGAAGGCGTTCATCGCCGCTCGTTGCGCACCTAGAACGATGTTGTAGATCTGCGCGTTGTCGGTCGGTGAACTTGCCGTTCGCCGGAGCGGTGCGCGTGATGTCCGACGCATACATCGCGTATTCGCCGGCTACATCCATCACCACCACATCGCCATCGCGGATCGGAGCATCGTCGGCTGAGTAGTGCAGCACGGTGGAGTTGAAACCAGATCCCACGATCGGCGCATACGCTGGGCGCTCGCATCCGCCTTTCATGAATTCGTACTGCATCCGCGCTTTAACATCGTGCTCATTCAAACCGGGTTTGATCATTTGCAGGGCTGCGAAGTGCGCTGCGATGGAGGCGTCGGTCGCGTGACGTATGCGTTCGATCTCTCCCGCGTCTTTGATAACGCGCAATTGTGCGAGCGCAGGTTTCACGTCGTTGACTCGCGTACCTAAACCCAGCGTGTTGGCACGTCGCGACCAGTCAAGGAAGGCGGACGCAGCGTTCTGCTCACCCCTCTCTGGCATATCCAGATAGAGAGCCGGACGGCCGAGGGCGAGCAACTTGGCAAGCTCGATCGACAGCGTATCGAGATTGGCGACGCGATCGAAGCCGGTGACGGCGCTGGCCTGCGGGTCGTCTGGCCCAAGCTTGGGGCCAGTCCACTTCTCCTGTTTTAGGTTGCGCCCGGGAAGGAACAGGATCTCGGTGTAAGGCTGCGATGAGTTCTTGTTGAAGGTCGGAGCCACCACCAACGCCGCGCCGGGCTCCGTTAGTCCCGACAAGTAAAAGAAGTTGTCGTCCTGGCGAAACCCGAAGGTCGCGTTCGGGCCCTCGGCCTCAGTCGCCGCGAATATGACAGCGACTCCGCCGTCTAGCTTCTGCGCTAGCGCCACGCGGCGAGCGTGGTAGTCGGCGTTGGGCTGGCGGTCGAGGGCGTGGGAGGAGAGGGAGAAGCAGGCGAGTAGTAACAAGATTCGAAACGGCCAAAATCCTGCGGGTTGTCTCATCACGATTCTGTTTCCCTCTACCTTGTCATCCTGACCGGAGCGAAGGACCTGCTGTTGGTGGCGTGATAATAAAGCGTCCTGATGGTCGTGGCCGCTCCCCGTCAGATTCGCTACGGCATGCATCGTGGCGATCCATGCGAAAGCAGGTCCTTCGCTACGCTCAGGATGACAACTCCGGAGAGTACCTGTGGAGCTACGGTGGTCCGTCATCCACTTCCCCTTACACTCCTACCGGGAACGGTTTCACGCTGTGCTCTTCTGCTGAGCGAGCCTGGCCGAAGGCATCGAAGCGGCCCTGCATCAGCGACATGATTCCGGTGTACCAGTATCCGAAGACAAACAGGAACAAGAACGGGACCGTAAAGTAGTTCTCCGTCGACATGGCGTACCAGATGGTCAGGGCAAAATAGGCGCCGATAAGCAACTCGATATAAGGAATCCAACCGAGTCGCTTGCGATACTTCTTTGCAGCAATGGTCCTGTCCTGTTTGCTGACCACGCGGTACTTGGGCGTGCGCGCAAACGCGGTCTGATGCCCTACAAGCGCTTCTATGACCGCTTTGCTGTTGGTAATGGTCAGCCCGATCCCCAGCCCCATCAGGGGAGGCAGATAGAGCAACGTCCGCAGCCAGGACTTGGGGTAGAGCTCTTTCTGCGACACCAGATAGAAGCTGGAGATGGAAAACGTCGACGCCAGAAATAGCGGCAAATCGATGGTCAGCATCTGAAACCAGCCCTGGTAAGAACGGATAATCATGGCCGGCATCAGCAGCGTGCTGAGCACAATCATCAAGGGATAGCTGAGGTTCGCGGTGAGATGGTACCAGGCTTCGATCTTCTCGCGCCGCGAGACGTTGGCGCGCAACACGAACGGCAGATCTTTCCTGGCGCACTGAATCAGGCCCTTTGCCCAGCGGGCTTGCTGGGTCTTGAAGGCCGTCATCTCGATGGGCAGCTCCGCCGGACACTCCACGTCTTGCAGGTAGCGAAACTTCCATCCCTTCAACTGCGAGCGGTAGCTCAGGTCGGTATCTTCTGTTAGCGTGTCGTGCTCCCAGCCGCCTGCATCATCGATCGCCTTGCGTCGCCACATCCCAGCCGTGCCGTTGAAGTTGAAGAACACCCCTGCGCGCGAACGGCCTCCGTGCTCCAGCACAAAGTGGCCATCGAGCAAGATGGCTTCCACTTCAGTTAGGAATGAATAGTTGCGGTTCAGGTGGGTCCAGCGCGTCTGCACCATGCCGATCTGCGGATCGGCAAAGTGATGAATGACCTTTTGTATCCAATCGGGGTACGGCGCAAAGTCGGCGTCGAAGATGGCGATGAACTCGCTGTCTGTCTTCTTGAGGCCGGCATCCAGCGCGCCCGCCTTGTATCCTTCGCGATTGGTGCGATGGTGATAGCTGATGTTGTATCCAATCGCGGCATAACGATCGACAACCGCTGAAGCTACTTGCACAGTTTCGTCGGTCGAATCGTCGAGTACCTGTATCTCAAGCTTCTCCCGCGGATAATCCATCTTGCACACGCTCTCGACCAAGCGGTCGATCACGTACTGCTCGTTGAAGATCGGGAGCTGAATGGTAACTTTGGGCAGCTCGGCAAAACGCGAAGGCGGGTCCGTTACCTTGTTCTTGCGATGCTTGTAATAGAGGTAGACGAGTTGATACCGGTGCATTCCGTAGAAGGCAAGCGTTATCAAAACGATGAAATACGGAATCAGCAGCGCCAGGTCGAAGCCGTTGGCGCGATACAGTCCCACAAAGGTCTTGTCGAGAAAGTGCGTCCGAAAATAATGGCGGAACCCGTGCGGTTCGAGCAGCGCGAGACCCACTGAAAACAGGACGGTATTCAGAGCATTGCTCCGGACGAAAGTCTGGGTGACGATGTAGTCGTGCAACTCATCGAACCGATTGATTGTACCTGAGCCGTTTCCCGGAGCAGCCTGCGGAAGCGGACCTGCTGCTGCTGATTCAGGGGCCTCTTTGCCGGACGAAAAAGCTCGTGCGGCGTTGACCTTTCGCGCGCCAGGCGAAAGAATAGTGTCGCTGGGGAAGTCATGCGGCTTCGGGTTGTTCTGGTACTAACATTCCTGTCATGGTGCTGCACAGGCGGATGCGCCTTCGCCGCGGACCAGTCCGCGGGCGCTGCGCCGCTCGCAAAACACTATCCCGACGAGGGATTGCTCTCCAATTACCGCTACTGCAATGTGTTCTTCGGCTTCTCCATTGACTTGCCGGCCGATGCCGGATTGCGTCCGATCCCATCTTCGAGTCCTGCGGATGGCAGCATCGCTCTGTTGGAGACGCTCGGTTCGCCGCCATACAGATCGGTCATGACGATCTCGGCTTACGCTTCCGGCGATAAAGGGCCGAACGCACGGTCTGCTGTTGCGGCGCGAGCTCGATGATGAGCTCGCCATCGGCGTGGAAGAGCTGCACGCACTTACTAAGACCAGCATCGCCGGACACTCGTTCTTCTACTACGAAACGCGACGCGGCATTGATCAGCATGCGATCTACGCTACCGACCTCGACGGCTACGCGCTGCGCTTCGTCACCGCGGGACGAGATGCCAAAATGCTGCAGCAACTTGAAGCGGCGGTTGTGCACATGCGCTTCTTCCCGCCTGAGACCATCGGCGATTACGCCGGCGTCGGCGCTGTGCCTTATAGCGGACCGGCGATTCCGTCGCACCTCATCGAGCAGCTGAAATCCGATCCCCCTGCGCGCAAGCTCGCCGACGGAAAAGTGTCGGGCAACGTTTACGAGAACGCCTTCCTGGGCTTCGGCTACGAGCTTCCCAAGAACTGGCATTATGGAACCGAAGCGGCGATCATGCCCGCGGTGGAGCACAGCCGCGAGCAGAACTACGATCGGCCAGCGGTTTCGCCAAGCCAGCGCTCGCTTCTGCGGGCATGTGAGCGAACGCTGGTTTCCGCCTGGCGCAAAATGCCGGAAGAAACCGGCCAGATCGCCTATGAAGACTTCGGCGAGGTCACGATCTCGGCGATGTCGCTGGCCTGCTTTCCCAACGTCAAGTTCCCCGATGTGCACAACGGCAAAGAGTCGCTGAGCGATTTCATGGTCGCGTACGCTCTCGGACATCCCATCATCCAGGACATGAAAGGAGCGCGCGCCTTCGAGCATGACGGTCGTACTTTCATCCTGATGGACGGCGTCGTGGCTTACCACGAAGTCGGCGATCCACTATCGCGCCGAGTGTCGGTCGCGCTGGCGCTCACCAAGCAGCACGACTATGTTGTTACCTTCTTTTTCGCCGCTCCGCACGAAGCTGAGCTGCACGAGTTGATGAACGCCAAAGCCGCATTCGATCCTGAGCCGGCGGTGACAACAGCAAGTGCAAACGCCAAAGCTGCAGATAGTGCGCTGCAACCTGGCGGATCGACGGCGGCAACTTCGGGCGCTCCGGCTGCTTCGGACGCATCGGCGGCAAACTCGCAAACTGCGGCGGCTGCTACTGCGGCGAACTCCGTGGCAGCCAAGGCTCAATCAGATCCGGCAGCACCAGCTTCAGATCCAACCGCCAGCAGTTCGTTCCATCCCTCGCTGCTCAGACCGGGTGAGACCATGCAAGACCAGCAGATGCAAGGCGCGCCAATACAGAAGAAATCACACTAACGCTTAACTCCCACACTGTGGTACTTTGGAACTGCGCCGGCACATCGCCGTGTCCTTGAATCCCACAATGTGGGAGGTTGGCTGTCGCGCCTAGACCTTTCCCGATTCCTTGCCTAGCAGCTTTTCCACCTGGGCGACGTGGTTGATGTCGTGGCCGGCGATCTGCCGCGCCAGATCGGCGATGGTCATTGGTCCACGCTCCTGGTGGACGCCTCCCAGCTGCCACTGCTCCGGCGTGAGGTGGTCGAACACGCGCAGGTTGGCAGCGCGCATCAAGCGAAAGAGTTGCAACGATTCCTGCGGATCGCGCGACGCATAGTCGCCCAGCTTGTACCACAGGTCCTGATCGAAGGGGATGATCGCCGATCCGTCGTGCTCGATCATCTGACGGTAGCGTCCGAAGCAGGAAACCTCCGCTTCGGCGAGATGAGCGAGGATCTCCGACACCGACCACTTGTCGGGAGCGGGGCGCTTCGCCAACTGCTCGTGTGTCGCTCCGTCCACTAGTTTCGCCAGCTTGGCCGCGGTCTCGCGCTGCACGGCGATAGCGTCTTTGCCGTCCATCAGGCCTAAAATGCGTGCTTTGTACTGCTGCGGACTCTCCATCTCATTCCTTTCCGCCGCGCCATATACGCTGTCGCGACAGCGGCGTACAATGTTACGCGTTATCCGTCCGAGGAGGTAACTTTGGCCAGCTCATCGAGAGTGCCATTTTCCTATGAAGTCGAAATGTCCGGAGACACCGCGACCATCACGTGCCACGGACGCATCGTGGCTGAAAACGCCCACGAGCTGAAGGAACTGGTCAAGCCGATGATCCCCAAAGTTCGTCGCATCGTAATCGACCTGAGCGACGTGCCATTCATCGACAGCTCCGGACTGGGCACGCTTGTCGGGCTGAAAGTTTCGGCAGCATCTGCCGCTTACACCAGCCTTGAGCTGGTCAACTTCTCGCCGCTACTCAAAGAGCTGTTGCACACCACCAAGCTCAGCCAGTTCCTGGGGGTCTCGTAAATCTGTTGCCGTTCTGCTCGGGTAGTGCTGGCCTTCAGGCCAGCGGCACCAACGTTTTGAAGGGGCGCGGCTTCAGCCGCGCCGAAATGCCAGTCTTGAACTGGGCTTTAGCCTCTGCGGGAGTTCGCGTTTCCAGGACAAAGCAATTTCCCCCGCGGCTGAAGCCGAACTACCATCAATCTCACGGCGAGCCTGAAGGCGCGCCCCTTCAAAACTCAGTTCAGGGGCTGAAGCCCTGACCACTTGCAGCGGCGTAAACGCTGGCCTGAAGGCCAGCACTACCCTCTAATTGAGAAAGAACTTCGTATACAACGTGTCGCGCTGGGCCGGACGGAAGCCCGCATCGCGAATGATCCGCCGCAGCTCTTCTTCGGTGGTGCAGTTGCGCACGCCGGCGGCGCGCACTACGTTCTCCTCGATCATCACCGAGCCAACATCGTTGCCGCCGAAACGCAATCCCATCTGGCAGACTTTCAATCCCTGCGTCACCCAGCTCGACTGCACGTTCTCGAAGTTCGTCAGGAACAGACGCGCAATCGCCAGCGTCTTCAGGTATTCGACCGCGGTCGCTTCGTCCCATCCGCGTCCGCCCAGCGCCGTGTTCTGTGGCTGGAACGACCACGGAATGAACGCGGTAAATCCGCCGGTCTCTTCCTGCAAATCGTAGATCGCCTGGAAGTGGTTCACCCGATTCTCCTACCGTCTCACCCACGCCAAACATCATGGTCGCCGTGGTGCGCATGCCCAGCTTGTGCGCCGTGCGATGCACGTTGAGCCAGTCGTCGGTCAGGCACTTCAGGCGCGCGATCTTGTAGCGCACCTCGTCGTCGAGAATTTCGGCGCCGCCGCCAGGAATGGAATCCAGCCCGGCATCGCGCAGCCGCCGGATCGTGTCTTCAATCGACAGCCCGCTGACCTCGGCTATACAGATGACCTCCGACGCCGAAAAGCAGTGCAGATGGACCTGCGGAAAGCGCTGCTTCATCCCGCTGAGCATCGCCTCGTACCACTCGATTTTCAGGTCGGGATGCAGGCCGCCCTGCAGCAGCACGCCGGTGCCGCCCAGCTCGACCGTCTCGCGCACCTTGTCGTAGATGGTGTCGAAGTCGAGGATGTATCCCTCGGCGGCGAGCTTGCCCTTCAGCGGCCGATAGAAGGCGCAGAAGGTGCAGTACTCGGTGCAGAAGTTGGTGTAATTAATGTTGCGGTCGATGATGTAGGTGACCACGCCCTCGGGATGCAGGCGGCGGCGCACCGCGTCGGCCTCCATACCGATGCCGATCAGGTCATCGGAGCGAAACAGCTCCAGCGCTTCAGCTTTGGTCAGGGACATAGGAAGATCGTTGCCTTTTATCTCATTTTACCTGCTGGGGAGCCGACAGCCGCCAGCTCCCAGCTACCAGCCAGATCGCTCGTGCTTGTTGCAGTTGTCAGCTATCAGCCATCAGCTCTCAGTAAAACCAAAACGAGTGTCATTCCGAGCGCAGCGGAGCGGAGCCGAGGAACCTGCAGTTCCTTCGCGCCACCACCGACGCTTCGCAATGGTGTCATTCTGAGCGAAGCGACGAACCTGCTTTCGCTTGCCCCGCCATAGGAGTTACCAATGCCTAACCCCACGCGCCACTCCTGGCAACTGCCCACCGACAACCGGCAACTGCCCTACCCCCTCCCCCCGGGGTATAGCTAAAATCTTGATTCCATTGAGCCACCAAAAACTTTTCCCCGCAAAATCTTGAGTGCGTGAGAGTTACAGGCAAAATCTTCCAACGATTGGACTTAGCGCGATTGATTGCACCAGACACGGTGCACATGAGATTTTGAGGAGTAACGAAACGGTCAACCTGAAGCAAGCCTTGCGGCATTACCCAAACGTCCTAAATCACAGCGCCCGGGAAGCCCCGGCGCGCATGCGCACACAACTTCCGTGCCCACTAAGGCGAACGTAACAGAGGAGTGGGAGGGTGCAAGTTACGAAGGTAATCAGTGGGCGGCACCCGGCAGCATCCGGCGGGAGTCCCTTTTGAATTAATTGAAGATTCAAATTGACATCTGGCAGTAACAGCGTAGGTTTGCATCATTCACCCGGCGCCACTTACTTCCTTCATCTCCCATTCTTAAAGGGTTCGTGCGTAAATCCCTTCAGGTCTAAGCCAGGCGCACGTAATTGTGCATAGCGGCTTGCTGTAGATCACACTCGGCGACTTGAAACACTCAACAGCACCAGATCTGGGGCCGTCATCACCCCAACAGCTGTAACTCTTCGAAATAAGGAGCAAAACATGTTCACCCGGTTTATCGGCGTTTTGGTTACTCTTCTAGTAGTGGCTTGCTCGATTGCAGTTCTAGCGCAATCCCCTCCGGCGTCATTTCTCCCGGCAGTGAACTACGGCGCAGGGTCAAGTCCCTACTTTGTGGCAGTGGGTGACTTCAATGGAGACGGCAAACTCGACGTAGCCGTGACGAATGACTCTAGCAACAATGTGAGCGTGCTTCTGGGCAAGGCGACGGCACCTTTAGGACGGCGGTGAATTACAGCGCGGGCGCACAGCCGTGCGGGAGTGGCGACGGCAGACTTCAACCGCGACGGCAAACTGGACCTGGCGGTGGTGGACTACGCAAGCGGCAGCGTGAGTGTGCTTCTGGGCAATGGCAATGGCACATTTCAAGCGGCGAGCGAGCAGCTTCGCCGAAATGCTTTTTCGATGACGGTCGCCGGGATTTCAACCGCGACGGGAAGCCTGAGCCTGGTGGTGGCCGATCTCACTGGCGGCACCAGTTAACGTATTTCTGGGTAATGGTGACGGCACTTTCAGGCAGCAGATGAACTTTGGTCGTGGCACCCTACTCTGGTGGCGATTGAGACTTCAACCGCGATGGCAAGCCCGACCTGGTGGTCGCCGAAAGCACGTAGTAACACGCCGTCAGCGTCTGTTGGGTAACGGTGACGGCACCTTCCAGGCGGCGGTGAATTACGGCGTGGGTTCAAATCCTTCTCCGTGGTGGTGGGAGATTTCAACGGCGACGGCAAGCCTGACCTGGCTGTGGCGAATGCGGGAGCGGCGCTTGAGTGTGCTGCTGGGCAACGGCGACGGTACCTTCCAGACGGCATGACTACGGGTCGGGCGGCGGCCCGATCCGTGGCGGTGGCGGACTTCAACGGCGACGGCAAGCCCGACCTGGCCGTGGTGACAATCAGGGTCAACAATGTGAGTGTGCTGCTGGGCAATGGCGACGGCACCTTCCAGCTGCGCAGGACTTCACGCGGGGTCGGTGCCGATGGGGTGGCGGTGGGGGACTTCAACGGCGACGGCATGCCGGACCTGGCGGTGGCAAACACGGCTACAACAACGTATCCATATTGCTGAATAACACCCCGGGACCTTCCGTTAAGAGTCGATGTTCAGCTTCACAGTAATAGCCAGGGGGGAGTCGCAATCGCAAACCACTCCAGGGCTCCCATCGATAACGAAGACGGGTTCGTCATGGCGAAGACCCCTTTGGGCGGCGCGCAAGATCCGCTGCTTTGTGCTTCGACGGGTGGCCCACATTTGCCCTCTTTTGGCCGATGTGGGATTGCCGAACATGCTCCGGGTCATCATGATCGATCAGCACGAAACCTCTCTCCACATTTCCCTCCAGAGCGGGTAATGTGGGCCACCCGTTGTCCTTGGGTGCGCCTCTTCGGCGCGCAGGGCGTGCTGGCACAACGAACTGCAGGTCCTCCGACTGCGCTCGACTGCATCTCGCTCCGCTCAGGATCACACGCTGGGAAGAGCAATGCGGGAACGAAAAGCAGGTCCTTCGCTCCTCACCCCATTGACCGCAAACCCGGCGCTCAATGGGGACCCCGCTCCGCTCAGGATGACAGAAGGGGAAGGGCGGCGGAGGGATCGGGAGTGCCCTTCGGCTACGCTCGGGGCAGGCCCGTGGGGCGTCGGCAAACTACAGGTCCTCTTCGCTGCGCTCGACTGCGTCTCGCTCCGCTCAGGATGACACTCGGTGACGAGCAGTGCAGGGAACGAAAAGCAGGTCCTTCGCTCCTCCACCCCATTGACCGCAAACCCGGCGCTCAATGGGGACCCCGATACGCTCAGGATGACAGAAGGGGAAGGGCGTCGGAGGGTATAGAGGTCCCTTCGACTTCGCCCCAGGGCTGGCTCTTCGACTCGTCCCCCTCGCGATGCTCGGCGTCCTCGCTCAGGATGACACCCGGTGACGGGGAATCCGAGGGAACAGAAAAGCAGGCTCTTCGCTACGCTCAGGATGACAAGAGTGATCGGGCACCCGACAACGACAAAATCCCCACCCCGCCAAACGATGGCGGAATGGGACACCCGCAAGAAGGCGCGCGACAAAATCCCCACCCCGCCAAACGATGGCGGAATGGTTCACCCGTCGCTTGTGGATCGCCGCTACTTCTTCTTTTCTTCGGGTTTTTCTTCGGACGCAGGCGGCTTCGCCTGAGCCACATGCTGGGCCTGAGCATGCTGCTGCGGCTGGGCCTGAGCTTGCTGCTGCGGCTCTGCCTGAGCATGCTGCTGCGGCTGGACCTGAGCATGCTGCTGCGGCTGGGCTTGAGCATGCTGTTGCGGCTGAGCCTGAGCATGCTGCTGGGCTGGGCATGCTGTTGCGGCTGGGCCTGAGCATGCTGCTGCGGCTGGGCCTGAGCATGCTGCTGCGGCTGAGCCTGAGCATGCTGCTGCGGCTGGGCTGAGCATGCTGTTGCGGCTGAGCCTGAGCGTGCTGCTGCGGCTGGGCCTGAGCGTGCTGCTGTGGCTGGGCGTGCTGTTGTTGTGGCTCCGCCTTGGCTCGCTCCTGTTGCTGTGGCTGAGCATGCTGTTGCGGCTGTGCCTGAGCATGCTGCGTCTGGGCGTGTTGCTGTGTCTGAGCACGCTGCTGCTGCTGAGCATGCTGTTGCTGCTGTGCCTGAGCCCGCTGTTGCGTTGCTGTGGCTGAGCGTGCTGCTGCTGTGCTGCTGTGCCTGAGCCCGCTGTTGCTCCTGTTGTCTGGGCTGGGCAACGGTGCGAGCAGGAATCACCGGAGCGATCGGTCTGCCTGCCGCGATAGGCTTCGTCGCTGCAAGATTCAGCCGGACGCCCGTGATTGACGGAGGCAAACTGCTGGCGGTTCTGTGCTGCCGCCTGCTGGTGCTGCAATCTGCGTGGTCATGGGAGGAATGCGCTGCTGACGCAATGCGGCGTTTTCCGCCGGCAGCGGCCGGCGAGTGACGCCTCCCGGCCCGTTGTAGCTGGCGCGGTTAATCGTTGGTGTTGTTGATGTTGCGGTTATAGACGTTAACGTTGGTGATGTTCACATTGTTGACGGAGCGGTTGTAGTTGAAACGATTTCCGCTCCAATACCCGCCCTGATAGCCGGTGCCGCCGTAGCCGAATCCATAGTTAATGCCGCCGTAGAAGCCGACATATCGGCCCCAGAAGCCGTAGTTGAAGCTATACAGGCCGGCGGAGAATCCCCAATATCCAGGCGTCCACAGGAAGCCCACTTGCGGCGGCCGGCCCAGGCGCCGGGCACCCAGAAGTAGCCCTGAGGAGCATAGCTCCAATATCCGGGCGTCCACAGATAGCCATTGCCGGGGATGGGAGGCTGCGAATATTCCGGCAGCGGCGGCGGAGGCTGTTGTGCCTGAAGCACGGGCTGGCCGTAACTCGTATCCTGGTATCTCGGCGCTGGTGTCGTTATTGGAATAGTTCTGGTCCTGCGGGACCTGCTGCACCGCTGGAGCGGAAGAAGTCTGCTGCACCGGCGCAGGCTGCTGATAGTTCTGCTGCGGCGCCTGACTTACCGGTTGCTGCTGAGTATTGGCGTAGGTAGCCTGGGTCCCGTCGGTTGGGGCCAGATTGTCTGTAGCCTGCTGCGACGGATCGGTTTGCCTGGTTGACTCTGGGCGCTGGCGTCCGGGCTGTTGGTTTTACTGCATCCTGCCAACCCAAAAGTCAGCGCAATCGATGCGGCTGCCACAACGATAAGAGATGGAACTTTATAGAACATTACGACCTCCTGACGGAGGTGCCGAAGGACAACTCCACCTTCCACTCTCTCACCGCAGGTCACTTCGGGTCTGAGCAATAGCGACCACTATCAGAAGACGGCTTCCGAGAGCCTTCAGTAATCCGCTAACTCATGGGCAGTTGTAGGGCTGCTGGCGCCTGCGTCGGGCGGCTAAGCCTGGTGCGCCACGTTCACCTCTCTCGTTTGGACGTTAACGTAAGCTGAATACGACTTCCCTGCCGCTTCTTCCAGCGCACCACGTTGATGCCCGGGAAGTTAAGACACGGCTTTCGGCGCGCGTGCTGTCTCGCTTATGCTTCTTGCAGAACTGCAAGTGGGGAGACGAGCGATGGACATTCACGACATCACAACTTTATACGCGTACAACTCGTGGGCGAGCCGACGCCTGTTCTCGGCGCTGGAGAAGCTGAGCGAGGCGCAGTTCACGGCCGAGGTCGAGAGCAGCTTCCCGTCCATCCGCGAGACGGTATTTCATATCCTGGCAGCGGAGTGGATCTGGTTGCAGCGCTGGCAGGGCGCATCGCCCCGCGCGAGCGTCCCCAACGCCAATGCCTCGGGAAGGACGTGGAACGGGTTGACTCCGGGCGAGAAGCCGACGTACGAAGAGCTGGCGAGTGTCGCGGCGTTGCAGGCCTTTGCCGAATCGCTGGAGCGGAAGCGCCAGGAATTTCTAAACTCGTTGAATGATGAGAAGCTGCAACGTCCGCTGAGCTATACCGATATGGCAGGGAAGCCGTTTGCGTTGCCGCTGGTTCAGCAGATGCAACATGTGGTGAATCACGGCACCTATCACCGCGGGCAGGTGACGATGATGCTGCGGCAGATCGGCGGCGAGACGGTTCCGCTCGACATGTCGTACTTCTTCCGCGAGCAAAAGGAAAAGACGGCGTCGGCGGGATGAAGGTTTCCAGTTTCGAGTCGTCGACAAAACGAGCCGGAATCGGAAGCAACGCAGGTATCCCGCCCCGATGACACCAGCCGGAATGGGCACCCGAGGAAAATCCCCGCCCCCTGCAAATCGCACTCACTTCGCACACCACTGGGATCACACAAACGTCGCACTTTTCCCGACGTCACAATGTGCTGACAAAAGTATTACAGTGGCGCCTCGCTTAAGTTGCTAGTCTGAAGATGCTTGTGGGGAAGGGCCGCTGACGCGCCCGCTCAAAGAACATTTCAAGGAAAACATGGTCCGCATAGAAAAGCTCAATACCTCGACCGTCATTGTTATGGCGCTGTTTCACGTTGGCGCGATTGCCGCGCTGTTTATGTTCAGCTGGAAGGCGTTTTTTGTTGCGCTATTTCTATACTGGATCGCGGGCAGCCTGGGCATCGGGCTGGCGTATCACCGCTTGCTGACGCATCGCGGCTTCAAGTGTCCGAAGTGGTTCGAATATTTCTTAACCGTTTGCGCGACCCTGGCGCTGGAGGGCGGTCCGGTCTTCTGGGTAGCCGTCCATCGTCTGCATCACCAGATTACCGACAAGCCGGGCGATCCGCATTCGCCGCGCGATGGCGGCTTCTGGGCGCACATGGGCTGGATCATGAGCGGCGAGAGCCTGCACAACGCGAACGGCGACAAGCTGCTGCCCTATGTTCCCGACCTGCGCAA
This sequence comes from uncultured Acidobacteriaceae bacterium, assembly GCA_963809865.1. Classification (GTDB taxonomy): domain Bacteria; phylum Acidobacteriota; class Terriglobia; order Terriglobales; family Acidobacteriaceae; genus CAVVDY01. The sequence continues at coordinate 286,100 of CAWELL010000001.1, read as the reverse complement.
AGACAAGTTCCACATGTGGCTCAGCAAGTATCACTACGCGCCGATCGTCGTGGTCGGCCTGGGCCTGCTGGCAATTGGCGGATGGCCGATGGTGCTGTGGGGCATTTGCTTCCGGACAGTGTTCCTGCTGCATTCGACTTGGTTCGTGAACTCTGCAACCCATATGTGGGGCTCGAAGCGCTTCGCCACCGACGACGATTCGCGCAACCTGTGGTGGGTGGCCTACCTGAGCTTCGGCGAAGGCTGGCACAACAACCACCATGCGCATCCGCAGTCGGCACGTCACGGGCTGGCGTGGTATGAATTCGATTTGAACTGGTACGCGATCAAAGCCTTGTCGAAGATGGGGCTGATTTGGGACATCAAGCTGCCCAAGCTGCGCTCGGCACGCGTTCAGCCAATGGAGACGGACAATGTTAGGGAGCAGGCACTAGCCGCGGCGTATAGCGGAGACTAGGATTTCAATGTTGTGGAGAGACGGCGCCTGCGGGTGCCGTTTTCGTTTTTGTGCAACTGTATGCGTTCCATGGGGTCAGCCTATTTCTGCACCAGCGCGACTTTTGCGTTCTCCACTGCGGCCGAATCGATGCGTAGCGGCAGCTTGAAGGTACTGGTGAGTCCCACATTGGGGTACTTTGACTTGAGATAGCGGTCGACGAAGAGCTGGAGTAGCAACTGCGGGATCTCGATTTCATCAAGCTCGACTTTCTGCACCGTGATGGTCCCGGTGCCGTGAGACCCACTTGCCTGAGCGACGACATGTATGTCGTGTACACCGGTGAAAACTGCAAGCAGCGGATTGCTGGAGCGCGCTTTCTCGGTCAGGACGTCGAAGTCGACCTTGGCGTGGCCGTCGAGTAGGCCGGGGGTCGCCGTGAGATTGAGGCCGCTGACGCCCTTCGGCATCTTCACTCCACCTTCGGCAAAGTAGGCGTTGGCTTCATCTTGCGTGATCTCGATTGGCTTGGGATCAGGATGTTCGCGAGCGGCGTTCTGCTTCAGATGAGCGATCTTCTGCTCCATGCTGCGGTACGCCGCACTGTGCTGCGTGTGGTCTTGAGCTGCGAGCAGCGTCGTCGCAAGAAGCAGAAGAAGCCAAGCGCCAGCTCGTAAGGGGGTGGGTGAGAACCTGTGCCGTGCCCTTCGACATTGGGTCGGAGCCTCCGTCGTCCCTGCGGGACTTGGGCCGTTTCCCGACTTCATCCAGCGCCGAAGGGCTGGGGAAACCTCGGCTGCGCCTACGGCGCGGGATTTTGTGTTATTCGCCGTACTTCGCAAACCGACAACGTGTTGCGACATGGACGCTCCAGGCACGCAGATTAAACCGATTCGCAAAAGCGCGCTTTTGCATCCCGGTGCTTTGCAGCAGGATGCGAACCCCCAAACTGAGATCGCCAGCCCGACGCGGCGCTGGAGCGCCGCACTACCCGAGCGGCCGGATACGACAACTCAACCAGAGTCGTGAGCGAAGCTCTCATCGCAACTGTGCCTGCGCCGCCGATGCCGGAACCGCCGTCACTTGCGGCTGGTCGAGCGAGCCGGCAATAAAGTAAGAGGTACCTCCAGAACGTTGCAGGACAAAATCCAATCTGCGGTTGTAGGTTGCCATGCCTTTCAGGTCAAAAACGGCGGCCGGCGTTTTCATTTCGCAATTCTGGAAGGTCAATTTTCCCGCTCCGATATTGAGGATGCCCGCCAAACTGGAGAAGGTAAGCGGCGAAGAGCGGTTATCGAGGGCAAGCTTGTGAATCGAGCCGCCGGTCCAGGTGAAGTCGGCCGATCCGGTGGCCGAATTCAGCAAGCCGGCTGGGTCTTTGCCCTGCATCGAAAGCGCGTACTTGCCCGAGGTCTGGCCAGTTGCCCAATTTTCGTGCATCAGTGTCGAGAGCTGGTCCATGGAAATCTTTTGTAAGACGCCGCCGCCTGCGAACATCGGTGGAGATGCGGTAAAGTCTGCGGTCCACTTGCCGGTGTGGTGGCCGCCGAGCAGGTCAGAGCGCAGGATGTCGAGCGCGACACTGCCCGCGTTCATTACGAGATGTGCCTGGAAATTATCGGCCATCAGCCGTCCCAACTGAAAGTGCGTAATCTCGAATTTCCCGTCGGCATGAAGCTTGAGTAAGGCGTCCTGACGCTGTTCACCGATAGCGAGCAGGTGGTACCAAGGCTGCGTGCGGGCTGAAGGATTCAACAACTGGTTGACCCGCGCCAGCGACAACTCGTTGGTATGCAGGTCGAAGTGTATGACACACGTTTCCGGCATGGCGCAGTGCAGGGGGAAGTTGGCGCTGCCACTGATCGGGGTGTCCGTCCCGAGGGTTCCGGAAAACGAACTGACATTCACGGATTGATTGGCGATCGTTGTCTGGGCGGAGGCGATGTGCAACGGCTCGTTCACGCCCTGCAACTCGGCGGAGGCGTTGCGCAACTCCATTTGTCCGGAGATAACTGGAGCTGAGAATCCGGCCCACTCGCCCGCCAGTTCGACTTCAGCGTCGGCGCCTCCGGCCAGTCCGATGCCGGGAGTTCCGATTCCAAACGCTCGTGCGACTTGCACGAGCCGGGTAAGCTCGGCATCGCCGTTTAGCGTGGCGCGATAGTTTTCCTCGTCGAAGAAGCCGCTGGCGACGGCCGGCGATGCTCCTCCGATGGAGAGTGGGAAGGGACTGATCAGTAGCGCGAACCCTTCCGGAGCAGAAGCAGTCGTGCCGTTCTTGGTTTTTCGCGATGTTGATGGCGGATTCAGCGAGGCACTGCCGGGCACGGCAAATTGCATTTCTCCGACTTGCAAATCATTGCCTAATACGGAAGAGTGCAGTGCCACATGGCTGGTACGTCCGCCGCCTGCCCATCGCGCTTGGCCATCCGCCGCCTTGCGGACTTCAAACGCAGCGTCGGCTTCTCCGGTGGCATTCAGGTCCTGCGGCAGGTCTCGCTTCACGTGACGTGCAAAGGCCACGATACGATCCATCGGAAGCTGCTGCGCGGTGAGAGCAATGCTGTAGGAATCCAGGCCCCAGTTGGTTGCGTTGCCGGTGATGCGCAAGCTGCCGGGATTGACCGGCGACTCGCACAGCACATCGTTGAGCGAATCATCGTCGGTGGAGAACATTCCGGTGCAATGGGCTTGCATGCGCAGCGACTGATCCAGGGCGATATCGTAGCGGCGAAAGTCATCCACCGCGGCGTCGAGGACAACGGACAAGGCAGCAGGTGTGCCAGTCAGGTTAGCCGAAGCACGAGTGCCACCACGCCAGCCGCGATCGCGACCGTAGATAAGTTTCGTGATTTGTCCGAGCTGGCCTTTGCTGAACTCGGCCTTCAACACTACCGGCATGTTGCGAAGCTGGTTCGCACTCTGGAAGCGGCCCTCTACGCGAAGTATGCCGGTGTCACTGATCTCGACGTCGGTGCGCATCGGCTTGGCAAGCAAGCGTAGTCCCCAATCGGTTTCCGAATCACGCCACAGAGCGAAATCGGCATCGGTGAAGGAGAACGCCTTTTTCACTTGGCCGAGCTTGAAGTTGATGCGCCCACCGCTGGCCTCGATGTAAGGAAATCGAGGGCGCTCCTCGGGTCGCCTGGCCGTGGTAGGAGCGGAAGAAACTTGCGAGGTCCGCTGGATCAGCTCTTCAACGTTCCAATGGCCGTCGGGTCCGCGCACCAGATTGAGGCTGGGATTATCGAGTTCGAGAGTGCCGATTTCCAGCCGCCCGCGCCACAACGACGACAGCCGGATATAGGCAGCAACCTCTGCGGCGCGCAGCATCGGTTCGGCACCATAGGCGGGATCGTCGGCCACGACAAAGCCGGAGAGCACCAGCCCGGGACGGGGAAGCAGCCGCATGGAGATTCCGGAGGCAGAGACGTTATGCCCCAGCGCGCGGCTGATCGAGTCCACCACTCGGGCGCGGTAGCGACCGACGTTGATCCAGGGAGGAACCAGCGCAGCGATGAGCAGAAAGAAAAACACCACCCACAACAGGAGGCTGCCATACCAGCGCTTACGCTCGGTGGTCAGCTTCGGTGCGCTCGTCGTGGCCACTAGTGCACCACGTGGAACATCCGGGACCAGCGCGTCTGGTCGAAGAAGTGGATGACGATGCGGAAGAAGAACCCGACACGCTCGGCCAACGAGGTGCGCAGGTACTCGCCGCGCGGTGTTTCAAACGACCAGTAAATGAACATCGGCGTGCCGATGATGTTTTCGCGGGGTACGAAGCCCCAGAAGCGGCTATCGAGGCTGACGTCGCGATTGTCACCCATGGCAAAGACGCTGTCGGGCGGCACCACCAGTTCGCTATTCTCGATGTGAGAAGGCAGTGTCAGGCGCCACTCCGGACTCAACTGGTCGTAGGGGCTGGCGGGAACAGCAGGGAAGTTGTCGCGATAAGTGTTGTAGTCCCCCTGGCGAATGACGTAAGGCTCGTCGAGCTTTTCTCCATTGCGGTAGACCACGCCGTTTTGCAGATGAATACGATCGCCGGGAGTTCCAATCACCCGCTTCACGACATACAGTCCGGGCTCCGAGGGCGAGATGAAGACAATGATGTCGCCGTGTTTCGGATTGCGATACTTCACCAGAGAGCCAATCCACTTGGTTACCGGCGCAAACATAACGCGATTCACGAAGACGTGGTCGCCAATGAGGAGCGTGTTCTCCATCGAGCTGGACGGGATCTCGAAGGCCTGAAGAATGAAGGTAATAATGAAGAGACCGGTCACCAGGACAACGGCTATGGAGGCGATAAACTCCGGCGTCGTTTCCTTCTGCTTTTGAGGCTTGGCCGGATTGTCAGCCGCGGCAGGAGTTACAGGTTTCTGGGCGGCGGGCAGAGTTGTTCTTGCCATGTGACGTCTATTATTCCTTGTCAGCGACTCAGTGGGGCACGTGGAACATGCGGTCCCAGCGTAAACCCTTGAAAGATTGAACGAGACTGTAGGCCAAAGTGGAAAGTTTATCAGACCGCGCCGCGTCCTCACCGGCCGACCGCTCGCGCGGCATCGACCAGTAAATAATCAACGGGCGCCCGACAATGTTCTCCGCCGGAACCAATCCCCAGTAACGCGAGTCATAGCTGTCGTCGCGATTGTCTCCGAGAACGAAGTAGTAGCCTTGCGGCACGATGAGTTGATCGTCGTCCACGAGCTTTCTGGCTTCAAGAAACCACTTCGCGGTAGCGCGGTCGCCGAACTGGCCTCCGTTGGGAAAATTGTCGCGAAACTTGTCGTGTTGCGACCAGTTGAACTCAGCGTACGCATCCGGCTGCGGCTCGCCATTCACATAGACGTGTTTGTTGATCAAGCGTATGCGATCCCCGGGAATGCCAATCACGCGTTTTACGAAATGCTGCTGGGGGTTAACCGGGTAGCGAAAAACGATGATGTCCAGGTGCTGCACCGGGCGATAAGGAAGCAGCCATCCCCAAAACCGGGAGTGTCCGTAATGGGCCTTGTCGACCAGCAAGTAGTCGCCGATCAGCAGAGTGCGCTCCATCGACTCAGAGGGAATCTGAAACGCCTGCACAACAAAGGTCACCACGAACACCGCGATCACAACGGTGATGGCGAGCGATTGCAGCGTATTCACGTGGTAGACGTGCGGCCCTGGTTTTGGTGCTGCGACAGCCTGGGACGGCTCGGAAACGACGGACACTTCGGGGTCGGTGCGGACTTCGCTCATGCCTGGCTGGATTCAGCGCTGGGACTACTGGCGTCCGCCGCGGAACCTCTCTCTTCTGATTTTAGGCGCTCGAAGGCCTGCTGTGCTGCCTTTTGCTCAGCGCTTTTCTTGGAATTTCCTTCCGCCCGGCAGGTGAAACCGGGATCACCGTTAGCAGCTCCGATGTGGACCTCCACGGTGAAGAGCTTGCGGTGCTCGGGACCCTGCTCGCGGACCACCGAATACCGCGGCTGAGGGCGGCCGTGGGTATGGGTGGACTCCTGCAATGCCGACTTGTAGTCCATGATCGGCAGGCGGCCTCCGCCAATTTCCTGCAAGTGCTGCAGCTCCGGTTCGAGAATGGATTCCACAATAAAGTGATGGGCGGGTTCGATGCCTGCGTCGAGGTACAAGGCGGCGATCAGGGCCTCGAGCGCATCTACCAGCAGGGTTGTCTTGCTGCGGCCGCCGCTTTTTTCCTCTCCTTTGCCGAAACGCAGATAGCTGCCGATTTCCAACTGCCGCGCCGGGCGAATCAGTTCGCGCTCACTAACGATGTGGGCGCGCAGCTTCGACAACTCACCTTCGCCGTATTCCGGGAAGCGCGCAAACAGCTCCTGGCTGATGACGAACGACAGTACCGCATCGCCGAGGAACTCGAGTTGCTCGTTGTCTCTGCTGGCCTGGCTGCGCGGATCAACGTCAGGCGCGGCCTGTGCCTCTATCTCGCGTGCGAAGGAAGAATGTGTGAGCGCCTGTTGCAGCAACTCGGGGCGCTGGAAGCGATGGCCGAGAGCTTCTTCTAAGTGCGACAAATCTGCAGTGTGGAGATCCATTCGTGAGTTGCCAGTGGTCGGTTGTCAGTTGTCAGTTGCCAGTAAAGAAGTTTCAGGTATCAGGTATCAGTCAAATGGTTTTGAAAAAGCATGCCTTCAGGCGTGCCGAAGAGTGCCTAATCTTGATTGTCATCCCGAGATGGCTTCCGCCGTCGAGGGATTCTGCAGTTTGTGTTACCGGCTACAAGCCATTTCATAAAAAGGGCGCTCTATCCCTCAGCGGCTAAAGCCGATAATCTTGATGACTTCGTACGACACGGCTGAAGCCGCGCCCTTTCAAACCCTCAATGCGGCTGCGGCGGCTGTTGTTGCTGGGTTGTCGCGGGCGGCTGCGTGCTGCTCGGTGCTGCAGTAGCTGGAGTCGTCGCCGCCGGCGGCGTGGCTCCCGGCGCAGGGATGCTCGGCTCAGCGCCTTCGCCGACGAGTTTCTGCAAGCGCGCTTGCTGCTGCTTGGCCAGAGTCTGCTCCACGCTGCCCTGCTCGGAATACTGCAGCGCCTTGTTGGCGTTCACCAGCGCCTCGGCATACTTCTTTTCATTGTCCTGCGCTACCGAGAGGCGAAGGTAGACGCGCGCCATCGGCTCTGCCTTGGCGATATCCACCGACTTCTGGAAGTCTGTCTCGGCCGTTGCGTAGTCTTGCTTCTGCATGGCGATAACGCCCAGCGTCTCGTAAGCCAGCGCCAGAATGCTGTTCTTCACGGTTTGCACTTGCGCTTCTGAAACGCCGGGCGGAATATGCAGCCCGGTATTGATGTTGTCGATGGCTGCCTGAGCGTCGTTCCTGGCTTCGGCGTAGCGCTGCTCTTTGTCGAGATCGTTATCGCGTGTAACCTCGACCAGCGCTGACGAGACGTGGATCAGAGGATTGGGATCGTGCGGGTCGATGGCCAGCGCTTTCCGTCCGGCTTCGATCTCTTTGTCGGCGCGGCCCTGCTGCGCGAAGCCGTTCATCGCTTGTACGTAAAGTAATCCCTTCAGCTCGCTATCGGGATACTTCTGCGCGAACTGGTCGGCCGCGGCGAGCACCTGGTCCGGGCTGGGCAGCGCCGCTCCGGCCTTGTAGGCGTCGAACTCCTCCTTGGTCTTGGCCTGAGGCGGCTTGTAACCGGTCGGAGCTTGAGCAGCCCCAGACTGGGGCGTCGCTTGGGCCGGCGGCGCACTCTTCGGCGGCGTTGCAGGCTGCGTGGCAGGAGTTTGCGCCAGCAGCGCGCCCGACACGAGCACCGCACAAATCGTGAGTCGGAATCTCATGGTCTTCCTATCTTACTTATTGCGGTTGCGGCCTGGCCGCAGGCGGCTCGTAGGGGGCCTTGATTCCGCGCTCGGCGGCAGCCTTGGTATCGGCGGATGTGTCGCTGGTATCAAGCGCGGCCTTGTATTGCACGAGGGCGTCTTCGCGATCATCCTGCAAATCGAGAATGCGACCCAGATATATGTGAGACCAGGCGACCACTCGCGGATCTTTGCCGGATTGGACCGCCTTGGCAAAGTTATCTTTTGCGTCCTGCATATTGCCACTCAAGGTAGCCACGCGCGCCAGCACAAAGTAAGCCCTGCCCGGATCGTCGTTCGCGGCCAACGCTTCATTGGCGAATTGCGCGGCCCCTGTAGGGTTTCCGCTGGCCAACGCCCGTTCAGCCTGGTCCACCCGGGAAAGTGACGGGAGCTTGGTGGCTTGCATCAGTTCCGGCTCGGCGGATGGGGCGAACTGTATTCCCGCCACGTGCTTTCGCACTTCCGCCACGTCGAGCCCGTGCAGCCAATCGGGGAAAGCGTCTTTTAGCCCCGCCTCCTGCTTCTCGAAATTTCGCAGTTGATCGTAGAAGTAGCTGGTCAGGATAAAGCCCTCGGACTCGGCGCGCTTTATGATCGCCTGCCGATCGGTTTCGGGCAGCCTGGGGTCGAGCGGCGTGCGCGCCTCGATGGCTCGAATGAGGCTCTCGATGATGAGGAGGCCGACGTCTTCCTTGTAAACGTCCGCCATGGGAGCCCGTTGTACCGATGTCAGCATCGGCTTGAGGCGCTCCAGCGTGGTGGCGCGCTTCGCGATCAGCGGATCAAGGACAAAGTGCAGATAGGCGTGGCGAAGCTGCTCGATGTGAATGTTGTCGCCCTGGGGCGAGATCACCATGTAATAGAGCTCGTCGCGATAGTCGCGGGAGTTCACCTGGCCGGGAGAAATCATGGGCTCCAGGTAAATGGTGTAGCTGCGTCCGGGATCGATGGCCAGCGGCATCCGCAGATACACATCGGTTGCCGTGATCATCTTCTCAACGGGATCGTGGTAGTGCTCAATCAGCTCTTCATATTGCGGCTCATACTTCAACCAAATGGAGTGCAACTTCGCCGCTGCCGCGTACGTCTTGAGCAGCGGCAGAAACCCGAGCACATAGGCCGCATCGTCGGGCATGTCGGCTTCCGACCACTTGGGAACGAAGTCAGGAGGATTGCCTACATTCAGCGCTAAAGAGACATACTGCGCCAGTCCGTGCGCCGGGTCGTCTTGCTTGTGGTCGCGATAGAAACGGCACATTGCCTGCGCCGCGGAGGCGGCCTGGGGCGACTCGCTGGCCTTTACCAGGTCCGCACGAACCTGCTGCCGAATAGGCAATGACGCCGCCAGATCCTGGTCGTACCCGCATACATTTGCAGCAGCCACGATGCTGAACAGAGTCTCGCTCACGTCCAGATTGGCCTTGGTCGGGCCTTCTGCAGCACACGGCAGCGCCGTCATTATCAGCGCGAAAATCAATGTCCGGAGAGAAAAGCTCAGACGAGCCTCCTGAAGCAATCTGGGCAGGGAAGCGACTGCGATAAGTGTAAGGTTTCTGGCGCGCAGGGCGCAAATGGGGATGCGAGATCGTGGTCGGAAGTACGCGCCGAGCTCGCTTCGCCTCGCACGCGAAAAACTTTGTTACAGCAGTTTCCCGAATTGGGAAGTGTGGCACGGATAGCGCGCTCAGAACTTGCTCCAGAGCTGTTCCGAGAATAGCATCGATTTTGACGGAGCCAGCTCATCGGCTGCCGCGACCCTTGTTGTGTTCCAGCGGTATCCGGATCTGGCCCACCTTACGTTTCCGTCGGAGGGCGACCATGAGCCATTCACCTTTTACTTTCCGTCGGCTTGCCCTCGATCAGGGCTCTCTGGAGCTGACCGAAGAGTACATACGCTGGCGCGCTTACCAGATATATGAACAGCGAGGCCGACAAAACGGGCACGATATGGAGGATTGGTTACAAGCTGAGACTGAGATCCTCGGCAAGAAGCCCGGCGCGTTCGAAAATAAGAAGGAGATGAAATCAGAAGGCGACGTTGCTGATGCGGCCGCCTGAAACATCTTCCACTCCGAACCGGCGATTCTAGTTGGGAGAGGCAGTGTGCGCGGAGGATGTCCCGTTTGCTTCGTGGGAGGCACCGGAGTGAAGCAGTGCTCCTGCTAGACGATCGTCCGTCGCCTGATCGAAGCCTTCGAGGATCAGCAGGTCACTACTGTCCTGCAAGACTTGGACGCGTTCCGCCTCCGGGCCTTCTCGCCATCTGGAGATTTCATCAGTACTATCGCTCGTCGGTGTACTCTCTTCCTTCGACCAGCGCGGATACCGGTTAGGTACGTATTTCTCATACACGGCGGCGAATTCCTGTGCTGCCTCCGGCGAATCCCATCGCGAGACGTACAGCAACGCAATGCGGTCCTCCGGCGCGCCTTTCGCGTGTACCGCCAGGTAGTATCCGCCGCGCCAGTTGGCGTAATAGTTCTTGGGGTCTTTGTCCGGGGCGTACTGTTTCGCAAGCAGGTAAACGTCGAACTCGCCGATTCCACCGAAGTCGTAGCGCTCGTAATTCGGCCCGACAAGTTTGTCGAGGTCGGGAATCTTGAGCGGTTCCACCGTCTCGCCTTTGAGGTAGGTCTCGGGCTCCATGACCTGTCGTGTGCTGAGGGGCGGCTTTTCGAGCGCGCCGCCGAAAGCAGCGTCCTTGCCTCTGTGTTGCAACACATAGTTCACGAAGTCGGAGCCGAAGGTGTATGGCATCAGCATCGACTCGCGTAGATACATCGGAGCTGCCGAGAAGATCGGCGAATCCGCGCTATCGCCCATGCCGGCCCGAAGGGTCTCCACCGCCTCAGGTGCTTTGAGAACGTTCATGCCTAAGGGAGCGAGCGAGTAATCGAGCAACACGATCATCGCCTGACCTTCCGCCAATGCCTCGCGGGCGGCCTGGGCCTCCTCCACCACCTCTTCCTGATTGTCGGGAAGCGGGCTGTCGTCTTCTTTTCCACCGGCCAGTTCCCACTTTTCCAGCCCGACGTATTGGTCCTGAAGGGCATGCGTCAATTCGTGCGCGAGCACCGGCTTCTGCTGATCAGGAGGAACCCAGTCGAGCAGGTTCACCGTCTTGGTCTTGGAGTCGTAATACGCGGCCACTTGTTCGCGGAGCAGACGCAAGAACTCAGTGTGTAAATCGAAGTTCGGCGGCAGCAGGCCAAACTTAATCAGGACGGCTTGCGAGCGCTCGAGCCGCTGGGTGTCCTTGTCGTCGCGCATGCGGTCTTCCACATACCTGGCAACCGCCTCGCGGGTGATGAGCTTGCGCTTTACCGAATGCTTGATAGGTAGTCCGGTATCTTGGCTCGCAAACTGTAATATCTGGTTGACCGAACGAAAGAGCTCCTTCTCCTGCTGCTTGGTGATGGGACCTGCGGGTTTTTCTTGCTCTCCCGCGCCAGATTGAGCGGACGGCGGCTGCGGCTGCCGGGCGGAAATGCCTGTCCCCGAGACCTGCTTCTGAGATGGCGCGGAAGGTTGCGAAGCCGACGGCGGTGCGCTTGGACCTTCCGGTTCTTGCGCCGGACTGGGTTGCGATGGTGAGACGCCCACCTGGGGCGGAGGCGTGGTTGGCGTTTGTTCCTGCTCCGACGCTGGAAGTGCGACCGCCGCCAGCAGAAGAATGAAACAGAGGAGATTCTTCAGGACAGAGCGGCTGAAATCGGCTGAGCGGCGTGCTGGCATCACCAAGCTTCAAGCATACATGAGCAACGCCGTGCTAATTGCTCCCATTTTTTGTCGCCGCCTTCTTGATCAACTTCTTGGCGGCGCCGGCGCCTTTCAACCCGAGCACCTTGAATCCTTTGCCTAGCTCCTTGTCGTAATTGGTGAAGAAGCGCTCCACTTCGTCCATCATGTTGCTATTGAGGTCGGAAGGCTTCTTGATATCCGAGTGGACTCGCGAGTCCTTGGCTACGGCGACGATTCGATCGTTGCGCATCTTCTTGCCGTCTTCGCTCTGCTCCGCCTCAATTACGCCGACAATTCTGGACTCGACCACGATCCCCGGAAACGCGGGGATGTCCATCAGCAGTAGAACGTCCACCGGATCGCCGTCCTGGGCCTTGGTACTGGGCACGAATCCGAAGTCATAGGGAAACACCATGCCTTCCGGCAGAACCATGTTGAGACGGTAAGCTCCCATCTCGGGGTCGTACTTGAACTTGTTGCGGCTGCCTTTGGGCGTCTCGATGACGACGCGCAGATATTCTTTCTTTTTGTCAAAGCGTTTCAGGGCAGTCGGACTGGAAATAGCCTTCTTTTGTGCCATCGTTACAGTTTGATGACAAATGTGAGTAGAGGGCTGTGTGCCATAAGGGGGATTCACACCCCGCCCCTATCCCAAGAATTTTCCATCGTTTCGTCTGACATTTTCATCTGTTCGTTTCGGGCCCATTCGATTTCGTGTCGTAAGGAGGCACCCCATGAGGCCGATCGGGTTCTTGCTGGGTGCAGTTGCTGCGATCCTCATCGTTTTCGCATTCACTTTTTCCGCGTCCGGAAGCAGCGATCAAGACGCCGCACCGCTTTTTGGAGTCAAGCTTCCGCCGGATTTCCGCGACTGGAAACTCATCTCCGTCGCCCACGAGGGCGGCAACTTGAACGACATTCGCGCCGTGCTCGGCAACGACGCGGCGATCAAGGCCTATCGCGACGGAGAACTTCCGTTTCCCGACGGCGCCATCATTGCCCGGTTGTCGTGGCAGTACGTACCTTCGGCAGAGAACAACAAAGTCTTCGGTCGCGCTCAGTCTTTTGTTGCCGGCGCGCCCACCAACGTTCAATTCATGGTGAAAGACTCCAAGAAATACGCCTCGACCGGCGGATGGGGATTCGCTCAATTCAAAGGCAGCAAGCCTGATGCCACAGCCCAGCTCGATACCTGCTTCCCCTGTCACGTACCGGTCAAATCTCGCGACTATGTCTTTACCCGTTACGCAGCAACACCGTAATCCAGGCCACCGCTCAGTTAATTGATAGTCGTAAACCGCGAAACAGACCTGTCGTCGAATTACAAAGGAGGAATGGCCATGGCAACTGTGAAAGATGAGGCCCGCAACAACAAAGCCCAAAGTGCCGCAACCGTCGACATGAAGCTCGAAGTGATCGTCATCCCGGTATCGGATGTCGATCGCGCGAAGCAGTTTTACGCGGGGCTCGGATGGCGGCTTGATGCCGATTTCGCTGCCGGTGAGGACTTCCGCGTGGTTCAGTTCACGCCGCCGGGCTCCGGCTGCTCGGTTATCTTCGGCAAGAACCTTACTCCGGCGACGCCCGGATCCGCACAAGGGCTTTATCTGATCGTCTCCGACGTCGAGGCTGCGCGGGAGGAATTGCGCGGTCGCGGGGTTGCAATCAGCGAGATATTCCACGGCGGCGGCAATGTATTCTCCGGACCCGACGAGGCTTATATATTCGGGCGGCTGCGGATGAGCGGTCCCGACCCCGCGCGCGACAGCTACCATTCGTTCGCCTCGTTCCGCGATCCGGACGGCAACGGTTGGTTGCTGCAGGAGATCACCACGCGGCTGCCGGGACGAGTTGCCGGCGAGACGACCTACGCGTCGGTGAATGATTTGGCGAACGCGATGCGGCGTGCCGAGGCGGCTCACGGCGAACACGAAAAGCGCATCGGAAAGCGCGACGAGAATTGGCCCGACTGGTACGCCGAGTACATGGTGCGCGAGCTGGCCGGCGAAGAGCTGCCGCAATAATCGATAGCCGCGCATCTCACGGCAGAAGGAGACAATACATGCGTTCTGACATCGTGCCGGGAGCCGTGTTCCCGGACTACCAGCTGCCCGATCACACCAGTACGCTCCGCATGCTTAGCGAAATTCAGGGCGATGATCCGCTGATCCTCACGCTCGCACGCGGCCATTACTGTCCTAAGGAGCACCAGCAGCATCTGGAGCTCGCCGCGTTCTATCCGAAGATCGCCGTGGCGTACACCCAGATCGCTACGATCTCCACCGACGTCCATCACGCGAGCCAGGAGTTCCGTGCGTCGGTGGGGGCGCAGTGGCCGTTCCTCGAGGACCCGGAGCGAACGGTGCAGAAAGACCTCGACATCCAGGAGTACACCGACCCTGACAACAACCCAATGATCCCGCACACGCTGGTGCTCAAGCCGGGACTCGTGGTCCACAGCATTTACAACGGCTATTGGTTCTGGGGACGCCCGTCGATCGCCGATCTTTGGCGCGACCTGCGTGATGTCACGCGCGAGGTTCGTCCCGACTGGGACCTGAGTAAGCCGGGGCTCCGCGAGGCCTGGAACGCGGGCGACCTGTCGCAGTTTCATGGATGGAACAAAAAGCCTGACGCGAAGGCCGCGCCGACTGCAAAGAAGAAATAACGGTCCCCTGAAGCTTCCGAGACTACTGATTGGAGGAACCATGAGTACGGCAAACCTTTCTTTCCTTCGGCGCGAACCGGAACTTGCCGGACAAACAGTGGTTGTCATTGGCGGCAGCGCCGGCATCGGACTTGAGACCGCTCGCCTGGCGAATGCCGAGGGGGCGAAGCTCGTGCTCGCGGCCCGGGATTCCGAGCGGCTTAAGCAGGCAGCCAGCGAGTTCGCTTCAGCGACGACTGCAGCTTTCGACGCCACGGACTTCGAGCGCCTCGCGCAGTTCTTAGACAATCTGCCCACTCCGATCGATCATCTGCTGCTGACCGGGCCAGGTCCGCACTATGCGCCGCTCGCTGAATTGGATTTCGAACAGGCACGCCGCGACATTGAGGCCCACTTGCTTCTCCCAATGCAGATAGGTCGTCTCGTCGCAAAGAAGGTCCGCCCCGGAGGTACCCTGCTCTTCATCGGTGGGGTTGGTGGCCGCCGCCCGGCGAAAGGATATGCCTTGGTCGCGGCGCTTACGGCCGCGAAGCCCGCGATGATCAAGAACCTGGCGCTCGAACTGGCGCCGGTTCGCGTCAACCTCATCGCTGCCGGCTTTGTTGACACTCCGTTGTCGGCGACGCTCCTCGGTGATCAACTGGACGCTCGTCGCGAGCAGTTGCGCGAGACTCTGCCGATCCGCCGCGTGGTCGGCCCCGCCGATGTGGCGGCGCTGGCGCTGCACATTATGACGAACACAGCCCTCACCGGCGGCACGTACGACATCGACGGCGGCCAGCAACTGGTTTGAGCTGTGACCACTTGATATGCCTGAATGGTCGAGGTTGCGTGGCTCTGGCTGCGAAGGAATTGAAAACTTGTTGGCAGGGTCGCCCGGGATTGTATGATTCTGCCGATGAAGCGCCTTATGTTGTCGCTGCTCCTTTGGGCAACTTTTCTGCTGCCAGCGAATGCTCAGCAGTCTGCGCCGGCTCAGTCGGCCGCTACATCGCAAGTCTCCCAAGTTGTGGTGCTGGGCTCCGGCAATCCGAACGCCGATCCTGACCGCTCCGGGCCCGCCGTCGCTGTCATCGTCAATGGACACAGCTATCTGGTGGATTGCGGCCCCGGAATCGTACGCCGCGCCGCTGCCGCTACGCGCCAAGGCGTGCCCGGTCTGGCGATGCCGAACCTGACCACCCTTTTCCTCACCCACTTGCACTCTGACCACACGCTCGGCTATCCCGACCTGATCTTCACGCCTTGGGTCCTCGGTCGCAGCGAGCACCTGACGGTTTACGGTCCGCGAGGTACCGCGGATATGACGAAGAACATTCTCGCAGCATGGAAAAAAGACATCGAAGTTCGCACCCGGGGACTGGAGCACGCGAACCCTACCGGGTACCTGGTCGACGTGCATGAGATCGCTCCGGGCGTGGTTTACAAAGACGACAACGTAACCGTGACCGCATTTCGCGTAAAGCACGGTTCCTGGGACGAGGCTTTTGGTTATCGCTTCCAGACTCCAGATCGCGTGATCGTCATCTCGGGGGACACCTCGCCCACGGATTCGGTGGTGATGGCTTGCAACGGCTGTGATGTCCTGTTGCACGAGGCCTACGCCTCTGGACCACACAGCGAGATGGATTCGCCGCAATGGCAGGCCTACTTCAAGGCGTTTCACACCTCGACGGCAGAACTGGCCGCGATCGCGACGCAAGCCAAGCCGAAGCTGCTGGTGCTGTATCACCAGATGTTTCACGGCGTCCCGGAAGGCGAGATGTTGCAGGAGATCCGCAATCACTATGCGGGAGCGGTGGTCTCGGCGCACGACTTGGACGTGTACTGACTGGTAACCCTTGGCCGGAATCCCCTGTTGCACGTATTCCGATGCATACCGGAGGGTACCCCCTCCCCCTGGTCCACCCCTAAAATCTTGAAAGCATTGAGTGAGTTGAAAAGTTTGCCCGTAAAATCTTGAGCGCGTGAGACTTAGAGGCAAAATCTTTAAAGCAAAGGACTTAACCACGATTCTTTCAGGATGGAAGGGTTGGGATATTCGTGAAGTAGTTAACAGTGGCCAATAGGCGCGATGACGGCGTTTCTGCGTCACGCCTCCCATCAAGGGCGCGATTCGGAGAGAGACAAATCTCCCTCGTCCTCATGGTAGCTATTTTAGTGAACTGAGTGATGCCAACCAAGCGAGTTGGTCACAGATGTGTGTGACAAGGCCGCGATCTTTGCGAAACGACTCATTGCACAATATCTCGGGAGGGCGATCGATGCTTTGTGGTTGCGGGGTGCTTGGTCGGAAGGCACAGTGTTCTCTGTATTAGACTTTCCCGATGATTCGTCAGATCACTCCCGTGTTCTTCACCATGGACGTTCCCCGGACCCTCGCTTACTACGAAGCTAAGCTTGGCTTCCAGTGTGTAGGCAAGTGGCAGGACCCCCCGATTTACGCCATCCTTGCGCGTGACGAACATGCGATTCACTTGCGTTGTGCCGAACCTCCGACAGCGAATCCCGACAAGTATTCGGAGGAGCTGCTTGACGCGTATCTGCTCGTCGAAGACGCCGACGCGGTTTACGCCGAGTATGCGATGCGAGGCGTAGAATTCGCGCGCGACCTCGGCAATACGCCGTGGCAGTCGCGCGAGTTTGTTGTGAAGGACTGCGATGGACGTCTGCTGGTCTTCGGCGCGAGCCTGTAGCCTCGACGGCGTCGTAGGCGGTAAGAAATCCCTAGCTCTTGTCGCGCAGAACGGTACGGATGAGTTGAACGAATCCCACAACCGCGCCGAAGATAATGCCGGTTATGGTGAGCCAGTGAGTGTGGAAGAAGTAATCGCCGAGCTTTCCTAAGAGCAAACCAACGACAACCGCGGCGGGGATGATAAACGCAATTTCGGAGTAGCGCGCCCAGGCGATGGCAGTCTTTTGAAGGTCCTTCGAGTCGTGCCGGTCGTCAGCCATAGGGAGAAAGCGTAGCACGTTCAAGCAAGTTCGATGCGTTCTAATCTCTCGCATCTGTCATTCTGAGCGGAGCGAAGAACCTGCTTTCGGTACGCTGCCAAATGCAAATCCCTGAGCGATCGAAGTCGCCTCGGGATGATACGTCATTGAGTGGATGTGCGTGTCGACGCGGCTGAAAATCGCTGCCGGAAAGATTTCAGGGGTTGAAGCCCGGCATCTAGATAGCACTCTTTTTCACCACGCTAAAGCATGGTGCTTCCACCGACAAACGGCGCTAAAGCATGGTGCTTCCACCGACAAACGGCGCTAAAGCGGACGCTTCCGCCGCAGAGGCTGAAGCTATGAATTCCAGGGAGCCGCGTCCAAAGCAGGTTCTTCGCTTCGCTCAGAATGACAGACTTAAGTACTCAGAATGACAGATTTAAATACTCAGAATGACAGATTTAAACACTCAGAATGACAGATTAAACCGAATGAGAGATTCAAACAGCATGACAAATGCATAGGGTGGTGCTGCCACGCCGCAGCTGAAGCTACGCCCCTTCAAAACGCTATCTGAAGTAACTTTACTGAGATTCCTTCGACGCCTGGCACTTGGTCATGATGGCTGACCGTAGACGGCTACGAAGATCGTCGGGCAGTTCATAAATATCCTGGCCTCGGTAGATCTCGATGGTCCGCTTGGTGGTGTTGCAGATGACGTAGCAGTTATGGCACCACTGAAGATGGTCTTCCAACTCCGCCTTGGTTTGGGCGTCCATTGCGTTGTCGAGGTAATCGGTTAGCTCTTTAAGAAATTCAGAGCAGGTCACTGTTTGCCGTCTCCCGTCACTGTTTGCCATCCCCACCAGCACGATTCTTGAAATATTTGCTCAAGCGCTCTCGCAACTGCAACCGGGCTCGAAGAAGCCGTGACTTCACCGCCGGAATACTCAGGTCCAGCGCGTCGGCGGTTTCTTCCGTCGAAAGCCCTTCCACGTCGCGCAGAACAAACACCGTCCGAAAACTCGGCGGCAAACCCTGAATCGTCTTGCTCAGGATCTCTTTCAGTTCACCCTGGCCATAAAGCTGTTCCGGATTCGGAGCCCAGTCCGCGACTTCGCGGGGCATGGAATCCTCTTCCGTCTTGATGTCTTCGTCGAGCGAAACCATACGCTCGGGACGCCGGCGACGCAGGCGCATGAGCGCTTCGTTCACCGCAATCCTGACCAGCCAGGTGTAAAACTTGGATTGCTCCTGAAAATTTTTCAGGTTCTGGTACGCCTTTAAGAAGGCGTCTTGCACCACGTCTTCCGCGTCTTCGCGGTTTTGCGTGATGTGTTGCGCAATCCGGAACACATTGCGGTCGTAGCGGCGTACCAGCTCCTCGAAGGCGCTGATGTCGCCGGCTTTTGCCGCATGGACTAACGTACTTTCGTCGCTAGCCTGCTGTGCCTCTACTTTGGGTTGGATGGTTCCCATATGTGTGCAGATTCAGGATTTTAACAGGGACAGACAATTTGTGCTGCCATTCTGTAGATTTAATGTTCGGTTTTGGGACAGGCCGCAGGACATTCGGGACGAGCACTGCACTACGGGCTAGTCTGGCCTACCTCACTGGTGTAGACGTTCGACAAGAACAGATATTGTTTGGTAACTGTACGGGAAAAACGTGTCTGTGGATTTAAGGATGTCGCTGGGAAGCGGGCGCGGCGATGTTGCCATGAATCTGCAATGACAACGCGCCGACCTGATTCCGCGCCGGAAGAATCGCGCTACACTGAATTGCAGTGAGTTCCTTTGGCCGCCTCTTAGCACGTTTCCTGACCTTGTGTTTGCTGGTCCAAGCCCTTGGGTTGCCTGCCCTTGCGACCACGGCAGATACGTCGCACGTCGCACGCGAGTTCCACCACATCGAGCAAGAAGAAGTCGTCGAGCGCCTCCAAGACCTCAAAGAAAAAGACAACTGCTGCGAAAAGCCACAAGCCGCGTGCTAAGGCTTCGGTGGCGCGCGCCCAGCAACTGCGGCGGACCTTTGTTGCGTCAAGCGACTTGCGGCCCATGGCACGCCAGTTAATCCAGTTCCGCACCCCGGCGGCTTACACGGGCGTTCAGAGCTACGCCAATACGCATGCCGGAACCGAGGCGGGAGCGCTGGCCTGGTTCGCCATTGGCTATGCCCATTATCTTGACGCTCAATATCCAGCGGCCATCGCAGCCATGGAGAAGGCGGCGCCAAAGATGGGTGAGCTGGGCGATTACACATCCTTCTTCATTGGCAACTCGTATGTGTTGAGCAATCAGCCCGAGGCGTCGTTCACCTATCTGCGCGATTTTGCGGCCCGCTATCCGGACTCCATCTACGCGCACGACGCCGTGATCGCCCACGCCAAAGCGTTGCTGGCCGACAATCGGCCGGCTGAAGCGGTCCACCTGTTGCAGAGCTTCGGCGGTACTGGAGTTGAGGCCGATTTCTACCTCGCGAAAGCTTACGAAGGCAGCGGTCAAAGCCGTCAGGCGGCCGAACTGTTCCGTCATATTTATTACGACTACGCGACCAGCTACCTTGCTGATCCGGCAGGGGCGGAGTTGAAGAAGATTCCAGAGGCCGAGTTCCTGCCGCCGCCGACCTTCGCTGATCACGAGAAGCGCGCCGAGCAGCTCTACAAGGGACGGCATTACAACGAAGCGGTCAGCGAGTATAAAGCCATGGTCGATATGGCGCCCGCGAATTTGCGCTCCGACGTGCTGATCAAGTATGCCAACGCGCTGATCAAGACCGGCCAGAGTCGCGAGGCGGCCTCGGTACTTGACCTCATCCCGGATGACGGCAGCGATGCCTCGGCGGAGAAGTGGTATCAGCGGCTCGAGTTGGCGCGCACTGCTCAGGACGATGGCCGTATGCAGGACGTCCTGACCTACATGCGCACCAATACGCCGCATTCGGTGTGGCTGGAGTCGGCGCTGATGTCGACTGGCAACATGTACTTGCTGCGCAAAGATTACGATCGCGCCATCGACTATTATCGCGAGCTTCAGGAGCGATTCCCGCAAGGCGAGAAGGCGTCGTACGCGCATTGGAAGTATGCCTGGCTGACGTATCGGCAAGGCCGTAACGAAGAGGCGAAGAAGGCCTTCGCGCGGCAGGTTGAGCTTTATCCGGCAAGCGCCGAAGTGCCCAACGCGATGTACTGGCGAGCCCGGCTGGCGGAAGACGATCACGATAGCGCGCTGGCGCGGGCTTATTACACCAAACTCTCCGAGCGCTACAAGAACTACTATTACGGTGTACTGGCGCGTAAGCGGCTGGCGATGATGCCCTCGGTTGCTGCGGCGAATGTGGCGGCGCTGCAGCAGATCTCAGCCGCCAAGCAGTATGACGGCGACGCGCTGCGCACTACGCCTCCGGCTGACGATTTGCATTACAGCCGCGCCAAGCTGTTGGAGAACGCCGGCGCGCTCGATCTTGCCGTGCGCGAGCTGCAGAACGGCACAAGTGACGGTCCTTCGTGGGAGATGGTCGAAGTCGCGCGGATGTATACCGCTGCCGGCGAATACTTCCGCGCATTGCAGGCGCTCAAGCATTGCGTCTCCGGCTACTTCGCGATGGAGATCAAACAGCTTCCGGCGGAATATTGGCAAGGCCTGTTCCCGCGTCCTTATTGGGATTCGCTGCGCCGCAACTCCGATGAGAATGGGCTCGACCCTTATCTCGTCTCGGCGCTCATTCGTCAGGAATCGGAGTTCAATCCCAGCGCGGTGTCGCACTCCAACGCGCTCGGGCTGATGCAACTGCTGCCCTCGACTGGCAAGGGTGAAGCCAAGCAAGTTGGACTAAAGGGCTACAACCAGGATTCGCTGTTCGATCCGAATGTGAACATCGAGTTGGGCACGCACTACTTCCGCAAGATGGTTGACCACTTCAACGGTCAGGTCGAATACGCCCTGGCGGCCTATAACGCGGGCGACAACCGCGTGGAAGAGTGGCGCAGCGCCGGTACCTATCGCGATATCGACGAGTTTGTGGAGTCGATACCTTTCACCGAAACCCGCGAATACGTGCAGGCCATTGTGCGCAACGCTGCGGTTTACAAGCGGGTGTACGGAACGCCGTGAAGCAGTTGTGAGTGGCCAGTTGTCGGTTCTCAGTTGAATGGAGTGTTGAAAAGTATTGAGCGTTCTCGTGGCAGCAGGGGCTCATCAAAGCCTGCCAGGGTTAAGCTGGACCTTCCAGACCCTCGATCCGTTGCTGATGTGAGCGCACGATCGCTGTCAGGTCACCCACAATACCAATGAGCTTAGACAATCGCTCGTCGGTCTGCTTGCCTTGCTCGACCAGTTGACCGATCTGCTCGGACGTATGGGCGATCTGCTCGGACGTATGGGCGATCTGCTCGGACGTATGGGCGATCTGCTCGGAGTTCTGCGCGATCTGCTCATCATGTTTCAATTGCTGCTCATAAAGACGATGCAGCGCAGCCAGGAAATCTTCCGGTTCGAAAGTTGGCATTCTCGTGTCCTGGTTCGATTGTAAACCCATCGCATTCGTTGGTAGGTACCCATGAAGACACTGGGCATTATCGGCGGCCTCGGCCCGGAATCTACCATCGATTATTACCGCTCGATCATCGCGCTGTATCGCGAGAAGACGGCCGGTGTGGGCTACCCGCCGCTGGTAATTGTCAGCCTCGACGTCGATAAAGCTCTGCGATTATTGGGAGCGAATCAGTTGGAGGAGATGGCCGAGTATCTCGCGGGAGCCGCGCGGCAACTCGCAGCGGCTGGCGCAGATTTTGCCTTGCTGTCGGCCAACAGCGGGCACATCGTCTTCGAGCAGCTACGCCAGGCCTCTCCGATTCCGCTGATCAGCATTGTTGAGACCACGTGCGAGGAAGTAAGCGGCAGCAGTTGCAAACGGTCGGACTTCTGGGGACACGCTTTACCATGGCCGGACGCTTCTACTTTGACGTTGCTGAGAAATACGGATTGCGTCTAGTCGTGCCCACAGCGGACGAACAAGCCTGGATTCACGACAAGTACGTCAACGAGTTGCTGCGTGGAACGTTTCTTCCCGAGACCCGCGAAGGGCTGACTCAGATCATCAGCGACGATGAAGCAGCGCGACGCGATTGAGGGCATTGTCCTCGCAGGAACGGAGTTGCCGCTGATCCTGCGCGCCGAATCGATCGCCGGGCTGCCACTGTTCGATACGACGCAGATTCACGTGAGAGCGGCGGTTACAGAGATGCTCGACGGCGCGTAAGAAGCAGATCCCTCACCTCTAAAGGGGTTCGGGACGACAAGAGCACAGGTTTTTGTGGCGCAGCTAAAGCTACGCCCTTTCAAAACGTCATCTAATCCGACTCAGGCCGCGATCCGCTGATAAGAATGTCCACCAGCCTTTTTGCGCTCTGCTGCCAGCCGGGGCCGGATGCCACGTTCGCGACCCCAATCAGAGCCCGCAGGAGATCGAAGGGCTCGAGGTCCTCACGTATGTCGCCGCTTTGCACGGCTCGATGCACCAAAGCATTAATGGCGCCCACGATGTGATGGCGGGAGCCTTCAAACAGCCTTGAGGGACCTCCAACCAGCGTGTTCAGAGCAGGCGCAATGATCTGCTTCGCTGCAATGTAGTCAACGAAAAGCAGCATCCAGGCACGCAACGCCTCAACCGGACGCATGGTCTCGGTGAACTTTCTCTGTGCGGCCGCGAGCTTCTCTACCTCGGTGCGATAGACCGCCTCAAGCAGCGCGTCGCGCGTGGGGAAGTGTCGATACAGAGTTCCCGGCCCGACTTCCGCCTCTTTAGCGATATCGTCCAGGCTGGTATTTATGCCTGACTTGGCAAACGCTTCCTTTGCGACTTCGAGAATGCGCTCGCGATTGCGTTGCGCATCAGCCCTGGGCTGTCGCTTTCGCGTCACCGTTTTTGAAATTTTCACAGCCATAGCGAATAATTTTGCAACCGGAGAAAGTCTCCGGTTATCTGATGCTATAGATACGGAGACAGACTCCGTTTTATTAGATGCAGCAGGAACTCGTCAATACCGGCGAAGCTTCCTACGAGCCCGCGTTAAGGAGAGAACTAATGGCGAAATCAGTTGGAGCAGCTTCAAGCACGCAGCAATTATTCGGAGCAACATCCACCACAGACGAGGTTTTATCGGGCGTTGAGCTGCGCGGCAAAAGGATTCTGGTTACAGGCGTTTCCGCCGGACTAGGAGTCGAGACGGCGCGCTCGCTGGTTGCGCACGGCGCGCATGTAGTCGGCGCAGCCCGCGACCTGAACAAAGCCGAGCAGGCAACGGCACAGGTTCAGAAAGATGCGAAGGCCAACGACGGGAAGTTCGAACTGATTGAACTCGACCTCGCCAATCTGAAGAGCGTGCGGGCCTGTGCCGATGCACTGCTGAAGAAGGGCGAACCCTTCGATGTAGTCATCGCGAACGCCGGAGTGATGGCGACGCCATTCGGCCATACCGCCGACGGATTCGAAACCCAGTTCGGCACCAACCACCTTGGACACTTTGTCTTCGTCAACCGGATTGCGCCGTTGATCAGAGAGGGCGGACGCCTGATCAATCTTTCTTCCTCGGGTCATCGTTTCTCGAACGTCGACCTGGAAGATCCCAATTTCGAGCACACACCCTACGACCCCTGGATCGCCTACGGGCGATCAAAGACGGCCAACATCTTGTTCGCCGTGGCCTTCGACAAACGGCACCGGAACCGTGGCGTGCGAGCGGCGGCGGTGCATCCGGGCGGAATTGCGACGGAACTGGGCCGCCACTTAGGGGACGACGCGCTACAAAAGATGGTCGAGCAGATCAATCAACAACTCGCCGCAGAAGGAAAGGGACCGTTTCAGTGGAAGACCATTCCTCAAGGCGCCGCAACCTCCGTGTGGGCTGCTGTGGTTGCTGCAGCGGACGAGATCGGCGGCCGATACTGCGAGAACTGCCACGTCGGCCGGATCGTGCCTGACAACGTGACCATCACCGCGGTGAGCGAAGGAGTTCGTGGATATGCACTTGATCCCAATGCCGCAGAGGCACTCTGGAAGAAGAGCGAAGAGCTGGTGGGAGAGTCTTTTTGACATCCCCACTACGGCGGAAATGTTAGACGGCGCCAGGGGCGCATGGGCCGTCGCACGAAATCAGGAGGCACAGAATGCAAACTCAGATCAATCTCGGCGGCAGCTTCACACTGCCCGGCACCTCGACGACGGTGAACCGCATGGGCTACGGCGCAATGCAACTTGCCGGGCCTGGAGTATTCGGAGCGCCGCGTGACGTCGACGAAGCCATTGTCGTCCTGCGCGAAGCGGTCGACGCCGGCGCGAACCATATCGACACCAGCGATTACTACGGCCCGCACATTACCAACCAGCTCATCAAGCAGGCGCTGCACCCTTATCCCGATGGTTTGGTAATTGTGACGAAATTGGGCGCGCGCCGGGGCGCAGACAAGTCGTGGATTCCCGCGCTCTCAGGTCAGGAGTTGATTGACGGAGTTCATGACAACCTGAGAAACCTCGGCCTGGACGTACTCGATGTGGTCAATCTTCGAGTCGGCGGCTTTCAGGAACCGTCGGAAGGGTCAATCGAAGAACCATTGACTACGCTTGCGGAACTGAAAGGTCAGGGCTTGATTCGCAACCTGGGTCTGAGCAATGTCTCTCCGAGGCAATTAGCTGAGGCGCGGAAAATCACCGACATCGTCTGCGTGCAGAACTTTTACAACGTGGCGCACAGAAACGATGATGCCTTTATCGACGACCTGGCTGCGAAAGGCATAGCCTACGTTCCTTTCTTCCCACTGGGAGGATTCACACCGCTGCAATCGTCCGAACTCGATGAGGCGGCGGCGTCGCTGGGCGCCACTCCTATGCAGCTTGCGCTGGCGTGGCTGCTGCGGCGTTCGTCCAACATCCTGCTGATACCGGGAACGTCTTCAGTGGCGCATCTGCGCGAGAACCTTCAGGCAGCGGCGCTTGAGGTGCCTATCGAAGTGATGGCCGCGCTAGACGCCATCGGTGCAGATCGCGGAATCGGCGACTAACCGTCGTTCGTTCTTAATTTGAGGTGACAACTATGAATCAACTCGCACTAAAACGTTCATTGGTCGATGAAGGCGCCACGTGTGCCGAGCTGCTGAGCATGGCGCAGCGAGAGCTTACAGCGCTCTTCCGGGCGGTGACCGAGCTGTTCGGAGCAGAGCAGGCTGCACTCTCAGCCGAAGACTGGCTGGATGAAGTCGAAGCTGGTCGCACTTTGCCTGCGTCCACTCGCGAATGGCGGCAGGTCACGGTGAGGGTTATCGCTCAGCTTGCAGATCGCTTTGCAACTGCCGTCCCAATGAGCCCGCAACTTCAATCGGCCAGCTATTAAAGAGGAAGGAATTTATGCGTGTTTTCGTAACAGGTGCCACCGGCTTCGTAGGTTCTGCTGTCGTTCGCGAATTACTGGATGCGGGACATCAGGTGGTGGGTCTCGCTCGCTCCGACGAAGGCGCGCGGTCGCTCGCCGCCGCAGGCGCTAAGGTGCATCGCGGCGAGCTCCGCGACCTCGACAGCTTACGTAATGCCGCGGCGATGTCCGATGGCGTGATTCATTGCGCTTTCATTCATGACTTCAACAACTACGGCCCGTCCGCCGAGGCGGACATTCTCGCGATCGAGACTATGGGGGACGCACTTGCAGATTCGCGCAATCGTCCGTTCATCGTTACGTCGGGGACCCTGATCGTACAAGCTCAGGGCCGGCTCGCAACCGAGGAGGATGCGCCCAACGCGGATTTCCCACGCAAGTCTGAACAAACAGCGCTGGCGCTGGCCGAGCGTGGGATATCTGCGTCGGTCGTTCGCCTCCCGCCGTCGGTACATGGCGACGGCGATCACGGCTTCGTTCCCATGATCATCGGTGTCGCGCGTGAAAAAGGCGTCTCGGCCTATATCGGCGACGGACTCAACCGCTGGCCGGCGGTGCATCGTCTCGACGCTGCGCGTCTTTACCGGCTCGCTTTGGAGAACAGCGCAGCAGGTGCTCGCTATCACGCTATTGGTGACCAGGGCGTGCCGACGAAACAGATCGCTGAAGTCATCGGCCGACGCCTGAATGTGCCGGTCGTCTCCAAGTCGCCGGAGGAAGCTGCCAATCACTTTGGCTGGATGGCGATGTTCTTTGGCCTAGACGGTCCGGCTTCGAGCGCGAAAACCGAGCAAGAGCTGGGGTGGCAACCGACACAGCTTGGGCTTGTGGCCGACATGGACCGGAGCTACTTTGAAATCAAAGAAGCAGTGCAAACGGTTTAGAAGTTGTCGATCGTCAGTGGTCAGTTGTCAGAAAGCAAGCGGGTGCCCCGCTCGGGCCGGGTTAGCCCGGGTGGGTCTTTTCGAGGGTGTTCCTTACATTTGAGAGGAACAACCCCCACCCCGCCAAAAGATGGCGGAATGGGGCACCCCAATCTTCGAACTGAGATCTTTGAACTGAAAGCTGAGAGCTGACGGCTTCTTTACGAACTGCTCTTCACCACTTCGCCGCTCGGCCTCGCGAAGAGGATTTCGGCGACCAGCAGAATGGCACCGACTACGATGGCGCTGTCGGCGACATTGAACGCTGGCCAGTAGTACGTCCCGATGTGGAAGTCGAGAAAGTCGATCACATGGCCGTCGACAACCCGGTCCCACAGATTGCCGAACGCGCCGCCCAGGATAAGGGAGAGTCCGACCGTCATCGTGCTCACGGAATGGCTGCTCTTCCAGAGCAGAACGGCAACGATGATGAGAGCGGCCAGCGAAAATGTCACCAGGGCCGCAACTTTCCACTGGGCGGTTGACTCGGCGAAGAGGCCGAATGCCGCGCCGGTGTTTTCTACGTGGGTGATATCAAAGAAGCCCGGGATTACGGTGAGCGGATTGCCATGCAGGGGCAGAGTTGTCGCTACCGCCCACTTGCTGACGCGATCCAGTAACACGACGAGGGCCGCAATCAGAAAGAAGTACTTGCGTAGCGCGTAGTTATGGTTGGCTGTCTCGCTCATGCTGAAATCGAAAACCTTGAAACGTTGTTCGCGGGGCATACGGTGCTCTGTGCCCTTGTTAGACGCGCCGCCGCCCAGGAAAGAAGCATAAGAGCCGGTGTTCGCCGTTCGCCATTCGCTCTTTGCTTCCTGCAGGCAGCCGATAATTTCACCTTCTCGACTTACCGGGCATCTTCGACCCTCCAAATCGGCTATTAAGGACTAAAATCCGTCCTGTCTGGCGAAGAGCGAAAAGCGAATGGCGAAAAGCGTCTTTTCTTATCCCATCTCCCGCAACACCGCGCTGCAGCGCTCGCACACCGTCGGATATTCCTTATCTTCTCCGACGTGTGTGGAGTAGTTCCAGCAACGCTCACACTTTTCGCCCGGCGCTTTGGCTACTGTGATCTTCAACGCAGCGTCGCCGTTTACTGCGGGCGCTCTCTCCAGTACGACGTCGGAGACGATGAAAATGTAACGCAAGTCCCCGCGATAGCGGTCGAGCACGGGATAGAGATTCTCGGGGGCCGCAATATGAAGTTGCGCCTCCAGGCCGCCGCCGATCAGCTTTTCATTGCGCGCTGTTTCAAGCGCCTTCAGCGCTTCGCCGCGAACGTTCAGCAAAATATCCCACTCGCTCGCAAGCTTCGCAGCGTCAAAGCCCAACGGCGGCTCGCCCGTCAGGTCCTTTGGCTCGGGAAATTCGGTCAGATGAACGCTAGGTTGACGTCCCTCTTCCTGTGGGAAGAAGCTCCACACTTCTTCCGAAGTGAAAGTTGTGATCGGGGCCAGCAGCCGCACCAGCGCATCGCCGAGCCGATAAAGCGCAGTCTGTGCCGAGCGCCGCGCGACAGACTTGGGAGCCGACGTATACAACCGGTCTTTCAGGATGTCGAAGTAAATCGCGCTCAGATCGACGATGCAGAAATCCTTCAGCCGCTGATAGACACGCTGGAAGGTGTAGGTGTCGTAGTGTCCGCGAACGTCGGCGGTCAGCTCCGCTGCGCGCAGCAAAAAGAACTGGTCGAGCGGATTCATCTCGCCGAACTCGACGCTGTCGTGCTGGGGATCGAATGCTTCGAGATTGCCAAGAATGTAGCGAAAGGTATTGCGAATCTTGCGATAGCTATCGGCGATGCGCTGCATCAACTCGTCGGACGCGGCCACGTCTTCGCGAAAATCGACGGAGCCTACCCACAGGCGAACGATCTCCGCCCCCATCTTGTTGGCGATGTCGACCGGATCGACGGTATTGCCCAGCGACTTCGATTGCGCGCGTCCCTTGTCGTCCAAGACCCAGCCGGCGGTTCCGCAACCGCGATATGGCGAGGCACCCTTGGTTCCGACCGCACAAAGCAGGGAAGAGTGGAACCATCCGCGATGCTGGTCGCCGCCTTCGAGGTAATAGTCGGCGGGCCAGGGCAGTCCGGGGTCATGGCCAAGTACAGCAGCCTGGCTGCAGCCCGACTCGAACCACACGTCCAGGATGTCCATCTCCTTGCGGAATTTTCCCGAGCCGCACTTCGGGCACTTCGTTCCGGCGGGCAGAATTTCTTCCGCCGAGCGCTTGTACCAGGCGTTGCTGCCCTCGCGGCGCACCAACTCGACCACCGCGCGATGCACCGCTTTATCGTTCAGGAATTCTTTGCAACCCTCGCACTGGAACACGGCGATGGGCACGCCCCAGATGCGCTGGCGCGAGATGCACCAGTCCGGCCGGGTGGCGATCATGTTGTAGATGCGCTCTTCGCCCCACGCCGGGTCCCACTTCACCTTCTGGATCTCTTCCAGCGCGCGGCTACGCAGGGTGCCACCGTCTGAACCCGGGGCCCCCGGCAAGTCCCGCTTTTGGACTTGATGGGGTGCAATTTTGCCTTCCATGGCGATGAACCACTGCTCGGTCGCGCGGAAGATCACGGGATTATGACAACGCCAGCAATGCGGATACGAGTGCTCGATCTTTTCGTAGCCAAGCAGCACACCGCGGCTCTTCAGCAGCTCGACGATCGGCTGGTTTGCCCTGAAGATCTGTAGCCCGTCGTACTCCGGCAAACCGTTACGGATAACGCCGGCTTCGTCCACGTTGCACAGCAGTTCGAGGCCGTACTTCACTCCCGTATTAAAGTCGTCAGCGCCGTGTGCCGGAGCCGTATGCACCGCGCCCGTACCGGTGTCCATGGTGACGTAGTCGCCAAGCACGCCGAGCACGGTGCGACCGAGGAATGGGTGCGCGAAGGTTACGCGCTCCAGCTTGGAGCCGGGGAAGATCGCAACTTCTTTCGCATCGCCCAGATTGCATTTCTCGATCGTCTGAGGCGCGAGTTCCTTGGCGAGGATATAAATCCATTCGCCCGTATCCAGCGCGACGTAAGGATGATCGGGCGCAAAGGTCACCGCCATCGACGCGGGCAGCGTCCACGGGGTCGTAGTCCAGATGATGGTCGCTACCTTCTTCTTGCCGGCCAGCGCTGGGTCGATGGCTCCGGGATCGCTGGTGAGCGCGTACCGCACCCAGACGCTGGGGCTGGAGTGCATCTCGTACTCGACCTCCGCCTCGGCGAGCGCGGTCTTGTCATGCCAGCACCAGTAAACCGACTTCAGTCCTTTGTAGACCAGTCCCTGGTCGTAGAAGCCATACAGCGTCTCCAGCACGTAGCTCTCGTAATCGGGAGACATGGTGGCGTAGGGATCGTCCCAGCGCCCGAACACCGCCAATCGCTTGAACTGCGAACGCTGCAAGTCCAGATATTTCTGCGCATAAACGCGGCAGGCCTCGCGCACCGCAAGCGGATCCATCTCCAGCTTCTTGCGGCCTAGATCGTTGTCAACCTTGATTTCGATGGGCAGTCCGTGGCAATCCCACCCCGGCACATACGGGGCGTCAAAGCCGCTCATAGTGCGCGACTTGACGATGAAATCCTTCAGAATTTTGTTGAGCGCGGTTCCCAGATGGATAGGCCCGTTGGCGTAGGGTGGCCCGTCGTGCAAGACGTAAATCGGCTGCCCTTTGTGTACTTCGCGGATGCGGTCGTAAATCCGCGTTTCCTCCCACCTTTCGAGCAACTTAGGCTCGTTTTGCGGCAGGTTCGCCTTCATGGGGAAGGCGGTTTTGGGCAGGTTCAGCGTCGCTTTCAGGTCCAACGGCACTCCGGGTCTCCATCTCCTACAAGAATCGGTAGAATCAATACAAGATATCTTTTTCATTATAGGGGTGGCTCTAAGGTGTGCGCCATCGCTGGCCGATGCTAGCGTTCGCAGCCCGCTTTCGTCGAACGATTGATAAGACGATTTACAACGGTGTGTGAAGCTCTGCATCTAAGTTTGGGAATGCCGAGTTACAGGTTCAGCAACTCGCGCCTGAAACGAGGCGGAACCTTCGCGCAACTTGCGGGTTCTAAGTATGGATACCTTGGCAAAGCACGTGCTTAGGTTGATCGAGCAAGGCTCCGAACTGGGATTTTGAGGAAGCAAACGAGTTTATGGCGAATCAGACTCTGATTTCACCTCCCGAGCGGCGGGAAGACGAAGTGGCCCAGCACGGCATGGTGCAGCAAGACGACGAATTGCACCTGCTTCCGCGCACCAGCGCCAACGAGTCGTTGTGGATGTCGTTGCGCGACAATGTCCGGGCCGTATTCTTTCCCGAAAAGCTTCCGCCACTGCGCTTGACGTCGCGGCCGGTTGCCGTGCGCGACATCTGGGGCGAATACAACTACAAGAAACAAAGCGCCAGCGTCTCGCTGGTGGTACACATCC
Organism: uncultured Acidobacteriaceae bacterium; assembly: GCA_963809865.1. Lineage (GTDB taxonomy): Bacteria > Acidobacteriota > Terriglobia > Terriglobales > Acidobacteriaceae > CAVVDY01. Next base: position 255,203 of record CAWELL010000001.1, on the reverse strand, counting down.
TGCTGCTCGCTGGGTTGATTGGCCTCTCCATTTGGGGCGTCAAAGCGGTGACGGAGAAGCCCAGAGAGACGGTTACGCTGATTGCGCCGGACGACGCCCCTCAGCTTCCGATTACGCCGAAGAAGAACCAGACCATGGCGGGCGGCGGCGGCGGTGGTGATCGCGACAAGCTGCAGGCGCCAAAGGGCAAGTTGCCCAAGTCGGCCATGGAACAGATCACTCCTCCAGCGGTGGTGATTCGCAACCCTGATCCCAAACTTCCGGTCGAGCCGACGGTGGTCCTTCCTCCGCAGATCAAGCTAGCCAACAATATGCCTAACATCGGTAATCCGCTGGCCTCGATTCCGTCGGGTCCGCCTTCGAACGGCACCGGCGCCGGTGGCGGCATCGGCTCGGGATACGGCGGCGGCGTAGGTTCCGGCACAGGGCCGGGCGTTGGTCCGGGTCGTGGTGGCGGAATCGGTGGTGGCGTGTTCCGCGTGGGTGGAGGCGTATCGGCTCCGCGCGCGTTGGATACTCCCGATCCCGAATACTCCGAGGAAGCTCGCAAGGCGAAGTATCAGGGAACGGTTGTTCTGTGGCTGATCGTTGGTCCGGATGGCAAGCCGCGCGACATCAAGGTGGCCCGCGCGCTGGGTATGGGACTCGACCAGAAGGCGATCGAGGCCGTCCGCAACTGGAAGTTCGAGCCCGCCATGAAAGACGGCAAGCCGGTGGCAGTGCAGATCAATGTCGAAGTGAACTTCCGGCTGTATTGAGGTAATGCTGGCCTTCAGGCCAGCGTTTATGCCATCGACATCTGGGTAGTAGGCTTCGGAATCTGTATTATGCATGCAGATTCTGAAGCCTTTTGTTTCTAGCGCCGCTTACGGCAGGGCTGAACGGGCTGCTAAAAAAATGTGATTTTGGATAGAACAGTCATTCTGAGCCTAGCGAAGAACCTGCTGTTTGCTTCACGCCGGCATAGGTTTGTGATAACGAGCATCCGCGCCAGGACAGGACATCCGATGTCCCGTGCCGAGAATTCATCACCAGGCGAGTTGTTCCGGACCAGTTGAAAAACACTAGTGGGACGTGAGGCACCGTGCGTGCAAAGCGAAGCTTTGGTAGCGGGCGACAAAAGCAGGTTCTTCGCTACGCTCAGAATGACAGTTCTACACGCTCAGAATGACAGCTCTAAAAGATAGTTCTCAGCGAAGGTCGTTTGCGCTACGCAGCAGCCAACTCACGACTCTTTCAGCAGCCTGTGAAGCCGTGCCCTGATACAAGTCCGTTCTTTATCAACATCGCCATGCGCCGCCTTTCCCGTATTGGCACCGGCAGTCGCGATTTACCGAACATCCCGTCTTGATCCTTCGTATCATTTAAATAGGAAGGATCAAGCCATGTTCACGTTTCTGCTGTGGGTCATTCTTCTGATCTTCTGCTGGCCTATCGCACTGCTGTTTCTCTTCCTGTATCCGATCGTATGGCTGTTGCTGCTACCCTTCCGGATTCTCGGCTTCGCGGTTGAAGGGGTGTTGGAGCTGATCCGCGCGATCATCATGCTTCCGGCGCGTGTCCTGAGCGGCCCAAGAAGGGCATAAGCGAAGCAGAATTCCCCTTCGAGACGTCGCAACGCCCTGGCCGCGAAGATTACGGGCAGGGCCGGAGCGTCGCGACTCAAAACTCTCGCTGACGACAGGGGCGGCACTATAATTGGAGTCAGTCTTCGAGAGGACCCACACCATCATGAGTGGCACAAACGGTTCCAACGGATCGAACGCCAGCAGCGCCGCCTTCCAACCCAAACCTCGCGCCGAATGGATCACTAAGCGCCGTGAGCATGCCGTGCAGACCCGCGACACCAACATGTCGCAGATGCACTTCGCGCGCCAGGGCCTGGTCACCGAAGAGATGCTCTTTGTCGCCGAGCGCGAGCAGGTGTCGCCTGAGTTGATTCGCGATGAAGTCGCTGTCGGTCGCATGATTATTCCGGCGAACGTGAACCATCCTGAACTGGAGCCGATGGCCATTGGCGTGGCCTCAAGGTGCAAGATCAACTCCAACATCGGCAACTCGTCGGTGACCAGCAACGTTGACGAGGAGCTACGCAAGCTGCACACCTCGGTGCACTACGGCGCCGACACCGTGATGGATCTCTCCACCGGCGGCGGCATTCACGAGATTCGCGAAGCCATCCTGCGGCACTCGCCTGTGCCCATCGGCACGGTGCCGATTTACGAGGCGGTCGCGCGCGTGAAGCGCATTGAAGACCTCAATGCCGACATCATGCTCGAAGTCATCGAAGAGCAGGCCGAGCAGGGCGTCGATTACATGACCATCCACGCCGGCGTGCTGGTCGAGTATCTGCCGCTGATCACCAAGCGCATCACCGGCATCGTGAGCCGCGGCGGCGCGATCCTGGCGCAGTGGATGGCGCATCATCACAAGCAGAACTTCCTCTACGAGCGCTTCGACGACATCACCAAGATTCTTGCTAAGCACGACGTGAGCTACTCGCTCGGCGATGGCCTGCGTCCCGGCTGCATTGCCGATGCCAGCGATGAAGCGCAGTTCGCCGAACTGAAGACGCTGGGCGAGCTCACCACGAAGGCCTGGGAGCGTGACGTGCAGGTGATGATCGAAGGCCCGGGCCACGTTCCGCTCGATCAGATCAAAGAGCAGGTCGACAAGGAGGTCGAACTTTGCCACGGCGCACCTTTCTATACGCTGGGGCCGCTGGTCATCGACATTGCGCCCGGCTACGACCACATCACTTCGGCCATCGGAGCGGCGCTTATCGGATGGCATGGCGCGTCCATGCTCTGCTACGTGACTCCGAAAGAGCACCTCGGCCTACCCAACGAGAAAGATGTGAAGGACGGCATCATCGCCTACAAGATTGCCGCTCACGCCGCCGATGTCGCGCGGCATCGCCCCGGCGCGCGCGACCGCGACGACGCCATCAGCTACGCGCGCTACACCTTCGATTGGGACAAGCAGTTCGCGCTCTCGCTCGATCCCGAGACCGCGCGCAGCATGCACGACGAAACGCTACCCGATGCGTATTACAAAGAAGCGGCGTTCTGTTCCATGTGCGGTCCGAAGTTCTGCTCCATGAACTACTCAGCCAAGGTGGACGAGTACAACCGTCAGGTGCACGGGGTAGAGAAGAAGGACTATTCAGAGCTGATGAACAAGCTGGTGGCGATTAAGTAAGAAGCTATCAGCTATCAGCTCTCAGTCAAATCACATGAGAAGCGTACTCACAATTGCAGCGTTACTGCTGGTTGTGGGTACGCGTTTTCTTTGCGCTCAGGTGCAACGTTTTTGGCGCGTAAAATTCATTGGCTGCTGGACCTAAAATCTAATTCTTTTTCTCGCTCTCCACGCCGCCAACACGCCTCCGCCCATTAGCGTGAGGCTGGCGGGTTCCGGAACGGTGTCAACGTTCAGACTGGCGTACGGACCGAACTCGTCGGTCACCTGGTCAATGAAGCTGCCGGTCGCGGTATATCCGTTACTCCATTGTCCTGAGAACGAGAGGCTGGCTCCCCAACTTAGATCGTTATGCTCCCAGGCTGTTCCTGAAGTGATCTGGCCGGTGAATGTCATACCGTCAGGTCCATTCATGAGGAAATTGCCGCCCACCCCGAAGCTCGCGTCGTAACTGTCGCACAGGCTATCGCACTTCCAACTAACAGGGTTAGCAGTCAGGAAGTTGTAGCTCCATGCTTTGTTGATCGGGCTGAAGTTAGCGAGGCCGGCCGCCGGGTTCCCGGGGGAGCCGAGGTAAGGCGAAACGTCGCAAATGCTGAGGTTGTTGGGACAGTACATCGATAGCTGAACGTCAAAGTCGGAAATGTTCTCCGCCAACGACAAGCCAGCGAACGCGACAAGAAACAAAACAGCGAGGGCCATTCTACGAACCTGGATCTGCAAGGACGACCTCCTGAGAGTCGACTGCTGAAGGTGACGTGCGGGGGCAGAATCTAGGGTCTATAGATTGCATAGATTGTACCCCAGTTTCGATTCAGAAGCTCTGGCTGAAGTTGTTCGTCCCGAGAAAAGGCGCGTTCGTCCCAGCATGTTGTAATCTGGTGAATTCGCAATACACGAAGGAGTTAACAAGGCTTTGCGAAGTCTATTAGCGGTTGCACTGATCTGCGCGCTCAACCTTCCACCTGCCGTTTACGCCCAACCTAAGAGTCCCGCGCCTGCTCCATTCGTGCCGCCAGGCTCTATCACTGGTTTTAGAGATTCCACTGCGGAACTGCAGGCCGAGAAAAAGTTTCTCGCGGTCCCGAATGCTGAACTGGCGAAGGAGCACCTGCGAATCCTTACCTCGGCTCCGCACATCGCCGGCTCGCTCGAGGACAAGAAGACGGCGGAGTATGTGTTGCAGAAATTCAAAGAAGCCGGGCTCGACGCGTACATCCAGGAATACAAGGTCTGGATGAACTTGCCGGCTGACATCAAGGTTGATGTCGTAGCTCCGCAGGGCGTCACCATGCACGGACCGAGTCCCGAGCACGTGAGCGACGATCCTTATCAGGACGATCCCCGCGTAACTGTGGCGTTCAACGAGTATTCGCCCTCGGGCGATGTCACCGCCGATGTGGTTTACGCCAACTACGGCCGGCTCGAGGACTTCAAGAAGCTGCAGGAGATGGGCGTCGATGTGAAGGGCAAGATCGCGATCGTTCGTTACGGAATGAACTTTCGCGGAGTGAAGCCCTACGTTGCCGAGCAATTCGGCGCCATAGGCGTCATCATCTATTCCGATCCGTGGGACGATGGCTACTTCAAGGGCGACATCTATCCCGGCGGCCCTATGCGTCCGTCGACCGGGGTGCAGCGCGGTTCGATTCAGTATCTGTTCCGCTATCCCGGCGACCCGACTACGCCCGGCATCGCCTCGCTTCCCGACTTGCCTGACAGCAAGCGAACTCCTCCGGAACAGGCAACCGACCTGACCAAGGTGCCGACGACTCCGCTCTCGTATCAGGACGCGACGCCGATTATGGCGAACCTTGGCGGCCCCGATTCGCCGCGCGAGTGGCAGGGCGCATTGCCGTTTACCTATCACGTCGGCCCCGGGCCGGTGAAGGTCCACATGATGTTGAAGCAAAACTATCACTGGGCGACCATGTATGACGTCGTTGGAACAGTGAAGGGCTCCGAGGCCCCAGATGAGTGGGTGGTGTCGGGTAATCATCGCGATGCGTGGGTATACGGAGCCGTCGATCCCAATAGCGGCACGGCGGCGATGCTGGAATCGGTACACGGTGTCGGCGAGCTGCTGAAAAGCGGATGGCGTCCGAAGCGGACCATAATGTTTTGCAGTTGGGATGGCGAAGAAGAAGGGCTGATCGGCTCGACCGAGTTTGCCGAGCAACACGCCGACGAACTGAAGAACGCGGTTGCGTACTTCAATATGGATGTTGCGGTTGCCGGACCGAGCTATGGCGCGTCGGCAGTGCCGAGCCTGAAGCAGTACGAGCGGGATGTGGCCAAGGCCGTGCCAAGTCCAAAGGGCGGCAGCGTCTATGAGCAGTGGAAGATCAGTGGCGAGAAAGAAGAAAAAGAGCGAGCACAGCACGCGACATCGGCCATTGGCGGAACCTCGCGCGAGCCTAACGCCAAGGTCAAGCAGGACATCAACGTCGGCGATCTGGGCAGCGGCTCAGACTTCACTCCCTTCCTGCAGCACCTCGGGGTGCCGTCAACCGACATCGGCTCGCACGGACCTTACGGCGTGTATCACTCGGTGTTCGACAACTTCGCATGGTTTACGAAGTTTGGCGATCCGACATTCGTCTACGAGAAGGAGATGGCGCAGGTCTTCGGTATTCAGGCCATTCGCATGGCGGACGCCGATGTGCTGCCTTTCGATTACGAAGAGTATGCGAAGGAGATCACGGTCTATCTGAAGACCGCCGAGGAAAAGTCGAAGGACACCTTCGCCGCGCAGTCGCCGTCGTTCGCCGCCGCTAATCAGGCAGCGCAGCGCATGGAGAAGGCAGGAGCTGCGATGCTGAAGGCACAGCACAACGGCAGTGGAGACGCCGCTGCCATGAACGCCGCCTTGATCAACACCGAGCGCGCCTTCGTCATCAACGGTCTGCCCGGCCGCGAGTGGTTCAAGCACGCGATATACGCTCCGGGTGAGTACACCGGCTACGCTGCGGTGGTGATTCCCGGCGTGAACGAATCCATCGACCGCAAAGACCTGGCGATCACGCAGCAGCAATTGCAGGTGTTGACGGATGCCATCAACCGCGCAGGCGATGTGTTGGAGAAGGGGGCAGGTGGAGCGGGCGTCGTTGGTGCAGCGGGAGCTAAGTAGAGAAGTTAATTCAAGTTGTCATCCTGAGCGAGGAGCGCAGCGACGAGTCGAAGGACCTCTACCACTGGCAATGATTTCTGTGGCCATAGAGGTCCTTCGACTGCGTTCGGTCGTCCGCCGCGGCGGACGACCTCACTTCGCTCAGGATGACAAATCAGTAAACCACACCACCTACGGCACCCGCACCTTGGCTTCGGCGCCCTTGGTCAGATGCACGCTCTCGATGAAGCGCACCTTGCGGTTGCTGAGCTTCATCACCAGTGACTTGGTCTTCACGCCATCACCAAAGAAGCGCACCCCTTCCAGCAGCGCGCCGTCGGTTACGCCGGTGGCGGCAAAGACGATATTCCTGCCCGGCGCCAACTCATCCGCCGTATAGATGCGTTTCGGATCTTTGATGCCCATGTCCTGCATGCGCTCGGCCTGCTGCGGCGTGTAGCCGGTGAGCCTTCCCACCATGTAGCCATTGAGGCAGCGAATGGCGGCGGCGGTGATCACGCCTTCCGGAGCACCTCCCGCACCCATGACGGCGTGCACGCCCGAACCAAGCATGGCCGCGGCAACGCCCGGCGAAAGGTCGCCGTCGGAGATGAGTCGGATGCGCGCGCCCGCTTTGCGCACGTCGGCGATCAGCTTCTCGTGACGTGGACGGTCGAGTATGACAATGACCAGGTCCTCGACCTTGCGCCCCAGCACCTTGGCAATGACCGCCAGGTTGTGCGTGACCGGCGCCTCCAGGTCGACCATGCCGCGGCACGATGGGCCGACGACCATCTTCTCCATGTAACAGTCAGGAGCGTGCAGCAGCCCTCCGCGCTCTGATGCCGCCAGCACCGTGATGGCGCCCGGCAATCCAAGGGCACACAGGTTCGTACCCTCCAACGGGTCGACCGCGATATCAACTTCCGGATACGCGCCGCCGTCGTGCTTGCCGACCTTCTCGCCGATGTACAGCATCGGAGCTTCGTCGCGTTCGCCTTCTCCGATGACGATGGTGCCGTCCATGGGCACTGAATCCATGACACTGCGCATGGTCTCCGTCGCGACTTGGTCGGCGAGCTTGCGATCGCCCTGGCCCATGGTCTTGCCGGAGGCGATGGCTGCCTCTTCCACTACACGCAAGAACTCCAGCGCAAGATCGGATTCGAAGTTGGACTTTAAGGTTGGAACGCTTTCCTTCTGTTCTACTGCGGTGTGAGTTGCCATGGAACGGCCTCCATTCGGCGCCGGGTTAGATTTTTTTTTGCATGGACCAAGCTGCCCCGCTTCGAGATAGCGACTGCGCAGGACAGGCGGAAATATTAAGGATACACGCGACGTCAAACGCGGTCAGTAACTCCCGTCACCGAGCCTGCACTAAAGCTTCCGATGCTACACTGCGTTTATCTGCGGTTCCGCCGACGAGCATCTAACGTTCCAGCGAGTCAAACGTGACTATCGAAAATTCAAAAACCACTTGTTGTGTCGTAGGCGGCGGACCCGCCGGAGTTATGCTGGGCTATCTGCTGGCCCGCAAGGGCGTGCAGGTCACCGTACTGGAAAAGCACAAGGACTTCTTTCGCGATTTTCGCGGCGACACGGTCCATCCCTCCACGACGGAAGTGATGTATGAACTGGGAATTCTCGATGACTTCCTGCGCGTGCGCGCATCAGCAGCTGAGTTCGGTCAGCGGCGTGTTCGGCGGCTTTCATTTCAAAGCCGCCGACTTCAGCCATCTCCCTACCCATTGCAAGTTCGTCGCCCTTATGCCGCAGTGGGATTTCCTCGATTTTCTGTCAGGAAAAGCCACGCAGTATCCCAGCTTCGATCTGCGCATGGAGCACGAAGTCGTCGATCTGATTCGTGATGCGGGAGCCGTCAGCGGGGTGAAGGCGAAAACTCCCGCAGGCGAGACCGAAATGCGTGCCGACCTGGTAATCGGCTGCGATGGCAGGCACTCGATCACTCGACAGGCAGGCGGGCTCGAGGTGCAGGAGTTCGGCGTACCCATCGATGTGCTTTGGTTTCGCGTCAGCCGGCAACCCAACGATCCCGATGCAACTGCTGGGCAACATCAACTACGGCAAGGCGCTCATTCTCATCAATCGCAATGATTACTTCCAGGCAGGCCTGATCATTCGCAAAGGCTCGTTTGAAGAAATTCAGAAGCGCAGGCCTGGAGGCATTTCAAAACTTCGATTCGGCAGATTGCTCCCTACCTTGGCGAGCGGCCACGCGAGATTCAGAATTGGGAGCAGGTGAACCTGCTGACGGTGCAGATCAATCGCCTGCGACGGTGGTATCGGCCGGGGCTGCTGTGCATCGGCGACGCTGCGCATGCCATGTCTCCTGCCGGCGGCGTAGGAATCAATCTCGCGATTCAGGATGCGGTCGCCACTGCCAACCTGTTGGCCGATGCGTTGCGCGAGAGACGCGTCACGACCGCCATGCTGGGCGCGGTGCAGTGCAGACGCGAGTTTCCGACGCGAGCCACGCAAGCGGTGCAGGCGAACGCGCACAAGGCTTTGGCTACATCTTCCAAATCCGGTCCGAGCAGGCGCCCTGGCAGTTGAAGTTGGTCAGTCAAATCCCCGGGTGCAGCGCGGGATGGGCAGGCTGATCGGGATGGGAGTCCGGCCCGAGCACGTTGCCGGCCATCTCCCGCCCGAAGTTGCGACGCAAGCGCACTGATCAAAGATTGCAGTCGGGATTGGCGTAGCTGCAGCGACAGCCGCGCTCATGTTGCGCGCGCGAAGAAGGGCTGCGCGAGGAGATGCAAACGGCGTTATAGGTGTCACCGCTGGCCTCCGGTTCCATGCTGGCGCAGTACGATACTCAGTGCAGCTTTCATGACCTCGCGGCCCCATGCCGATTGGCGCATCTTCATCCTGCTCGCGTCCGTCGTGCTGGGTGCGGCAAGCCTTCCGGCGCAAACGCCGGCGAAGGCGCAATCCGTCATCCCGCTCTATCGCTCGCTGCAGAGCGTCGGCCTCGATCCACAGAAGACTTACAAATTCGCGAAGCTGTCATCGACCGCGAAGACGTTCACCTCTGGATGAATGACGGCACCATCGCTTTCCTGCAGACGGTCGACGGCCGCATCACCGGCGCGTTCTTTGAAGGCGATGGCGAAGTACTCGTCCGCCCGCCCGACCGCCAGGAACGAGCCTCGCTCGGACTGTTTACCGGCGAAGGCGTGTTGGAGGAGAAATTCTACCTCCGCCTATCTGCGCTTCAATGACGAAACCGCGGCGGAATTGCAGCCGTATCTTCGTCCTGCGGATGACCCGAATCTTTCGTCGAGAAGAACGACTCGGTTGCGCGCAATCTCGCGTCGGTGGACGCCATGCGTCTGACAATCTCCTTCACCAGCGGCCCGGCGACGATTGGTCGCGGCGAGCCGCCCCCATTCCAGATCGCTTTTGCACGCGCGGTTGGCAGGAAACCGCCTGGTGCGTTTGATGTTTACTTCGATACGCGCAGCCCGGAACAGATCGTGGTTGGGCAGACCTCCTCCAAGGTCGAACAAACCTATTACGACCTGTGGATGAGCTTCGTGATGAGTTCGCTGCGCAAGCAGCCGGCGAGCGCCTCGCGTTTTCATGGCCCGACCGGGCCGTCTGGACACGCGACGCCATTACCGTGACCAAGTACACGGTGAATGCAAGGTCACTCCGCCAACCGACCTTTCGGCCGACGCCACGCTCGAGGTGGAAGCCCGGCAAGGCGGCGCCGGGATTGTCCTGTTTGAGCTCTCACGCTATTTGCAGGTAAAGCTGTTGATATGGACGGTGTGCCGCTGGAGTTCCTGCAGAACGAAGCCATTGAGGGAAGCCAGCTCGCGCGCCGCGGCAACGATGTGGTGGCTGTGGTCTTTCCCGAACCACTGCAAGCTTGGCGCTCGCTTTGTGCTGCACTTCAACTATGCCGGGTCGGCACTTTCCGACGCAGGTGCCGGCTTGGTTTACGTGGGTGCGCGCGGAACGTGGTACCCGAATCGCGGGATTGCTATGGCCAACTACGACCTGACGTTTCGCTTTCCCCAGACCTGGACTCTGATTGCAACCGGCAAACAGGTTTCCCTGGAGCGTGAAGGCACAGACTTCGTCGGCCATTGGGTGAGCGAGCAGCCGCTCCCTATCGCCGGATTCAACCTTGGGCAATACACCGAAGCGAGCGCAGAGGCGGGCCGGGTAAAAGTACTCGACTATGCGGCGAGCGGCGTGGAGCGTGAGATGGGAGTTATAAGACGCGGCTGCCGCATCCGCGGAGAAGGCATCCGGGTCGAGCTCTACCAAGTCGGAATCAGGCGGCACATGCGGGCGACACTCCCTCGATCCCGCACAGGCGCTCAAGCCGCTTGCCGACAAAGCTGCCGAGACGCTGACGGCGTACTCGCAGATGCTCGGCCCCTATCCCTACTCCACGCTGTCGCTGACCCAGCGGCCGGGCATGGAAAGCCAAGGCTGGCCGGGGTTGATCTTCCTCTCCAGCTATGTGTATCTGACTGCGGCAGAGCGCTCGGCGCTGAAGCTGCCGCTGGGCGACAACGTGCTGTTTGGCGAAGTCATGATGCAACACGAGCTGGCTCACCAGTGGTATGGCGACCAGGTGTCGTGGGCCAGCTATCACGAGCAATGGCTCCTGGAGGCGCTGGCCAACTACTGCGCGTTGCTCTTGCTGGAACGCGACAAGCCAGAGGACGTCCAACTCATGCTGCAGAACTACCGCACCATGCTCGCGACGAAATCGAAGGATGGTCAAGCGAATGTTGAAGCCGGTCCGGTGACGCTGGGGATCCGGCTTTCGTCATCCAAGTTCCCCGAGGGCTACGAGATCATCACCTACGGACGCGGCACCTGGCTGGTTCACATGTTGCGCACCATGCTGCGCGATGCGTCACGGACGCCGGCGAATCCCAATGGCGATGACACGGTGTTTCTGTCAATTTTGCGCAACCTGGTCCAGCGCCACCTCGGCGGCGAACTGACCAACGCAGACTTCGAAAAGGCGTTTGAGGAAGTGCTGCCTCGCTCGCTTTGGTTTGAAGGCCATCAGTCGCTCGACTGGTTCTTCGATGGCTGGGTAAACGGGACGGCGTTTCCCCAGTTCGCGCTGAAAGCAACGAAATTCTCCGGGACAGGGGCGTCCCGTCATGTAAGCGGAACCATTCAGCCAGATTGGCGCGCCGCTAGATCTCGTGACCAGTGTGCCGGTGTATGGCGTCGCCGGCGACAAGCAGATCTACCTCGGCCGCGTTTTCGCCGAAGGGGACCGACGCAGTTTACCTTGCGAGCTCCTGCGCAGGTCACGCGCTCTGGTGCTGGATCCATACGGCACGGTGTTAACGGCGCCGCAAAATAGCAACCAGTCGGCATTTAGCAGCGAATGCTTTCCGGGACTCTTCTCTGCTCCAAGCTCCACTGAGTGGTCGATGTTTCCCGGCAGCCATCCTGTGTTCGCTCTCAGCAATTGCCAACCAACAGCCGAACACTGATGCCTATTGCTAATTGCCGCGTTCCTACCCCGGCGGCCAGGTCAGGTCGCGCCCTCCGAACAGATGCAGATGCAGGTGGAAGACCGATTGGCCGGAGCGCGGGCCTACGTTGTAGACCGTGCGATATCCGTCCTCAATGCCGCGCTCGCGCCCGATCTTCGCGGCTACAAGATGGCAGTAGCCGATGATCTCAGCATCCTCCGCCGTCGCATGTTTAAGGTCAACCACGTGGCGCTTGGGAATGATGAGCACATGCGTCGGCGCCTTCGGATTGATGTCTTCAAAGACGTAAACCTTCTCGTCCTCGTAGACCTTCTTGGAGGGAATTTTGCCGGCAATGATTTTGCAAAAAAGGCAGTCGTCGTTCATGCACAGCATGGTAACGCATGTTCTGATGCTCGTTCGAGGCAAAGAACGTGGTAAGATCGTCTTACCATGGTAACCAAGATTTCCACAAAAGGACAGGTAGTTCTTCCGAGCCAAGTTAGCAACCGCCTTGGCCTGCAACCGGGAGACGCTCTCGATGTCCAAGTCGAGGGAGAACGCATCATCCTGATTCCCAAAGGAAGCGCCAAAGGAAAGCGCGGATCGTTACTGATCCGATTACTGGAATGCCAGTTCTCAGTGCCGGTGCCAATGCGCCCATTTTGACGAGCGAGATGGTGGCCGAGCTACTCAAGGATTTCCCGTGAGGTATCTGCTCGACGTCAATGCGCTCCTCGCGCTTGGAATTGAGTCTCACCAGTTTCATCGGCGTGTGGCGCTCTGGCTGCTGCGTCTCGTACGCAGCCAACGCTCGGTTAGCCACTTGCTCCATAACGGAGCTCGGATTCGTCAGAGTGCTGAGCTCAAGTCGCAACGTATGGATATCGAGTTCCTGAGGCTCAAGCTTTACTGGCGCGCGTTAAAGTGAAGAGCATTGTGGAATTCACATTCATCGCTGACGACCAAGATTTGGCAAAGATGCCGAGATGGGTCGCATACCCGAACCAGCTAACAGACGGTCATCTAGTTCAGCTTGCAGATGCACAAGACTCCGTTTTAGCCACACTTGATAAAGGATCCCTGGCGCCTTCCTGATCCCTGGCTGACGCGAAGCGTCCCTACCCTTTCTGCTCATTCCGCCTCGCCAGCAGATACTCCCGAATTAATTCGTCCAAGTCGCCATCGAGCACGCGATCGACGTCGCCGATCTCCACGCGCGTGCGCAGGTCTTTCACCATGCGGTACGGTTGCAATACATACGAACGAATCTGGGAGCCGAAATCGATGTCGAGCTTCGAGTCTTCAATCTGCTTCGTCACCTGTTTCTTCTTTTCCAGCTCGTACTCGTAGATGCGCGAGCGCAGGATGCTCATCGCCTTCTCTTTGTTCTTGTGCTGCGAACGTTCGTTCTGGCAGGCGACGACAATGCCCGTCGGCATATGCGTTATGCGCACCGCCGAGTCTGTCGTATTCACGTGCTGACCGCCCTTGCCGCCGGAGCGGTAAGTATCGATGCGAATATCGTCCGGCTTGATATCGACTTCGATACTTTCGTCGATCTCCGGCGACACGAAGACGCTGGCAAACGAAGTGTGACGCCGCTTCGCCTGATCGAAGGGCGAGATGCGCACCAGACGATGCACGCCGATTTCGCTGGTCAGCAGGCCGTAGGCGTGCTCGCCGTTCACGCCAAAGGTCGCTGACTTGATGCCCGCCTCTTCACCCGGCTGATATTCGTACATGCTGGTGGAGAAGCCCTCGCGTTCGGCCCAGCGCAGGTACATGCGCATCAGCATCTCGGCCCAGTCCTGCGACTCCGTCCCGCCTGCACCGGGATGAATCGTGACAATGGCATTGCGATCGTCGTTGTCGCCCGAGAGCAGAGTTTCGATCTCCAGCTTGTCGACCATGGCGCGCAGCGAGTCGATCTCGCGCCGCAGCTCGGCGGAGACGTCTCTCCAGAGTCTCCACTTTCATGGGCGAGTTCGAAGTAAGCGGCAATATCCCCGGAGCGGCGCGAGAGTTCCGTCTCGGTGGCCAACGCCGATTCAAGGCGCTTCTTTTCGCGCATGACCTGTTGTGATTTTTCGGGATTCGACCACAGCGTTGGGTCGGCAGTTTGCTTTTCGACTTCGCTCAGCTTTTCGCGCAGACGAGGCGCGTCAAAGATACTCCTGAAGATCGTGCACCTTGTCGCGCAGTGCGGCGTATTCCTGTTCCAGTTCTTCAACCATTGGTTAAGCAACTCCTTGAATGACTAGGTAGAGCTGGTCTTCAGCGCGGCCCTGCCCTTGAAGACAACGCAGACGCGGACCTAAAGGTCCGCCGCACTACCCACCTGTGGAGCTTGCGGCGTCTGAAGCAGCCACCGGCTGCGGTAGTAGCGCAGAACCAAGCCCAATAACGCGATTATCGCACAGAGAATCGGGAACCAATCGCCGTGACGCGTATAGAAGGTAGTGTTCTGTTCGAGGTCGTATGCGCCTTGCAGCGCGGTCCGTCGCCAGCGCGGAGCCTCGGCGACTCTGCGCCCATAAGGATCGATGACGGCAGTCACGCCGGTGTTGGTGTCGCGCAGCAGCCAGCGATTGTTCTCGATGGCGCGCATGCGTGCCATATTCAGGTGCTGCAACGGCGCGCCGGTGTCGCCATACCAGCCGTCGTTCGAGATGTTGACGAAGAACTCAGCCCCGTTGCGCGCGAATTGCCGAACTTCATCGGGAAACGTGGACTCGTAGCAGATGAAGATTCCCACCCGCGAGCCGCCCACCTGCAGCGGTTGGCGGCTGGTACCTCGCGAAAACGTGCCTACCTCGCGCGTGAGCTTCTTGGCGAAGACCAGCAAGTCGGCAAACGGCACATATTCGCCAAACGGCACCAGGTGGATCTTGTCGTACTCCTCGGTCCACGCTCCATTGGGAGCGATGACCGAAGCGGCGTTGTAGATCTGCCGCACTCCCGAGGGATCGTCGAAACCCCGAATACCGATGGTGCTCGCGATAACAGCCGAATTGGTGTTGCGAGCAATGTCCGCCAATGTGGTACGCACGTGCAGATCGGTGGTGAAGAACGGTGTCGGAGCCTCCGGCCAGATGATCAGTCCCGGCTCACTCTTAGGTGTCGCCCGGGGACGTACGCTCAGCGCAGATAACTCGCGAAGCGTCTGCAATTCGTAGTCCAGGCTCCACGGTTCGTCCAGTATAGGAACGTTCGACTGCACCAGCGTCGCGCCTTGCGTGGTCGGTGCGGCGGGTGGCGAATAGAGTTTGCCGGCATGAAGCAGAAGGATGGCCACTGCGCTCACCGCGAACAGCAGAGGCTTCTTGCGCCGGGGAACCAGGAACGCGGCAGTGACCGCGGTGTTCACCAGGGCGATCTCGAACGAGAGGCCGTAGACGCCGGTGACCGTAGCGATGCGGGTTAGCGGAATGTTGTCGATCTGAGTGTAGCCCAGCAGGTCCCAGGGGAAGCCGGTGATATAGGTTCGCGCCAGCTCCACCGCGACCCAGATGAACGGCGCGAACACCAGCGCGCGCAAGCTGTATCCGTTGCGACGCGCGGCGGTCAGCGCCAACAGCAATCCAAATAAACCGTGATACAGACCAAGGTATAGCGCGTAGGCGACGAGCAGCAGAGCGGAAGTGACCGTGCCCAACTCGCCATAATAGTGCATGGTGTTGAACACCCAGTAGCAGCTTCCCAGGTACCAGATGATGCCGCTGACATAGCCCAGCAGGAAGCCCTGCCACGCATCAGCGGGCGCCAGAAAAAGTCCACCTTCGGCGAGCACGGCGGTTACATCCTGCTCGCGGCACTTCAGGATGGCGTACATGAGGGGAGCCAGCGAGACCCAGCTCAGCAAATAGAGACCGGGCTTAGGAAAGCAAAGGACCTGAAGAATTCCCGATGTGCAGGCGAAAATCCAGGCATTGCGTCGGATTCGTCTCACACTGCGAGTTTAGCAAAAAGAGGATATGAATGACGGCGAGATACGGTAGTACGGGCCTTCAAGGCCACGTCACGAGCATCTAACAAAACGAGTCGGCTTTAGCCAACGCCAATATTGGACGCTGGCTAAAGCCGACTCGTTTGCGATAACTAATATTGCTGTCACGCGGCGCTGAAGCGCCGCACTACCCGTGCACGAAACTAGCTCTCCAGCGCGCTGACTTCGATCGGCACCTCTTCGGTTTCCACTGGTCCGCTGAGCGCCTTCAGGCCATACTCATATCCTTTGTCGAAGGCTTTCAGATTCAGGTCGATGAACGCCTTCGGCACCGAGTCGGCAATGGCTTCGCGCAGCGCTTCCGGCTTGAGTAGCCCACTGACGGCGCCGAAGAAGCCGATCATCACGATGTTCAGCACCATACGTTTACCCAACTCTTCGGCCAGGCGGGTCGCGGGCACGCTGTACACGCGCACGCCCGGAGGCAGAGCATCGACGCGAACCATGTCCTGCTCGATGATGAGCAGTCCGTTCTCTTTGAGCTGCGGCGTAAACAGCGAATACGCCTCCTGCGACATAACGATCAGGATGTCGGGCCGCGTGACGTAGGGGTACAGTATCGGCTCGCTGTCCAGGATGACCTGCGCGCTGCACGCTCCGCCACGCGCTTCCGGGCCGAACGCCTGGGTCATGGTCGAATAGCCGTCCTGGTAGATGCAGCCGGCTTTGCCGATCACGACGGCCGACAGGATCACACCCTGGCCGCCAAATCCAGCGATGCGGATTTCCGTTAGATTTCGCATTCGCATGCCTCCCTCTCGACATAGCGGTCGCCCAGCGTCTCGACCATCTTGTCGTGCAACAGGTCGCGGTAGTCGCTGCGCTCACGGTCAACGAACTTGCCCACGATGATCTCGCCCGCCTTGCCCAACCCCAACTCGCTGGTGGGGCAGCCGTTCTTGATCTTGCTGAATTCCTTGTAATAAACCATCGTGTCCAGACCATCGCCCATCTTGTTGCGGCGCTGGTACAGCGTCGGACACGGCGACAGCACCTCGATGAAGCAGAAGCCCTTCTTGCTGAAGATCTCCTGCATGGATCGGGCAAGCTGCTTCACGTGGAATGTCGTCCAGCGCGCGACGTAAACCGCGCCTGCGGCTTCCACCAGGTATGGCAAATTGAACGAAGGATCGAAGGTGCCGTACGGATTGGTTGACGTTATCACCGAGTTCGGCGTCGTCGGCGCGGTCTGTCCGCCTGTCATGGCGTAGATAAGGTTGTTAATGCAGATGACCTTCAAATCCACATTGCGCCGGGCGGCGTGGATCAGGTGATTGCCGCCGATGGCGAACAGATCTCCGTCGCCGGAGTACACCACGACGTTCAGTTTGGGATTGGCCAGCTTCAGGCCGGTCGCGAAAGGTATGGCGCGACCGTGCGTGGTGTGGAACGAGTCCTGCTTCATGTACCCGGCGACACGGCCGGTGCAGCCGATGCCGGAGACGATGGACACATTCTTCAGGTCAACCTTGGAGTCAATCAGGGCGCGGCTGAAGCAGTTGACGCTGGTTCCGATACCGCATCCCGGACACCAGATGTGCGGCATGCGGTCGGTGCGCAAGGAACGGTTCGACCGGGTTGAGTACGTTGATCGCGCTCATCGCGTCACCTCCAGGATGGCGTTGAGAATGTCTTCAGGTTTGTGGACGCTGCCGCCGGCGTGCGACACCGGGCGAACCTTGCATTTACCGGCTGCGGCCCGCTCTACTTCGCGCACCATCTGCCCAAGGTTGATTTCGGGTACGACGATGGCCTTTACCTTCGAGGCTATGTCAGCAATCTGCTTCTCCGGGAAGGGCCATGCGGTAATCAGGCGGAACTTGCCGACCTTGATCCCCTGCTCGCGCGCCATCTCCATCGCGCGCTGCGCTACCCGCGATGTGATCCCGTAGGAGACCACGACGACTTCGGCGCCTTCCGTTGCCTCTTCTTCGTAAAGCGTGATCTTGTCAATGTTTTTCAGGATCTTGTTTTGCAACCGCCTTACCAGCCGGTCCTGAATGGCAGGCGTCATATTGGGATAGCCGCGCTCGTCATGGGTCAGACCCGTCACATGGACGTTGTAGCCCTGGCCTACGTGCGGCATATCGGGAACCAGGTCCTGTTTCGGCTCAAACGCCAGGAAGTCCTCAGGAGCGAGCTTGGTATAGCGGCGAGGCGTGACCTCGATCTTGTCGGCCTCGGGGATGACCACCTTCTCCGTCATATGGCCAACCACTTCGTCCATCATCACGAACACCGGGCAGCGATATTGCTCGGAGTAGTTGAAGGCGGTGATGGTCAGGTCAAAGCATTCCTGCGGCGAGTTGGGGCACAGCGCGATAATTTCGTAGTCGCCGTGCGATCCCCACTTCACCTGCATCATGTCGGCCTGCGCGGGAAGCGTGGGCAGTCCGGTGGACGGGCCGCCGCGCTGCACATCGACGAACACGCATGGCGTTTCGGTCATGGCTGCGTAGCCAATGTGTTCCATCATCAGCGAGAAGCCCGGGCCAGAAGTGACGGTGAAGGCTTTCGCGCCGCCCCACACCGCACCCTGCAGCGTGATGGAGGCAGCGAGCTCGTCTTCCATCTGGATAAAGGTGCCGCCAACGGTGGGAACGCGCGAAGCAAAGCGCTCGACCACTTCCGTCGAAGGCGTGATGGGATATCCCGAGGAGAAGCGAGCCCCGGCTGCCAGACAGCCTTCGCAGCAGGC
Source organism: uncultured Acidobacteriaceae bacterium (assembly GCA_963809865.1). GTDB lineage: Bacteria > Acidobacteriota > Terriglobia > Terriglobales > Acidobacteriaceae > CAVVDY01. The sequence continues at coordinate 236,706 of CAWELL010000001.1, read as the reverse complement.
GTGATCGCCGTCGAGAAAATGTGAGCCGGTCATGACGCCGGCTGGATCAGCGTGCATCTTGCGCCTCCTCTTCACTAGCCGGTGCCGGCGCAGCCGGCTTGGCTTGGACCGCTGCCGGTTTCGCCGCCTTGTAGCCGAAGATCGCAAAATCGGGGCAGTACATGCCGCACAAATCGCAGCCACTGCACTTGTCCGGATGAACCATGTATGGCGGGTGATAGCCCTTGGCGTTGAATGCTGAGGAAAGCGCCAGGGCTTTGGTGGGACAGAATTCTACGCAGAATCCGCAAGCTTTACATCGCTCGACTACGATTTGCACCGATCCCTTGGCCATCGTTGAGCTTCCTTTGTTGCGGGCGAGCGGGAAGAAAGGAAATTATGAAATACCCGCTCGCACTCGCAGTGAACTTACGTTGCGGTTTGAACCTCACCCAAATTGAGAAGAGAAACCTACCGAACGATGGTTCGATTCTGGCGCAGCCTATGCCCGAGCCGAAGTGATGACCGTCACAGGGTGATGTGAGGCGCGACACGCGAAGCAAAAGCCATCCTGCGGTAGCTTTTCGGCCTTCGACTCGAGTCTGTTTCCTCTCCTCCCTGACCTGTTGCGGCCGCCCCCTGGTACTAATTCAGGTCGAACCTTGTATTTAATTGGGTTGCTTTAGCAGCACTGTCGGGACTAGACTCGCCGCACCTTTTTAAAGCATTTCACTGGTGCATGCGCAATCCGTTAGAGCGGATTTCGCGGCTGTGTCTCCGTCGGTCCAACCAGTGCGGCTCTCCGGGGTGGAGATTCACAAAATCTACGGATGTGAGGCGATCCTATGGATCTGGGAGCAGGTGTCCGCAGTCTGACCTTTGGAGTTTGCGCTGTATCAGTTTTATTCGCTAGCGGTGGGACGGCTCTTGCGCAGCAGGTCACCGGCACATTGGGTCAGCCCAGCGCCACCACCACCATCAAAGGGAATCAGATTCCGGCGCCACCTCCGCCATTCGGTGGCGTGATCAAGGAAGATGCCAAGGACTCCACACCGTGGTGGCCGCCGCGTGTAGTGCCTCCCAAAGGCGCGCCCAACGTGCTCCTCATCATGACGGACGACCAGGGCTACGGCGTGCCCAGCACCTTTGGCGGCGTTATCCCGACTCCCAACCTGGACCGTATCGCCAAGGCGGGTCTGCGCTACACCGAGTTCCACTCCACAGCACTTTGCTCGCCGACGCGAGCAGCGTTGATTACCGGACGCAATCATCATTCGGTAGGTTTCGGCGTGATCGGCGAACTGGCCACCGGCTACCCCGGCTACGACTCCATCATCGGCGTCGATAATGCGACCGTTGGCGAGATCCTGAAGGAAAACGGCTACGCGACCTCGTGGTTTGGCAAGAACCATAACACGCCAGGTTTCCAATACAGCAGTGCGGCCGGCCCCTTCGAGCAATGGCCGTCGGGCATGGGCTTCCAGTACTTCTACGGATTCATGGGCGGCGAGACCGATCAGTGGGAGCCGTACTTGTTCCGCGATCACACGCAGGTGTTTCCCTGGGTCGGCCACCCGGGCTACAACCTCATCACCGACATGGCAGACGATGCCATCCGGTACATGAAGGAGCTGAACGCCTCGGCGCCCGACAAACCGTTCTTCCTTTATTACGTTCCCGGCGGCTCGCACTCGCCGCACCAGCCGAAGCAGGAGTGGATCGATAAGTTCAAGGGCAAGTTCGACATGGGCTGGGAAAAGATGCGCGAGCAGATCTTCGAAAATCAGAAGCGGCTCGGCGTTATTCCACCGAATACTACGCTGACGGCGTGGCCCGACGGACAGGCGGACTATGGCGGAGCCAAGCTGCCGAAGTGGGACTCGCTCAGCGCCGCGGAAAAGAAGATGTATGCCCGCGAGGCGGAGGTATTTGCCGGCTATACCGCCTACACCGACTACGAGATTGGCCGCGTGATTGACGAAATCCAGAAGATGGGCAAGCTCGACAACACGCTGATCATCTACATCGACGGCGACAACGGCACCAGCGCGGAAGGCAGCCTTTACGGCACCTTCAACCAGCTGACCGCCTACAACGGCATCCTCAACCAGCCCGAGGTCAAGCCCGTCCTGGCGATGAACGCCTTGCACTATGAAGACTGGGGCTCGAACAAGACCTACCCGCATATGTCGGTGGCTTGGTCATGGGCGTTTGATACGCCCTTCAAATGGACCAAGCAGGTGGCGTCGCATTTCGGAGGCACACGGCAAGGCCTTGCGATTTCGTGGCCCGGCCATATCAAAGACCCCGGCGGGATTCGCACCCAGTTCCATCACGTGATCGATATTGTCCCGACGATCTTGGAAGCCGCCGGCATTCAGGCGCCCGACATTGTCAACGGCATCAAGCAGAAGCCGATTGAAGGCGTGAGCATGGTCTATACCTTCGATTCGGCCAACGCCAACGCGCCGTCGAAGCGCGACACCCAGTATTTCGAAATGGTGGGCAACCGCGCCATTTATCACGACGGTTGGATTGCCGCTACCACGCCGCCTTCGCCGCCATGGGAGCTGGGAACCGGCACCATGCCGCCTATGGATCAGTACAAGTGGGAGCTCTACAACATCGCCCAGGACTATTCCGAGTCCAACGATCTGGCAGCCAGCAATCCCGACAAGCTGAAAGAAATGCAGGCACTGTTCCTGAAAGAGGCAGCGGCGCACCAGGTCTTGCCGCTGGATAACTCGGGCTTCGTGCGCTTGCTTGCGCCCAAACCCAGTGCTACCGCGGGCGTGACCGACTTCACCTATACCGGCGTGAATCCTGGCATTCCGGTGGGGAATGCTCCCAGTATTCTCGACCGCGACTACATCATTACTGCCAACATTACTGTCCCCTCCGGTGGCGCGGAGGGAGTGATCGCTACCCTCGGCGGCCGCTTCGGAGGCTACGCGCTGATGCTGAGCCCGAGTGCCAGTTGGATATTCAGCAGCACATTGTTCAAGTACATCGGCCTGGGATTGCTGATCTTCGGCATTCTTCTGCTGATTGTCGGACGCGCAGGACGTTGGAGAAAGCGCTTCGGCTACGCTCTGCTGCTGATCGCGGCACTTGGACTCCTGCTGTCCTTCGCCACGGACCTGTTCCACATCGGCCGCGGCAGGCCGGTGTTCGTCTATAACTTCCTTGACTTGGAACGCTTCCGCTGGGAAGGACTTTCCTCGTTGGACGAAGGCAAGCACACCATCGTCTTCGACTTCAAATATGACGGACCTGGTCCGGCGAAGGGTGGAACCGGCGTGTTGTCGGTGGATGGCAAAGAGGTCGCTCGCAAGACCATCGAGCACACCATTCCGCTGCTGATGGCGATCGACGAAACCTTTGACGTTGGGCTTGATACCCGGACGCCGGTGGATTTCAGCTACGAGGTTCCATTCGCCTTCACCGGAACCATCGACAAGCTGAACTATAAGCTCGGGCCGTCGCAGTTGTCGGCAGAAGACCAGCGAAAGATGGACGACGCCATGGCTAGAGTCAACAACTAACAGCCATCTCGCAAATCGATTTTGAAAGGGCACGGCTTTACAGTCTGCTGAAAAACTCTGCGGGCGCCGCTGTTTTGCGATGAGGCGCGAGCTTTCAGCTTCGCGCCAGAGAAGTCCTTGTTTTTGTCGATCCCGAACCTCTTTATCGTGTCGCGAGGGATCTTAGTCCGCTTTTTCCACCGCGGTAGAGTTTTTCAGCAGCCTTTTTCAGCCATTCCGCAACGCTACCGGTGAAGATGGGCGTTGGCCGTTGTGCAGTTTCGGTCGCTCGATTTATCGAGATAAGTTGTAGTTTAAGTGGCATTTTTCGGCGAAATAGCCCGCTCAGGATGAGGAATGACGACAAAAATACTGATATTGCTATCCTCCGCCATCGAGGCGCTAACCGGCGTTGCCTTGATCGCCATGCCATCCCTGGTCGGGCGTCTACTCTTGGGTGTCGAACTCCCGGGCAGCGCTATTGCCGTCGCCCGCGTAGCTGGATTTGGCTTGCTTGCCCTTGGCGTAGGATGTTGGCCGAGTGATGACGGCGCCAGCGCGCAGAGCATTCGCGCGTTGTTCATCTACAATTTATTGGCAGGATTTTTTCTCGGCTATCTCAGATTTGGCGGAGATTTCTCCGGCTTATTGCTGTTGCCGGCATCTCTTCTCCACGTGATTCTCGCGCTCCTGATGGCGCGCCCTGCGTACAGCACCTTCCATTCCTAGGTTGAACGAGTTGTGGGTGCCCTATTCGGGCCGGATTTGCCCGGGTGGGGATTTTTGATCGCCCAAACAACAATGCGCCTCCACCGCGATGTGGAGGCGCATTCGTTCTTGCTGCCTACTTCCTCCGCGCCTGTCATTCTGAGCGAAGCGAAGAACCTGCTGTTTGTTCGTCTAACGTCAACTTTGTCGAGGTTTGAAAGTCTCTATCGGAATGATAACCACTCCGACCAAATTCTCGGTCTGATAGGGATTACGTGCCTGTTCAAGCGACAGCCGGGTGCCCCACTCATTCGCGGTTTTCGAATGAGTGGGACTTCCCATAATTACTGCAGCAGGGGCGTCCCATAATTACTGCACCAGCGGCGGCGTCTCTCCGTTACCGTTCTCCACTGCCTCTTCCGGCGGGATGACCGAGGCGGCCGCGACGCGATCGCCGTTCTCCAGATGCAGCAGGCGAACCCCCTGCGTCGAGCGGCCGGCCTCGCGAATGTTGGCGCTGTCGATGCGGATGATCTTGCCGTACTGGCTGATCACCATCAGCTCCGACTTCTCGCTCACCAGCAGAATGTTGACCACATTGCCGTTGCGCGCCGTGGTCTTGACGTTGATCACGCCTTTGCCGCCGCGTGATTGCAGACGGTACGCGTCAACATCGGTCCGCTTGCCGTAGCCCTGCTCGGTGACCGACAGAATGAGGCTGGGCTCGTCGGTCTCGCTGTCCTTGCGCTTGGTGCGATCCTTCGGCGTGACCGCCATGCCGACGATGTAGTCGCCCTTGTCCAGGTCCATGCCGCGCACGCCATACGCCGGGCGCCCCATGGAGCGGACGTCCTCTTCGCCGAAGCGGATCGCCATCCCCTCGTGCGAAGCCAGGAAGATGATTTGTTTGCCATCGGTGCAGCTGGCCGCGACCAACTCGTCGCCTTTGTCGATGCCGATGGCGATGATGCCGCGCGACATCACATTGCTGAAATCCTTCAGCGGCGTTTTCTTCACCGTGCCCTGCCGAGTGACAAAGAAGATGTTCTTGCCTTCTTCCTCCAGGTCGCGCACCGGCATCAGCGTGCGTACGCTCTCCCCCGGCTGTAGCGAGACCAGGCTCGCGATCGCCTTGCCCTTACCTGCCGCGCTAAGCTCGGGAACCTCGTACACCTTCAGCCAGTACACGCGTCCGGTGTTGGTGAAGATGAGGATGTAATCGTGCGTCGAGGCAACGAACAAATTCTCGACGAAATCCTCCTCGCGCGTGCTCATGCCCTTGCGCCCGGTGCCACCGCGACGCTGCTGGCGATAGGTCGAGATCGGCGTGCGTTTCATGTAGCCGGAGTGGCTGATCGTGACCGCGACCTGCTCGTCGGCGATGAGATCTTCCAGCGCCAGCTCGGCGCTTTCATCCTGAATGATGGTGCGCCGCTCGTCGCCGTAGTTCTTCTTGATCTCTTCCAGCTCTTTGATGATGACGCCGCGCAGCTTCTTTTCGCTGCCGAGAATAGCTTCATACTCCGCGATTCGGCCGCGAACCTCCGCCAACTCTTTGAGAATTTCGTCGATCGACAGCCGGGTCAGCCGATGCAGTTGCAACTCCAGGATGGCGTCCGCCTGGATAGTATCGAAGGGCCGCGTCAAAGACGTTGGAACAAAGCCCTTCAGCGCCAGTGGCTTGCGAATTCCTGAGGCTACGTTTCCTTCGTTGACGTTGACTGTTTTGCCGGAAAAATATTCCACTAAATTCAGCCGCGCTTCGGCCCGGTTCTCGCTGCCGCGAATGATCCGGATAACATCGTCCACGCGGTCGAGAGCAGCCTGGTAGCCTTCCAGGATGTGCTCGCGCTCGCGCGCCTTCAGCAGCAGGTAGGCGGTACGGCGGCGCACCACGTCGATGCGGTGATCGACGAAGTGCTTCACCGCCTGCACCAGGCCCATCTCTTTCGGCTGGCCATTGACCACGGCCAGAAAGATCATGCTGAAGCTCTCCTGCATCGAGGTGTGCTTGAAGAGCTGGTTCAGCACGATCTGCGGCTCGGCGCTGCGTTTCAGCTCGATCACGATGCGCATGCCGTCGCGATCGCTGAAGTCATTCACGTCCGAAATCTCGTCGATGACCTTGTTGTTCACCAGTTCGGCAATGCGCTCGATCAGCTTCGCCTTGTTGACCTGGTAGGGAATTTCGGTGACGACGATGGCTTCTTTCTCTTTCGTAAGGTGCTCAATCGCCGCCTTGGCGCGCATCATGAAGCGCCCGCGTCCCGTGCGGTAGGCCTCCATAATGCCGCTGCGCCCGTGGATAAATCCGCCGGTAGGGAAGTCAGGGCCCTGCACGAACTTCAGCAAATCGATGAGCGTGGCCTGCGGATTGTTCACGATGGTGATGCAGGCGTCGATGATCTCAGTCAGGTTATGCGGAGGAATATTCGTCGCCATGCCGACCGCGATTCCACTGGAGCCGTTCACCAGCAAGTTGGGAATGCGCGTCGGCAGCACCACCGGCTCGACTGTAAGTCCATCGAAGTTCGCCACGAAATCGACCGTGTCTTTGTCAATGTCGGCCAGCAACTGCTCGGCAATGTCGGTCATGCGCGCTTCGGTATACCGGTAAGCCGCGGGCGGATCGCCGTCGACCGAGCCAAAGTTGCCTTGTCCATCAATCAATGGATAACGCAACGAAAACGGTTGCGCCATGCGCACCATCGCGTCATACACCGCGGTATCGCCGTGTGGGTGATAGTTGCCGAGCACTTGACCGACCACCTTGGCGCACTTCACGTGCTTGCGGTTGTGCAGCAATCCCATGTCATGCATCGCGTAAAGAATGCGGCGATGCACCGGCTTGAGGCCGTCGCGCACATCGGGCAGCGCGCGTCCGATGATGACCGACATCGAGTAGTCGAGATACGAACGCCGCATCTCCTCTTCAATGTTGATCGGTTGAATATTCTCGGGGCGTCCGCCGTCAGGAGGCAGTGGTAATTGCGGGTTCTGGTCGTCAGGCATAGTTTGCCGTCAGCTGTCAGCCATCTGCGTTCAGCCGAGCTCTTTCTTTGTCGTTGCTTCTTTGTGGAGCAAGCTTTCAGCGGCGCGTTTCCGAGGCAGTTCCATAGCTGCGCTCGTAAGCCGATTTAATACCTGCTATGTGAGGAGTTCCACCTAAAGGAGCACTCATTATTATAGCACGATGAATGCTTGTGGCCGATGCGTAACTACTTGGGCATCAATCATTTACGAACTATCATCCTGAGTACTTCCGGCTTGTCATCACTGAGCGAAGCGAAGGATCTGCTCTCGTGGGTAGCGCCGGCGAAAATTGCCTGGCAAACGATGCCAGAAACGCCACGTCTCGCCTCGCCGAATCGCCCGCTGAAATGAATAAGGAACCCGTCCGCTACGCAAGACGATTCCAATGGGAGGGTTGATTGGTCCAGCACGCGTAACAGCGCGCGACCATTCCGGCACTGCGTACGGAACAGATCCCTCGCTACACTTCGGGATGACAATCTAAAGAAAGATGCTGCGAGGAAGAGGCTACGGCGTCGACGTCATCGAACTGCCCGCCTTCGGCGACTCATCCGGCGCGCTCTGCAGAGGCACGCCGCTGTTTGTCGGCTTGGAGCTTTGCTTCGTCTTCGGCACCTGGAATTCCACGCCCTCATCGTCGTTCGCCTTGACCGTCGCCGGAACGTCGAGGTCGGCCAGCGCGATCTTCTTGGTGCGGTTGTCGAAGACGTAGAGTGTCTGGCCCATGATGGCGTAATTGGTCACTTCCTGCTTGTGGCCATCACGAAATACCAGCGTGGTTGGCTCACCCGGTTTGGCATCTGGAATGGTAGCCGCCGGAGGCTCCGGCTGATCATCGGCAATCTCGTCCCGCGGCGCAGACCTCTGCGGAGCCGTGTCAACGATAATATGCAGCGTCTGTTCAGCCGGCGGTGCCCCGCCCTGCGGTGGCCCTGATTCGAGATACGGTCCGCCTCCGCCGTAGTAGCTGGCGTCGTCCGACGGATAAACGTACGAGTAGGGAACCGCGTAGCCATAACCGTATCCGTAGCCGTACCCGCCATAGCCCCGCCGGATTGTAGCGATTGGGGAACGCCTGATTGCGATACGGAATATTCGATGGCCCCTGGCAGCAGTATCCATAGGGGCCCAGAGAGGTCGCGCTGGGCGGGATGTTGGGAACGCCGTAAGGGGGAACGTGATTTGGAATTGAGGTAACAGACGGGGGGATGCCGTGAATCTGCGCGTTCAGAGGGGCGACTGAGACCAACCCCAGCATCGCCATGCAGAGAGCAGTTGCAAACTGGCTGAACGTTCCGAAGAGTTTTCGAAAGTTGCTATGTTCCGCCATACGAATCTCTACCACTTCTTCAACCCATTGGATGCCGCGAAGTTCCTACCGGACTCCCCCGTGTCGAAGTTCCAGCAGGCCGTAGACCTCGAGCGTCGCATTCGCGATGAGCGCCCCCACGACCAGAGCGTTCGCGAAGATCCCGTACCGGCTTTCCAGCAGGTCGACGGCTACTCCTGACACGAACAGTATCAGAAAAGGCAGCGCGACAAACAGAAAAAGCAGCCCGGAAGACTGTTCCGTCCCCAGCGCGGCCACAACCAGCACAGCCGCGGCAATCAGCGGAGCGGCGGTGCCGAAAAACCGGGTGCGCCGCCATACGAAGAACGTGACCAGCGCTCCGGCGATGAGGATCAGCGATCCCAGCCCGGATTGCAGAAAGAACTCACCCACCAGCCGGTAATTCATCAGCAACTCCAGTTGGCTCGGCACAAACTGAAACCACTGCGCCTCGTACAGCGAGTGGGCGAAGGCAACAGGATGAAATCCGTAGAAGCTCAGCAGCAGCACCGCCGCAATCGCACACGCCGTGGCGAAGATAACCAACGCCGCTCCGGGACGCACATGGCCGACCCACAGCAGAAACGCCAGCGCAGAGATCAGCACGATCCACATGGGAAATTGTGCCCCAATGCACAGCGCAATTGACACTCCCAGCAGCAGAATGCGGCGCCAGTTCCACAGAATTACTTCGCGCGGTGCGTATAACGTGTGCGCCACGGCAATCGCGGTGAAGATTAGCCCGAACGCACCCCAGGCCGCGACGATGTCCTCCTGCAGCTGGCTGCTGCCAGCGACCATGAGCGGCGAAAACGAATACAGCGCGAGGGCAATGAATCCGCCGAAATTGCCGTACAGCCGCCGGGCAACGTACCACAGCGACGCGCCCAGCATCAGGCCGCAGAAAAGAAAGGGCAGGCGAATCAGGAAACGATAGCGGTCGAGTTGCTCGAAGGTGACTTTTCCGGCGAAGAGCTTCACCGGAATCGCCCCCAGCAGCGGCACCAGCGGAGAGCGCTCAGGCGAACCCGCTTGCGCCATGTTATCGAGCTGTATCAGGCCGTCTTCGATATAGCCGCTTTCCAGCGACGTAATCGGCAGCAGCGTAACGCGCCAAACGCACTGCGCAAGGAACATCAGTAGCAGGAATGCAGCCGCGACTTGAGGGATTCCCGCGCCAAAAGGTAGCTTGTGGGCCGTCATGAGCGAAGTTCTGTTGTACCACGAGGGCTGGGAGGTAGAAGATGTGGCCGTGGCGCGACTCGCAAATTTCAGACAACCGTAATATGGACAGTTACTCTCTCATATAGCAGTATCAGGAACACCTCGTCATGCGCAGAGTGCTGATGATCGTCCTTGCGCTGCTGGCTGCCGCGGGATGGTTATGCGCACAACAGGGCGACCCGGGAGCCGATGTCTGGCAGGCGCCAAGCTACCCCGGCACCATTGAAGGATGCCTTCAGCGCTCCGGTTTCTACTATCTCCTGATCGGCGATGATGGCCAGGTCTACAACCTCACCGGCAACAACAAGGCGATGCGTCCCTATGTTGGCCGAAAAGTTGAACTCACCGGCAAACCCATCGTGATCTCGCTCGATACGACCGAACAACATGAGGCCTCGACGGTAGAAGAAATGCCAGCCCTTCAGGTGAAGATCGCGAAGGAACTGTCTCCGAGCTGCGACTTGGCTCATCCATCGCAGCGTTGATTTTGCCGCGACTCGGCCGCACGGATCAGCGTCTCCTGGACGCTCCGCGCAATGTTGCCGGCGCCTCTCCGTCTAGCCTGAGTTCCATGCCCGATTCGGCTATCGGCTGCGCGATAACGATGCGTCCGCTCATGGCATCACGCGAGACGCGTAGCGTCGACCCAGACGTTAGCCCAGGGTGGAGCGAAGCGGAACCCTGGGTAAGCGTGATTTCATGTACAGGAGCCGGTTTCAACCGGCGACACTCTTCAGCGAGGGTGAAGCCCGAGCGGCTTTGCTATGGCTTCCCTTGCGGGAGCGGGCAATTATCTAAGATTGACAATCTTTGCTAACCTGCTTTATCGTTAGCGCATACGGCTATGAATATTAATTTGACTCCCGAACTGGAATCCCTCGTCCAAAAGAAGGTAAAAAGCGGGCGTTACAACTCGGCCAGCGAAGTTGTCCGCGCGGCTCTGCGCCTGTTTGAAGATCACGAGAGCGTGCGGGAAGCTCGTCTCCAATCTATTCGCCGAAAGATTGAGGAGGGCTGGGCTGCAGCGGAGCGCGGCGACCTGATCGATGGGGAAGAATTCTTCCGTCAATTAGAAGGAGAAGAGAAGCTCCGAGCTCGTAAGCGTAAAAGCGCATGAAGCGCTTCTTATTAACGAAAGTCGCGGCTCAGGACATTCTCGACATTTATAACTACATCGCGGCTGACAAACCAAGAGCCGCCGCCAAGGTTCGTGAGCAGCTGCTTTCATCCTTAACAGCGGCTGGGACAAAACCCTGGCATCGGTCACAGCAGGGAAGATCTTACGGACAGGCCACTGCTTTTCTGCCCAATAGGCCGCTATTTGATCATTTACGATCCCGCGAGACAGCCGGTGCGAATCATCCGCGTCTTAGACGGCGCTCGTGATGTTGCAGGCGTCCTGTCGGTTTAAATTTCCCGCTAATCACTAATTACTAATCCCCCCTACTGCAACGCCTTCCCCAAAAAAGCCGACACATCCTGCTTCAGGTGGTCAAGCGAGCTCGTCTTGATGTACATCATGTGTCCGGCGTCGTAATAGCCGAGGCTGATTCTTGCCTGCTGCTGCGCGTCCAGTTCCATGTGGTTCAGGGTGTAGCGGGTCGCGAAGAAGGGTGTCGCCAGATCGAATAGCCGGACGCAACAAACAGCTTCATGTACGGATTCTTGATGAACGCCAGCCGCAGCGCCTCGCTGGTATCGGGATAGCCTTCGTCCCGCCGATCCCCACTCCCACTGCCCAACGCCGCCGCCCAGAACGTAGTATTCCAGGTCTGTCTTGAATCCCAGATCGCTGCGCACGTAATTGTTGAACGTCGCCGTGAACGGAGGCCGAATCGCCGACTCGCTGGGATCGTAATAGCCACGAGCCGCGCGTCCGCTGACCGGAGTGCCGGTGAAGCGGCTGTCGAGACGCCCGAGTTCCAGCTTCTGCGCTTTCAGCAACTCGCTGGTGAATACCGGCTCGCTGATGCGCGCATTGTTTATATCCACGACGGTGCGATCGAGCCCGGTGAATCGACTGACCTGCGTGATCAGTTCATCGCGCTCCTGCGGCGTGAGCGAATCGCCTTTGCCCAGCGCCGTGGTGTACGGCCCGGCGGCATACTGTTCCACCTGCGTCAGCGCGCTGGCCAGATCAAGCTGCTGCAAATCCGCGGGAAGCTTCTTGTGATACCACGCGCTTGAGGTGTAAGCTCGGCAGGTACAGGATGTACGGCAAATCGTTGCCGACATTGAATTCCAGCGTCTGGAAGTTTAGCACCGAGGAAATGAGAACAACGCCGTTCAATGCGATGCCGTGGTTGACCAGATATCCGCTCAGCCCCGCAGCGCGCGTTGTGCCGTAGCTCTCACCGACCAGGAATAGCGGCGAGTCCCAGCGTTGGTAATGAGTCAAATAGAGTCGAATGAAGTCGCCCACCGACGCGATGTCGCCGTCAACGCTCCAAAACTTCTTGCCCAGCTCTTTCTTCGCCGCGCGACTGAAGCCCGTGCCCACCGGATCGATGAACACCAGGTCGGTCTGGTCGAGCCAGGTCTGCTGATTGTCGATCAGCTCAAACGGCGGTGGCGGCATTTCGCCATCGGGCAGCATCTTCACCCGCCGGGGCCCGATCGCTCCCAGGTGCAGCCAGATCGAAGCCGAGCCCGGTCCGCCATTGAACGAGAACATCAGCGGCCGCTTGCCCGTGGGATTGTCCAGGGTGTAGGCGACGAAGAAAATGTCCGCCTCGACCTCACTGGTTTCAGAGTTGCGCAACGGCATGTATCCCGTGGTCGCTGTGTACTTCAGCACCCTGCCGTTGACCGTGATCTGGTGATGCGTCACCACCGGCGGCTCTTCCTTCACCGCAGCCGGCTTTTCCTTGGCGGCCTCAGGCTTGCCTTTGTCCGCAGCGGGTTTCGCGGCTTCGGCCGGGACGTCAGAATCCTCGTTTTGCTGGGCGCAAAGCATAAGGCTGAACAGGGATAGGGCGAGGAAAAGAATGGTGGCAAGGGCGCGACGCGTCAAAGAGCGATCTCCTTCAAAATTGCGTAACAACGAAAAAGAGCCAGACCCAGGATAGTTTCCCTGTCTGACTCTCTAACTTAATCATAGCAGATTCAGTCGGGAAACTTTACTAATTTCGAAGTTTATATTTCCATTAACTACAATAGCTTGCGGCGAATTGTTGCATTTCTCCTAGTTGACATGTAATTGTTACACATCACGCCAAAGTGGTAGAAAAATCCCATTTGAAAACTCATCCTCCGAGGGAAACAGAACATTTTCACCACGGAGGCACGGAGTACACGGAGAACAGGAAATCCGCCGAAGCCGTTCTGATTTAGTCCCGATTCGCCCACGCCTACGGGAGCGGAAACGAACCGGAATAGAAAAACTCCGTGCCCTCCGTGCCCTCCGTGCCCCCCGTGTCTCCGTGGTGAATATTGGTTCCGATAATCCGATTTCACGCCGAAATCAGCGCAATCGCCACCAGCGCGCCCGCGATTCCCACGCCCTGTAACCGCGAGATTCGCTCCTTCAACACGAGCCGCGCCAGGATGACCGTCGACGCTGGATAGAGTGACGAGAGCACCGCCGCCACGTCCAGCCGTCCGTGCTGCGTGGCGCCAAGGTACAAAGCATTGCCAACCGAGTCCAGCAAGCCACACAGCAAAATCGGAACTATCGCCGGGCGAAGCGGCCGCGCGTCTTTCACGAACAGCAAAGCGATCGCGCCCATCACGATGACCGACGCCGCACGTGCTGCCACCATAGGCCAGAACACGGTATGCAGTCCCGCCTGCTTGCCGCTTACCAGAAATAGTCCAAAGCAAACGCCGGCTATGATTGCCAGCCCCAGCCCGCGATGGGTATCGATTTGCCCATCGGGACGCGCCACCAGCCAGATGCTGACCAGCGCCAGCGCAAAGCCCGCCAGCTGAATCGCCGGAGGCAGACCCAGCGTCGCAATTCCCACCAGCACCGGAAGCGCTGCGGTAATCACTCCCGCCACCGGAGCGATGATTCCCATGCGCCCGATCGCCAGCGCCTTATACAGCGCTGCGATGCCGAAGGCGCCCGCCAATCCGGCGATTGCTCCCCAAATCAGGTCGGCCGTCGGAGGCACGCTCTCATGCGTAAGCCACGCCATCAACAGCATGCACAGCAAACCAAAAGCGTGTGCCACTGCAACGATGCGAAACACGTCCGCCTTTTTCGCCGCGATCCCGCCGGAGAAATCGCCTGCACCCCACGACGCCGCCGAAAGCAGGCTAAGCCCCGCCACCTCAAACGAGCCAGAAAACATGCTTCAAAGATAGCGCTTGTTGCGTTTAACGCATGATTCCGACATCGTACGCAGGGTAGACGGCATAGCAACCCGAGTTCCCGCTCCTGGCATCTCACGTCGCTGCGCTTGGGGTCTGTCTGTACGAAGCTATCTCCCGCACCACGTCCGAGAAAAGACAGCGGCGCTAACGCCAACGCTGAGCTGTACTTGCCATGGCCAAAGGATTCAGGGAGTTTTCGGCGCGCTACTGTCTCGCCTTGTGTCTTGGGGTGGTGGTCGTATTTTCTTCCTGTCTTTTCGCAGACGACAATCCCGACGCCGCCGAGAAACAGCTAACCCAGCTCAGCCTCGAACAACTGGGCCATATTCAAGTCACTTCCGTCAACAAAGCGCCCGAAGAAGTCTGGAAGACTCCGGCCGCAATCTACGTCATCACCCAGGAAGCCATCCAGCGTTCCGGCGCCACCAACATCCCGGAGGCGCTACGTCTGGCGCCCGGGAGTCGAAGTTGCGCGCATCAACGCTGACACCTGGTCCATCGGTATTCGTGGATTCGGAACGCGCCTGTCGCGCTCCGTGCTGGTGCTGATCGATGGACGCAGCGTGTACTCTCCGCTGCTCGCCGGCGTGTATTGGGAAGTGCAGGACACGCTGATCGAAGATGTTGATCGCATTGAAGTGATCCGCGGGCCCGGGGGCACGATCTGGGGGCCGAACGCGGTCAACGGTGTCATCAACATCATCACCAAAAGCAGTAAGGAAACCCAGGGTGGGCTGGTCTCCGGCGGAGGCGGCAACGTTCAGCAGGGACTGGGCGAAGCTCGCTACGGCGGCGCACACGGCAAAGATTTCACCTATCGGGTTTACGGCAAGGCATTCGCCTGGGCGCCCGAACATCACGACGACGGGCACGATTACGACTCATGGCAAGGCGGCCAAGCCGGCTTTCGCATGGATTGGACTCACAACGTTCGCGACAACTTCACCGTGGAAGGTTCTTTCTACAACCAGGACTTCGGCGAGAGCGTTGACATCACCACTTACAATCCACCGGCCAACTACATTCAGGACGGCACCGCCAGCCTCTCGGGCGGCAATCTGTTGTGGCGTTGGGAACGAACCCAGGGTGACAAAAAAGGTTTTCTGATCGACGCTTACTACGCCCGCGACAATCGCCACGAGCTTAACTTCGGCGATCTGCGCGATACCTACGATGTCGACTATCTACAGCGCCGGCCATTCACTCGCCAGGAGCTCTCGTGGGGTGCGAGCATCGACATCAGCCACGGCTTCAACCCGCTGATCATCACCGGCTTGTACTTTCTTCCCCAGGCAAGAACCGACCAGCTCTACACCGGCTTCATTCAGGATGAGATTGCGCTTAAGCCGAATAAAGTTAGCCTGGTTGTCGGCACCAAGGTTCTCAAAACCAACTACACGGGATTGCTGGCCGAGCCCAACGTCCGTCTGCTCTACACTCCGACAGCGACCCAGACTCTATGGGCGGCATTCACCCGCGCGGTTCGCACGCCCGCCGACGTGGAGCGCGCTTTTTATCTTTCCAGCTTGCTCGGTACCTCGAACGGTTTGCCTCTGTTCGCCCGCTTCAACGCCAATCCGAATTTCAGATCAGAAGATCTGAATGGATACGAACTCGGCTATCGGCGGCTGGTCAAGAAGAGTCTCTATCTTGACGTTGCGACCTTTTTCAATCAGTACAGCAATTTATTTAGCGAGGAGCTCACCGGCGGTCCGTCGCTGGAGGACGAGCCTCCGCCCGAGCACGTGATCATCACCGCGCAGTTCGGCAACAGCTACAAGGCAACCACCGAAGGCGGAGAGGTGGTGGCCGAATGGCAGCCCAAGAGTTTCTGGCGCCTCAACGCTTCGTATGCGTTTCTGGAGATGCACATTAAGGTCGCGAACAACAACGCGATCAACGTCGGTTCGCCTTTGGCCACGCAAGGTTCCAGCCCGCAACATCAGGTATTGGCTCAATCCAGCTTCGACCTGCCAAAATCCGTCACCGCCGATCTGCAAGTCCGCTATGTAAGTTCGTTGCCGGGTTTGATGATCCCGTCGTACTGGACCGGTGACGTTTCGCTGGGTTGGAACATTAGTAAGCAGGTGCTGCTGTCGGCCGTAGGCCAGAACCTCTTTCAGCCGTATCACTACGAATATTCGTACGATCCGCGAGGGCCAGTGGGAATCAGGAGAGCGTTTTTCGGCAGGGTGACGTGGCGTTCGCGCTAGTTTGTAGCAATATGTAAGGGCCTTTGAGCGAGAAACTTCTTAGCGAGCGAGATGCAGCAGCGGATCCATCCAGCGATCTGTCGTACCCCTCGGCGGAAAAGGGCAGCGCTTCGTCTGGGAACATGGTTCACATGCCTGCTACTACTGCATCCGTTTCTCGTCCCGCCGGCGCAAGCTGAACCTGACAACAAACCTACGCAGTACGAAGTTGAGGCCGCCTATCTCTTCAACTTCGGAAAATTCGTTGGCTGGCCCGCGGCCGCCCAGGGTGATTCATCGTTCCTCATCTGCGTCCTCGGCGACGACCCCTTCGGCGACGTCCTCGACCGCGCCCTCGTCAGTGAGACGCTGCGGGGCAGGCCGGTGCAGGACAAACGCATCGCGCGCCCACAAGATGCGACAGGTTGTTCGATTCTGTACATCAGTAGCTCCGAATCCGGGCGTCTAAACAAAATACTTTCCGTCATCCAAGGGGCGCCGGTGCTCACAGTGAGCGATATCCCCGATTTTGTGCAGCAAGGAGGCATGATCCAGTTCGTCTTGCGCGACGGACGAGTCCGTTTTGAAGTTAACCTCACGCCGGCTCAGCGCAACGGGCTCTCCATGAGCTCGGAGCTGCTGAAGGTCGCGGTTGATGTTGTTCGCGTCGGGGGGAGCCACTAGTCATGCTGGACCTCCGGCACTCGCCGATTTCGCGCAAGCTCACCACCATGAACGTCCTGGTGAGCGCGGTGGCGCTGATCGCTGCGTGTGCCGCGTTCCTGGCTTACGATCAGTACACCTTCCGCGAAGCCCTGGTCCGCAATCTTTCGGCTGAGGCGCAGATCGTCGGATCCAACAGCATCTCGGCGCTGACCTTCAATGATCCGCAGTCGGCGGAAGAAACCCTGTCAGCGTTCCGCAATCTTCCCCACATCATTACCGCGGCCATCTTCACCGCCGATGGCCAAATGTTCGCGCAATATGCCCGAAGTCCCGGCGAGCGCCTGGCGAATCCCGGCGATTCGAACGGCCAGCCGAGCGCGACCTTCCGCCAAAATCAGGTCGTCGTCCGCCAGCCGATCCTGTTTCAAGGGAAGCGTCTGGGCTATGTGTACATTCGCTCCGATTTGACGGAAACTGGCCAGCGACTGGAGCAATACGGTGGCATAGCCGCGATGGTGCTGCTGCTTTCCCTGCTGCCGGCGCTGCTGCTGTCGGCCATTTTCCGCCGCTCGGTAGCCGAGCCGATTGTCGAGCTGGCGGAAACCGCCGGCCTGGTTTCGCAAGATCGCAACTACTCCGTCCGCGCCACTCCCACCGGCAAGCGCGACGAGATTGACGTGCTTATCGACGCGTTCAACAACATGCTGGCGCAGATCCAGCAGCGCGATGCTGCTTTGCAGGCAGCTCAAGCTGAGCTGGAGCGCCGGGTCAACGATCGTACTCGTGAATTGACCGCAGCCAACCGCGAGCTGGAGGCTTTTTCCTATTCGGTATCTCACGATTTGCGAGGCCCGCTGGAGGTTATCAACGGATTCGGCTACATCCTCTCCGTGGAGCACGGCCCCCATCTGGATCCGGCAGCGCGGGAGTGTGTTGCCCAGATCGAAAGCGCGAGCCAGCGCATGGCGGAGCTGATCGACGATCTGCTGAACCTGTCGCGCGTGAGCACCACCAGCATGCACCACGAGCGAGTGAATTTGAGCCATATCGCTAAAGAAATTTCCGACCAGCTTTGCCGCCAGGAGCCTGGCCGCCACGTCGAGTTCACCATCCACGATTGCGGGCAGATCGAAGGAGATTCGCGGCTGCTAAGGATCGCCATGGAGAACCTGTTGCGCAACGCGTGGAAGTACACATCCAAACACCAACAGGCGCACATTGAAGTAGGCTGTGAGAATCGTCGCGGGCGGTCCGTGTTCTACGTGCGCGATGATGGCGCCGGATTTGATCCGGCTTACGTCAACCGGCTGTTCAAGCCTTTCCAACGGCTGCATAGCTCGACCGAATTCCAGGGCACCGGCATAGGACTCGCCACCGTGCAGCGCATCATTGCCCGCCATGGAGGAGAGATTTGGGCCGAGGGCGCAGTAGAGAAGGGCGCAACGTTCTATTTCTCGTTGTGAGAGAAGCCGCCATGCTTCGCTCTTCGCCCGAGGCGAGTCAGTGGGTGTTCCATCCTTTACCATCTTTTGAAAAAGGGTTTGGAACAACGGATCTCGATGATTCCACATTTCACTCCCACCTTTCGCACAAAGCGTCGAAAGGATGGGGCACCGACCTATGGTCCAACGCCCTTCAATCCCTCTTGGTGGTCCCTCCGGCGAAAAGCGAAGAGCGAAGAGCGAAAAAGCGGGTGCCCCATTCCGGCTTCTTTTGCCGGGGTGGGGATTTGCGTCTTTGACGCCCAGCCCGCTATGGATTGAATCAAAGCCCCACCCGGGCAAACCCAGCCCGAATGGGGCAGCCAGTTAAGGTGTCGCTGGTCAGCAACCCGTTACTTCGTTGCAGGTGTTTTGCTACTCGTGCCCGATGCGCCCGCAACGTGGTGGGCGATGATCTGGTCCTTAATGCTTTCATACTCAGTCTTGCTGATGATGTTCTTGCTGACCAGGTCGTTCTTGCCGTGATATGGCCGGCCGGCAATGATCTTCTGCGCCGTGGCCGCATCGATGCCCGGCAGCGCCTTCAACTGATCAGCCGAGGCGGCGTTGATGTCCAGCTTGGAAGCCGAATCGCTGGACTTGCTGGACGTGCTCTTGGTGGAAGTCTTCGCCGGAGCTGACGCTCCGGAGGTAGTTCCCGAACTCTGGGCCATCGAAGGCATGGCAAAAATCATCAGCGCCGCGATGAGGGTAAGGCAATAGTTGCGAGCTTTCATGTTTTTCTCCTGTAGTGATGAGAAGCGACAATCAGGCAGCTTTGGGGGTGGGCGCAGCTTCCCCGGCTTCACGCTTCTTGTGCTGAAAACGCTTCCAATAATACAAGCCCGCCAAGGCTCCGGCTACAGCTAATGCCACCAGGGCGTAGAGGATAGGGGTGTAATAACGATGCGACCAGCGCAAGACCGGGCGGCCATAGACTGAGCCCAGATAAGCCATGGCAGCATACCGAATCGAGCGCCCGGCCACGACAGCGCTAAGGAATTTCCTTAACGGATACTTCAACGCTCCCGGCGCCAGGAAAAACGGTGCGATCGGCACCGGAGGCGGAAGCATGGACCCGACGGCAACGGTCAGGAAACCGTGCTTCTCAAACATCGCGTAGACTTTTTTTGCCCGCTTGGTGGAGAGTTTTTTCTCCAGCGTTTCTTCGCCGCCCTTAGCGCCGACCCGGTAGGTGAAATAACTCCCGATGGTGCTACCCACCGTCGCCCAGATCGCGTAATACCACCACAAATCCGGGTGCGAGATGGCGAGCAGAATGGTGAAGAAATCCATACCGCCGGGGAAGGGAATCACCGAGCTGTCGATGATGCCGACCGCGACCAAGCCGGGCCCGCCAATACGTCGAATCCACTGCCAGGCCGTGTGCTTGAGCGTGAAGAAGGCGTAGGGAAGAATCATTCAGTTAGGCTGCCTAAGATATTAGAAGCAAAATCCCGCTCCGCCGACCCAGAGATCCTGGGAAACCACTACCAGCTTTGTTAATTATCGTTTGTGGCTGCTAAACGCGGTCGGCCCCAGGAACCTCAAGTCGGGAATCTCCGCGATCAGACCAAGCTCGTGCGCGTATTGCAGGAAGAGCTGCAACCCGGAATGATTTTCCTGGTCGAGGTAATAGTGGATGTGCTGGGTGAGATACGCCGTCACTTCCGCTTCGGTCAATCCCAGGCGCTCGGACCATTCCTTCGCCAGTGTCGCCAGGCTCTCCGGCTCGAGGCCATGATCGCGCGACTGCTGAAAAATCTTGATCAGACAGATGCCTTTCGCAAGCCGGTTCAGCGCGTCCAGGCGCACCGCCCAGAACGCGAAGACAAATGGCTTGCCGGTTCGTTGCCGCCATTCGTGCGCGAGATCGTAGAGATGATAGGGCGGCCGGACGGAGGCGACCACCAGCGCCGGGTCGCCAATCAATAACGCTGCGTCGTAGTGCGCCAGCATCTGCTCGAGATTGGGTTCGTGCGGCGTGAACTGTCGCGGGCCATCCAGGAACTTCGAGAACAAAACCTGTGCCAACGCGACCGACGTTCGCGACGAAGTGTCGGCCGCAACGGTCGAGACCTCTTCCCACGGCTTCTTGCTGACTAGCAGGATGGAGCGCACGTGGTCCTTGGCGGCAATCGCGATGTTCGGCAGTATTACCAGCCCGGGTATCTCGGCGTAAGTGATGGCGGGAATGATCCCGATGTCGGCTTCGTTGGCGGCCAGCGCAGCCGCGCACTTTGACGGAATTGTGTAGGAAATCTCGAAGTCTTTGGCGGCATCGCCGTGCTCGAAATCCCACATGAGGGGCGCCGTGTTGAGAAACGAAATGGCCGAGATGCGGAGGCCAGACATGAAATTCGAGTCTAGCAGAGGGGCGGTAAGCTCTCGTTCGCGACGGTGTCAGCGCGGCTCGGGTGAGAACATCGACTCAGGAATCAGCGAGCTTTCTCAGAAACGTATTACTTACTAGCGCCCTGGCAACGTGCTCGACAGTTCGCTTCTACGGAGTGACCATCCAGACGGTGCCATCGCCGTACGCTCCGCCTCCGGTGGTGGTTCCGTAGAGGTTTCCTTGCGCGTCGAAGGTCACAGTACACTCGGGATACTCATAAACCCCGAAATCATGCAGCGAACTGTATTGCCAGCCGTTTTGGGTGTTCGTCAACTTGAAAACGCTTCCTCCCTGGAACCCACTGGTAATGAAAGTGCCATAAAGACCCCCGTCCATGCCAAAGACCACGCCTCCATAAGGGTGGTCGCCGGCAGGAAGGCTGTAGAGAATCGTGAATACCCAGCTATTGCCTGAGGGCGAGAGCTCGAATACGGTTCCACCGCCGTTGCTGGGGCCGGCGGTCGTACCGTAGATATTGCCGCCGGAATCCAATGTCAACCCTACAAAGGGATTCGCTCCATCGCCGGCGCCCTGGAAATTGTAGAGAACCTGTTCCGTCCACCCTACGCCCGGAATGTTGGTCAGTTCGAAGATGACGCCTAGGTTGTTTGAGCCGCCTTGTATGGTGGTGCCAAACAGGTTCCCTTTGCTGTCGAGGACAAGACCACCAACAGGAAGTGCTCCGTCAAGACCATCGGAGCTGGAGAATGTGTAGAGAATATTCTCGGTCCAACCGTTTCCTGAAGGCGTCAGCTCCCAAACTGTCCCGCCGCCGGACGCACTGTACTCCGTCGTGCCATAGATATTCCCCTGCTGGTCCCAGATGAGGTCTCCAGATCCGGGATCGTATCCCTCGGTATCGGGATTGAAGTCATGGAGATCGTTTACGTTCCAGTAGCACGCCACCGTCTTACAGGGCCCGAGAGGAGGTGTCAGCTTGAAAACGGTCCCACCGCCGGACTGTCCGCCGGACTCAGAAGTGCCGTAAAGATGGCCGTCTGGTCCGAAGACAACTCTGGCGCGCGGACCGCAATTATTAGGAAGAGCCGCAACGGTAGAGAAGAGCCAATTAGAGCCGGTGTTGGCCAACTGATACACGGTGCCACAGGGGTCAGCTGTTGTTCCATAGAGGACGTTGCCTTGTACTGTCACTCCGGTTTTAGGCTGTTTACCATCCGTGTGGCCGGCGAAGGAGTAGAGCCTGGTGTAGGTTTGAGCGTGCACCGCTGGTATGAGCGATGTGAAAAGTGTGAGCACTAGCAAATAGAAGAGGGTCTTCGATTTCATTACATGCTCCTGAGCGGGATTGAGGCACCGGCTCTGCGAGAGGGGATGATGAATCGCACTGTTAGCTGTTACGGCCTTCCAACTTTTCCACCCGTCCCTGCAGAGCTTCCAATTCAAGGTCCAAGGTGCGCAATGCTTCCGTGTGACTCCGGAGACGGCCGACCACAGGTTGCGCCCATTTGTGAAACTCAGTGAGCATTGTGGTCTCGAGCTTCTCCAATCGCTCGTCGAGTTGTCCAGAAATCCACTGCTTGTCTTCCGGTGTCAGCATGTCTTTTCTCTGTTTGAGTCTAGCAGAGGCGAGAAGCCGTGGATTGCAGAGCTTGATATGGTAAGGGCCAAGATGACGAGACCCTTGCTAGTCGCTCTTTGCCTTGTGTCTGCAGTCGTCAGCCTTCATGCACAGCCGCAGGTCTGGCAGCCTTCACCCGGTGCCCCATCCTGTCCGCCGCTGTTGCGGACAGGGTGGGAGTCGAACTGTGCGCACACCCTCCAGTGATGCCCCTCATTGACGGTAACCAGATTCCGAGATTACCCTCGCGCTTTGTGGCTACCCTTTCGCCCACGGAGTTCCCTTGGCCTCAACTCGTCCTGCAAGCACCGTCGCCGCACCCGCAACTGACCAATCCTTGAAATGGCTTGGCTTGGCCATGACTCCCGGCATTGGCGCTGGACGCGGCAAGAAACTGGTCGAGTATTACGGCGGTATCGACGCCATCTTCGCCGCCTCGCTGACCGACCTGGAAGCTGCCGGCCTGCCCGCGGCGGCGGCCCAGAGCATTGCGCTCGGCAAGTCGCTGGAGCTGGCCGGCGAAGAACTGGATCGCCTGCGCGAGTTGGGCGCCGCAGCGATTGCTCCAACTGATCCGCGGTATCCCGCGCGGCTGCTGGAGATCTACGATCCGCCGCTCATACTTTACGTTCGCGGCGATGCCGAGATCCTCGGCAAATTCGGCGTCGCGGTGGTCGGAACCCGCCATCCCACTCCCTACGGCGTGAGCATTGCCGAGCGGCTCGCCTGCGACCTGGCCGCTCGCGGGCTCATCATAATTAGTGGCATGGCGCGCGGCGTCGATACCGCCGCGCATCGTGGAGCCCTCAACGCTCACGGCAAGACCGTCGCCATCTGGGGCACCGGCGTCGACGTTACTTATCCCAAGGAAAATCAGAAGCTCGCCGACCAGATATCTGGCGTCGGGCGGCGCGATCGTCTCCGAGTTCCCGTTGGGATCGTTTCCTGCGCCGCAGAACTTTCCTATTCGCAATAGGATCATCAGCGGCATGTCGATTGGCGTGCTGGTGCTCGAGGCTGGCGAATACAGCGGAACCCGGGTTACAGCCCGTTGCGCCCTGGAGCAGGGGCGAGACGTTTACGCCGTCCCGGGCAATGTCACCAACAAGCTCTCCTGGGGTCCTAACACATTGATAAAACAGGGAGCTGCGCTGGTCGCTACGTGGGAGGACGTGTGGGAGGCGCTGCCTGCGGACGTGCGTCTGGCACTAACGCCTCCAGAGGCTCCTGCATCCGATGCCCCGCAGACAGCATCTTTGTTTGACGCGTCCGATTTGAGCCCGGCGGAGAAGCGGGTGTTGGCGATCCTCCGAGCGGATGAGTCAACCCATATCGACGAAATCGTCGAACGACTGGTTCAGCACCTGTCGTCTTCTGAGATCTTTACAGCCTTGTTTGAGCTGGAGTTGGCAAGCCGCATTCGCGTGTTGCCGGGGAAGAATTATGTGCGGACACTCTAGCCGTCAGCTAGCTGTCAGCTACCAGCCACCAGCCTCCAGCTAAAACGGGAGCAGGATGAGAGACTTCAAGAATCTTGACGTTTGGCGAAAGTCGCACCAGCTGACATTAAATGTCTATCGAGCCACGGAAGGTTTTCCTAAGTCCGAGCTGTTCGGTTTGACGAGTCAGGTTCGACGCGCTGCTTCGTCCATCGAAGCGAACCTGGCGGAAGGCTGCGGGCGCACGCAGCCAGAATTTGCGAGGTTCATCCAGATTGCGCTGGGCTCGAATTGCGAAGTGGAATGCCATTTGCTTCTTTCCCGTGATCTTTCGCTGCTCTCACCGGAGACTCACCAGCGATTGCTTCAGCAGGTCGAGGAAGTGCGCCGGATGCTCAATGCGTTACTGAAGACGATACGGCGCATTCCAGCTTCGCGCCCTCAGGAGTTGCTATAGATCGCGCAAACTGCTGATTCCGCAGTTTTTAGCTGGTGGCTGGCAGCTGGTGGCTGGCAGCTCTCGCGGAGCGAAGCGAAGTTTCGTGCTAGCTTCATACTGACTAATGCACCACCTGCACTCATAGAACGAGGAAACATTGTCTAAAGGTTTAGTCATCGTCGAGTCGCCGACCAAAGCGAAGACGATCCAAAAATATCTCGGCGCGGGCTACGAGGTGGAAGCCTCGTTCGGCCACATCAAAGATCTGCCCAAAAAGTCGCTGGGCGTCGATCTCGATAACGACTTCTCCACCGAATACGTCGTCATCCCCGGCAAAGAAAAGGTCATTGCCAAGCTGAAGAAGCTGGCGAAGTCGGCTGACGCCATCTATCTGGCGCCCGACCCGGACCGCGAAGGCGAAGCTATCGCCGCCCATTTGGCCGAAGAACTTGGCGGCGACTCCATCGACGGCAAGAAGAAAGCGAAGGCGGGCGCCAAGAGCATTCGGCGCGTAACCTTCAACGAAATTACCAAGCGCGCCGTGCAGGAGGCCTTTGCCCAACCGCGCGATATCGATCGCAACCTGGTGGACGCGCAGCAGACTCGTCGCGTGCTCGATCGTCTTGTCGGCTACCAGATATCTCCCCTGTTGTGGGACAAAGTGCGCCGCGGCCTCTCCGCTGGCCGGGTGCAGACCGTCGCTCTTCGCCTGATCGTCGAGCGCGAGCGCGACATCAAAGCCTTCGTCAAAGAAGAGTACTGGACCATCGACGCTAATCTTCTTGGGTCCAAGCCTCCACAGTTCAGCGCGCGTTTTGTCGGCATCGGCGACGAGAAGACGCCGATCCCCAACGGCGAAGATGCAGAGAAGCTCAAGGCTGCTCTGGAGAAGGCTGACTGGACGGTTCGTTCAGTCGAGAAGCGTGAGCGTCGCCGCAGTGCAGCTGCTCCGTTTACTACCAGCAAGTTTCAGCAGGACGCCTCGCGCAAGCTGCGCTTCAGCGTCAAGCGCGCCATGATGATCGCGCAGCGCCTCTACGAAGGTATCGAGTTGGGCGACGAGGGCACAGTCGGCCTCATCACCTACATGCGTACCGACTCGACCCGCGTCTCCAACGATGCGCTGGGCGAAGTGCGCGAATGGATTGGCAAAGAGTACGGCAAAGAATTTCTGCCGGAATCGCCCAACACCTATAAGTCGAAGAAAGACACGCAGGATGCTCACGAGGCCATCCGCCCCAGCTCGGCGATGCGGCATCCCGACAGCATCAAGCAGTATCTGGAAGAAGACGCTTACAAGGTTTACAAACTCATTTGGCAGCGCTTTGTCGCATCGCAGATGATGCCGGCGGTCTTCGACCAGACCACGGTCGACATCGATGCCAACAGCGGCGGCCAGAGCTATCGCTTCCGCGTGACCGGATCGGTGCTGAAGTTCGAAGGCTTCCTGAAAGTTTACGAAGAAGCGAAAGACAGCAAGGACGAAGAAGACGAGGCGCTGAAGCACAAGCTGCCCGCGCTCACCGAAGGCCAGAAGCTGACGCTGAAAGGCATCGACGCCGAACAGCACTTCACTGAGCCGCCTCCGCGATACAACGAAGCGTCGCTGGTCAAAGAACTGGAAGAGCGTGGCATTGGACGGCCTTCGACCTACGCGGCCATCATCAGCACCATTCAGGAACGCCAGTACGTGCAGAAGACAGGCGGCAAATTCATTCCGACAGAGATTGGATTTGTCGTCACCGATCTGCTGGTCGCGAACTTCAAGGACATCTTCGATCCGCAGTACACCGCGCGCCTGGAAGAAGAGCTCGACGAAATCGAAGAGGGTAAAGAGCGCTGGACCGACGCGCTGGGCGAGTTCTACAAGAAGTTTGAGCGCGAGCTCCACTATGCCGAAAAGCATATGGAGAACGTGAAACGCATGGAGAAGCCCACCGACGAGAAATGCGAGCGGTGCGGCTCTCCGCTGGTCATCAAGTGGGGCAAGCACGGCTCGTTCTTCGCGTGCAGCTCCTACGACAAGACCGATCCCAACAGTTGCACGTTTACGAAAGAGAATCCCATCGATCTTCCTGATCTGGATTCCGCCGACATCCAGGAAACGACCCAGGAAGAGTATTGCGAGAACTGCGGGCGTCCCATGGTGTTGAAGCGCGGACGTTTCGGGCAGTTCATGGCCTGTACCGGCTATCCGGACTGCAAGACCACCCGGCGGCTCGACCAGGCGAAGAAGATTCCTGACATCCCGCTGGACGAGAAGTGCCCGCAGTGTGGACGCGGTTTGCTGCTGCGCCACGGCCGCTTTGGCGAGTTCGTTTCATGCAGCGGCTATCCCGAGTGCAAGTGGGTGAAGCAGAACTTCATTGGTGTGAAGTGTCCGCAGTGCGCTGACGGCGAACTGGTGGAGAAGAAAGCTCGGCGCGGAAACTTCTTCTACGGTTGCTCGAACTATCCCAAGTGCGAGTTCACCTCGGCGTTCAAGCCGGTAGCGGAGAAGTGTCCGGAGTGTGGCAGCCCGTACCTGCTGGAGAAAACGTTGAAGGACGGCGTGTACCTGGTATGTCCGAATAACAAGCGCACCGCCGAGGCCGAGCCGAAACGTCGCGGCAAGAAGAAGAAAGAAGAAGAGCCCGCAGTGGTAGCAGTGAAGTGCGATTTCTCCAAACGCATTGGGGACGCACCGGCACGCGAGGCGGTGGCGTAAGAGCATTTCGCGTTGGGCGTGGATTACGGCGCCGCCCGCGACCGAAGTTAACTTCTCAGTCGCAAAATGCGCCGGGCATTCTGGCTTGCGACTTTTTCGCGCTGGGACTCTGGGATCTTCGCACCATCAATAAAGCGTGCAGCGATTTCCGTGCGCTCGAACGGATAATCAACAGAAAACATGACGCGGTCTTCGCCCATCGACTCCAGCGCGCAGCGCAGCGCCGCGTCAGAGCAGACGCCCGACGTGGTTATCGCGACGTTTCGTTTTATATAGAAGGAAGGCGGCTGCGGCAGCCGTTTCGAATCGCGATGCGAGACCGGCCAGCGGCTGTCGAAGCGCCAGAGGCTGATCGGCAGCGTCTCTCCCATGTGCCCCAGGATGAGCTGCGCGTCGGGATAGCGCTCAAATACACCGGCAAATACCAGGCGAAGGGCGTGGGCTGCGGTTTCAAACGTCCAACTGCACACCGGTCCCCAGAGCTCGTCGTGACCGCCATACACGGCAGGGTGATCGACCGGATTTCCCGGATGAAGATAGATGGGGGCGTGCAGTGCTGCAGCCCGTTCCCAAAACACCGAGTACTTGTCGAGGTCCAGATATTCGCCGTTGGTCTGGCCGTTGATCATGGCTCCCTGAAAGCTGAGATCGCGCATGCAGCGTTCGAGTTCGGCGGCGGCTTCGGCCGGGTCCTGCATGGCGAGATGCGCAAATCCGCCATATCGATCGGGCCGCTTCTCGATTTCTCGCGCCAGGAAGTCGTTGACCGATTTCGCCCGCTTGCCAGCGAGATTGGTGTCAGGCTCAACCTGCACGCCCGGACCGGAGAGAGATAGCACAACAAAATCGATGTTGTTGCGGTCCATGATCTCGATGCGGTGATCGCCGAGATCCGAAAGCGCAGTGAGTCCTTCTTGGGCGAGAGCAGGGCTGATGTTCTGATAGGTGTCCGCGAAATAGCCGACAAAGTCGGGCACCATGAAGTGCTCTTCGAGAGCGACCTTACCGACAGCTCTGCTGCTTTGACCATCTGCCATGGTTGGCTCGTGAAATGCCATGAGAGGACGGGGGCTTACTTCTTCTCGCTGCCCACAATCTTGATTGGGAACGGCTTCAGCTTCTCCTGAGTCTTAAGGAAGCCGGTAATCTCGGCCGACTGCTGCACCGTAGCTGACGATACAATTCCCGTGGTGCAAGTGGACTCGTTATAGCTCTTAGTGACGATGACGTAGTTGCCTTGTTCCTTGACTGCGGTGCAGGCACAGGTTGCTTGGGCAGGATCGTTCTTATCCACCGTGCAAGGCTTATCGAGACACCAGGCCCAGGGCCGGCTATTCGAACAAATGGCGTGGTACTTTACCGGATAGTAGCGCGACTTCACCTGATCGCCATTGGCTTTGGCATCCTGGCAGGCCTGCTTGCCGACGGAATAGCCGTTCTCAACTTTACACGCGCAAGACACGGTATCTTCCTGCCCCGGAACCGGCGTGCACTTCGCCGTAGTACATAAAGCGTATTTTCCGTCGCAAAGAGTGAAGTCGTCGGCGGCCGCCAGAGCTGAAGTTGAGACGCAAGCAAGTATGAGCAGAAATCCGATAGTAAGTTTCATAGGAAGTATGGCGCAGAGCGGCACTCATACTAAATGGCTGAGTTCGGGATGGAAAGGAGAATTTCCAAGTTCATAGACCATGGCCCGCAAAACTCCTTTCACACTGGCATGGGATAATCGTGGCTGTCCTCGTCTGGACCAATTTCCCTTGAAAGCAGGTTATGTATGAGCGAACTACCCTCTCACCACGATGCTGAACTGATTCTGAAACTTTACGAACTGCGCCGCGAGTCCGTTATGCGCGAAGCGCGCGCCTCCATGGTTACGTTTTCGCCCAAATCGCTAGACGACGTGCTCGCGCTCGTCAATGCCTTCGGCACCAAGGAGCAGGCTTACTTTCGTCAGGTGGCTGGATACTGGGAAATGGCGGCTTCGCTGGTGAATCGCGGCGCGCTCAATCGCGAGCTGGCGCTCGATAATTTCCAGGAGATGTTTTTCGTGTACGCCAAAGTGGCGCCGTACATCGAAGAATATCGCCAGAAGATGGGCCAGCCCGGGGCATTCAGACAGGTTCAGCAACTGATTGAAAGCTCCGAGGAAACCAAGCAGCGGCTGGCCGAGATGCAGAAGATGCAAGCGGAAATGGCGAAGCGGCGCGCAGCTGCAGCCGGCAACCGCTAGCGCTTCGCCAGGGTGGAGTGCCTCTTCAGCGGTACTGTGCCATCAGGAGTTGTGGATTCGGCATCGCCGAAGGACCTGCTGTTTGTGCAAGCCGCGCAAAAGCAGGTCCTTCGCTACGTTCGTGCATCCCGCTTTGCGGGACGCACTCACTTCGCCCAGGATGACAAGTAAAACTTGGGTTGCGCCGGCACGACTGAAGTCGTGCCCTGACGCGAATCTTCGCAGACCCGAGTTCTCAGCACGCCTGAAGGCGCTTCACCCGCTTCGACCTTAGCTCAGATACTCCCGAATATACGGGTCCTTCGAGCGCAGCAGTTCCGGTGCGGAGCCCTCGAAGATGATGTGGCCGTCGCGCAAAATGAGGAAGCTGGTATGCACGTCCAGGGTCTTCCCCGGTGGCACGGGCACCATCTTGTTCTGTTCCTTGTCGAAATAGTGGCTGGCCATAGTAAAGGCATCCTGCAAGCGATGCGTGACTAGCAGCGAGCTGGTCCGGTAAACGTCGCGCTGCTTCACTACCAGTTCAATGATGGTGTTGGAAGTTACGGGATCGAGTCCGCCGGTCGGCGAGTCATAGAGCAGCACCTCGGGCTGGGTGATGATGGCGCGCGCGATGGCCACGCGGCGCCGCATTCCGCCTGAGAGTTCCGCCGGCGAAAGCGGCCAGGTCTTTTCCAACTCCACGAATCGCAACACCTCCAGCACGCGCTCATGGATCTCGTCGGTAATCTGTCCGGTTTCCTCGATCAGCCGGTAGGCGACGTTTTCCTCGACGTTCAGCGAATCGAACAGGGCGCTCTCCTGAAAGACCATGCCGATATTGCGCCGCACCTCGTATAGTTGCTCCTCGCGCATGGAGCTGATCTCGTCATCAAGCACCGTGATGCGCCCGGAGTCGGGCTTGATTAGTCCGAGGGCCAGTTTCAGGATGAGCGTCTTGCCGGTTCCGGAAACGCCCAGCAGGATTCGCGTTTCCCCGCGCTTCAGTTGAAACGAAATACCGTCCAGCACCGGGTTATCGAACGCGATGGAGACGTGGTCGAAGCTCAACACGCAGCCGTCGGGGCGTGAGGCAAAAGCCTCCGACTGCTCGACAGGAGGTGCGAGGCTCGACATTACGAGGGAAACAATCCCATAAGAAGTTTGGTGATGAACAGATCGCTGACCACGATCAATACCGATGCCGCGACCATGGCCTGCGTGGTCGCGCGGCCCACGCCTTGCGTTCCGCCTTTGGCTGAGAGTCCATAGAAGCAGCCGATGCTGGCGATGATGAAGCCGAATATCACCGGCTTCGATAATCCCATGAACACATCGCCGAAGTGCAGCGACTGGTAGGCTGTCGTCCAGTACTGGTTGGAGTCCAGACCCAGCATGAAACGGGCGATGACCCAACCACCCGCCAGGCCCACCAGGTCGGAGATGATGCTGAGGAAGAAAAGCATCACGGTGCTGGCGACGACGCGAGGTGTGACCAGCTTCTTGGTAGGATCAACGCCCATGGCGCGCATAGCGTCGATCTGCTCGGTCACCTTCATGGAGCCCAACTCGCTGGCCATGCCGCTGGCGTTGCGTCCGGCAACCATCAACCCGGTCAGTACCGGCCCCAGCTCGCGCACCATCGAGAATGACACCAGCTGCCCGGTCAGCGACAACGAGCCGAACTGCTCCAGGGTGTTCGAGGTTTGCAGGGCCAGCACGGCTCCGGTGAAGAAGCCGGTGAGCACGACAATCGGCAGCGACCCGACACCAATCAGGTCAGCCTGCATCACCGTGTCCGCAAAGTAGCGGGGATGAGCAAAGAGGTTTACGATCGAGCGCCACGCCAGCTGCGCATAATCCTGAACCTGGACAACCTGCGTTTTTGCAATCTCAACGGGTGAAAAGACCGGCATGCGCCTTTCTCAAGTCCTGCACGGAAATATATCAGGTATAGTGTCTGGCTCAGCGGCAGCGGGGGTGACTTTGGCCCGAGATCAACTTCCTGCTGAAGGTTACGGCGATTGACATCGTCGTTTCGGCCCGAGTTTAGTATGCTTGTACCGACCCCGCGAGGCGAACGTGCGTGCAGCCAGAGTATTGGCTCAACTCCCTCAAGAGGCAAGTGAACCATGGCATTTCAGGTGGACCGTAGCGCCTTCGATCCCGAGTCTGGCTTTGAGTATTACATTTGCTTCAAGCCGGAGAGTCAGGTCGAAGGAGACGAAGTTCGATCGCGCATCTCGCTCGAGATTGGTGTGTCGGTAACCGAAACCGGGGACATCGCGGACCTCAGCTTCATGCTGCCTAAGGTGTGTCGCAGCGACTTTGCGATGTCGTTTCTGTTGCGTGATCCTTCCGTGAGTTGCGTCGAGAACCGGGTGTTTGTCGCCATCCCCGGGCTCAGCGGTGACGCGGTGCTGGAAGCGCCGGGCACGCTCGAACTCGATAGCGCCGGACGTATCGTAGCCGTCGAGATCAACGGCTGCATCCCGCACACCACAACCTTTCGTCCGGCCAGAGCGTAGGCCTCTTTATTCGTGAACCACGTAACCGGCTTCGTTCTCACCGGCGGTCGCAGCTCCCGCATGGGTTCCGATAAGGCGCTGCTCTCCTGGGCCGGCGAAACCCTGATTCAGCGAACGCTTGCCGTCACCCGCGGGGTATGCGAGCAGGTTTTCATCTGCGGCCCTCGCGAGCGATATGGCAAATTCGGTGAGGTGATCGAAGACGCTCAGCCCGGATTAGGTCCGCTCAGTGGAATTCAGGCGGCGTTGCGCACAACCGAAACCGACCTGAACCTTATCCTGTCGGTAGATCTTCCGCTGATGACGGGTGAGTTTCTGTCCTGGCTATTGCAGCAGGCACGTGCGGGAGAGCAGCAGATCACCGCTCCTGAGGCGGCCGGAAGCTTGCAGCCGTTGTGTGCGGTATACCATCGCGAGGTGGCCGGCATCGCGGACGAGGCGCTCGCGAAGGGAGACTTGAAGGTGACGCGACTGTTCACGCGCACCACGGCCCGTATTATCGGAGAGAGCGAGATTTGTGCGGCGGGGTTCGACCCCTCCATCTTCACCAATGTGAATACGCCAGGAGAATACGAATCGCTGTTAGAGACGCTTTCCGCGAATAGAATGACTGAGTCCCGGCATGGATAACCATCACAACCACAGCGGCAAACCTTACATCGACTTCGATCACGTCTCGAAGGCCTTCGGCAGCAAGGTCATACTCGATGATGTCAGCTTCAACGTGATGCCCGGCGAGACAGTCTGCATCCTGGGGCGGAGCGGCGTGGGCAAGTCAGTTTCGCTGCACAGCATCATGGGATTTCTGAAGCCCGACAGCGGCCGGGTCTGGGTGGCCTACGAGGACATCACGGACTTGCCGGAGGTCGATCTCGAGCGCATCCGAAAGAAAGTCACCATGGTCTTCCAGAACGGAGCCTTGTTCGATTCGCTCACCGTCGGCGAGAACGTGGCGTTCCCGCTGCGTGAGCGCGGCGGGCTGGAGGAAGAACAGATTTACCAGATCATCGACGGCTTACTCGACATGGTGGGGGTGCGCGAGTTCCGCGATGTAATACCGTCGGACCTCTCGACCGGCATGAAGCGCTCGGTGGCGATTGCTCGCGCGTTGGCGGCGCAGCCGGACGCTGTGCTCTACGACGAGCCGACCACCATGGTCGATCCGCTGATGGCGCACTTGCTGGGTGACTTGATCAAGAAGCTGAAGAAGCAACTCAAGCTGACCAGTATCGTGGTGACCCACGACATGGCGCTGGCCAAGAAACTCGCGGATCGGTTGGTGTTTCTGCACGAGGCGCGGGTGATCTTCTTCGGAACGTTTGCCGAGATGGCGCGCTCTAACGAACCTATCGTGCAGGAATTTCTTGAACTCGACTCGCTCGATTTCGAAGCCTACTTCGGCGCGCAGCGGCCGCCGCACGCGGCGAGGACGTAAGAAAGAGCAGCCACGGATTTCCGCGGATCTCGCGGATCGGAAAAGCGGATGAAAGTCCGGGGATTTCTTTCTCTTGTCCGATCCGTGTTCATCCGTGTAAATCCGCGGCTCAGAATCCTTTCGCGACCAGTCGCTCAACCGTCAACCCGCCGGCGCCCTCTTCGTCTTGGCGACTGGTCCACTTCTCCAGATACTTGGCAACGATGTCGGTCTCGAGGTTCACCGGGTCGCCCGGCTTCAGCGACGCCAGGTTGGTCATCTTGACGGTGTGGGGAATGATGGCGATGGTCAGGCGCAGGCCTTCGAGTTTCGCAACCGTAAGACTGATACCTTCGACCGCAATCGATCCCTTAAAGACCAGGTACTTCTCCAGGTCTTCCGGCACATCGATCAGCAGCCAGAAATCGTTGGCATTGGCGATCGGCTCCAGCCCCACGAACTTTCCGGCTCCATCGACGTGGCCTTGCACGATGTGCCCACCCATGCGGCCGTCGACCTTCAACGGCAGTTCCAGGTTGACCTGCGCGCCCGAGGTAATGCGCGACAACGACGTTCGCGTCCAGGTCTCTTTCGCCAGGTCGGCGCTGAAGGAATCGGAAGTGATGTTGAGCGCGGTCAGGCAGACTCCGCTGACGGCGACGCTGTTGCCTTCCTTCAGTTCGCGCGCGGTATTCGGAGCCTTGATGGTGATGCGATGATTGTCACCCGTGGCGACGATAGAGGCGATAGTTCCAACTTCTTCAACTAGTCCGGTAAACATGAGGAACTCCCTTAGGCTATTGGCTCTTAGCTTTTGGCTCTTGGCCAGAGGACAGTTCCGCGACATTCTTCTGAGAGCGTCGCAGTGTCTGAAGTAAGGCCGTCAGCATTTTACGAATGCTGATCAACATCCCGACTACTGCTTCGTAGTCGATGGCGTTAACGAAACCGAGATCCTTGGCCAAGCGCAGATGGTTCTGTAGCTCGCTCGCTGAGCCCATAGCAATCTGAACGTATCGGGCCAGCTCTACTTCCCCCCATCGTCCACAACCTTCCGCTAAATTTGCGCCGATCGAGCCAGATGCCCTGCGAATCTGAGAAGTGAGCCCGAAGATCTCGCTACGAGGGAACTTCTCAGTGAGCCGATATAGCTCAACGGTCAGGGCGTGCGCCATCTGCCAGACTTCGAGATTCTCAAAATTTCTCACTCGGTCCTCCGTGGTTGCCTTTAAGCCAAGAGCCAAGAGCCGTTCTACTCGTACGGATCCTTCAACTGCCCTTCTACTGCGAAGTCTTCTCCGAAGCGATGCAGAGTGACGTTCTTCACGTAAGCGGCGTCGCTCAGGCGCTGATATCCTGCACCCAAGGCAAACGGAATCGAGCCAGACCCCGCCAATATTTTCGGCGCGTAGAAGAAGAAAACCTTGTCGACGATTCCCGCCGACAACGCCGCCCAATTCACCATCGCTCCGCCTTCGATGATCAGGCTGGTAATCTCGCTTCTGCCCAACTCTTCCAGCACACGCTGCAAGTCTGGACGTCCATCGGGCACCGCGCCGCTGGGGAAGGGAATGGTTCCGTCCTCCAGCGCTGTGAACATTGGGACCTGTATCACGCGTACGCCGTGTGCTTCCAGTTCCTGGCGCTTATGCTCCTCGGCGAAGCAGCAGAACACCATGAGGTCATCGCGGACGGTCTTCACCACACGCGAGTCCAAGGGCAGGCGCAAGCGCGAATCGAGAATGACGCGCAGCAGCGGCCGGCGACGCGCCAGGCCGGAGCGATCGGTGAGCAGCGGATCGTCAGCGATGATGGTGCCAACCCCGACCATGATGGCGTCATTCGCGTGACGCATGGTATGCACATGGGCGCGCGCGGTTTCGCTGGTGATCCAGCCGCCGCTGGCCGCGGCGAGCACCGGTTCGCCGGGAAGTACGGTTTCCAGCGGAGGCGGCGCGATCTTGCCATCAAGCGTCATCGCCGTCTTCAGCGTGACGAATGGAACTTTGCGCCGAATGTACTTGGCAAACGCCTCGTTCAGCCTGCGTGCCTCCGAGTTGAGCAGTCCTTCATGGACCTCGATGCCTGCCGCCCGCAATTTGGCGAATCCGGCTCCGGCGACCAGGGGATTGGGGTCGCTCATCGCTGCGACCACGCGCTTCACTCCCGCTTTAATCAACGCATCGGCACACGGAGCAGTCCGCCCGGTGTGCGAACACGGTTCGAGGTTGAGGTACACGGTTGCGCCGCGCGCGTGTTCGCCGGCTTCCTCCAGTGCAAGCACCTCGGCATGCTTCAGCCCGTCGTAGGTATGAAAGCCGCGCCCAACAACGTGGCCCGCGCTGTCGACAATCACCGCGCCAACACACGGATTCGGTGACGCCAGGGCGACTCCGCCGCGCGCCAACTCCAGCGTCTCTTCCATAAACTTCTGGTCGTTGAAGGCTAATGGCATGGACTTTGTTGGTTCCAAAAACCCCACCCCGCCAAACGAGGGCGGGATGGGCCACCCGGCGAACAACTCCACCCGTCGGAACAACCCACCGTCCACCCCGCCAAACGAGGGCGGGATGGGCCACCCGGCGAACAACTCCTCCCGTCGGGACAACTCCACCCGTCGGAACAACCCCACCCGGCGGAATGGGCCACCCCGTCAGGGACGGATGGGCCACCCGGCGGAATGGGGCACCGATTAGTCGAACAGCGAGTTCACGAAATCTTCAGCGCTAAACGGCAGCAGGTCGCCGACTTTCTCGCCCACTCCTACGTAACGCACCGGCAGCCCAAGCTCCTTCGAGATGGCGACCACGATACCGCCCTTCGCCGTGCCGTCGAGCTTGGTCAGCACGATGCCGGTCACGCCGGCCGATTGCGTGAACAGGCGCGCCTGCTGCAATCCATTCTGGCCGGTGGTCGCGTCCATCACCAGCAAGGTCTCGTGCGGCGCCGAGGGAATGAAGCGCTGCGCCGTACGTCGCATCTTCGACAGCTCATCCATCAGGTTGCTCTTGGTGTGCAGACGGCCGGCGGTGTCGATGATGACGTAGTCGATCTTGCGCGCCCGCGCGGCTTGTAGTGCGTCAAACAGCACCGCCGAGGGATCGCCACCCGGCTTGTTCTTGATGACCTCGACACCGGTGCGGTCTCCCCAGATTTCGAGCTGCTCGATGGCGGCGGCGCGAAAGGTGTCAGCTGCGCCCATCAGAACAGTCTTGCCTTGGGCGCGCAACACGTGCGCCAGCTTGCCGATCGAAGTGGTCTTGCCAACGCCGTTCACGCCGACAACGAGGATCACCTCGGGCTCGCCATCGACGCGGGCCACCGGCTGCTTATCGGCGCTGGCGAGAATCCCCAGCAGTTCTTCCTTCAATACGCGCTTCAACTCGGCGGCGTCGCCAATCTGCTTGCGGTCAACCTTCTCGCGCAATGCTTCCAATACCACGTTGGTCGTGGCGCTGCCCAGGTCGGCGGCGATCAGCGTGGCTTCGAGATCGTCGAGTGTCTCACGGTCGATTTCCGGGCGCATGCCGACGACGTCTTCAATGCGCTCGCTCAGGCTTTCACGCGTGCGCGTGACCGCCTCTTTCATGCGCTTAAAAAAACTAGGCTTCTCTTCTGTGCTGCCGAATAAAGTTTGGATCATGAATTGGTCCGCTGCGAACGCGCCGCATGGGCGCACGCGGCATGCGATGTGTTAGATGAGTTTGCCGAACGCAATCTTCATTATAGAAGCAGGCGTGGCGAAACCAGCGGCGCGCACAAGTACGACTTCACCACCGAGGTCACCGAGATAGAAGAATTGGAGATACAAGAATTATGAAACTCGGTGTACTCCGTGCCCTCCGTAGTGAGGCTCTTTCGGGAGATCCAGTTTCTGCGCCCGGTGTCGTTGCTGCTAGGATTACTTCGTGGCTCTAGCGGTGCCAGAGGGACAATTCATTACCTTCGAGGGGCTCGACGGCTGCGGCAAGTCGACGCAGATGGAGAAGCTCGCCGCCGCGCTTCGTGCCGAAGGCATCGATGTGGTGACCACGCGCGAGCCCGGCGGAACGAAGATTGGCGAGCGTATTCGCAAGCTGCTGCTGGATTCGCGAACGGCAGGACTGGATCCCTGGGCGGAGATGGCGCTGATGTTTGCCTCGCGCGCGCAGTTGGTCGCCGAGGTGATTGAGCCGGCGCTGGATGCAGGGAAGTGGGTGCTGTGCGATCGCTATACCGACTCAACCGAGGCCTATCAGGGCGGAGGGCGCAAGCTGCGCAGCAAGCCGGTGTTGCAAATGCACAGGGTACTGTTTGACGGATGGTGGCCCGATCTCACGATCCTGATGTATTCGGATGTGGAGTACTGTATACAGCGGGCGCGGCGGCGGAACAAGGTGGCGGCCGGCAAGAAGGTTGCGGGCAGCAAGAAGGCTGCGGATGAGGATCGTTTTGAGCAGGAGGACGCGGGGTTTTTCCGACGCGTACACAAGGCTTATGTGAAGATCGCGGCGCGCGAGAAGGATCGCGTGGTTATGCTCGATGCGCGGCCCCCGATCGACGCAAGTGCATCGCGAGATTCTGAGAGTGGTGCGAGAGCGGCTGATGATGCCGGCGAAGATGCGTGTTTCGGCGCCGCAACTTTGAGCTTTGTCATCCTGAGCGAAGCGAAGGACCTGCTTTCCGTGGCCAACAAAGTAGTTGCTATTGCGACCAGCCATGTGTCGCGAACAAGAGCAGATCCCTCGCTTCGCTCGTGATGACAAACTTGAGAAATGGGCGCGCGAAGACAATTCGTAAAATAGCGTTCTCTAAACAATCGTCCACATGCCTTTCTCTGACTTTCACGGCAATCCCGACGTCGTACACACCATCCGCGAGATGCTCGCGCACGACCGCTTTCCCCATGCGGTGATTCTGTCGGGGCCGCAAGGCTCGGGCAAGTTCACGCTGGCGCAGATGATTGCCAAGACGATGAACTGTCTGGCTCCGCCCGCGACCAACGACCGGCCGACGACCGACGGCCTGCCCGACTTCTGTGGACGCTGCGCCAACTGTGTGCGCATCGCCGAGGCCGACGATCTGGAGAGTCGTTTTGCCGAGGCGGTCGAGGTGCGCGAGAACCTGCGCGATGCCGACAAGCGCGAGACGCGCATCTTCGTGCAGACGCATCCTGACGTGATGATTATTCCGCCCGACCCGCCGCAGATGCTGGTGAAGGTCGATCAGGTGCGGCACGTCATCGGCGAAATTTACTATCGGCCAGCCGAAGGGCGCGAGCGCGTGTACATCTTCAGCGACGCCGACTTCATGAAAGAAGCGGCGAACTCGCTGCTGAAGATTCTGGAAGAGCCGCCGGACTTCGCGACCATTTTTCTGCTCACCGACAATCCTTCGGCGCTGCTGCCGACGATTCGTTCGCGCAGTATGCAGCTGCGGCTGGCGGCGCTGTCTCCGGAGGAGGTGGAAGATTATCTCGCTGAAGTCCGTCCCGAATGGAAGGAGCGCGAGCGTGGCCTGGTGGCTCGTTTGTGCGGTGGCGGACTGGGCCGGGCGCGCAGCTTCGACCTGGCGCAATATCTCGTGGCGCGTCAGGATGCGCTGGCGCTGCTGGCTCCGGCGATGGGAGCGCGCGATCACTCCGAACTGTTCAAAGTCACCGAGAGCTATCGCGGCGGCGCCGACGGCAAGTCGAAGCTGGAGGCTACGATTCGCGTGCTGTATTCGCTGCTGGAAGATTTGCTGTTCGTGAAGTCGGGCACGCCGGAGATGGTTCGCAACACGGACATTCTGGGCGAATTGAAACGCATGAGCGAACAGGTTGATTTTGATTGGATCGTCTCGGCGACGCAGCGACTGGGCGAGTTGGAGAGCGGCATGCGCCGCAACCTGTTGCGCAGCCTGGCGCTCGATTCGTTTTCGGCGGCGCTGGAAAGATGATTTGGGTAGTGCGGGTGTTCAGGCCCGCGTGGCAGCGGCGCGACCCGGCGATAGGTTTTCAGGACACTGCGTCGCAGTGTCCTGAAAACCCGATGAGAGAAAACAGCGGCCTAACGCGACGCTGAAGCGCCGCACTAACTAAAACACACGAGTCCGCTCTAGAATTGCTCTACACGAGGTAATCATCATTGGAATTGCGCGGATGCGGCACCGCCATCATCACTCCCTTTAAGCAGGACGGCAGCGTCGACGAGACCGCATTACGTCACCTGGTTGGATGGCAGATCCAATCGGGCATCGACTTTCTTGTGCCCTGCGGAACGACCGGCGAGACGCCGACGCTGACGCACGACGAGTGGCTGCGGGTGATCGACATCGACGATCGAGGTCAACGCGGGCCGCGTGCCCATCATGGCGGGAGCGACATCGAACAACACGCGCGAGGCGGTGGACAAGGCGAGGGAAATTTCGGCGCGGCCGGGCGTTGACTTCGTGCTGACCGCGACGCCGTACTACAACAAGCCGACGCAGGAAGGCGTTTACCAGCACTTCAAGGCCATTGCCGAGGCGAGCGAAAAGCCGCTGATGCTCTACAACATCGCCGGCCGCACGGGCACCAACATCGAGACGCCGACGCTGCTGCGCCTGGCGGAGATCGAGAACATCATCGCAGTGAAAGAAGCCAGCGGCAACGTCGCGCAGATTGCGGAAGTTTGCGCCACCGTGCCTGAGGGCTTTCTGGTTTTCTCGGGCGATGATGCGATTACGCTGGCTGTGATCGGGCTAGGCGGGGTCGGCATCGTGTCGGTGTGCTCGAACGAAATTCCGGGCGAGATGGCGCGCATGGCGGGCGCAGCGCTGGCCAACCAGTGGGACACGGCGCGCGAGATCTTCCGCAAGTATCTGCCGCTGATGCAGGCCAACTTCATCGAGTCGAATCCCGGGCCGGTGAAGGCGGTGTTGTCGATGATGGGCAGAATCGAAGAGGTATATCGTCTGCCGCTGGTTCCGATGAAGAAAGAGACGCGCGCGAAGCTGGAGAAGGTGGTGAGCGAGTTGGGATTGCTGGAAGGACGAGCAGCGGTGCGGTAGACGTTTGGATCGTCGATCTTGGTGGAAGCGCCCGGATTCATCCGGGGGATAATCTCGTTCTGAACAGCCCGGCTTTAGCCCCGGCCAGCGCTAAAGCGCATCTTCTCTTGTTTGTCATCCTGAACGAAGTGAAGGACCTGCTTTCGCTCGCATCGCGAAACCGCCGGTTTTGCCATCCTGAGTGCTGTGTCGTCGGCTGAAGCCGACTCGAAATTTTCAATCGCGAGTAACCCAGCGTTCCGCTTCGCTGCGCGCTGGGCTATCATGCTTGTCGCCCTTCGGGCTCGGAGCGGTGGCCCGCTTCGTTCATTGCTATTGAGAACGTCAGTTCTCTTCGAATCTCTTAATCAGAAGTCGGCGTTAGTTTCCAAAGAAGTTTGTTTGTGCGGGCTGGCGTTACGCGGCTCGTGCGCGATGCGTCGCTACGATGCGCTGATACATCGCCTCATAATCGCCTGCCATGCGCTGCGACGAGAACAGCTGCCCGACTCGCTTGCGGCATGCCGCTGGAGGGATGTCCGATACCTCGCGCCACAGCTGCCGCCATTTCGTGCACGTCGTCAACGATGAATCCCGTCTCGCCGTGCGCGACGATTTCGGGGAAAGCCCCGCGACGCATCGCAATTACCGGAGTGCCGCAGGCCATCGCCTCCATGGCGACGAGCGAGCTGGTTTCTTCGGCAGTGCTGGTCAGCAGCAGCGCGCGCGCGTTTCGCAACAAAGCAACTTTGTCCTCGAATAACGGCGAATCTATGAAGCTGACGCCCCGTCCCAGCGTAGGACAAATCTCGCGCTCGAAATATTGCTGGTGATAGCTGAAGGGATACACCTGTCCCGCGAGGATCAGTGGCACACCTGCTAGCTTCGCCGCGGCGATCGCGAGGTGCGGAGCTTTCTCTTCGCAGATGCGGCCCATCCAAAGCAGGTAGTCGCTTTTGCGATCAGCACACGCGAATCGCTCGGTCGTCGATTCCGTTCTGCACGACGCCGATCAGGTTCGGTAGATCGGCGAAAGTCTGCGCTTGCGATTGCGAGACGCAATTGAACTACCACATTGTGGGACGAACCGCGCAACCACTCCTCGCGATAGAAAGCTGCGTGGCAGGTGCAGCGTCGCGAGCACCGGAACGGGCAGTGGTCAGCGTGACGGAAGAAGCTGCCACTCTCGTCGTGAATCAGGTCGAACTCAGCAGGATGATCGCGCAGGTAGCTCGAGTATGCGATCGCAGTGTTCGCGCTCGCGTTGTTCGAAAGCATCCTGAGCGTGCGCCGGTTTGCCAGTCGCAAGCAGGCGGCCAGTCACGCGTGAGCCGTTGCAGGCGGCTACTGTGGTTCGGTGTCCAGCGCGCGCCATCTCGCGCTCCAGCGTGAGCAGCATCTGCTCGGCGCCTCCGGCGCTCTCGTCGGAGATCGCGAGCAAAGGATAAGAAATGTAGAGGATGGAGAGCTGCGGTCGCGTGGAGTTGTCCCGTGGCTCGGACAGCATAATGCGTGCGGTTTTAACGTTCATCGCAATGATGAGGACCGGTCGTTCAATCAACGAAAGCAGGGCCCTCGCTCGCTCAGGATGACAATCTAAATGGGGCACCGGCGGCTTGACGCTGTGCCCCCTCAAGGCCCAGTTAGAGCTTGGGTCAAGGAGAGTAGATGTTTGCTCCAGGTGCGGTGCCGCCTAAGGCTGGCGACTTTTATTTTCTTCCTGCAAGAAGTCCGCGAACGCGGCGCACACCTGCTGCGCCGTCATACTCCACTGCCAGACTTCATAGTTAGTCTTTCCGTCATGCGGCGGCTTGCTGAAGTCGTATGCCGGCTGAGGGCGAATATGCTCCTTCACCACCTCGAAGCGGCTAAGAAAGTCCCCCTGTGACGGATAAGCCATACACATAGTGCGCTTGCGCTCCTGCTCAACCGGAGTGGGCTTTACCTCAACCGCATCGCTGCTGTCTCCCATAAAGCTTTGGAAAACGCCGCCGCCTTCGGGCAGACGGTGATAGAGCGGAGCCTCCCAGCAAGGGATGTTGAAGCGCTTGGCGAGCTGGGCTGAGAGGAAGGCGCACGCATCGTGATCGGGGTGGCCGCCCTCGTAGGCCAGCGTCAGCAGCGCCTGCACCATGCGGCGGCGCACCAGTTCGGCGAGCAGGTCGTATGCCGGGCGCAGATGCCGAAACAGCTCCTGATCGACCAGATCCTCGCCTCCGGGCATGTCGGGCAGGAAGATAACATCTTTCACGCCGGCGGCATGCATCGAGGCAAAGGCCTCTTCGCGGCGCAGTCCAGCGTAGGCCTCGCGCGATCCGTATTGTTGCCAGAAGTACGGATCCTGCGGCGAGCCGTTGGTTGCGAAGACGACCACAGGTTCGCGCATGCGCTGCAACAGCGCGCCAAACGCGATGCACTCGTCGTCCGGGTGCGCAACCAGCACCAGGGTTCGTCCCAGTAATTCGTCAAGCCAGACCATAGATTTTGTCTATTGCTGCCGGAGCTTCCGCCTGGCAACGCATTGGAGCGCGGCAGCCGACCATATATACTGCCCGCGAGATGCACTCATTGCAAACCGCGATAGAGCGATTTTATGCCGCAGGTTCGGCAGCTGTCGGTGATGCCGAGGCGCGGCAGGTTTTTCTGGAGTTCCGCGATGCCTTATCGTCCGGCGACCGTTCGGGCAGCCCAGAAGATTGACGGCGTATGGCGGACGAATGGTTGGGTGAAGCAGGGCATCCTGCTGGGATTTCGTATTGGCGAGCTGGCGGAGAGTGGCCATCGAGGCTCGCTCTCGTTCGTCGACAAAGATACCTATCCTTTGCAATATTTCGCAACTGAGGACCGCGTTCGCGTGGTGCCCGGCGGTTCGTCAGTTCGCGCCGGAGCCTACGTTGCGCCCGGGGTGGTGTGCATGCCGCCAATGTTCATCAACACGGGGGCCTACGTTGACGAGGGCACGATGGTCGACTCGCATGCGCTGGTCGGCTCGTGCGCGCAGGTAGGCAAGCGGGTTCACATCAGCGCGGCGGCGCAGGTGGGCGGCGTGCTGGAGCCGATCAACGCTTCGCCGGTGATCATTGAAGACGATGTCCTGCTGGGCGGAAACACCGGCGTTTACGAGGGCACGCAGGTCGGCGCGCGCGCGGTGCTGGGAGCCGGCGTGATTCTTACGCGCTCGACTCCGCTGTTCGATATCGTCAGAGGTGAAATTTATCGCTCTTCCGAAGGGCAGCCCTCTGCGTGTGCCGGAAGGCGCGGTGGTGGTGCCGGGCTCGCGCGCCATCACCAAGGGCAAAGCTGCCGAGTGGGGACTGTCGCTGTACGCGCCGGTGATCGTGAAGTATCGCGACGAGCGCACCGATCGCGGAGTTGAGCTGGAGGACATCCTGCGCTGATGAATGGTCCGTTGCTGCGCGACTGCAGATCCCTCGCCCCTCGGCTACGCTCGGGGTCGGGATGACACACCTGGAGGGATGGACCGATGACGGTTACTGCCCATGACTGTGCGCGCCAAAGATAATCGCGAGAGAATCCTACTGATTACGGCGGTCATTGCCGCCGTGGCGGCGGCGTTGGTATGGAAGATATCAGGCCCGACAACGCTGAACCTGGCCGTGCGTTGGGCCGGACTGCTCGCGCTCATCGTCTACGGCTGCCTGAGGCGAACGCTTTCCGCGTGGATCTTCATCGCCATGCTGCTTGGGGCCGAGATAGGGCACGACTTTCCCGTCGTGGCAACGCACCTGCGCGTGCTGGCGCTCATCTTCCTGCGGCTGATCAAGGCCATCATTGCGCCGCTGCTGTTCGCGACTCTTGTAGTTGGAATCGCCGGACACTCGAACCTGAAGCAGGTTGGACGACTCGGGCTGCGCTCAATCATCTTTTTCGAAGTCATTACTACCATTGCTATCTTCCTGGGCCTTGCTGCCATTAACCTGAGCAAGGCCGGCGTCGGCGTTCAGCTTCCGGCTACCACAACGTCAGATACGACAAGCGTCAGCAAGCTGAGCGCGGAAGACACCATTCTGCACGTCTTTCCCGAGAACATCGCCAAGGCAGTTGCCGATAATGCCGTCCTGGAGGTGGTGGTTTTCAGCCTGATTTTCGCCATTGCCCTGGCGATGATCAGCGAAGAAAAGCGCCGGCCGCTGCTTACGCTGTGCGAAAGCCTGGCGGAGACGATGTTTAAGTTCACCAACATCGTTATGTACATGGCCCCGCTCGGCGTGGGAGCGGCCATAGCCTACACTGTGGGACATACGGGGTTTGCCATCCTGGGCAGCCTGCTGAAGCTTCTGTTGACGCTGTATGCGGCGCTGGTGGTCTTCGTGGTAGGTGTGCTGCTGCCGATTGCGCTGCTCTGCCGGGTGCCGCTGAAGCGCTTTATCAAGGCGGTGGCTGAGCCGGTGACGATTGCCTTCGGTACCTCCAGTTCTGAGGCCGCGCTGCCCAGCGCCATGGAACAGATGGAAGCGATGGGCGTACCGCGGCAGATCGTCGCCTTCGTTATACCCACCGGCTACAGCTTCAATCTGACAGGCAGCTCGCTGTATCTTTCTGTTGCAGCGATTTTTGTGGCGCAGGTTGCAGGCCTGCACCTGTCGCTGGGGCAACAGCTCATCATTGCTTTCACCCTCATGCTCACCAGCAA
The DNA here is from genome assembly GCA_963809865.1 of uncultured Acidobacteriaceae bacterium. Lineage (GTDB taxonomy): Bacteria > Acidobacteriota > Terriglobia > Terriglobales > Acidobacteriaceae > CAVVDY01. Next base: position 191,898 of record CAWELL010000001.1, on the reverse strand, counting down.
AGGAGTGGCTGGGGTGTCGCGCGCTGCGCTGGTGATCCTGCTGGCTACAGCGACATCGGTTGGATTGCCGACGGAGCCGGTGTTCGTGCTGCTGGGGATCGATCAACTGCTCGATATGGGAAGGACAGCAGTCAACGTTCTTGGCAACTGTCTGGCTACGGTGGTGATGGCGAAGTGGGAAGGCGACTTCGGAGTGGAGCAGCCGTCGGCGGTTGTGGTGGAAGCGGCGAATTCGTAGTTGCGCGTATTCCCCACGGAGGTCACGGAGATTTGTTTGTCATCACGAGCGAAGCGAGGGATCTGTTCTGGGTTGGAGTACAACAATGTACGCGCTGTAGTGGTGGCTCAAACGAGAGCAGATCCCTCGGTCGCAGCGCGACCTCGTGATGACAATTTCCGAGTAGGGTAGGGGCCCTTCGACTACGTTCGATCGCCTGCGGCAATCTCACTCCGCTCCAGGATGACAACTTCTGTGGCGAAAAGCCAATAGCGAAGAGCGAAAAGCGATTTCCTACGAAGCGCCGGATGCCGGCAGCGGGATCGGCGCCGGTGGTTGCTGTTGCTGCTGGTGCTGGCGACGCGCTGCGAGATGCCGCTGGCGGAAATGTCCTAACGCGCGCTCTCCCCAGACGCGCACGAAGTAGTAGTTCAGGCCCGCGCCGATTGCGCCGCTAACGATCGGAATAAGGCGCGCCCCCCATTTCTCAGCGATCTCGGCGCTGGTTCGAACGGCGATACGCTGGATCACGCGTGGCACGAATTTCGACACTACCTGCTTCTCCACAATCTCGCGGCCGATGTCGACTCCCGCGGCGCTGGCGGCCGCGACCCACAACTCGGCCTCTTCCTGTTCGGTGTTATAGGGGAAGCCATAGATCAAACTTAGCTTCTGGATCATGCGCATGGTGATTGCGGACAGGATGCCAAGGTCCGGCAGAATCGTGAACATGCCGCCCATGCCTAGGCCTGCACCTTCGGCGGCGGCAATCTTCATGCTGGAGCGAATGGTTTCTTCGGCAATGTGGTCGAGGGTATGCAGCTCGACTCCAAAGACGCCACCGTACGTGATGGCCGGCAGGCCGTAGGCCATGCGCAGGTGCTCCATATATTTTTCGGGATCGACCTTGATGGTCTTATAGGCGCGAGTGAAAGCCTTGCGAAGAGCGGCTTCGAGGACGCGACGGGTCAGAGACTTGGATGCGACGTCAGGCATTGATTTAAGTATAGGACGCTGAGGGCCGCGGACTATCGCTCTTCGCCATTCGCTGTTCGCTTTTCGCCAGAAAAATGCCAGTGACAACTACCGGCTGATTATCGCCGATTTCTTCTTGCTTTCGGGGTGCCGTGACAATTGCCCAGGCCAGAAGCGAAAAGCGAATGGCGAAAAGCGAATAGCGGCTTCCCGCTGTGCTAGCATCGAGTTTGCTGATGCCTGCCGGTAAGTTACAAGTTGTTCCTCTGGGTGGTCTCGGCGAATTTGGCATGAATTGCATGGCAATTCGCTGGGGCGATGACATCATCGTCATCGACGCCGGACTTATGTTCCCCGAAGCTGAGCTGCTCGGCGTGGACATCGTTGTCCCTGACATTCGCTACCTGCTGGAAAATCGCCAGCATGTGCGCGCCATCGTGCTGACGCACGGTCACGAAGACCATATCGGCGGACTGCCCTGGATCCTGTCTGAGCTTAACGTGCCGGTGTACGGCACCGAGTTCACGCTGGCTTACGTCGAGGGCAAGCTGGAAGAGCACGGCCTGCTGGACGATGCCGAGCTCAACGAGATTCGCGCCGGCGACAGCTTCAAGATCGGGCCGTTCACGATTCATCCCATTCAGGTGACGCACAGTCTGGTGGACTGCGTGGCATTGGCCATCCATACGCCGATGGGAATTCTGATCCACACCGGCGACTTCAAGGTCGATCCGACTCCAACGGACAACAAGCTTTTTGATCTGCACTCTTTTGCCGAGTATGGCAAGCAGGGCGTGCTGGCGTTGTTCCAGGATTCGACCAACGTCGAGCGGCGCGGCTATACGCCCAGTGAACGCGCGGTGCGTGCACGCTTCCAGGAAATCTTTGCCCGCACCCCGAAGAAGTTGTTCATCGCCTGCTTTTCGTCGTCGATCCATCGCATCAAGCTGGTGATGGACGAGGCGTTCGAGAATGGGCGCAAAGTCGCCGTTGTCGGGCGCTCGATGATGGAGTCGACCGAGATTGCTCAGGACCTTGGCTACCTCGATATCCCTGACGGGCTGATCATTCATCCGTCACAGGTAAGGGAGCTGCCGCCCGACAAGGTTTGTGTGCTCATCAGCGGCACGCAGGGCGAGCCCATGTCGGCGTTGTCGCGCGCCGCGGTCGACAATCATAAGCACGCGCGCATCTCTCCCGGCGATACGGTTGTGCTCTCGTCGCGCATCATCCCGGGCAATGAGAAGGCGATCTATCGCGTGATCGATCACCTATTCCGCCGCGATGCGCACGTCATCTACGACGATGGCTCATCGCCCCCGGTGCACGTCAGTGGACACGCCAGCCAGGAAGAGCTGAAGCTCATCATCAACCTGGTCAAGCCGCAATACTTCATTCCCATCCACGGTGAGTATCGCCAGCTTAAGCTGCACGCCGAACTCGCCGGCGCGATGCATGGATCCGTAGGCCACGTGTTGATGGCGGAGAGCGGCGACATTCTAGAGTTCGACGAGTTGGGCGCGCGCAAGGCGGGCAAGGCTCCGGTCGGGCGCATCTGCATCGATTCGAATTCCATGGGCGATGTGGTGGAAGACCTGGTCATTCGCGACCGCCGCCACCTGAGCGAAGACGGCATCGTGCTGCCCATCATCGCTATCAACAAGCTGACCGGCGAAGTCGAGAGCTCGCCGGAGATCGTGATGCGCGGCTTCAGCGGCATGGGAGAAAATGGATTTCTCGACGAGGCTCGCCAGACCGTTTTGAATACGCTGCAAAGCTCCAGCGACGAAGAGAAGGGCGACTACGGCATGATCAAGGAGAAGATCCGCCAGGACCTGAAGCGCTTCATCGTGAAAAATACTTCGCGCCGCCCGCTGATTATGCCGGTCATTCTGGAAGTGTGAAGGTCGTCGCAACGCTGTGTATCAGAGCCCGACTTCAGTCAGGCCGACAAGCAACTCCTCACTATTGTCATCCTGAGCGGAGTGAGTCCCGGCTTGCCGGGCGAACGTAGTCGAAGGACCTGCATTTGCGTCCCGGCGACGGATTAGCCGTGAGAAGAGCAGCCCCTCGCCAGCTAAAGCTCGCTCGGGGTCACAAACAGGAGGCGCTTATCGGCACGACTGGAAGTCGTGCCCTGACGCGAATCTCCGCAAGCTGATAATTTGGCTGGGTACTACACTCATGCCCTCTTCGTCGCAAAAATCCCGCCTGCTGGCGTGGGCCCTACTCCTCGTTCCGGTTGTACTTATACTGCTCTATCCCATCGCGCAGGACTACCTGCGCGCGGCGTCGCTGCTCACGCGCATTAGCGATCCCAACGCCCAGGGCTGGATCGCCAACTACGATGTTCATCCTGTCGATACCCGCGATGAGAGCTTCGACTTCAACGGAAAGCCTACGCCGGCGCGCATGTATTCGCCGCGTGGCGTCGGTTTCGCGCCGGGAATCGTTGTGGTCCACGGCATGCACGAACTGGGCATCAACGAGCCGCGTCTGGTGAGCTTCGCGCGCTCGCTGGCTGCGAGTGGATTCTTCGTGATGACGCCGCAAGTGCAAGGACTGGCTGACTATCGCGTCGAGGCCGAATCGGCCGCGGTGATCGGGACGGCAGCGCAGTTCTTCGCCCAGCAACTCGGAAGTGCCGAGTGTGGGAGTGCTGGGGATCAGCTTCTCCGGCGGACTGGCGCTGGTAGCGGCTACCGATGCGCAGTACAGCAGTTCGATCGCATGGATCGCCACAGTTGGCGCGCACTACGACCTGGCGCATGTGCTGCACTTCTTCGCCACCGGCGAGGCTGAGCGTCCCGACGGAAGCTTTGAGAAGCTCACGCCGCACGAGTACGGCCCGCTGATCGTTGTACTCGATCGTCCTGGGGATTTTTTCCCACCGCAAGATGCTGCCAAAGCCACGCGAGGCGATCAAGCTGGTGCTGGCCGACGAAGGCAAGAAGTCAGAGGCGCTGACGGCGCAAATGACTCCTGCGGGGCAAGAGGTGATGCAGCGGATTTATCACAAGCAGCTCGACAGCTTCCGGCAGGCGATTCTCGGCGAGATCGAAAAGGACTGCGAGCCGTTGGCGGCGGCATCCCCCGCTGGACGGCTCGGATTTTTGCAGGCGCCGGTGCTGCTGCTGCACGGCTCCGACGATACGGTCGTCCCTCCGACGGAACTGCTGTGGTTGTGGCAGAGGGTGCCGCAAGAGTATCTGGCGGGCGCGTTGCTCAGCCCGGCGATTTCGCATGTCGAGGTCGGACACAAGGCCAGTCTCGGTGAGCGACTCGCCCTTGTACACTGGATGGAGAAACTGATTCGCCTGGCGCGAAACGCGCCTCGTGCTCAAGCGGCAGAGTTGCCCGCCGGAGCATGGGTGCTCTCGCCAAGGTAAATTCGGACTTCATCCCCCATGGTTACCCTCGACGACATTAAAGCAGCACAGCAGAAGCTGCGTGGCATTGCGGCGCGCACTCCGCTGGTGCGCTACTATCCCGCAGCCGAGAAAAACGGAACGTCGAAGGCTGGCAACGGCGTCGGCGCCCTGTGGCTCAAGCCTGAGAGCCTGCAGCCGATCGGCGCGTTCAAGTTGCGCGGCGCGTACAACAAGATCGCTTCGCTGAGTGAGAGCGAGCGCAAGAACGGTGTCATCTCGTATTCCAGCGGCAATCACGCGCAGGGCGTAGCCTATGCGGCGCGGGCGTTCGGCCTGAAATGCGTAATGGTGATGCCGCGCAATGCGCCGAAGGTGAAGGTGGATGCGACCGCCGCGTTGGGTGCGGAGATATTCGTGGTCGGCGGCAGCAGCGCCGAGCGCATGGCGAAAGCCGAAGAGCTGGCTGCGCAACATGGCTACGCTATCGTGCCCCCGTACAACGATCCGTTCATCATCGCCGGACAGGGAACTGTAGGGCTGGAAATTCTTGAAGACTGCCCTGACGTCGATCTGGTGCTGGTGCCGGTCGGCGGCGGAGGGTTGATCAGTGGAGTTTCCACCGCGATCAAGATGAGCGGCTCGAAGGCGAAAGTTATTGGCGTGGAACCGGAGTTGGCCAACGACGCGCAGCAGAGCTTTCGCAAGGGAGAGGTGGTACAGCTTCCGGCGGAGCGTGTGTCGAGTACGCTCGCCGATGGATTGCGCACGCAGTCAGTTGGTCCGCTGAATTTCGAGCACATTCGCAAATTCGTCGATGACATCGTGACCGTCACGGAAGGCGAGATCCGCAGCGCCATGCGGGTGGCGATCACGTCAGCGCGCATCGTGGCCGAGCCCAGCGGAGCGGTGACGTTTGCGGCGTGGTTGTTTCATCAGAAGAAGCTTCCGGAGGCGAAGAAAACGGTCGCTATCATCAGCGGGGGCAATGTCGAGCCGCAGTTGCTGGCGGAGGTGTTAGGGGAAGCGGCGCAGCAATAGGTTCTTGCATCGCCAGCGGGAGCGAACCCCTCGCACGTGACGATGCTCCCGTCGCCGCAGGCGACAGCATATCTAAGCCCAGTGCTTCAGCGCTGGGAATCGTTCCACAAATTTTTGTCCGAGTCCCGTAAGGGACGACATATGCCGTGCCTACGGCACTCAGGTGATCTTTCGCCGCTACCCAGCGCTGAAGCGCTGGGCTATGATCTGCTGTCCCGCGTTGCGGGACGGGTGCACGCGTGATCCCGACATTGTCGTATCACCTGACTGCGGCCCACCATCACCCCGCTCGGCTACAATCCTCCTGATGTCTTCGAATCTCCGCTTATCGCCTCTTCTCCTCCTGCTGTTGGCTTCCACCCTTGCCTTCGCCGCCGTGGGTCCGCGCGGGACGACCATTCGCGAGGGCAATATCTACATTTCGCCGGACGCGAATTCGGCCAAGCTGTCGAACATCTCGCGTGGCCGCGACGTTGTCGTGTTGGAGCACTCGCCGGGATGGGTACACGTCGTGGGCACGGTTGAGTCCGATCCCGAGCAGGAGACCGAGCGCAACGTCACCGGCTGGATGGTCGACAAAGGAATCATCCTGCCGGATACACCGGATGGCGACAAAATCATCTTCGGCGAGGCGACCGATTCGGAATATCAGGCCAGCGAGCGCGGAGGCCGACGCGGCTCTGCCCAGGATGCGATGCGGCTTTACGCGGCCTTAGTCGAGTACTTCCCGTCGTCGCCGCTGGCTGCCGAGTCGGCCTATCGCGCTGCCGACATCCGTTGGCAGTTAGACCTGGCCGACCAGAAGACGCGCCCGTCGTCGAAGCTACGCGATCCGAATATGCGGCTGCCGCTCGATGAACGTTACATGAAGAAGGTGATCAAGAAATATCCCGGGACGCGGTGGGCCGACCTTGCGGCCTACGACATCATCGACAACAAGCTGTGTGGAGATTGGGAGGCGCAGGCCGAATGTCCGGTGAAAGAGACGGCAATCTACGTCAAGTATGTGGACGAGCATCCCAAGTCGCCTAAGGCTCCTGAGGCGCTGTACAAAGCGGCATGGCGGCAGGCGGCGCTCATCACCATTTACAAGACCGACAATCAGCAGAAGAAAGCCGACGATGCTGCCGTAAGTGCCATCGCACTGGGCAAGCGCCTGGTTGCGCAATACCCCGACTCCACCGACTGGTCGAATCGAGCAGCTACTCTGATATATATGGTTCAGACTGGAATTCCTGCTTTCGGTAACACGGTGGAATAATTTGCCAATCATTGAAGCGATTGTCCTCGGAATCGTCCAAGGCCTGACCGAATTTCTGCCCGTTTCCAGCACCGCCCATCTGGCGCTCGTTCCCTGGGTGGTCAGCCGATTGGGGCTGGCGAACTGGAGCGACCCCGGGCTCACGTTCGACGTTGCTCTGCATGCCGGAACGCTGTTTGCCATCCTGGTGTATTTCTGGCGGACGTGGCTGCAAATCCTGCGCGCTGCGCTTGGCGGAAAGGTCGTTCGCTTCTCTGAGACCAGCGACAACCTGCGCGACCTGACGCCGGAAGAGCAACGCTGTGAGCGGCAGCTGCTGTGGTTCATGATTGCGGCAACTATACCGGCCGCAATCGCCGGAGCCTTGCTGGAAAAGCGCATCGAAACCAGCTTCCGGTCGCCGGCGCTCGTGGCTTGCATGCTGATTGGCGTTGCGTTCGTCATGTGGTTCGCCGAACGTGTCAGCCGATACACCAAGCCCCTGTCGCAAATCTCCCTTGGCGACGCCCTCACGGTCGGAGTGCTACAGGCCTTCGCGGTCATTCCCGGCGTCTCGCGTTCAGGAATCACCATTAGCGGTGGCCTGTTTCGCAATCTCACGCGAGAGGCAGCCGCGCGGTTCAGCTTCCTGTTGTCTACGCCGATCATCGCCGGTGCCGCGCTGCTGAAACTTCACCATGTGATTAAAGAAGGTCTGCCCCCAGGGATGGCGACCGGATTCGTGGTGGGCATGATCGTTTCGGCGATTGTGGGCTATGCCACGATTGCGTGGTTTATCCGCTACCTGGGGACGAAAACGCTGAAGGTCTTCATCGTGTACCGCATCATTCTCGGAATAGCGATTTTGCTGCTTGGGTATTTTGCGGGGTTCTCGGGGTAGTCGGACAGCAGGTGTAGGGGGGCAACCCTCCGCAACTCAGTCGCTCAGCTTGCCGCTCGAAGCTGTTTCCATTTTCGAGCGATAGAAATTCATCAGCTTATCGCCAATTACAGCCCAATCGTAAGCGCGCGCCAGCTTGCGTCCCTCTGCGGCTAGCCCTTGCCATTGTTCGGAGCTCTGGTTGAGATTGGCAGCGCATTCCGCAAAGCCAGCGACGGAATCGGCGAGGAGAATGTCTTCGCCATCGGTCACCGGAAGTCCCTCAGCTCCCATAGATGTGGAGACGACTGGAACTCCGGCGGCCATGGCCTCCAGGATCTTTAGCCGGGTACCTCCTGCAATCCGCAGGGGTATCACTGCTGCGAGCGCGGTTTGATAATACGGTCGCACGTCGGGAACTGTGCCGGTGACCACAATGCCAGGTTGTTCCCCGAGCCTTACGATCTCGGGTGCCGGTTTTGAGCCGACAATAACGAAGCTCAGATCGGGACGACGTTCACGGATGCCGGGCCAAATCTCGCGCGCGAAGTAGAGCACGGCATCGATGTTGGCGTGGTAGTCCATCGCTCCGACAAAGATCAGATTGCGACGCGGAGAATTGTCGTCGGGCAATGACGCAAGCGAGTGCCAGTCAACTCCGTTGGGAATGACCTCGATGTTAGGATTCAGGCCCCGCGCCAGCAAGGCCTGCCGTTCGCGGTCACTGCAGACAGTGTGGGTGTCGCAGCGCCGCAGCAATTCGTTTTCCTGGTTCTTCAAGAGCGTGAGGGTGCGCCAGGCATAGAACCGACGCGGCAGGTTAGGGCCTTGTTGCGCATAACGCGCCATCACTTCTGAGTCGATGTTGTGCCAATCGGCATTGACCAGCGCATGAGGAGCCAGGCGCCGCACGATCGGTAGATAGCCCTGCATCAGGATGCCCTCGACCTGCACCACGTCGAAAGAGTCTGACCTGAGCACCTTGTCAACCTGCTCGGCAACCAATTGTGAGGTGTAATTCAGCACGTTGAGCGGCACCGGGCCAATGAATCCGCGCACCATCGCGCGGAGTTTGTAGACCGTCTCCCGACGGATGCGAATGACCTCGGCATTCCCTAAAGCTTCAATCGGCTCGAGGCATACCGGTGGCTGGCTGGGATTGTCCTCCGCGGGATCGAGACCGATGTAGGTCAGCCTGGAGTTTCGCGCGAGATAGCTCGCGAGGTGGAAGTCGCGTAGATGCGCTCCGGAGCGCACCGGCCAACAGACACGCGTAGCGAGGTAGAGAATCCGCATCCCAGTGTTTCCGCTTAGCAGGTCACGTTGAGTTCCCGACATCCGCTATCCGTGCGCTCCCCGGCTCTTATGCCAGCTCAAATATACCGTACAAAATATTGTGAACCAGCGTGCGATTGAGGGATCACAAAGTGTTGGAGCGGATGCGAGTGTCAGCTTTAGCGGGAGATGGCCGCCTCGATGGAGTGTTTGCGGGCAAAGGTGTGGCGGCGATGAACACGCCCGGAGTATATCGCCAGTAGCAATAGTCCGATCGCAGGGAAAACAAAGAAGGGCCACCAGTCGTCGAGGCCGTGCGTGGGAACTACGGCTTGCGCCGGGAACGTGACGGACGCACTCTGGGCATCGTGCTTCACGTCTACGTGGACCAGCCATGCACCGGCGGCAGGCAGGCCGATGGTCGCCGAGTGCAGCAGCTGGTTGTCGGCGTCGCTCTCACGGCCCCGTATCTTGGATGCACCGGCGGCTGCACGTTCGCGCGTGGCGCTGGCGTCGACTTGCGCATCGAGCAGGGGCGAACCGGAAGCGTCCTGCACCAGAACGCTGATGTCGTTCTCGCCTACGCTCAAGACGTCGCCGGAAGTGTAGACAGAGAGCGTGAAGTCTCCTGCCTGTTGCTGTGCACGCAGCGTGAGTTCGTCCTCGTCGGAGCCGGAGAAAGCAAGCACCGCCGAGAACCCCAATCCCAAGGCGAGGAAGAATGCGAGGAACGAAACCGCATCCGCCCCCGAGCTGCTCAGGCCCAGCTTCGCCATCGCCGGTTGCCAGCGCCCGACGAATATCGGCTTGCGCTTCTTCAGCCGCTGGCACTGCGGCAGCGCTGTGTGTCGCGTCAGGCACTGAACCGCAATCAGCATCGCGGGTATCAGAAACGCGACTGAGCCGACGACCCACATGATGGCTCCGGCAGCGACCTGATCTTGAAGGGGCGACAGGCCGAAGACGTGGGGCGCATCGGCGTACGAGGGATAGAGCACGCGTTCGGCGAAGACCAGTGTGGCCGACAAGATCGTGTTTTGCAGATCGGCGATGACCAGGTACGGCACCATCGCCCAGCGCGGCCAGCGCGCCAAGCTTGGCCAGGGCTGGATTACCGGCCACCAGAAAATAAGTGACGTGATGAAGAAACACGCATGCTCGAACTGATGCCACGCGGGCGAGCGCACAGCCAGCTCATACAACGCGGGCACATGCCAGCCGAGCATAACCACGCCCATCAGCACCAGCGCGAAGACAGGGTGCGTCAGCAACCGGCCAAGTCGCCGCGCCGGCTTCCAGTTGAGAAATGGTCCGGCAAACTCGCGCGCGGCAAAGATCGGCATACCGCGGACGAGCGGAATCAACGGCGCCCCCAGCAGGATAAGCGGCGGAGCAATCATCATCAGCACCATGTGCTGGATCATGTGGGCGGTAAGCAGCCAAGAGTTGAAGACGTCCATGGGCCCGGCCAACGCGACCCACAGAGCGAAGAGGCCCGTCAGAAATGACCACCCTCGCCACGCAGGGAGAAGTGGGAATCCTGCGCAGCGCAGCAGATACCAGCCACGCAGATAGACAAGCGCGGTGACCAGGATGGCCAGCGTCGGAATCCAGGGAACGGACCACGACGCCAACGCGGGTTGCAGAGCCGGGGACATTGTGCCTTATGGTAAATCGCAGAGTTGTTTGTGTGGCGGCTTGAAGGGGCACGGCTTCAGCGGTGCCGGTAGCTCGTACCCCACTTGCTGTCATCCTGAGCGAACGGAGGCGAAGGGCCTGCTTCTCGCGCACGCGACTCAAAAGCAGGTCCTTCGGCGGCTGAAGCCGCCTCAGGATGACAATCAAAGGGGTGCCTGCGGCACGCCTGAAGGTTGAGCCTGCCCTGAGCGAAGCCGAAGGGTGCCCTTTCAAAACAGGGTGTGCCCTTTCAAACCCTACCAAGTCCTCGTGCCTTTTTAATGTTCTTTTGCCGAGGGCGCAACACCAGCGGACGCCTGTGCGGCGTCGCGCGCCGGAAGCTGGTTCTGCGGGTGCAGCGTCTCGAGGAACGAGACCAGCGCCGTCACCTCGGCGGGATTCAGGTTTTTGCCATAGGCCGGCATATTGCCGCCGCCCTGAATTACCTGGCGCACCAGCTGATCGTGCGTCATGCGCGTGGCCACGCGGTCGAGCTCCGGGCCGCGCATTCCGCCTGAGCCGCCAATCGCGTGACAGTTGCGGCATTGCTTTCCCTGAAAGACCAGCGCGCCTTGCCGCTCCAGCGGGGTGCGGCCGTTGAGGAACTCCACCGGAACGGGATCGCCACTCCAGGCATTCATGATTGGACTCCACGGCGAATAGGTGGCGAGACGGGTGAACGTACCCAGTGCGACTGCGATCAGCAACAACGTAACCACTGCGATCGGACGGCGCTTCCAGCTCTTCTCACCTTCGCCGGAGAGAAACGGCAGCAGTACGAGGAATCCGATGACGATGACTGGACCGATCAGCAGCAGAGGAGTTTCTAAATCCGGGGGCAGCAGCGCCAGCATGGCGTAGAGCCAGAGGAAGAAAAAGTCAGGCTTGGGGATGGTCTGAATAATCGTCGGGTCGGGATAGCCGCTCGGTCCGAACGGGCCGAAGTAGGCGGCGCAAGCCAGAATGGCGAAGATGATCGCGGCAGAGAAGAACGCGTCCTTCCAGGCCCCAACCGGCACGAACGGCACGCCGTGCTTGTGCGTCTCCGCGTGATATTCCTGCATGTAGGTCGAGCGGCGAATCAGACGCCCAGGCATGGGCCACTCGTTGATGCCCAGCTTCAAAACCATCAGCAAATGCAATGAGACGAAGCCGATCAGTAAGCCGGGAATAACGAACACGTGCAGCGCGAAGAAGCGCGACAGAGTGGCGCCAGCGATAATCGGGCCGCCCAGCAGCATGTGAACGAGATATTTCCCGATCACCGGACTTCGGGCGCTAATCGATGCGCCGATGCCAATCCCCCAGTACGCGTCCTGATCGAAGCGCAGGACTTGACCGGTGAAGGCCATGCCCAAGGTCATCAACAGAAGGAAGACGCCGACAATCCACGTGAGCTCGCGCGGAAATTTGTAGGCTCCGAACAGGAAGACCTGGCACATGTGGATGAGCACCACGGCCACCATGAAGTTGGAACCCCAGCCGTGTACGGCGCGCAACAACCATCCCAGGGTAACGCCGTGGTTGAGGAACTGAAGGCTGTTCCAGGCTTCGGCCGCGCTCGGGACATACATGAGCGCCAGCAGTATTCCGGTGACAACTTGCAGGATGAAGATGGTCAGCGCAGCGCTGCCGAAGACATACCACCAGCTTGCCGACTTGGGCGGGATGGGATGCTCGGCGGCCTCGCGAATGGCGCCGCCGATTTGCAGCCGCTGCTCGAACCAGTCGCCGATGCGGGCTAGCCTTGACATCCGCCACTCCCTTTGCGCAGCGCCGCGGTCGTCGAGAGCGTGGGCAGTTGTCCAGCTTCGATCATCAGTTTGCCGTCTACCACTTTGTAGGAGTACTCGAATAGTCCACGCTCAGGCGGCCCGGAAGCGCGCGCGCCGTCCTGGTAATACACGCCGCCGTGGCAAGGACACATGAACAGGCCCGACTGCGGGAACCAGCGCACCGGGCATCCGAGATGGGCGCAGTTGATGGCGAAGACCTGGAATTGCTCGCCAGAGAGGCGGCGCACCCAGCAGGGGATGTCGTCGGTCTTGCCGTCGGAAACACCAGTTATCGGGTTCTTAAACTTTGCAAGTCGGGTCTGGTTTTCGGGAAATTCGTCCAACTCACCGAGCGTGATCCAGCGTTTGTAGCCGTCTTTCTGTCGCGCCGCCAGAATCGGCGAGACCAGGTAGCCGATGATCGGCGTGGCCAGCACGATTGCGGCGAGACCATTCAACAGCAAGCCAATCTTGAAGAAGACGGCGCGGCGCGTGATCAGGCTCTTCACTTCCGGATCAGGTGTAGGCGCGGATTGCGGAATCATTGCGAACCTCCGGAATCGCCGGCAGCGGGTGGAGTCGTGGTCTGCATCTTTGCGACTGCGGGGCGATGCGACGCGAGATATGCCACAACGTCAGTGATCTCCTGATCGGTCATGGGCTGGCCGGGAATGTTGTTGCGCCAGTCAGGCGCGTTGAAGTCAGGCCGACCGGTGATGACGATGGTGCGCAGGCCCTGGTCGGTTATCAGACTGAGATACGCGGGGTCGAGCACCGATCCTGCTTTTGGACCGCCGGCCGTGCCATCACCGTGGCAGCTTGCGCAGAACTTTGCCGTACACCGTCTGGCCACGTTGCGCATCGCCGGCGGCGTTTGCCGCATAGGGCGGAAGCGTTGCGCCGGCGACAACGCTGGGATTGCCCCAGCGCTGTCGGATGCCGTGAATGATCGCGTCAACCTGCGCATCGGTCAGCATGCCGCCTTCTTTCTGCGCGAAGGCCGACATCGCAGTTCCGGGGCGTCCTTTGCTGATCGACCGAGCGCATCGCGTCGTCGCTTGCCAGCGCTAGATACACAGGATCGCCAATGCCGACCGCTGCACCTTTGCGTCCGTCAGCTCCGTGACATCCGGCGCAGTTCTGGTTGTAGAGCACCTGGAATCGAGAACCGTGTCGGGATTGGGGACCTCGGGCCCGGGACGCGGGCTTGCCGTGAAGTTCACATCCCAAGGCAGCGCACAAGGCGAGCGCAAGACCGCCGACAGTGAAGGCACGAAGCTTCATCGGCCTTCGTCTCCGTCGTGACGTTCCTGGCATGAGGCCGGGCGCTTCGATACCGGCACGCATGGCCAAAGGCAGATTCTCCCTGGTCCACTGTTTGTTATGGCGAACGACGACCAATCCCGCCACGACTCCGAACGCCACCTGCGAAGCTGCGAACCAATACCAGTTGATCTTCTGGTCGAGCAGCGGATTGACGAAGTCGAGTAACGAATAGACCAGGCCGCTCCAGAGCAGGGGAGCGACCACTCCACCCCACAGAATCGGACGGCCGGGCAGCATAGGCAGCATCGCGCCGTAAAGCAGGCCGACGAGCGTGCACACCGTGAGGTGCAGCGCCACCGCAAACAGCAACCACGCGGGATGGAACTGCATGAGAGCTTCGTTCGTGGGCATCGCGCCAGAGGAATAAAGGCTGCCGGCGATCAGATTGATGGGATACCAGATGCTGCGCGCGAAGATGACGCCGTAAAGTATGGCGATGATTGCCATGGCCACGCCACCGGCCAATCCGCCGCGAACGCCCGAAACGATGGGATAAACCTTGAGCGGCAACCAGGCGCGCTGTATCTTCTCCGCGGCGGCGACATGCAGCACTTCGGGCGCTGCCAGCGCCTCTTCTTCCGCGGGGACGGTAGCCTCGACTGTCACATGGTGCTCGTGCGGCAGCACTTGGCGGAACCATCCCACAGCCGCGATCACTGCCAGGATCGCGCCCAGAATGCTGACCGATGCGTTGGTCAGCAGCCCGGCGAACAGGAGCGCCGCACCCACCGCGAGAAAAAACGGCCACGCGGTCGGCGCAGGCAGCGCGATTTCGACCTGATGGGGAGCATGGGGCACGGGTTGTTGCGGCGTTGCCATGTTTAGGATTCTTACTTCGTGTTTTGAAGGGGCGTAGCTTTAGCTGCGCCGATGATTGATCTCCCTCTGCTTTGTCATCCCGAGTCCGCCGGCGGCGGCCGAGGGATCTGCATTTACCTCAGCGGCTAAAGCCTTACAGTTTGAGAAGCCGCTGCGGCACGGCTGAAGCCGTGCCCCTTCAAAGTCTCATCGCGCAATGAAGTACACCACCGACAGCACCACCACCCACACCGCGTCCACGAAATGCCAGTACAGCGCAAAGACTCCGATGCGCTGCTCGTGCTCGTGCCTCACGTAGCCCAGAGCGGTGAGGACCATGATGATGGTCAGCCCGGTGAGGCCGATGATCACGTGCGAAGCGTGTAATCCCACCAGCGAATAAAACGTGGTGCCGAACAGGTTCGAGCTGATGGTCAGCCCATCGTGATAGATAAGCTGATACCATTCGCGCGCCGTGCCCACGAGGAAAATCAATCCCAGCACGATAGTGAACAGCCACCATATTCCGAACACCTTGACTGCGCTACGCCGCAGCGCTCGCTCGGCCATGACGATGGTGAAGCTCGACCCGAACAGGCAAATCGAGTTGAATATCGGAACGTGCAGCACCTCATTCGGATAAGGCCCGGTGAGGCTTTTGCCCGCGTAAAAGAGATACGCGACCACGAAGATGCTGAAGATGGCCGATTCCGCGGCGATGAGGCAATACATGCCCACGCGTCCGCGCAATTCGTGCGCCAGCGGCATCTCGGGTTGCTTCAGCGTGATGCTAGGTGCTGCCAAACGCGGTTCCCCCCTACTCGTACTTCCAATCCGGATCTTCCGGATGTTTCACGTCCCACAGCGGGCGACGACTGCGCACGGTGGGGACAACGGCGAAGTTGTAATCGGGCGGCGGCGAACTCGTCGACCACTCCAGCGTCCAGGCATCCCAGGGATCGTTTCCGGCCTCGCGTCCCTTGTAGCGCGACCAGAGCAGGTTCACCACCCAGCACAGGACTGCCACGATCTGGAAGACGACGCCAACTGAAACAATCAGGTTCCAGATCTCCCAGCCGCGGCTGGCCTCGTAGGTATAAATGCGGCGCGGCATGCCCAGAATGCCAGGGATATGCATGAAGTCGAAGGTGATGTGAAAGCCAATCAGGAACAGCCAGAAATGCCACTTGCCCAGAGTCTCGTTCATCATCCGTCCCGCAGACTTTCGGGTACCAGTAGTACGTGGCGGCGAACACGGCGAAGACGATGACGCCGAGGATGACGTAATGAAAATGAGCGATCACGAAGTACGAATTGCCCAGCTGCCAATCGAAGGGAGCGGTTGCCAGCATGATGCCGGTCAATCCTGCGATCAGCATTTGAGCCACAGCAGCGACGCAGAACAGCATCGCCGTACTGAAGATGAGTTTGCCTCCCCACATGGTGCCCAGCCAGTTGAAGATTTTTATTCCCGTAGGGACGGCGATGGCTGCGGTTGAAGCGACAAAGAATGCGTTCGCGTACGACGTCATCCCAATGGTGAACATGTGATGCGCCCACACACCGAGGCTGATGAAGCCAATGCGCAAGGGTGGCGAGCACCATGATGTTGTAGCCAAAAATCGGCTTACGCGAGAAAACCGGAATCACTTCAGACAAGATCGCGAATGCCGGCAGCACGAGCACATAAACCTCGGGATGGCCGAAGATCCAGAAGAAGTGCATCCAGATGACGGCCGAGCCGCCAGCCTGGGTATCGAAGAAGTGCGCCCCCAGGTAGCGATCGAGCAGCAGCATGATCTGGGCGGCGGTCAGCGGCGAGATGATGATCAGAACCAGGCCCGCGGTTACCAGGTTCAACCATGACGAGCATAGGCATCTCGCCGCAACAGCATGCCGGGGCAGCGCAGGCAGAAAATCGTGGTGACGATGTTCAGGGCGGTGCCGATGCAGCCGATGCCGCTGACCAGCAGGCCGATGATCCAGTAGTCGGTGCTGTGCCCGGGCGAGAATGCCTGCGCGGTCAGCGGAGCGTAGGCGAACCAGCCAACGTCAGGCGCAGTACCTGCGCCGTAAAGCCCGTTTCCACCGATGAAGCTGAAGTACAGAATGATGCCGCCCAGGGCGCTCATCCAGAAGCTGAAGGCGTTCAGGCGCGGGAAGGCCATGTCGCGCGCGCCAATCATCAGCGGAACCAGATAGTTCGCGATGCCGAAGACGATGCGGCATGGCCGCGAAAAAAATCATGGTCGTGCCGTGCATGGTGAACATGCGATTGAAGGTTTGCGGCGAGATGAGGTGATTGTTGGCGAACGCCAACTGGGCCCGCATGATCGCGGCTTCGATGCCGCCGATTACCAGGAACAACACGCCATAGCCGACATACATCAGCCCGATTTTCTTGTGGTCAACGGTGATGATCCAGTCGTGAACGCGATCAAGCAACGGTCGCGTGGCTGCGCCCGCTTCGGGGACGAACATCGGCTTCGATAATGAATCAGCGTCGAACATGGCTATCGCAAACTCTGCATGTAATCGGTTACGGCATCGATGTCGGCTTCGCTCATCTGCATGGCAGGCATCAGCGCGCCCGGCTTGATGGTGTCCGGATCCTTGATCCACGCCCGCAGATTTTCACGGGTATTCGTCGCCGCGCCGGAGGCAATGGTCTCGCGCGACATCAGGTGCGTCAGGTCGGGCCCGAATTTTCCATGAGCGTCGGTACCTGCCACAGTGTGGCAGTTCACGCAGGCGGTGGTTTCAAACACCTGTCGTCCATGTGCCACATTGTCGGACTGAGCCGCAGGATTTCGTTGCGCGGCCGCCCATTTCTGGAAGTCTTCGGGCGACTCTGCGATCACCCGCAGCAACATCTTCGCGTGCTGCACTCCGCAATATTGGGCGCATTGGCCAACGTAGACTCCGGTCTCGTGCGGCTCAATCCACATTTCGTTCGGGTGATTGGGGATGAGATCGGTCTTGCCCGCAAGTTTCGGAACCCAGAAACTGTGGTCCGTGTCGGCGGAGAGCAGTTTGATGCGCGTCGGAGCACCGTTCGGACCCGATCCCACGGGAACGTGCAACTCGTTCGCAGTAATGAAGCCCTGCTGTGGATATTGAAATTCCCACCAGAACTGGTGGCCGATCGGCGATCACCTCGAGCGTGTTGGACGGAAGCTTAGCGTCCTCGACAGCGTGGATGACGCGCGCCGTCGCCAGGAACAGCACCACCACGATGACGATCGGAATCACCGTCCAGGCCAGCTCCATCTGATTGCTGCCATAAATCTGTGGAGGCTCGCTACCGTCGTCGTCGGCGCGGCGTCGGAACTTGACTACCGCGTAGACCAGAAGGCTAAAGACGGTCACGAAAATTCCGCCGCACAGCGCCAGCACGAACAGAGAAAGATGATAGATGGAGTCAGCTGGGGTAGAGGCGGGGCTGAAGATATTCGGAATCGCCGGATCCATTCGCAGGACAGCGTGCGCCGTGACCGCCCATACGCCGCAAGTCACAGCCAAGGCGCTGCGGGTAAGAGATGCGGCTCCAGCTTCAAGGCTCACGGCTTGAGTTTCTTCCCTTTGGTCTAAAGCAGTTTTTACGAATTGATTACTGTGCGACAGCCACCCTCACTCCGGCCCGACAACGCACAATTCCCGCGGGTTGCAAACCACACAGGCCAGACTGTTTGCGTGCTCGGATGATTGCTTTCCGCGCAGTGCATTGTCAAGAAAATTTCTTGTGTGAGCGGGAGCGGAAGTCTTGTCGACTATCCGGCGAAAGCTTTAGCGAGGAAGCGCGAGATATGCCAGGCGTCCATGTATTTGTAAGGAGTTTCGCCGAGGGTGTAGTGGCCGCACGGCAGGGCTTTGATGGTAGTGTCGAGACCGCGTTTGAGAAACTCCGCTGCCGCTTGCATCGAGAACTCCGGCAGGAAGGTCAGGTCGTAACGGCCATAGATCATCAGCGTTTTTTTCGGCCAGCGATGGAATTCCTGGAAGTATGCCATCGGGCTGATGCACATCCAGATGTCTCGCACCTGGTCGTGGTTCAAGATGCCTTCCAGACCTTTGCGGATGTGGCGGGTCGATTGGCCGGTCCAGACGACGTCGCCGAACGTGGTTGACGCATGATTGAAGACGTTCACCTTGATGCGCTGGTCATGCGCCGCGGCAATAAACGCATAGCACGAGCCGAGGCTGGTTCCGACGATGCCCAGCTTTGAGTAGCCCTGCTGCTCAAGCCAGTCCATGCAGGAGCGAATGTCGGCGATGCCTTGTTTCACGGCGTGAATGGTGCGGCCGATGTTGGAGGAGACGGCGTAATCGGCACGGGTAAATCCCTCGGGGCGGCGAATGTCGTGGTACGGCATGCTCATGCGCAACGCTGCAATGCCGAGCCGGTTGAAAAGGCGACACAAGGCGTTTTGACTGACACCGTCGGCGTTCCACTGCGGCATCAGCACCACGGCACGCTGACCTTTGGCGGGGAACCAGCGCGCGTTCATCAGGTTGTTCTCGGCGTAAGGCGTGCCGACGGCAGAGGTGAAGCGCAGGAAGTGTCCAGTCTCATCCTTCAGCTTGGTCGTGGGCGGCTCGCTGCCGGTGTGAAACAGTTCGACCTTACGGGCTTCGAGCCGAAAATCTCCCGGCGTTCTGTAAGCGTAGAACTCGTCGCTGTTCTCGATGATGCGCTGGTTTACCGCCAACCAATATTCCACCATGGCGGCTGCGTCGGATTGATCCTGCGGCGGGCGAATATCCTTTACCAGCGGCCAGCACTCTGCCCAATCCGTTCCCCACTCCAGGGGACGCACGATGCGGTTAGTGTCCCGCGATGTCAGACGAGACTCCCATTTGTAGATCCAGCGCTGGTATTTGGTACGCATTTCTTCTTATTGATGATAATTGGCGAGGGAGCGAGAGTTCACTCGATAGTCGTTGAACTGTAGGCTGCGCCATCGAATGACACGATGCGGGGGTTGAGCGGAGGGGCCAGTCCGGGTTTGAGGCACTCCACAAGGTTTGTCATCCTGAGCGAAGCGAAGGACCTGTTTTCGTTTCGGGTGCAAACAGTTGTCGTAGTGAGAAGGGCCGGCATGCCCTTCGGATTTAGCGCCGTGGCCTGATGCGTCGCATGCCAGGGGAGGATCCGTCGTCTCGCCACGAAAGAACAGATCCCTCGCGCTGCACGTCATGACAAACCGAGGTGAAGAGCCTAAGTCGCCGGGCTCACCGTCTCGCGCAGCAGAGCAGCCAGTTCGTCGGCGTCCTCCAGCGGCGGAAGGCAGGTGAAGTTCGTACATACTACGGCGAGGGACTTCTTATCTTTGAGCCCCGGCAGGTTAGGAATGGTTTCGGCCAGAACTGCCGGCAGATTTTGCGCGACGGCCTCACTGTCTGTCAGATGTACCACCGACTTGTTCAACAGGAATGGCTCTCTCGCGGCTTTCAATAGCTCCTTTGCGCGTTCGTCTTTGCCAACGACAGCTACCTGCGTATGCGGACGCGACATCCATGTAGCCGCAATACCGTACGTGCCCGCGTAGATGCCGAACTGCTCAGCCACGCCGGCGAAAACTTCCAGCGTATCCTCGGCCTTATCGCGATACTTCGCGTCGTTGGTGTAGGCGTGCAGGCGCAGCAGTGCGAGTGCGGCACTAGGATTTCCGGCGGGAGTCGGTGCATCCTGAAAGGGCTTGCGGCGCGCCGAGAGAGCACCTAACTGCAACTTCTCTTCGAGGCTGGCTTCGGTATCGAAGAATCCGCCTGAGGTGTTGTCGGCAAAACGCGCGATCATTGCGTTGGCGATCTTCTGCGCGAAGCGGAAGTAGCTTATCGCACCAGTGACTTCGTAGGCGTCGAGACAAGCGATCGCGGTGAAGGCGTAGTCGTCGAGCAGTCCGCGAACGAGTCGCTTTTTAGCATTCGGATCGGAGTAGGCGATGACGTGCGACAATCCGCTTTCGTCGTTCCACGCTTCCGCCAAAATGCGGTCGAGCGAGCGCAACGCAAACTTGCGCGCGGCTTCGAGTCCCAGCACCTGCGCCGCCTGCAAGTAGGCAGAGATGCACATCGCGTTCCAACTTACGTAAACCGTCTTGTCGACGAACGGCGTTGGGCGCTCCAAGCGCGCGGCATACATCTTTGTCTTGGCCGACGCGAGCAGTTCGATCACCTCCTCGACTTTGCGGCCCATCTTGCTGGCGACTTCGTCCGGCGGCATCGCCACCCAAAGCACATTCTTCGCCGGATTGTGGTGCATCTCGCCGTGCTCGCCGATATCGAAGTGCAGCGACGCGGCGCGAAACTCGTCCTCGGTGAGCACCGCCTTCGCTTCGTCGACCGTCCAGGTGAAGTAGTCGCCGTCGTCGTCGAGGTTGATGTCGGCATCCTGCGAGGCGTAGAAGCCGCCGCGCTCGCGATCGCTGAGCCACTCATCCATCCAGCGAATAATGTCGCGCGCGATATGAGCATAGAACTCGTCGCCGAAAACCTGATAGGCGTGTACGTAATTCTTCAGCAACTCCGAGTTGTCGTAGGCCATCTTCTCGAAATGAGGAACGATCCACCGTTCGTCAACTGAGTAGCGATGAAAGCCCCCGGCAAGCTGGTCGTAGACTCCGCCCTGTGCCATTCGGGTCAGCGTAGTAACGATGACCGTTTTCACACGCTCCTCGCCGGTGCGCGCATACCAGTCGAGCAGCAGATCGATAGCCGATGAGTGGGGGAACTTCGGCGCTCCGCCAAAGCCGCCATGCTTCTCGTCGAAGATAGGCAGCGCTGACTGAACCATCACGCCGACGATGCGCGGTGAAAAGTCGGCATGGCGACCGGCAAAGCCTTCGGCGTTGTTCAGCATCTGCATGGTCTGGTTAGCCGAGTCGACTACTTCGTTGCGGCGCTCGCGATAGGCTTCGGCGATAGCCAGCAGAATCTTTTTGAAGCTGGGACGGCCATACTGATCGACCGGGGGGAAGTAGGTTCCACCGTAGAAGGGCTTGCCTTCGGGAGTAAGAAAAACCGTGAGCGGCCAGCCTCCGGTACCGGCGATGGCTGAGACCGCAAGCTGGTAACGGCTGTCAACATCAGGGCGCTCGTCGCGATCGACCTTTACCGCAATAAATTCGCGATTGATGATCTCGGCCACCTCGCGCGCTCTCATACGATTCGCGGTCCATCACATGACACCAATGGCACCACACCGCGCCAATGTCGAGCAGGATGGGCTTGGCGTCCTGCTGCGCGTGCGCAAACGCCGCTTCGCCCCACTCATGCCACTGGATGGGCTGGTGCATGGCAGAGCGCAAATAAGCGGAAGAAGCACGGGCGAGGGAGTTGGTGGCAGTCTCGGGCATCGCCTTTAAGTCTAGCTTAGAAAGGCGAGCCGCGGATTTACGCGGATATACACGGACCAAAGAAAAACAACGAAAAGTTCAGACCATCGATCCGTGCTCATCCTCATGTATCCGTGGTTGAAACGTGCGCGCCCCTTTATCGTTTATCGTTATCTGTCATGAAACTTTCAGCCATTGCATCCGCTCTGGGAGCGACCCTCGAAAATGGTGATCCCAATCAGGAAATTATGGGCGTCGCCGGCATTGAAGAAGCCGCTGCCGGGCAGATCACCTTCATTGCTAATCCGAAATACATAGCTACGGCGAAGACGACTGCCGCATCGGCCATCATCGTTGGCCATGATTTTCCGGCTGGACGCACGCCCTTGTTGCGCAGCGACAATCCATATCTGGCATTCGCGCGCGCCATCGATCTGTTCTACCAGTCGCCTCACTACGCGCCCGGGATTCATCCCACGGCGGTGATCGCCGACTCCGCCAAGCTGGGCGCAAGCGCTCATGTGGGCGCTTATGTCGTCATTGACGACGACGTAGATATTGGCGACAACGCGGTGCTGCTACCACACGTCGTCGTCTATCGCGGAGCGCGTATCGGCAACAACTTCTTCGCGCACGCTCACGCCGTAGTGCGCGAGTACTGCGTGTTGGGCAACGACGTCATCCTACAGAACGGGGTGGTGATCGGCGCCGACGGCTTCGGCTTTGCGCGCGATGGCGAACGTTGGCAAAAGATTACGCAATCCGGGCCGGCAGTGATTGAGAGCGATGTGGAGGTCCAGGCCAATGCCTGTGTCGATCGCGCCAGTATCGGTGAGACCCGCGTGGGCCGGGGCGCGAAGATCGACAATCTCGCGCAAGTCGGTCACGGCTCTGCGGTAGGTGAAAACACGCTGCTGTGTGCACAGGTAGGTTTGGCGGGCTCCAGCGTAATCGGCAAGAACGTCGTGCTGGCCGGGCAGGCTGGAGTAGCTGGGCATTGTAATGTCGGCGACGGCGTTATCGTTACCGCACAGAGCGGTACGCATGGCGATATCCCGCCGGGAAGCGTCGTTAGTGGCAGTCCGGCGTTCGACCATAAACAATGGTTGCGCGCGGTGGCCGTGTTCAATAGACTTCCTGAACTTGCCCGGGCATTGCGAAATCTCACGCAACAACAAGGCGGGGACGCTCGAACTTCTGGCGACGAATGACGGTTCGCAGATTTTTTGTTCCATTCGCCGATTTTCAGTGACCACCGGGGCCAGAGCTGCTTCTAAAGTCTTAGATGGATGAGAACGCGCCCAAGACGATGCATCACCTCGCCGGTCCGCAACTGGTTTCGGCCAGCCCGATCCGAGTTCTGCTCCTGGACGACCGCGAAGACAATCTGGTGTTGCGGTCGGCGATCCTGCGGCAGAAGGGTTATCACGTCGTCACTTCGAGTTCTATCGAAGAGGCGCAATCCAAGCTGGAGCAAATCGATATCGCGGTGCTCGACTACCATCTGGGGGCGGGGAAGTTTGGCACGGATGTAGCGAACACTCTGCGCCGCACTCGCCCGCAGGTGCCAATCATTATCCTTTCCGCTACGTTAGAGCGCAAATTCGGCGGCATCGCCGACATGCACCTGCTGAAGGGCTATAGTTCGGTCGACGACCTGGTTGGGGCTCTACAAACCTTTGAAGCCAAGAAGCGCGGACGGCCCGTAGTGGTTGATGCACGCGACTTCTACTACTCGCGCATATCTATGGCTATGGGCGACGACATTGTTCTGGAAATTCTCGATCGCGACGGTACCTGGCAGTATGTGAATGACTATTTCGCGTCGATGAACAATCACAAACGTTCGTGGTTTGTCAGCAAGAATATCTTCGAACAGTTTCCCCAACTTGGGGAAGAGTGGCACGAGATATTGCGCACCGTATGCGACACGCGAGAAACCTATATCGACCGTCGTGGATTTCGTGGCGCTTCCCACTTACCACGTAAGAGCGCGCACTGGAATTGGAACGTACTGATATTTCCCATCAAGTTGCACGATGATCGCGATGGTGCGGTATTGACCGCAAGGCTCATCGAACGAAAGTAAGCTCGCGCCAAAGGCCGAAAGTCGCGCCCTGACGCGGAGCCAGCCAATTCAGCTAGCTCCCTGCAAAAGAAAAGGTGCCCGTGAAGGACACCTTCCTAACATCCTATTGGTCGAAACCTAGGCGGCGCGGTTCTTTCTCCGCCGTTCGGCCCAGCGCTTCTTCATCATCTCAGAAATACGCTTGCGGGCGGCGGGGCTCATAGTCCGCTTCTTGGGCATGGAATAGACGTTTCCACTCTGCTGGTTCTTCGGCGGACGCCCCCGCCGCGGCGCGGAGGGAACACCTTGCAGGCTCTCCAAGGCTGCTATAGCCTGGTTAACTCGGTCTCGCTCGGTGTGTAGCTGGTCAAGCACGCTCTTAAGGTCCATTACGATCCTTTCTACTGAAATATTAAACTAGTCTAGCAAATGCTGCTGAATGTCGTATTCCTGCCGACTAAATTCCAAACTGGAGTTTACAGTTCCTTCCTAAATCAGGATATTTCCCAGACCGGCAGATTACGTTATTCCGAGTTGCTGCCTTCTTAGATGCAATTTGAAGCAACTCAGCGGATCCTTAAGTTCGATCCGGTGAAGCCGGCCCTTAGGCTACCGGAACGGCTACCATCACGGCTGCATACGTGGACAGACCGAAAGCTCGTCGTCTCTATGCAGTAGGCCCTCGCTGGTCACAAGACAATAGTTACTTGTCCTGGCTTTGTGCGGGCGCGATAGCTTTGGAGGCGTGTTTCAGTTGAGCAAACCATCCAGATATACCTGTCCAACCCATGTGTTAAACGCGAGCTCCACACGTCAGACTCGATTCCTAAAATAATTTCTGGCGGCTCAGGTAGGATTCATGATGTGCAAGCGCAGCAGGAACGCTGCATAGCTTTCCTTAAGCGGCGGCCGGCTGTGAGACAGATTAGCCCTACTGCTGGTTCCTGCTCTCTGGCACTCGTGATTGGAACCATATCGCACTTGCACGAGGACAAACCGGCGAAGCATAGGAACATGGTTATGGAGCTGAGATGCTGGATCAGCCTGCCCGTTAAGTAGAGAAAAGCACCGGCCAACAGGCCGGAGAGAAGTCGTTTCGGATCCGTTTTGCGGGACGCTGTGGCCCTAGCTCTCTACCGCGTTAACGCAGGGTTAATGTTACGAACGTGCGACGCATATACAATCACTGATTATGCAAGAGAAGCCACTGGAAATCGAACACGTTGGGGGCCCGGGGGATACCAGCATCCTGCGGCTGCATGGCCCGCTGCTGCTGGGCAATTTTTTCCCCTTCCAAAGTTTGGTGCGATCCGATTCTGCCAGCCTGCTGATCCTTGATATGTCCGATGTTCCTTACATCGACTCGGCGGGAATCGGGTGTCTGGTAGGCGCGCACGTCTCCCGCGAAAACGCGGGCCGCAAGCTGATCGTGGCCGGCGCGACAGAGCGTCTGCTGAACGCATTGAAGGCCACTCGGGTGGACCAGCTCTTTCAGTTTGCGCCGGACGTCGAACAAGCCAAGGCCCAGGCGGGTATCGCGTAGACACCAGGCTCGGCTGGATCACTAGCGGTTCCACATTTGCAGCGTTCGGGTAGCGTGGCCCTTCAGCGCCGCGTCATGTTGGCGACCATTATTTTGGGTTTGCATACTGCCGCGAAGCAGCCGGATGCAACCCTTCCCACCGGGGAATGCACGGTATACGCGTCGCTTAAGCGACGCACTACTCGAGCCCCAACCGCTACTCGCCGTAGAACTCCGTGAATTCGCCTGTAGCGGGATCGGCCTGCCGTATCGAGCCGTTGCCGATGTCGTAGACCCAGCCTCGAATCATCACCTCGCCCGCAGCCAGTCGTGACGCCACGCTGGGATGGGTTTTCAGATTGGCAATCTGCTCCAGCACATTCGCTTCGGCCAAACGATAGACTTTCTCTTCATCCGGACGATCGATAGACTCGCGCAGCACAATTTGCCGCGCTTCGATGCCGTGTCGCATCCACTGCTGCACTCCGGGAAGTCCGCTGGTGGTTTCAGGATGAAGGAGTGCCTTCATCACGCCGCAATCGGTATGCCCGCAGATAACAATTAGCGGCACCTTCAACACCAGGTTGGCGTATTCCACCCCTGATGTGACGCCCCCCACAAAGTCGCCATACGGGGGCACCATGTTGCCGGGATTGCGTTCGATGAAAATTTCACCCGGACCAGTCTGGGTAAACAAGTTGGGGACGACCCGCGCATCCGCACAGGTAATAAACAGTGCCAAGGGATCTTGTTTCCGGCGCAGGCTCTCGAACAACGCCCGCTGCTCGGGGAAGACTTCGGTCTGAAATTTGCGCACGCCGGTGGCGATGCGGTTCCACGCTGTCTCGATTTTCACCAGACGATCCTATACGAAGGGCGAGGGCTACGGCGCTCTGGTTTGCTTACTCCGGAAAGTGGTATTTCACGGACTTAGGGCTGCCGAGAGCGGGACGTGACTCTACAACCCATTGGTCTGTGGATTTAGGGTCTCCGCGGCGCGATCCTGGTCGTTTGTTTCCTAGGAACGTGTCCGTTAATGCGTGCCACAACCCGGTGCCGATTACGTGAGGTGAGGCAACTCGCCACCACCCGGCCACCTTGAGTCAGCCCCAAAGCGAGATTCTTGAGCTCCTTTATTGCCTCGTCTTCGGCCACTTCTTTGGTAGGCGCATCACCCCAAGAGACTAGGAAATCCGGCTTCTCTATTGACGAAATCGTCCAGTGATAGCGTTTTTTCTTGTTTGGTAAGACCTGTTCTTCAAACAACAGATTGAAAGTATCGGTTGCTACCTTCGTCACGTACTTACTGCTCCCTGATTTTGCGCTCGTCGGCTCGCAAAGCGGTTTTACTTGGCTACGGTGACGGTCGAAGGCGTCCACTGGTCGCGATATCCGACGCACTTCAGCAACCGGCCTGTCCCTCGACGGATGCGTTGTACGGATAGCTATAACGCCGGTAAATTACGCCTTACAGCCCCCCTAGAAACACCGGTGCTTTCTTGGGTCTTGCTCGAATGCGCTGATCCTTAACTGCGGACCATACTCAGCCAAATCGCGGACTAGCAGGTGAAGGAATCGCCCCCAGGTTATTTCGGGAGACGGCGAAGCCTTTTCAAAGCAAATGCAACAGGAGCACCCGCCAGCAAGACGATCGAAGAGGGTTCCGGGACCACTGCGTTCCCGTTACTTAGACCTTCGTTATTCCCATTGTCGATATGCATTCCGAAAATCCACGCCATGAAATCGTTATAGTCGAAATCAGTACCTTCTCCAACCGGCAAGTCCTCGAATCCCACGTATGTACACGGACCGGCGATGATTAGGCACTGGCCGTTACTCAAGCTTTGTGCCCACACGTGGTTTGCCCCGTCGATATTCTTGTTTAGCTCCGAGCTGTAGTAATCCTGAGGTCCATTGGGGTCATTTACGTGATATACGAGTTCGATCTGATCCCCGGGTTGAACATCACCAGCCGGCACCAGATTGACGAACTGGTATTGGTGCATTTCGGTGTTCAGAGGCGAACTAGCGCCGGTGTAGACCAGCGTGTTGTCTCGGAAGACCAGCGCGCTTACCGAGCTGGAGAAATCGGCGTGGTAACCATTGAAAATCATGTTTACGCCGAAGCCAAGACCGTTCACAGTAAAGTTATTTGTGGGCGCCTCCGTCCCGCAGCTTTGATACTGGTACGGAGCGGGTGCACTGCAAAATGCGTCAGCGCGAAGTTGGGATGGGATCGCGGATAGAGCGAGTAAGATGCAGCACGTACAGACGGAGTTCCTCAGTTTCATTTCGTTATACCTCGCCCTTCGGCTGCTGAATACCAAGTCGACAAAAGTCTCTTTGAACCTGTAATTGCCTTAGCGCCAGCGTAGTTCGGTCTTGCCGCACAACGGGGCAAAAGTTCAGGGCTTAGTCCAGGAACGAGCATGAAGGGAAAAATTTCCCCTGTCGTTGCGACAAGACATTCTCCTGATTGCGCCCGAGCAATGAGTGAGGACGAGCAGAAAATTGCGAAGGATTCCCGGCTGTTTTTCAGAGACCTTCCCCATCGCTACTCCCGCCGATGGGGCAGTCAAGGTGAGAAGAATCGACCACTTAATAGCCGACCAGCTCGGCATTGACGGCGTTGCGCTGCCGGCGTGCGTCCCGGCGGATAACGTCGGCCTGCGATCGGATCAGAACCACTTACGAGGCTGGAGGACTACTGCATTCTTACTTCACGCGGGAAACCTTCACGCTTGACGAACCGTCTCGTCTCCTGATGGGAGCGGATCACTCGTGCCGAAATGGGCTCTCGCGACGCTCGTGGAAATTACCCGAACATCGGGACCTGACGCGCGTCTTCGGGACGTCCGCCGCGTTGCGACTTCTTCTCTCCGATGACCGCGATAACATTCATCTCGGCAAGGGCTGAGCGGGGGACAAAAATCCGCTGCGTGTTCGAACGGGTGTCGGGCGGGATGATCGAGAACCCGTCACTGCCTTCTTGAATCAGGTCGTTGGGCATCAGGCCCTCGATGATCTCGTTGTCACGGAAGTGCAAGCGCACCCACAGGCCTTCGGCGCGCGGACGGGAAGTAAAGGTCTTGCGCGTCAGCGACTCAGGTTCGCTGAACTCGCGCACGAAGTAGACGCCCTTAATCTCGCTCAGCGCGATGGTCACCACGTTGCCGGCGGTGTTCAGCAACTCCAGCTTGCCATCGGCGATGTACTCGGAGCCGACGTAGCCCGCGGCGGTGTCGCGGTCGAGCTTACGAACGATTACTTTCTTGCGAGTGGACGACATATAGCTTTACTCTATGCAGCCGATTGCGCCGAGATCCGAGCAGATACGACCTATGGTATCCCGCCGCAGAACAGCGAGCTAATTCTCGCACCTTTACTCTCCGAATGCTGCCCTTAACACGCTTTGTAGCCAAAACATAAACCTTGTGTTATTGTTCGCTGTGCAGCGCTCCCGGAGCCGATGCCGCGTAAGTCTCGGCAAAAACAAGAGTTACGGTTTCAGTTCCCAGGCAGCACGACGGGCATTCCGGAATCTGATAGTCATTTTAGTGGCGGGGGAGCAGTATGGAATTCTGCGGTTTGTTTGGTCTGCCTCCCTGTCAGGATGTATTCCAGGGCGGAACATCAATAGAGTCATAAAGTTAGATGGCAGACTACATCTATAGCATGGAAACCCGGCTCACCCCGGATCAACAGCGGGGTGTGACCCTTGTTCAGGAAATCGCGCGTCATGCGGGCCTGAACGTCTATCTCACCGGCGGCACCATCCGCGACCTCGTCACCGGGTTCGCCATCCGCGACATCGACCTCAGCGTGCAGGGCAATCCGCTCAAGCTTCAGAAAGAGCTGGAAAAAGCGGGCATCAGTATCCAAGGTATCGACGAGGATCTCCGCATCCTCTACCTGCTGATGCCGGGCAATGTGCGCGCCGAGTTGAACATGACCCGCTCGGAGGTCTACGACAAGCCGGGCAAGGCGCCGACCGTCACCGCTGCCACCATCAATGAGGACTTGCGCCGCCGCGATTTCACCGTGAACGCCATGGCGCTGTCGCTCAATCCCGGCTCGCGCGGATTGCTGCTCGATCCCTTCAACGGGATTGCCGACATCGAAGCCAAGGTCCTGCGCATTCTGCACAACTACGCGTTCCTTGAAGATCCCATTCGCCTGATTCGTGGAACCCGGCTGGCAGCTCGTTTCCATTACACGCTGGAAGAGCGTACCCAGGCACGCTATGACGCAGCCAAAGAAAACAACTACATCGAGTACGTGGGTAAGCGGTCGATCGGGCACGAGCTGGAGCAGCTGGCGCATGAGGATGATCCCATCCCCGCGGTGAAAGCGTTGGAGCGCGAAGGATGGTTGCAAGTGCTGCATCCGCATTGGAACGCGGCGAAGATCGAGGCGGGTGAGTTGGGCCACGTGGTCAAGCAGCGGCAGATGATGAACGAGCTGGGCTACTTCCCGGAGGCCGGGCCTACCAACATGTACTTCCTGACGAAGCGGATGTCGGACAAGGACATCTCGGAGATTCAGCGGCTGATTCCGCGCCGCGACTTCATCGACAAATGGAAGCACCTGGAGAGCCGTGCTCACGACCTGGCCAAGAAGCTGGTGGCAAAAGAGGCGTCGACTACCTCCGGGGCGTGGAAACTTCTGTCCAGCGCTGCGCCGGAAGATGTGCTCTTCCTCAGCGTCACGACTAAGCAGCAGGCGGTGGATGCCAAGCTGAAGAACTTCTTCACCAAGTGGCGCCAGGTCCGGGAGAAGCTGCCATTTCCTGAGATGGCTGAGTTACGAATCACAGCGCAGCTTCCCGAGTACCAGAAGATTCTCGACGAGGCGTTCCTGCTGCTGCTTGATGGCAAGCTACGCTCGCACAACGAGGTTATCAATTTCCTGAAGCCCTACGAGCCGCCTCCGCCGCCTCCGCCACCTGCAGCGCGACGTGGACGCGGCAAAGCTGCGGCGGCGGCTGTGCCTGCCGCTCCGGGAGCGCCAGCGCCGGCGACGGCGGGCAAGCGAGGACGCAAGCCCAAGGGAGCACCAGCTCCCGCTGTACCCCCAGTCGCCGCGGCGCCTGCACCCGCTGCGACCACTGGCAAACAGCCCGCTGCACCGCCGGCCGCGGATCAGAAGAAGCCGCCGGCATCAGCTAATGCTGCTGCTGCAGCGAAGAAGGCCGCGCCTGTCAAGACGCCCGCAGCAGTGGTCGCTAAGCCGGTGCCGATCAAGGCTGCCGCGACAAAAGCTGTGGCGACAAAAGCTGTGGCGACTAAAGCAGCGGCGAAGAAAGTGCCGGCGAAGAAGGTAGCCGCGAAGAAAGCTGCCCCGGCTAAAGCGGCGAAGAAAGCAGTCAAGGCTCCGGCCAAAGCGGCAAAGAAAGCCACGCCCCCGAAGAAGCCTGCCAAGAAAGCTCGCGGTCGATAGCCGAGCCGATTCAGGTGTCATCAGGGGGAGCACGCTTGGAGTTGTGCCCTGACGCGAAGCTTCGCGGTCGCAAAAAGTCTGGTGAGGCGAAGCGAAAGCAGGTCCTTCGCTTCGCTCAGGATGACAGTTCAGAAGTCAGCATGACAGTTTAGAAGAGTGGCAAATACTGTACGCCGGAAGGGCGTACTCCATCCAACTATAGCGTCTTCAGGAACTGCTTGGCTTCCTGGAGTTGAGGGAACTGGCGCTCTTCCGCCTGAAACTCGGGGCCGTGGATGCAGCGTCGACTGCCCCGCAACTTCACCGGATGTTTCAGGTGCAGCATCTCGTGGTACAGGATGTATTCCACCGCATAGCGAGGCACCCGCACACTGTCGAAGATGCGGCTCACCACGATGGCATTGTGCGCGGGGTCGTAGTGTCCCAGCATATTGCGAGCGTGGCCGCGGCTCCAGGTTAGTTGTGGACGTCCCATCAAGCCGTGGAAGAAGCGGCGGTTTAATTCCTCAAACATCAGTTCCAGGTCGTAAACGTTCCCCTGCGCCGACTCGATCCGCTTACGCCCTCGTACCTGCCGCACCAGGTGCGCCTTGGTGCTCACATCGCGACTGCTGACGTATCGCCGATATCGGTTGGCATGCAGACTTTCAATCGGCTTCTTGTAAATCTTGGCCAGCAGAATGTGAGCGATGGCTTCAATCACATTCTCAGGCGCACCTTCCAAAAGGTCAGAGAAGCGGATATGAAGCACGCCTTCGCGCAGGCGGATGGTGTTGTTTACGCTGGCAAACGGATAGAACTCCGCGTGGAACTGCGGAATCGGCGCGCGCGGACGCAGTTCACGATAAGCGCGCAGCAGGATTTCCTGGAGATTCGGCTTCAAGCTTCTCGTAAGGTAGCACGGGCGCAACCCTCCCGAAGCAGTTTGCAAGAGCTTGCCTTCAGGCACGCCCAAGGCAGCAGTCCCAAACAGCGACTGCAGCCGCTGAGGTTGCCGTTTCCCCGACGCGAGAAGCGAGTCACCTCGGCGGCTGAAGCCGTGCACGTTTAAAATCCGTTCACGCCCTACTTATAGTCGTCGATGGGAATCACCTTCTGGTGCGCTTCCGCGCTCGTGCCGGAACACTCCTTGTTCCAATAGGAAAGCAGCAAGAGCTCACCGCTGGTGAACTCAAGGTTAGGGGGGCGGCGGCTGCCCACGTTGAAGATGTACCGATCTAAAAGCTGATGCAATGTGGCAATCGAGATGCCAAGCATGCGTGCAGCTTCAGCCTCGGAATAATAATCTTTGGTTACAGCATTTCGAAGAGTCATATCGGAAGTTGGCGCATCAACTGCTAGAAAGGTTTGTACCCGGTTCAGAGTTGCTGGAATATCGGGTAAACTTCTCAATAGTCGATCCCGATGCGACCTTATCCCGCGAGTTGTTACAGCCTAGTCCGATTAGGCTTCGTTCTCCTCTATGCGGCGGCATCCCTGGCGGCGGTTTCAGCGCCAGTTCCCACACGGTATGCCAACGACGCCAACACCCGAAAAGGCTTCGACTATTTCAATAATCTGGAATACGACAAGGCGAACAAGGAGTTTGAAGCCGCGCTGAAAGCGCATCCCGATGATCCCTTCGCGGTCAACCACATGCTCGCCGGCATCATCTTCCAGGAGCTTTACCGCATTGGGGCGCTCGATACCGAGACCTATGCGTCCGACAGCTTTGTCAGCAGAAAGAACCTGGCGCCGCTCGATCCCAAGGTGCAGGAGCAGATCCGGCAGCTGAGCGATCAGGCCCTGGCGCTCGAAGAGGCGCAACTACAGCAGAATCCCAATAGTGCGGACGCTCTCTATGCGCGCGGGGTGACCCGTGGATTACGCGCCACGTATATGGCGATGGGGCAGCACGCCTGGATTAGTGCCCTGCGCAGCGCCGTCGCAGCGCGCCGCGATCATGAGCGTGTGCTGGAGATCGATCCCAACTTTGTGGATGCCAAGAATCTGCTGGGACTCGATCTCTACATCGTTGGAAGCTTGAGTTTCCCGGTGAAGATGGCGGCCGCGATGACAGGAATCACGGGCAGCAAACAGAAAGGCTTGGACTACTTGCGAGACGTCGCAGCCAATGGCACTCCGGACGTATCCAGCGACGCCAAAATTGCGCTCGCCATGTTCCTGCGGCGAGAACAGAAATATGCGGAGGCGATCCAAGTCGTGGGGCAGCTGCAACAGGAGCATCCCAAGAACTTCCTGGTCGCCGCCGAGTACGCGCACTTGCTGAACGCTGCCGGCCACGGCCAGGCAGCGATCGCGGCCTACCGCAAAGTGGTGGACAATTGTCGTGCCAATGTCTACGCCGTTTGTCAGTTGGCAGTGCCGGCTTACGGCCTGGGAGAAGCACTGCGAGGACAACGCCAGTACGAGCAGGCTGCTCAGGCCTATGAGCTTGCCGCCAGCACATCACCTGATGCTGAGTTTCGCCAGCGGGCGATGCTGGCAGCGGGTGAGATGTACGACGTGCTGCAGAAGCGCGATTCCGCGCTGGCGAAATATCGTGCCGTCGTTGCCGAGAATTCCGGCTCAGGTCCGGCCGACTTGGCGCGTCAGTATATGAAGCAGGCCTACAGGACTCCTTGAACTTGCGGAGAGATTCGCCGTGGCAGACACCTCAACCGTGTCGACGATTCGCAATTTTATTGACGCTTGCGTTCGTGCCGACGTCGAAGAGTTCACGAGCTATTTCACCGCAGACACTCTTGCAGGAAATGGCGCAGCGCTACCGAAGTCTTCTACTTGCGTCGACAGTGGCTGCGCCCCGAAAACCGCAGGAATAATTGCCAAGAGCGCAGTTGAAAGCACCAATACTCTACGGCGCATAGCCATTGCAGTTGCTTATCGCTCTCCCACCCGCTGCAGCACCGCGCCCGCGATCAGCGGCAATCCGACCGTCGCATCAAGCAGCACTTCGGCAAACTGGCCGCCTTCCTCCGGGGGAACAAATTTTCCCCACGAGACGGCTTCGCTGTATGTGCAACCAGAGAGTCCTCCCCAGTTCACCGGTTCAGGACAGATGCGCACGCCGTAGTGGAAGCGCTTCAGCGGCAGGTCTTCGCCGCCGCGGCGATGACGCAGCTCAATGAACGGCCCGAACTGCTGTGCCCAGTTACGCGGCACGCCGCCGCCAATGGTGAATATGCCGAGGCGGTTCTGTCGCAGCAGAGTTTCGGCGTAATACTCCAGGTCCTCGAACGGATCCCAATGCAACACGGGCATGTTGTTCTTGCGTCGCCAGCGATTGTGCAACGCGAAGTCGAGCCCGATTTCAGAATCACTGAAGGCGGGAACGAATACCGGCACGTTCTTCTCAAACGCCGACTTCAGAATCCCGCGGTCTTCCACGCTCTGGCTCAGGTAACGACCGATCTCGCGATTCAATTTGTGCGAGCAGATCACCTCATTCGCATCCCAGCCCTTGAGAATGCGAGCGACGATGGTCTCGACGAAATCGAGATTAGTCTCCGGCTCCAGCGTGTCGTAGACGCGGTTGTAGCCCGCTTCGTATAGCTCGAGATCGTCCATGCGCGGATCGTATTTGAAATGCGAGCGGCCGGCCGCCTCGACCAAGCCATGTGCCATGAGCGCTCCGGTCGAGATCACGGCATTGACGATGCCCCGGTCGATCAACTCGGTAATGATCAGCCCCTGCTTGGCGACGGTCATCGCGCCGGCCAGCGTCATCACGACGAAGCATTCCTTGTCGCGCGCCATCGCTTCCAGCACATCCGCGCCTTCGCCAACCTGGCGGCCAGTGAATGCGGTGCTCCCCATCGCGCGGACCAAGTCATCCACAGAGTGGACCTTCGTCAGATCCAGGGACGTCAGCGGAACCAGCTTGTCGGAGACCGGATCGTGCAGCTTGCGATCGATGCCTTGGCCGTGCGCGTTGTGCTCGTCGTGCATTTCCTACCTCGGGATGCGCAACCAATCCGGCGCGCTGAAGATGAACGGTGCAGAGCAAATAGCTTTGAATAATCGAAAGTACAGTTTGAGAACAGTCGCGTCAACGCGCTTACTGTCTGTAACTTGATGTTAATGTTGCGCAGATTTCGACTGAATACCGGATGCTATGCTTGTCATTTGATTTTGGGCGGGAGATGGGGATTGCCGGAGAAGAACTTCAATATTGGCATCATTCAGATGTCGTGCACGCCTGAGCCGGAAGAGAACCTGGAGCGGGCCATCGCCCACGTTCGCGATGCAGCAAAACGGGGCGCGCAACTTATCTGCCTGCCGGAGCTATTTCAGACGCAATATTTCTGCCAGCGCGAAGACCATGCGTTGTTTGACTTGGCCGAGCCGATCCCAGGACCCGCGACGAAGCGACTCGGCGATGTCGCACGCGAGTTGAAAGTCACGATCATCGCTTCGCTGTTTGAGCGGCGCGCGCCGGGCCTGTATCACAACACCGCCGCCATCATCGACAGTGGCGGCAAACTCGCGGGCATCTACCGCAAGATGCATATCCCCGACGACCCGCTGTATTACGAAAAGTTCTACTTCACCCCCGGCGACCTTGGCTTCAAAGCGTTCGAGACGGACTTTGGCAAGTTCGGTACGCTGGTTTGCTGGGACCAGTGGTATCCCGAGGGCGCGCGGCTTACCGCGGCGCAAGGCGCCAACGTGTTGTTCTACCCGACGGCCATTGGCTGGCATCCTGACGAGAAGGCGCAGTACGGCGAGGC
The DNA here is from genome assembly GCA_963809865.1 of uncultured Acidobacteriaceae bacterium. Classification (GTDB taxonomy): domain Bacteria; phylum Acidobacteriota; class Terriglobia; order Terriglobales; family Acidobacteriaceae; genus CAVVDY01. Next base: position 156,230 of record CAWELL010000001.1, on the reverse strand, counting down.
GCAGTACGATGCCTGGCGAACCATCCAGCGAGCGCACGCCATCGCCAACGGCGTATATGTTGCCGTGCCGAATCGCGTCGGCTTTGAGACGGGAAACATTCGCGGCAAGGAAGCTCCTGGCAAAGGCCTGGAGTTTTGGGGAGGGTCGTTCATCGCCGATCCCTTTGGGCAAGTTATAGCGGAGGCTCCGCACGACAGGGAAGCTGTGCTGGTCGCGGAGGTGGACATCGCGCGCATGGAAGATGTGCGCCGCAACTGGCCCTTCTGGCGCGATCGCCGCGTCGATGCTTACACCGGCATCACGCAACGGTTTTTGGTTTGAGTTTGGTGGTGCGAAGATTCGAGTCAGGGCACGACCTTGGTCGTGCTCGAGATGTCCAAGTCTTATTTTCAGTTCGGGCTTCAGCGCGCGATCAGGCGGCTATGGCCGTACACAGAGACAAAGTTAGGCACGCTGCTGAGTTCCCGATGCTTCAGTCCGAAGGACGGGATAACTTAGCCCAGGACGTTAGTCCTGGGTAGCGGGTAACAAATTTTGGGAGTCCCTTCAGGGACGACATAAAGCAGGTTCCTCGTTTGCCGAGGCGAACTCGGGATGACAAATAAAAGGACTGCTGTTTGGCACGACCCAGGTCGTGCCCTGACGCAAAGCTTGCCTGATCTCACTCCATCCCAAACGCCTGCCGCGCTCGGCTATCGCATGCCGGCCGAGTGGGAACCGCACGCTGCGACGTGGATCGCGTGGCCGCACAACCGCTCGGACTGGCCCGGGAAGTTTGAATCGATTCCGTGGGTTTATGCAGAAATCGTGCGTCACCTCTCACGCAGCGAGCGAGTCAGCATCCTGGTGAACGACGAGGCAGCCGAGGCAAAGGCGCGTGAAGTGCTGGTGCGCGCGGCTGTGCTGCCGGAACAAGCGGTTGAGCCCGGCAAACCTGCGGGCACGGTGGATTTCATTCGCATTCCTACGAATCGCGTATGGACCCGCGACTATGGTCCAATCTTCGTAAAGCGCAAGCCGGGCAACTCCGAAAAACTTCCTTTGGTCGCGGCCACTGCTTGGCGATTCAATGCCTGGGCCAAGTACAACGATTGGAAGCTCGACGCTCCTATCTCAGCCGAGGTGGCCGAGCGGCTCCGCGTGCCGCATTGGAGGCCAATCGTGACTGTCAACGGCAAGCCGCAGCGTGTTGTGCTGGAGGGCGGAAGCATCGAGGTGAACGGGCGCGGCACGCTGATCACCACGGAAGAATGCTTACTCAGCGAGGTTCAGCAGCGCAATCCCGGACTATCGCGCGAGGACCTCGAACGTCTGTTTGCCGACTACCTTGGCGTTCAGAAGGTCATCTGGCTGGAACGCGGCATTGCCGGAGACGACACGCACGGACATGTGGACGACATCACACGCTTCGTCGCGCCCGATACCGTGCTGACAGCCTATGAGGAAGATCGCAACGACCCCAATCACGAGCCGCTGCGCGAGAACTTTCGCAAGCTCAAGAAGAGTAGCGATCAATCCGGCAAGCGGCTACAGGTGTTGAAGTTGCCGATGCCGGCACCCGTAATCTTCCGCGAACAGCGGCTGCCGGCCAGCTACGCGAATTTCTACATCGCCAACAAGGTCGTTCTTGTCCCAGTGTTTAACGATCCTAAAGACCGAATTGCCCTTGATACCGTGGCGCAGGTCTTTCCCAAACGCCAGGTCGTCGGCATCTACTGCGGAGACTTTATCTGGGGATTGGGAGCGTTGCACTGCATGACGCAGCAGCAGCCGGCGGGCTGACCGATGCGCGCGCCGCGCATAAGGGCACGACCTTTAGTCGTGGTGAACTCGCTATCCACGAAGTGTCATCCCGAGCGAAGTGAGGCGTAGCCGAACGCAGTCGAGGGACCTGCATTTTCGCTACTAGGCGAATCCTCTGGCTCGGGACGCAAACTGCAGGTCCTTCGACTGCGTTTGTCCCGGCAAGCCGGGACTTCTCTCCGCTCAGGATGACAACCCAAGGTTTCGCTTGCGCCTACGCCCGCGCCGCTGTCGCCGTGCTGCTCACTTCCGCCGGAGTGCTTACCACTTCCTTGGCTTCGCCGTTCACCTTCTGGCCGGCCTTGCGGATGTCGATGCCGCCCTTGAAGTAGGCGCCATCCTCAATGCTGACGCGCTGGGCCACGATGTCGCCAGTCAGTGAGCCGTCAGCGCGGATATCGACGCGATCGCTGGCCGTCATGTTGCCGCGCACTTTTCCCAGGACGACAATTTCGCGCGCCGAGACGTTCGCCGCGACTACGCCATTGCGGCCGACCGTGACGCGATTGCCGGGCAGGTTGATAGAACCTTCCACGCGTCCATCGATATACAGTGACTCGGAACCCGTAACCTCACCCTTGATGACCAGTGACTTGCCAAGCGTCGCCTGTTCCTGCGTGTTCAGTGGAGCGGAAGCGGCTGGACGCGGCGCCGGCGGCAGGTCGGGAACTGGCGGTGTGAAACTACGCTGGGGCTCAGGAGTGCTGGGAGGGTTCGGGGTCGTCGGTGTATTTGTCGGTTTCCACATGGGGAGAATCCTTTCTCTGATGGTTGCGCTCTGAAATGGAATGCGGGCCAGACCTTTACCACAGCTTACTTGAAAATTGCGGACGAGTGGAGCTTACCGGTTTGTGGGTTTGCATATTTCGGCTCACATGCCGGGCTGCAATTATTGCTAACATACAGCCAGTTTCAGAATCAGGGAATAGCCCCACAGAGAAATTTCGCTGCGCTTGGTAGGGATTAGGGCCAAACGTGTTGACGGAACCTTGAAAGACAACACCAAGTCTACTCGCACTGGTTTACAAGCCGGACGCAAATCGAAGCAGAGCTGCCATGGATTGGTTCTAATGCGAACCTCCAACACTGACATTCATGCTTAATGAACGAGCCATTCTCGAGCACATCGAAAGCCTGCCGAATCGCTCCGCGGGCTATAAGCAGCTCATCCGCGAGCTGGGGTTGCGTGGAGACGAGCGCCGCGAGCTCGAAGGCAAACTCAAAGCGCTGCTGAAGTCGGGCAAACTGATCGAAGTCGATCGCGACCGCTACACCCTTCCGCAACAGGCGACAGCGCGTCACAACCTCATCGCCGGACGCCTCTCCATGCATCGCGATGGATACGGCTTTGTCGTGCCCAACGCTGGTCAGCGCACTACAGTTGAGGGCGACGTGTTCATACCTCCTCCGGCCATTGGGCCTGCCATGCACGGCGACCAGGTGCTGGTGGAAATTACGCGTAAGCGCGATGACAGCCGCGCCGAAGGCCGCATCCTGCGCGTGGTCAGCCGCGGCAACCCAACGATTGTCGGCATATTCCATCACGGTTCGCGCAACAACTTTGTGATCCCGCTCGACGAAAAGGTCACGCAGGAAGTAATCATCCCTGCCGGTATGGAGCGGCCTGACGCCGGCGGAGATGAGGAACCGGCAACCCCGCCTACTGCGACGAGCAGCCGTCCGGGTCGGTCGAAACGAGCCGGCGTGAAAGCGCATGACCGCGACCGTGTCTACGATTCCGGCGTCAAGCGTCGGCAATCGGGGGACATGGAAGGCCTGGTGGTCGACGTCGAGATTACCGAGTGGCCGGGTCCTACGCAGAATCCGCGCGGGCGGGTGGTCGAGATTCTCGGCTACGAAGATGACTTTGGCGTCGACGTGGAAATCGTGATCCGCAAGCATCACCTGCCACATCGCTTCCCAATTGCAGTTTTGCAGGAGGCGCAGCAGTTTGAGGCAGTGATTCCCGCTCGCGAAATGCAGCACCGGCACGACTACCGCAACTTGCCTATCGTCACCATCGACGGCGAAACCGCTCGTGATTTCGACGATGCCGTTACCGTGCGCCGCACTTCGAACGGGAACTTCGAGTTACAGGTACACATCGCAGACGTGGCCCACTACGTGCGCGAAGGCTCGGCCATCGATCTCGAAGCGCGCCTGCGCGGCACATCGGTGTATTTCCCCGACCGCGCGATTCCCATGCTGCCGATCGAGCTCTCGACCGACCTGTGTAGCTTGCGTCCACAGGTCGAGCGCCTGGTGCTCTCGTGCGCCATGGAGATCGATCACCAAGGCGAGATCGTCGGCTTCACGTTGAACGAGGGCGTTATCCGGTCGGCCGAGCGCATGACCTATACCAACGTCAACCTCATTCTCGAGGGCGATCCCGCGCTGCGTCAGCATTATCACCCGCTGGTCGATGTGTTCGAACTCATGCGTGAGCTGGCGATGATCCTGAACCGCAAGCGCGCCCGGCGCGGCTCCATCGATTTCGATTTGCCGGAACCGGTTATCGAGTTCGACGAGAACGGACTGATGAAGAGCGTGACTCGTTCGGAGCGGAACATCGCGCACCGCCTCATCGAGGAGTTCATGCTCGCGGCCAACGAATGCGTTGCGACCTATCTCGAGAACAAAGGTGTCGCTTCGCTCTATCGCATCCACGAGAAGCCCGATCCCAAGCGTGTCTACGATTTCGAAACCATTGCCGCAAAATTCGGCTATTCGCTCGGAGTTGGGCCGTTACCGGTAAAGCGCGCGCAGATGAAGGCCGACAAGCGCGACCGTTACAGCACAGGACGCCAGTCGCGAGTGGTTGAAATCCCCGAAGAAGTCCACATCACTCCACGCATGTATCAGAAGTTGACGCAGAAGATCGCCGGCAAGCCCGAGGAGCGGATCCTGTCGTATCTCATGCTGCGGTCGCTGAAACAGGCGCGCTACTCCGAGATCAACGAAGGCCACTTCGCATTGGCCGCGCCGTCGTATACGCATTTCACGTCGCCCATTCGCCGCTACCCCGACCTCATCATCCATCGCATTCTGAAAGATGTTTTGCGTGAATCCGCTGAAGCCGAGCAGCATGGCGTGCCGGTAGGAACAGGAGCGCTGGCTCACAGCGAGGCGCCGTCGCCCTGGACAAAGCGCGAAGCGCCGCGTCCCTCCGACAAGAAGCATTCAGGCAACGAGCGTCCGCAAAGACACGCGCTCCACGGGCCTATCCCAGAATCGGAGTTGCACGACATCGCCGAGGAAACCAGCCAGTCCGAGCGCCGAGCTGCCGATGCTGAACGCGAGCTCATGGAATGGAAGAAAGCCCGATTCATGGAGCAGCACGTTGGCGAACAGTTTGACGGCCTGATCGTGAGCGTCACCAAGTTCGGGATGTTTGTCGAACTCCAGGAGCTCTTCATTGAGGGTCTGGTGCCGCTAGGCTCGATGACGGATGATCATTACCTCTACCACGAGAACACCAGGCAGCTCATCGGCCAGCGTAGCCGGCGCATCTATTCGATGGGCGACCAGGTTCGCGTGCTGGTGGATCGAGTCGACCATACGCAGCGACGGGTGATTTTCGCTATCGCCGAAGAGGAGCGGCCCGCAAGAAGGAAGGGCCGTAAGAAGAAAGCTTAGGCGGTGCCCCTAGAAGAATAACTCCGGAGAGACATGGAATCGCTCGCTTAACCGCCGTATTTCGTCGGTTGTCAGCTTGAGCTGGCCGGATAGTATGTCCCCCGGCGAGCGAAGAACATCGGATAAATCTTCGATTGCCAAACCGTGCTCATCGATTAGAAACGCCAAGGCCTCAGTTGGCGAGGCATGGGGCAGCCGATGTTGGCGCTCCTCAAAATCTTCGATGATGAGGGTAAGCAGCTCAGCTAATTCTTCTTCCTCTGGAGTTAGAGGTCCCGGGCAATGTTCGAGCTCATACAGGGCTTGAGTGTATTGCTCATTCTCCAGTTCAGTGCGAATGATCTTGGGAGGAATTCTGCTGAGCAACTTGGTGTAATCGGGGCTTACTCTGAAAGCGTTCACAGTTTCCATCCTCCTTTGTCGTACTCCGCATGGGTAAGAATTTCTCGCACGAAGATTCGCCCAGTGCGGTAATTGATTTCTGTAATCAGCCTATAACGGTTTCCCTTAATGTTGAAGACTGTATACTTTTCTACGCTATCGGCGGACGGCAAGCTAAGCCGCACGTCATCGAGCGACTGCCAGAGCGCCCTCTTTGCAATACGGAACCAGACATCGAGGGGCGGCCCAATATCTCCATGCTTGCGAGCGGCCTCAACGAGTTTCTTTCTGCTGATTACATGCACGTCAACTGGAAGATACACCACTCCCAACCAAACTACGGCACCGATGGTTACAATGGAGAATGATCATGCGTGGGCTGCTCATCTTCAGCATTACTCTGGTGTCGGTATCTGCTGCACTTGCGCAAACTTCGCCTGCACACGCCACGTCGGCTGCTTCACCTCCGGGATGGCCAACCGCCCAGTTCACCGCAACGGCGGCTAAAGATCCCAGCGTGCACAAGGCCAAGCAGGTCCTCGACGACATGATCCGCGCGCTGGGCGGCGAGACCTATCTGAACATCCGCACCATGACCATGGAAGGACGCAGCTACTCGTTCTGGCAGGGAAAACCCAGCGGCATGGGGCTGCTGTTCTGGCGCTTTTGGGAGTGGCCCGACAAGGACCGGGTCGAGCTCACCAAGCAACGCGACGTGATTGAGCTGAACATTGGCGACAAAGGTTACGAGATCACCTACAAAGGCACCGCCACGCAGGATCCCAAGCAGATCGAAGACTACCTCCGCCGCCGCGATCATTCGCTGGAGACTGTCGTGCGCCAGTGGCTCTCCGCTCCGGGAGCGATGATCCTGTTTAGCGGAACCGCCATCGTTGAGCAGAATATGGCCGAGGAAGTTACCGTCCTGAACGCCGACAACGACAGCGTCACCATCTCGGTCGATCCTCGTAGCCACCTGCCGGTGCGAAAGACCTTCAGCTATCGCGACCCGCTCGACCGCATGAAGGACGACGACACCGAAATCTTCAGCAACTATCGCACGGTGCAAGGCGTAGCCACTCCCTACAGCACCGTCCGCCTGCAAAACGGAGAGATGCGCAACCAGCGTTTCATCACCAATGTCGCCTACAACTCTGAACTCGCCCCAACCCTGTTTGAAACCAAAGGAATCACCTACAACCCCGAGAAGTCGGCGGCTAAGCCCTAGTTGTCATAATCTCGCAGGTAACGAAAGATATACCTTGCGCGATTACTGGGCGGGTACTAAGTCCACATTCGACTGCAAATAAACGCTTTATTGCCTTGTAGTTATGCTAGTGCAGTAGAGCCACGGCTGTTGCAGAAATACCACACGCAGCGGGAGTCGCTGACGCTGTAGTCTGTTAACTCAGCAATACAATTCTTGCGTCTTTGATCTTCGAACGAACAATTCGCACCCCGGTCGAGTGCAGCGGAGTCGGGCTGCACAGCGGAGCTCACGCCAATCTTCGTATCCTGCCTGCGCCTGCGGGCACAGGGATCGTGTTCCGTCGCACCGATCTCGACAACTTCGAAGTGGAAGCCGTCAGCCGCAATGTGGCCAAGGTGAGCTACGCCACCAGCTTGATGAAGCAAGGCGTGCTCATCTCCACCACCGAGCACCTGCTCTCCGCCTTCGTCGGCGTGGGACTCGATAACGCCTTCGTTGAACTCGACAATCTTGAGCTGCCGATGCTCGACGGCAGCGCTCAGCCCTTCATTGACATGATCAGCGCTGCGGGATTGCGGCGGCAGCGGCGCAAGCGCGTTTATCTAAAGATTCTTCGGCCCTACGAGATGCGCGAAGGCGATAAGACCATTGGCATCTACCCGGCCGACAATTACACCGTCAGCTACTCGATTAACTTCCCACATCCGCTCATTGGGCACGAGTGTTTTCGAGTCGAGCTTTCCAACGGCAGCTATGTTGAGCAAATCGCCGCGGCCCGCACCTTCGGGTTCATCGAACAGCAGCAGGCGATGCTCAACATGGGACTCATCCGCGGCGCGTCGCGGGAGAACTGCGTGGTGCTGACGCGCGACGGCATCGACAACGGACCGCTACGCTTTCCTGATGAGTTCGTCCGCCACAAAGTCCTCGACCTGATTGGCGACTTAGCGCTGTTCGGCAAACGGGTGTTCGGCTACGTGAAGGCCGACCGCGCCGGACACGCCATGCACACCGCAATTGTCTCTCGCGTCTTGCGCGACCCCACCTACTGGGAAGAAGTCACCCTGGATGAATGCACGGCTGCTCAATTCCCGGAAGAGCATCTGGCCGTCGCTGACTGATGGCTCAGCGCACTCTGGTCTCGACTACCTTATAGCTTTGTCATCCTGAGCGAAGCGAAGGACCTGCTTTCGCTCGTTGCCGACAATGCTCTCCGCTTCTGCCGAAACTCGCATAATCTAGGAACGGTGAAGAAGACCGCATACCTTTCTCTCGGCTCCAATCTGGGCGAGCGCCGCGCCAATCTCCGTAACGCTATCGGCAAGTTGCTGAACCTGGGCCGGCTCGTCGCCGTCTCATCGTTCTACGAAACCGAGCCAGTGGAATTCACCGACCAGCCCTGGTTTCTCAACTGTGCGGTCGCGCTGCAAACCAATTTGACCGCCGAAGATTTCCTCGCCGGGATCATGACCATCGAGCGTGAAATGGGGCGCCAGCGCACCCAGCCCAAAGGCCCGCGCACCATCGATATCGATATCCTGCTGTTCGGGAAAGCCACATTGCAGACCCCACAACTCACGCTCCCGCATCCTGCCATGCATCAGCGGCGCTTTGTGCTCGAGCCGCTAGCCGAGATCGCGCCTGACCTCCAGCATCCTGTGCTGAAGAAGAGCGCACGAGAACTCCTGGCGCTGTTGCCGAAGACTGGCGCAACCGTAAAGAAGAGTTGATTGGTCCTGTCGATTTTCGCTGGCCGATCCCAGTTTCCTGCGATACGCTAATGCCAGCGCGCCGTTCGCCGATATAAGCAACGGGCCATTCCATTGCTTATCGGAGGGCGATGACAGATTTTGACACTCTGCATAAGTCGCGCCAGCCCACGCGCAATGTTCAGCCCCACGGCTTCCACGAACAACTGATCGACAACCTTTACGACGGAGTGTACTTCGTCGATTGCTCGCGCATGATCACGTATTGGAACAAGTCAGCGGAGGAGTTGACCGGCTATTCCGCGGCTGAAGCCATCGGCAAACACTGCTTTGACAACTTCTTAAACCACGTGGATGGGGAAGGCCGAAAACTTTGCCTGGAAGGCTGCCCGCTGAGTCACACCCTCGCCGATGGAGCGAAACGGGAATCGGAGGTTTTCCTTCAGCACCGAGACGGACATCGCATTCCAGTATCGGTTCGCACGTCTCCTATCACCGATAGCAACGGTGCAGTGGTCGGAGCGGTCGAGATTTTCACCGATGTTTCCGCCAAAAAGAAGCTTGAACGGCGAGCTGCCACGCTCGAGAAAATGGCATTGAATGATGCGCTCACCGGTATCCCGAATCGCCGCTATACGCAGCTTAGGGTCAGACAAGCGATACAGGAAACCCGACACTTTGCCAGAAGTATCGGAGTTCTCATGTTCGATCTCGACCACTTCAAGCGAGTGAACGATACCTACGGACATGACCTGGGAGATGCCGTGCTCCAGACGGCGAGCCGGACCTTGGCCAACGGGTTGCGACCCACGGATTTTCTCGGGCGCTGGGGCGGAGAAGAGTTCCTAGCTATCGTTCTGGATGTGTCCAAAGACGAACTTGCAATCTTGGCCGACAGGTCCCGGGTACTTCTGGAGCAGTCGCAAACCCATGTCCATTCCTCCGGCATCCAGGTCACAGTCTCCGTAGGCGCCACGCTGGTCAGACCGGCAGATACGCAGACTTTGGTTGTTTCCAGAGCCGACGAACTGATGTACCGAAGTAAGTCGCTCGGTCGCAACCGGGTGACGGTTGACTAGGCTGACAGAGCAAAGCGCCGCGAAGGCCGGATGAACCGCGTCAGAATCCCGTCCGATCCAGCGGACCCGGAAATAGCCCTTCGCTATCAGAGTCCTTTCCTGGGTGCTTGTCTTTTCCCCAGGTCCAGTACATGCCCACATACGCGTAGTTCTCTGTCTGTCCCGCAATGGAGTGTCCATAGCAGAATAGAAACTGCTCTCCCTCATGGTGTTTGAAGTGGTAATAGCCGCCGACGTCCAACAAGGTGGAAGCTTGGGTTTGCGGCGCTGCACTCCCCTCCGCGCCATGAGCAAATATCTCTGCCCCCAACTCAAGCCTTTCGTTGAGTTCTTTCTTCACCAGCCACCCGGTGTAAGGGAAATTGCGATACCCGATTTGCGGAACCACCTGGTAACCCACGCCGCCGTCAAAGGTCCACTTGCCTACGTTCTTTTGCAACCAGAGGGGTAACTTGTACCAGACCTTGCCGACGCCGAGTCCTTTCTGAGCGTTGCCGGTCGGCATTTCGAACATGGTGAAGCTGCCAATCTGCGGAAAGTGTTTGCTCTCCTTGATGAACGCAATCTTCACGCCCAACTCCATGTCCGTAAGCCCAAACTCAGTCGGGCCGGCTCCGCTGGGCAGATACACCGGATTGTTACTTGGTGCTACCACGCCAAACGGCAATATCGCATGCAGTTGCACGCGAGGCAGCGCACCCCAGTTGAACTCGAATGCCGGGCCCGCGGAATCCATTTCGACGGGCGTTCCGTCGGCGGAGCCAAAAATATAGAACTCGTAATGGTGCAGATCGACCGGTACAGGATCGTCGGTCTGGTACGGCGGTCCCTGCGCCCACAGTTTCGATCCCGCCAGGATTGTAAGTAGGAAGATCGCTGCGGTAACGAAACTGGAGCGAATATTCATCGGTGTAACTAACACGGCAGAATGAGAGGATCTGCCGCCTCATCGCCCGTTCATGTTAAGCGCTGTGGTACGCCCGGACCACCGAGTGTCATCCTGAGCGGAGTGAGGTCGCACAGCGACCGAGCGCAGTCGAAGGACCTCTATTCCCGCCAACACCGTTCGGGTCCGGTGCGCCAGGTTCGCCCGTCCTTTGGGCTAACCTGGGTATCGCTCGCATTCGGGCCTCATTACTGCGGAGTCGTCTGTGGCGCCGCAGTTTGCGATGCCGGCTGCTGGCTCGGCGTCGTTGGAGGCTGTTGCTTCTGTTGCTCCTGATCTGTCTTAGGCGCGATGCCCTTTTCCTCGGCTTCAGCGCCCGGCATTACATTCTTCAACGGCGACGTGCTCTGCTCCTCGCGCTCAGGATGCGGCAGCGGCTTGCGCGGCAGCATCTGGTCGCGCATCGCCGTGTTGTAGACGAAGATCGCCTCAACCGTAGCGGCCTGCGCCAAATCCTCAGGCTGAAGCCGCTCATACGTATCCATGTTGGTGTGATGGGTGCGCGATCCGTAATCCAGCGGATCCTGTATGAACTGGAACCCGGGAATGCCGACGGCGTCGAAGTTCTCGTGATCCGTGCCGCCCGTGTGGCGCAACGTAATCGTTGTCACACCCAGGTCCTTCAGCGGCGCAATCCATTGCTCGAAGATGGATGCGACGCCGGCATTTTGCTCAAGGTAAATCCCGCGAATTCGACCGCTGCCATTATCGACATTGAAGTAGCCCGAGATCTTCTGCTGATCGGGCTTGAGCTGCACCGGGCCTGCCGGCTTGCGCAGCCACTCCGGCATCTTCATCTGGTCGGAAGCGGTGGACAGCGGTACATATCCGAAGTGCTGCTTCACATATCCCGCCGAGCCGAACTCGCCTTGCTCTTCACCCGTCCACAGGCCGACGCGTATCGTGCGGCGCGGCTTTACTCCCAGCGTGGTAAGGATTCGCATCACCTCCATGGCGACAACCGTGCCTGCGCCATTGTCGGTTGCGCCTGTGGCGGATGCCCAGGAATCGAGATGGCCGCCCACCATCACCACTTCGTCTTTCAGCTTAGGATCGGTGCCGGGAATCTCAGCGATGGTATCGAAGCCATGCTCGTGATCGCCGGTGAACTTGGTATCGATATTCATCTCGACTGTCACCGGTACGCGCGCTTCCACCAGCCGATACACCCGGCCATAGTTCTCGATCGCCATGACGGCCACCGGCACGGAATTCATGTGGTCGTGCTGATAGGCAAACGAGGTCAGGTCCGCACCGCTGTCGTCCGCGAAGGTGCCACCGGTCGCGCCGTTGTCGCGCATTTCACGACTGGGAACAACCACGGCGAGTGCCTTTTCCTCAGCCATCAGCGTGTTGATCTTGTTGTGTAGATCCAGCCGCTTCATGTAGTCCTTGCGCCATTCCTGGCTCGGCGGCTTCAGCGGATACTCTTCGATCTTCTTCAGGTCGGCTTCGTCGTAAGTCTTGTACAGCGGCTTATCAACCGGCTTCACCTCCCAGGGCGCGCCGAGAAAAACAATCTTTCCGCCCAGCTTGCCGCGATACTGATCAAGGTCCTTCTCTTCTTTAATATCGGCCACTGCCACCGGCGCTGTGACCGGGCCGTTGGTAGAAGGCGACCACGGAGCGGCTTGCGCGATGAGCACTGCCGTATCCGGCGACGTCATGCGTATCCAGGTATTGAGCTGTTGCCATCCCATGCCGAACTCGCCCCAGTCTTCCTGATGCGCATTCGCGCAACCCATGGCCGTGAGCTGATCGCGCGTCCACTCATTGGCCCGCGCGAGATTGGGCGAGCCGGTAAGGCGCGGTCCGATGCCGTCCGCCAGAGCTGACGCGTATTCCATGATGTGCGAGTGCATCAGCCCTTCCTGGCGAATGAGCTGGTACATGTTGAGATCGAGATTTTCGCGCTGCGGCTGCGGCAGTTCGTAGGAGGGCTGACTGGGTTGGGCAGTCGCCTTCTTTTCAGCGGCAACCGAAGGTAGCACAATTGCAAAACAAAGCGACAGCGCAACGGAGCGCTGAAGGGAAGTAACGACAGACATGCGTGAATTCCTCGTCAGAAGTGCAATGGGGCAGAGTAGCAGATGCGGGTCAAAGGCTCCAACTTCGCGCTCCGACCCTCTCCGCTTTGACCCGGAGCGCCTTTGTTAGGCCGCGATCGCCTACGACGCTATCTCTTTGGGTTGTTTCGAGGCCGCCTGCACGCACTTCAGAATCTCGGTGTCGGTCAGCATGCGCTCGGAGTTCTTCGCCCTCTGATAAATGCGGTCGACGACTTCGTCAGTCGCTTCGTAGCCATGACGCTCCAGCCAGAAGTACACGTTTGACTTGCCGCTCATGGGTCCGATCTCGATGACCTGCTCCATACCAAAATAGCGCGCCGGCACGCCGGAGTAGATACTGTCGGCCAACTCGGCATCGTTCTTGCGATACGCCTTGATCACCGCCGCCGCGTGAACGCCGGTTCCGGTGCGGAAAGCATCGTCGCCCACCACCGGGTAATTCTTGGGAATGGGCACGCCGGTGGCCCTCGACACAAGCTCGCAATACTCCTTCAGCTTGGTCAGGTCCTGGCTCGCCCAGGGCTCAACTCCGAGCAGCTTCAGGTTCACCAGCATCTGGTCCATCTGCGTGTTGCCCACGCGCTCGCCAATTCCGCAGGCGGTAGCATGAACAACTTCAGCCCCCGCGACCAGCGCGCCTAGAGAGTTTGCAACCGCCAAGCCGCGATCACAATGGCCGTGCCATTCCACGCGAACGGTCTCGCCGGTTGGCTTCACGACTTCGTTCATCACGAATTGAATCAGCGCGACTACGCCCATCGGAGTCGCGTGTCCCACAGTGTCGCAGATGACAATCGCCTTGGCGCCGCAGTTGATCGCCGCGGTGTACATGCGCTGGATGGTCTCCGGATCGCAACGCGTCGTGTCTTCGGTGACGAACATAACGTCGAGCCCGTGCGACACCGCGAACTTCACCGCGTGTTCTGTCGTGCGGAGCAGAAAGTCGTCGGTCCAATCCTCGGTATAGCGGCGGATTGGACTCGACCCGATGAACGTCGCAGCTTCAATCGGCACTCCCGTGCGCTGCACGATCTCAACAATCGGACGAATGTCGTTCTCGTGTGTACGTGCCGCACAGTTCGGTTTGATCTTCAGATGCGCGCGGCCGATCTCTTTGGCCAAAGCTTCGCAGTGCGCCACGGCTCGCGGTCCAGCACCGGGCAAGCCAATGTCGAGCATGTTGATGCCAACCTGCTCCATCAGGTGAAGGATTTCAATTTTCTCTTCGATGGAAGGATCGCGGACCGACGGCGATTGCAATCCGTCGCGCAGTGACTCGTCATTGAGCAGAGCGCGTCCCGCCGGCTTCATGGAGCGGGCATAGACCGTGTTCCAGTCGTAAATCAGCTCAGATACGTCAGACAAAACCCACCTTCTACGAACAAACTTTCAAATTTCCCCACCAGATCCGCGGCTTTATTGCGGATTTTCAGCGCCCCCACGGCGCCGAATCAGCAAAATCTAACGGTTATCCATGACTTAAAGTGATGGATCCTGCTACATCCATCACTTTGAGTCATCGCTTTTTTGCGCGTTTTTTGGCGCTACCGTCACTCCAAACACCGATTTTTGTCCCAATCCAGCGACGTTTTTGCCCTTGGGTTCTTCCGGCGAAGGCAAGTACAGCGTCTTGCAGTGCTCACAGCGATAGATCTCCGCTAGCTGCCCGTACGCGGTTCTTACATCGCCACACGCCTGCTCGATCCGGTCGGTCAGGTAGAACCAGCGCTTCAAATGTCCGGCGCAGATTTTTCCTTTGTCATCTTTCTCGTTGCAGGCGCGCTGATACGCCTTCTTGTATTTCACTTTGTGGTTGGGAAGCTGCGCTGGGGTGTCTTCGGTGATGGGAGCCATGGTCGCTGAAGCCATAGGATCGGACGGTCTCCGGATAACTTGCGGGAACGGTGCAATTGTATCCCACGCCGCGGCGAACGATCACGGCTGAGAAGTACAATATCTGCACATGATTGCTCGTCCCGTACTTCTATTCTGCATGGTTCTCCTGCTCGTGTCTGTAGGTTGTTCCAAATCGCAATCGACGCCAGCCACGGCGAGCGTTCCTGCCGCGGCAAGCACAAATGAAGCCAAACCGGCAGCAGCTCCTGATCCACGCGTCCAGCAGGTTGCCGCTATCAACGACGCGCCATCCGAAAGCGCGCGCAACGGCATCGACGGCAACAAAGTCATGCAGTACGTGAAAGAAGTCGTGGCCATTGGCTCGCGTCCGGTTGGTAGTCCCGGACATGCGAAGCTGGAGCAGTTGATTCATTCGAAGCTGAAGGGCGACCAGGTGGAAGACGACGCCTTCACCGCGCAGACGCCGGTTGGCAGCTTCAAGATGAACAACATCATTGCGAAGTTTCCGGGAAAGAAGGACGGCATCATCGTAGTTGCGGGCCACTACGATACGAACTATCCGCTGCCCAAGAGCTATGTCGGCGCCAATGACGGTGGATCGTCCACGGCGTTGCTGCTTGCGCTGGCTGACTATTTTCGCAGCCATCCTCCCCAGGGCTACAGCATCTGGCTGGTGTGGACGGATGGCGAAGAAGCATTCGTTCGATGGAGCGACAGTGACAGCTTGTATGGCACGAAACATCTGGCGCAGAAATGGCAGCAGGACGGAACCGCGAAGCAAGTCAAGGCATTCCTGCTGGTCGATATGATTGGCGATGCCGACCTCGACATCCAGAAGGAAACCAAGTCAACTCCGTGGCTAAGCGAGATGGTCTACAAGGCGGCCAGCAACCTTGGATATCAATCGCACTTTTACCAAATGGCAGGCGAGATCGAGGATGACCATCTCCCGATGCTGAAGGTGGGAATTCCCTCGGTCGACATCATCGACCTCGATTACGGCTACAACAACTCGTACCATCACACGCCGCAAGACACCATCGACAAACTGAGCCCGAAGTCGCTGGCGATTGTGGGAGACGTGGTGCTGGAGACGATACGGTTGCTCAACGCGCACGACTAGGCAGGATGCCCCGATCAAAGCGAGGGAAGTTGAAATCCGCAGATCTGGGCGGCGTCTCGCAACCTCTTATCGGCTGTGATGAACGGACGTTGTTGCGGCGAACCTCCGCACCATACGAAAGCAGCGGCCAACTGTAGAGAGTCCCCGGCTCGCAAATCGTAATTCTCCACGATCTGCTTGGCTTGCACTCGCAAAGTTTCTGAAGGCTGAATGACCGCCCATTGACACGACAACTTATCCGCGGATAGCTTGGCGGTGCTCCAGTTGCCCACTTCTATCTGCTTCACGCGCAGCAAGCGGGCAAGTGCAGCGGCTATTTCCACCGAAGTCCCCCACCAGACCACGGGTTGGTAATGCTTATACAATGCCTGGACCCGATTGGTGAGCGGCTCATGCAGGAATAGCGGGAGAAGGGCGCTGGAATCCCAGAACGCTGGTGGGCGCACTTACCGACCCTCGCGTTCTTCTTCCCAGATGCGCTCCATTACCTCGCGCGAAACGTTGCCCACCGGACGCGGCAATGCCACGCCTTTCGATTGCCTGCTGCGAGGCGGGATCAAAGCACCCTCGGCAATCAGCCGCTGCTCATGCTCCGTCCAATCGCTTGCAACGTACGGAATAATTCGTGCTACCGGCTTATCCCGCTCACAGACCAGCACCTCGTCGCCATTTTTTACCAGTCGCAGGTGCGCGCTTAGCTGCGCCTTGAGGGTGCCGACATTCACCTTTTTCATGAGGGTATCATATCAGACGTGACCAAGTTGGTCATGTTTTAAAATTTATGGTGTCCCCCGACTATGTTCTGGGAAATCGGAAGTATGAAGCTCTTCGTCTTCAACTAAACTTCTATTGGAGATCAGCACATGCCACGCGGCAATATTCCACGCCAACCCTCGAAAGCCGGACGCCAGGACCGAGTTCGGAATCTTGTTGATCGGAGTTCAAAGATCCCGCGCAAGCCAAAAGATGGCTTGCATGGGGCACCCGAACTGCATCGGGCACCGGCGGCCGCGAAGTCGAAGTCGGCGAAGGGCTATAACCCGATTGCGCCCGCAAGAGTTAATGAAATCCTTAAGCGACTGGACGAACGCTATCCTGGCGTGGTCTGCGCCTTGCATCACAACAGCGCATGGGAACTGCTGGTGGCGACCATTCTCTCGGCGCAATGCACCGACGTGCGCGTCAACATGGTGACGCCGATGCTGTTTCAGAAATATCCCACGCCCGAGCACTTCGCCGCGCTGCAGCCGGAAGATTTGGAAGATGACATTCGCTCGACCGGATTCTTTCGCAACAAATCGAAGTCGCTGGTCGGGGCTGCTCGCAAAGTCATCGGCGACTTTGGCGGAGACGTTCCGCGCACTATGGATGAGCTGCTGACCATCCCCGGCGTGGCGCGCAAAACCGCCAACGTGGTTCTTGGGAGCTGGTACAACATCGCTGACGGGGTGGTCGTCGATACGCATGTGCAGCGCATCTCGCGGCGGCTGGAACTGACCAGGAATGAAGAGCCGCAGAAGATCGAACAGGACCTGATGAAGATCATCCCGCGCTCCCGCTGGATCGAATTCTCGCACCAGATCATTCATCACGGCCGGGCGCTGTGTATTGCCCGCAAGCCCAAGTGCGCGGAATGTCCGCTAGAAGATATATGCCACGCCGCCGACAAGACCTGGAGCACGGTGGAGATTCACAAGAGCGCGAAGCCGTAGCCGGCTGTGTCAGGTGCGCTGTTCGCTTGCGCTTCCAAACGCCAGCTTGATCACATCCCAATAGGCAGACAGCGCACTGCGGCTATCAACCTGCTTCGGCCCCGCCCCGAGCAGCGCCGCCAGCGAACGCAACACCATCCCCTTGATAATTCCCATGCGCAATATCAACACCTTTGTCGTTGAGAAATGTTTGCGCGCGTAGCGCAGCATGTTGGTGTACCAGAAGAGCTGTTTGTCGGCGAAGCTCAGCTTGCCGACACTGTGCGCGCCCGAGTGATGAAACCGCGCTGACGGGCAATAAATAATCCTCCGGCCCGAATCGAGCAGACGCTTGCAGAAGTCAACGTCTTCGAACCACACGGGAGCGAACTGTGTATCCATTCCACCGACCGCATCCCATGCCTCGCGCTTTATTGCCAGGCAGGCTCCGGCGGGCTGCTCGATCTCCTGCGTCTTCGAGTAGTCGGCATCGAGGCAACGGTAGCGGCGGTTCACCGGATTCGATGGCCAAAGTTGATTTACCAGAAGAGCCTCGCACAGCAAGCTGCCAGCGTCGGGCAGACGGCGAAAGGCGAAGCCGCGTTCGGGCTGGCCATCGGCATTCAGTAGTGCGCCTCCGGCAGCGTCGGCAGATTGCGCAGCCATGCAGTCGAGCAGCGCCGTAACTGCACCAGGCTCCGCGATTGCATCGGGATTCAGAATCAGCAGCACATCCCCGCTTGCGGCCCTGACTCCGTGATTCACACCAGCGGCAAAGCCGAGATTGCGTGAAATTCGCAGCAGTTCCGCCGGATGATGCGCCAGAAACGCCTGCACCTGCGCAATCGTTTCGTCCTGCGAGGCGTTGTCGACGACGACAATTTCGCAGTCCTCAGTTGCCAGGGCCTCCAGACATGACGCGATACTTTCGGCGGAGTTGTAGGTCACGATGATGGCCGAGACTCGGGGCATGGAAGGAAGCCGAATTATAATCGTCGCTTGCTGAATACCGTGTGATACCGCGTTAGAGGTAGTGGGCCAGTTTGAATATGGATGCGTGCCTTTCGCGCGCTGGCGCGAATCGGCACGCCCAGATCCCTCGCTTGGCAAAAGCGCTCGCTCGGGATGACACTCAAACAGTCCCACTCCTCGCATTCGCGGATTCTTACCAGAGCCAAAGTGGAAATAATTCAGACCCCTCTTTCCGGAGTTGTTGTGGTGAAGCCCGTAGTCCACGGGGACAACCGGGGCTTCTTCATGGAAACCTATCGCGCCGATGCTCTGCAAAGGGCCGGCATTCACGACGATTTGGTGCAGGACAATCATTCGCGCTCGGTGCGTGGGGTGCTGCGCGGGCTGCATTATCAGCTCAAGAAACCGCAGGCGAAACTGTGCCGGGTGGTCGCTGGAGAAGTCTTCGATGTCGCGGTCGATGTGAGGCTGGGATCACCCACCTTCGGGCAATGGTTTGGCGTGACCTTGTCGGCGGAAAACAAGTTGCAAATCTATGTTCCGCGGGGCTTCGCTCACGGTTATGTGGTGCGCTCGGAGACGGCTGACTTTCTCTACAAATGCAGTGACTACTACGACCCGAGGACGATCGCGGCGTTCTGTGGAGCGATCCGGCCATCGGAATCGCGTGGGACGTGGCCGATCCCGATTGTTTCGGCCAAAGATCAGCAGTATCTTCGGCTCGCCGAAATACCAGGCGAATTGCTGCCGAGGTATCAACCGTGAAGCTGCTGGTTACGGGCACAACCGGGCAAGTCGGATGGCAGTTGCTGCGCACCCTGGCTCCCTTGGGAGAGGTGGTCGCGCCGTCACGCGCTGAACTCGACTTGGCAAATCCCGACCAGGCAGCGGAGTTCGTTCGCGAAATCCGCCCTGACATTCTGGTGAATCCTGCGGCATATACGGCGGTGGACAAGGCGGAAGGCGAATCTGAGCTTGCAACCACGGTGAATGCCGTGACACCCGGCCGTATGGCGCAGGCGCTGGCCGACGGCGGCGGGCTGATGATCCATTACTCCACCGATTACGTTTTCGACGGCGCCAAAGCCGAGGCGTACACCGAGGAAGACATCACCAATCCGCTCAACGTATATGGCCGAAGCAAACTCGCGGGCGAGCAGGCCATTGCGGAGAGCGGCTGCCCGTATATCATCCTGCGCACCTCCTGGGTCTACGACACGCGCGGCAACAACTTTCTGCGGCGAGTGCTTCGGTTGGCCAGAGAGAAGCACGAACTACGTATGGTTGAGGATCAGCATGGAGCGCCGACCTGGGCGAGAGCCATCGCCGAGGCAACGACCGCCGTCGTGGCAAGAGCAGGCTCCGCGGGCACACAACACCGGCAGTCCAGCGGGGTTTACAACCTGACCGCTGCGGGCTCAACCACGTGGGCTGGATTCGCCGCGACCATACTGGAAATTATGATGAACTGCTGGCGTGGCCGGCGGATTCCGGGGAATTCAGTGGGCCGTTGCTGGCGAAGCGGGTGGTTCCCATTCGCAGTTCCGACTTCAAGGCGGCTGCGCCGCGCCCCGCAAACTCCTGCCTCAGCAGTGCCAAATTAGAGCGGGATTTCGGGGTGAGCCTTCCGGACTGGAAGTACCTGCTCCGTCTTGCCATGCTGGAGACGGTTCGCTGATAATGAACGGTGATTTCGATCACCCCCGCTACATCGTCATCGCGGGCTTATAGCGGCTACTCCTATCTGTCAGAAATCAGTGCGATTTATCTTCGAGTGCGGGATCTGAAGGAGATTCATGAAGGGCATCATACTGGCCGGAGGTATTGGCTCGCGGCTGTATCCACTGACACGGGTAACCAACAAGCACCTGCTTCCGGTCTACGACAAGCCGATGATTTTCTATCCCATGCAAACGCTGGTCGATGCCGGGGTGCGCGACATTCTGATTGTCACCGGAGGCCAGAACGCGGGTGATTTCCTGCGCCTGCTGCAGAATGGCAAGGAATTCGGTCTGCAACAGCTCAGTTTCGCTTATCAGGAAGGCGAAGGGGGCATTGCCGACGCGCTGCGGCTGGCGGAGCCGTTCGGCAAGGGCGAGAAGATCTGCGTAGTGTTGGGCGACAACATCATCGAAGGCGACATTCGCGAAGCTGCCCAGGCTTTCGAGCGGCAGCAGAAAGGCGCCATGATGCTGTTGAAGGAAGTTACCGATCCCGAGCGCTTTGGCGTGCCTGTCTTCGACGGTGACCGGATCGTCCGCATTGAGGAGAAGCCACCGCAGCCGAAGTCGCCCTACGCGGTGATTGGCATTTACTTCTACGATGGCACGGTGTTCGACCGCATCCGCACCCTCAAGCCCTCCGGGCGCAATGAATACGAGATCACCGACATCAACAACAGCTACATCGCTGAAGGCACGCTCACACATTCCCTGATGCAGGGCTGGTGGACCGACGCCGGCACCTTCGAATCGTTGTGGCACGCCAGCAACATGGTCCGCGATAAGGCGCAACGTGCCGGGCATCTCCAGGCTGAGGCAGGTGAGTCGTGAAGCTGATCGTCACCGGAGGCGCCGGATTCATTGGCTCGAATTTCGTGCATCGCACCCTGGCCGCGCACAGCGACTGGAACGTGCTGGTGGTTGACAAGCTAACCTACGCGGGAAATCTGAAGAATATCGAGTCAGCGCTGGGCTCGGGCCGCTGCGAATTCGTCCAAATGGATATTTGCGACCCCGGGTTGAGCGATTTGCTGCGCGGGTGCGACGCAGTGGTCCATTTCGCGGCCGAGAGCCATGTCGATCGCAGCATTGAAGACGCTGCCGCTTTCGTCCGCACCAACATTGAAGGTACTTACAACCTCATTCAGGCCTCTCGCGCGGCCGCGGTGCCCAGGTTCATCCACGTCAGCACCGATGAGGTATACGGAAGCCTGGGGGACGATGGCGAGTTCACGGAACTATCGCCACTGCAACCCAACAGTCCCTATGCAGCGAGCAAGGCGGCATCCGATCTGCTGGTGCTGGCGTATGTCCGGACGCATAATTTCCCCGCCGTTGTTACCCGCTGTTCCAACAACTATGGCCCGTATCAGTTTCCGGAGAAGTTCATTCCACTGATGATTGCGCAAGCCGCGGAAGGTAAGCGGCTGCCGGTCTACGGCAAGGGCGCGAATGTTCGCGACTGGATCCACGTCAGCGATCACTGCGACGCCATCAAAGTGGTTTTGCTCGAGGGACGTTGCGGGGAGGTGTACAACATCGGAGGGGGATGCGAAATGCGTAACCTCGATGTGGCGCGCCAGATTCTGAAGAAGTTCGAGCTACCCGAATCGCAAGTTGAATTTGTGAAAGACCGCCTGGGACATGATTTGCGGTATGCGTTGAATTGCGACAAGCTCACGCGGGAGACCGGATGGCAGGCTCGCATCGCCTTCGATCATGGCCTGGACGAGACGATTGACTGGTATCGCGAGAACCGGGTCTGGCTGGATCAGGTACGTTCCGGAGCTTATCGCGAATATTTTGACCGTCACTACCGGCAACGAGATAAGACTTTCGCCGGGTAATTGCGTGTTCAGCGTGCATTTTGCAGCAAAAAAGGACGGCATACCGCCGTCCTTTTGGGTTGAATAGGCTTTCTGCTACGGTTCGAGCACGTGCTTTGCCGAGTCACCCTTGAACGTCATTTCCTGCAGGACGTGCTCGTTTTTAGCGTTTTCGGTATACCGCTGCTCGGTCTTGGTGGCCTTCTCGGGGAGCGGCACGAGGTTACACTTCGCCTTGGCTTCTCCCTTCGTGCCAGCGATGCCCTTGAACAGCATGATGTGCTCCGTGCCGTTCATCTGGTGAAGCACCTGGTACTGTCCCGCGGGCAGAAGGGTGCCACCCACAAATGTCGGGCTGCTGAAAACGATAGTCTGCTTATTGGCGATGCCCAGCGAATTGTCCGTCGCCTGTACCAGAGCTGCGGTGCAAATAATAAGAGCGATCGTCATGGTGATGACGAACCACTGTCTACGCATATTACCTCCGTGATTGGGCCCTGGTTCTCTGGGCCCCATGAGTCCAGTCTCAGTGTAGAAACGGCTACGCGATGCTGCGGTGAGCCAAGTCACAGCGGGATGTGTCAACGGAGCCGCAGCGGCGAAGGGCGGCTGGCGTGCCAGGTGTTCGGCGCTGCCCTGACAGACGAATGAGCGCCCGTACCTCGGCGAATCACCGGGCGGTGAGCTTAAACATTACCCGGATCGGGCTAAGGGAAATGCCCCAAAGTGAAAAAATTAGGCCATTTGGTGCAATTCCGCGCTATATTCCTTATTCAGCAACTTCGTCTTCCGTTGATTTTAGATATCACTAACCTACGATTAGAATCTGCGCCGTAACGAACCTGGTTCCAGATCGCTTGGGAAGGAGTTGTATGGGTGTCCGCCGTTCCGTTCAGGCCTATGTCATTGTTTTTGCCGTGATTTTTCTTATAGTTGCAGCGAGCACGCCGGTAGCTGGAGCCGCGGAGACGCCGGGGATTCAGAACCCGAGCATCACGCATTTGACCTTCAATCCGCCTTGCCCGAACGTTAATGAGACTGTCACTTTGACGGCGAAAGTTACGGGCCTTGCCAGCGGTACCGGGATTCTTCCTACGGGAACCGTGACGTTTACGCAAGGCTCGACTCAGTTGGGAACGGCTATGTTGGACCAGACCACCGGCATAGCGACATTTCCGACTTCTTTTTCTGCACCCGGGAATTATCCCATCACGGCGAGCTATGGCGGTGATGCGAACTACTTACCGTCCAGCGATATGGAGACTCTGCAGGTCGGGACGACGTGCCTGCAGTCCACTACTACGTCGTTGTCGATCAGTCCGAATCCTGCCCAAGTCGGGGAAACCGTCGCCTTAACGGCGCGGGTGGCGGGCGGCAATGGCCTCCTCGGCATGATTACTGGAACCGTCGATTTCCTTCAGGATGGAACCCAAATAGGGACAGGGACCCTCGATGCGTCCAATACAGCGACGTGTTGTACCCCTCCTCTTTCCTATTCCCAGACCGGAACGTTTAGCATGACCGCCATGTACGAGGGTGACAACAAACAGTTTGCGGGCTCAACCTCGCCGCCGGTAACCCTCACCATTGTTCCCGTGGGAACTTTGACGCCCACAACAACGACCCTATCGAGTTCGAACCCCAACTCTAACTTCGGAGACACGGTTATCTTTACCGCGACCGTCCAGGGAGGCATGGGAAGTGGCCCTACGGGAACTGTAACCTTCATGGATGGCAGTTCGACGCTGGGAACGGGCGCGCTGGTTAGCGGACTGTCATCATCATCAACGGCCTCCTATAGTACCAACGCCTTAAGCATTGGTACGCATAGCATTACAGCGCAGTACGGGGGAGACGCGAATTTTTCCGGCTCGACCTCCGCACCCTTTACGCAAGTCGTCAGTAACAGCACCAGCGTCATGTTCATTCTCACCGTCAATCCCACGACCATAACGGTCGACCAGGGCAATAGCGGAACGGCCAACGTAACCTTGACGCCTTCTGGTGGATTCAACCAGACGGTGACGTTCCTCTGCTCGGGACTTCCGATTTACTCGCAATGCACCTTCTCGCCGTCGACCATCACGCCCGATGGCAGCAATACGCCCACAACCACCGTGATGACAGTCACTACCAACGTCGCGACTGCGCGACTCGATTGGCCGCACCTGCGTCGCAGTGGCGCCGTGCTCGCCGTATTCTCGATGGGCCTCCTGGGGCTAGTACAGGTCAAGGGAAGGCGTCATGGAAAAGATGGCCGGCGCACGGGGCTTGGCCGCTATGCGTTCGGGTCCTTGCTGTTGCTATGTGTTGCCACGGCGACATTGCTGGTGTCCTGTGGAGGAAGCAGCAACAGCCGCGTTTTGACCCCCAAAGGGACCAGCACCGTGACCATCGCTGGTTCAACCTCAACCGGCGCTCAGACCACCAGCTTTACACTGACCGTGCAATAGAAGCCTGATCTTAATTCGCTCCTCCGCTGCCCCGTTGCTGACGACGGGGCAGTTGCTTTTTAGGGCGAAGGACTCAGGTCTCGCGGGTAGCTGGTAGCTGAAAGATAGAAACGGGCAGCTGGCGGCTTCCAGCCAAGAGCCAAAAGCTAAGGGCTAAGAGCGGGTTCCTACAGCTTCTGCACGCGCTGCACTTCGCGGACGCCGGGAATTTTTCGCACGCCGGAGATAATGCGCTGCAGGTGGGCCACGTCGGCGATATCCACGATGATGTCAACGGTCGCGTGGGTCTCTTCGGTGTTGGCGCCGATGTTGCGAATGTTGGTATTCGCGTCGCTGATGACCGCGGTGATCTGCTTCAGCATGCCCGGCCGGTTATCGCACAGCACCACCAGCTTGGCCGGATAACCTCTGTCCCAAGGCTTGCTCGGGCTGATTTTGCCCTCCGAGCCCCACTCCACATCGATGCGCCGTTCTGGTTCGTACATTAGCGTCTCAACGTTGGGACACGACTTGGAATGCACCGCGACGCCCTTGCCGCGCGTCACATACCCGATGATGTCTTCACCGCGAATCGGATTACAACAGCGCGCCCGATACACCATCAAGTCATCGTGGCCCTTCACCTGCAACGGCGAGACGTCTCCGCCAAACACCCGCCGCACCACGCTGGTCAGAACGCTCTGACTTTCGTCTTCGCTCGCCTCGTTCGGTGCGTTCGCAGTCTGCTGAGCGGGAACCAGTCGGGCGAGTATGGTGCGGGCCGAGAACTTCCCGTAGCCGATGGCAGCCAGCAGATCGTCGGGACGGCCGAGCCCGTGATCGCTCGCAACCCGCATCAGCGCCTCGTCGTTGATCTCCTTCATGGAAACGCGATACTTGCGCGCTTCCTTTTCGATCAGCTTGCGGCCGATTTCAATGGCG
Source organism: uncultured Acidobacteriaceae bacterium (assembly GCA_963809865.1). GTDB lineage: Bacteria > Acidobacteriota > Terriglobia > Terriglobales > Acidobacteriaceae > CAVVDY01. The sequence goes on along the minus strand of CAWELL010000001.1, from coordinate 130,832 downwards.
CGCTCGCGCTGGTGAATGTTCAGCCAATGCTTGATCTTCTGTCGGGCGCGCGCCGACTTAACAAACCCCAGCCAGTCGCGGCTGGGGCTATGTCCGGTCTGGGTGAGGATTTCAACGATGTCTCCCGAGCGCAGCTTGTAGCGCAGCGGAACAATGCGGCCGTTGACCTTGGCGCCTACACAGGAGTGTCCGACTTCGGTGTGAATGATGTAAGCGAAATCGATAGGCGTGGCTTCGCGCGGCAGAATGACAATCTTTCCCTTTGGAGTGAAGGTGTAAACCTCTTCAGGGAAGAGATCGATCTTGAACGTCGAAACAAATTCCTCGGCGTTGTCGACGTCGCGCTGCCACTCCACTACCTGGCGCAGCCACGCCAGGCGCTGTTCGTCGCGCGCGGAGACAGGGCCGTCCTTGTATTTCCAGTGCGCAGCGATGCCTTCCTCGGCCATCTTGTGCATGTCTTCGGTGCGAATCTGCACTTCGAAGGAATGCCCGTTATCGGCGATGACCGTGGTGTGCAGCGACTTGTAGAGATTCGGTCGCGGCATGGCGATGAAATCTTTGATCCGGCCAGGCACTGGCCGCCACTGGTTGTGAATGATGCCCAGCACCGCGTAGCAGTCGTTCACCGATTGCGTGATGACGCGTAGGGCGAGCATGTCGTAGATCTGGTCCACCGAGATATGCTGCCGCTGCAGTTTCTGCCAGATGCTATAAAAGCGCTTGATACGTGCTTCCACCCGGGTTTGCAGGCCGGCTTCCTTGAGCTTGGCCTCGATGATCTTTTGCACCTCGGCCAGAAACGCCTCGCCCTCTTTACGCCGCGATTCGATGGCGTCCTTCACCTGCTTGTATGAGATGGGATCGACGTATTGAAACGCGAGGTCTTCCAGTTCGCCGCGGATTTTGCCCATGCCCAGGCGATGCGCGATGGGGGCATAAATCTCCTGGGTCTCGCGCGCGATCTTCTGCTGCCGTTCCGGCGACAGATGTTGCAAAGTTCGCATATTATGCAAACGGTCGGCCAGCTTGATGAGCACCACGCGGATGTCATCCACCATGGCCAGCACCATCTTGCGGACGCTCTCCGCCTGGGCCTCTTCGCGGGAGGCAAATTCCAGCTTGCTGATCTTGGTGACGCCCTCGACAATGTGAGCGACCTGCTCGCCGAATTCGGCCTTGATCTCTTCCACCGTGACCTGGGTGTCTTCGACGGAATCGTGCAGCAGGCCGGCAACAATGGCCGTGGTGTCGAGGCGCATCTCCGCCAGCACCGCAGCCACTTCCAGCGGATGCACCAGATACGGCTCGCCCGAGGCGCGGGTCTGGCCCGTGTGATGCTGAAGAGAGAATTCGTAGGCTTTTTTGACTACCGAAAGATCGTCGTTGGGGCGGTAGGAGCGGATTTTGCGCAGTAAGTCGCGAAACCGGGTTACCGTAAGAACATTGGTCGCGATGGCTTCGCGCAAAGTCGCCATGTCTGATTATAGAGGGAACTGGGCTTCGTGAGTCAGGTCATCAGAGATATCGGTGGCTGGTGCAAAAGCAGTCGGGTGGAGTACGCCTTCAGGCGTACCGTAGCGGGCAATTGTTTTGTATCAGGGCACGGCTTCAGCCGTGCGGCTGGCAATCACATAACCCCCAGGCCTTTAGGCCCTGTACTATTTGCAGGGGCTAAAGCCCTGGCTGATTCGTTTCGTTTTCGGCCCGACTGAAGTCGGGCCCTGATACAAAACTCTCGAACAGGAATCGTCATTCAATCTCCAACGCTAAGCTCGGCCTTGTCGTGACTAAATCACCATGCGAATCCTAATCAGCGGCGCTTCAGGTTTGATCGGAAGCGCGCTTCGCACCAATCTGACGCAGCGTGGCGACGAGACAGCGGCGCTGGTTCGCCACCCACCGCGCGCTGGCGAAGTCCAATGGACTCCGGGGCAGCCGCTTGATCCGCAGAAACTTTTCGAGTTCGATGCGATCGTGCATCTCGCGGGAAAGAACATTGCCGGCCGCTGGTCGAAGAACTTCAAGCAGGAAGTACGCGACAGTCGCGTACAGGGAACACATACCCTCGCGACTGCAACGGCGGCATCCTTTCGCCAATGCGGGAGCCCGCGAACCTTCATCGCGGCTTCGGCCATTGGTTATTACGGCAATCGCGGAGACGAAGTGCTTACCGAAAGCAGCGCGCCCGGCCGAGGCTTCCTGCCCGAAGTGTGTGTCGAATGGGAAGCTGCCGCCGATCCGGCGCGCGAAGCCGGGTTGCGCGTGGCCCACATGCGAATCGGTGTGGTGCTGGCGAAGCATGGCGGGGCGCTCCCGCCATTGCTGCTTCCATTTCGGCTGGGGTTGGGCGGACGCATCGGCGACGGGCGCCAGTACTGGAGTTGGATTGCGCTGGAAGATCTCGTCGGGGCATTTGTCTTTGCCTTGCACGACAAGAACGTCAGCGGGCCGGTAAACGTCGTAGCGCCACATCCCGTGCGCGTTTCCGACTTTGTCCATGAGCTGGGCGACGTTCTACATCGGCCGGCGATGTTGCCGCTTCCCGCGCTTGCTGTGAAGCTCCTGCTCGGCGAGATGGGCGAAACGCTATTGCTCGATTCCGCAAAGGTGATGCCAACAAAGCTGGAAGCGGCGGATTACCGGTTCACCTATCCGGATTTACATGGCGCACTGGCAGCCGCACTCGGCGGGAATTGAAGAGGAAATTGGGCACCGCTTTCGGGTTAGTTTGACCGCCGTTTTCCACTGCACCCCGGGTCCACGAGACCGGCCGCGTAACTTCTTTAAAATGCTAGCTTTATCCAAGCCGCGCGCGGCGATTTCCCAGTCTGAAATATGATACAATCATGTTGGATCGTTGCGCTCATAAGTTATTGAAAAGGCAAGCATTTGTGGCTCGATGGCAGCTTGGCCTTCAGGCGGTCCCATGGTGAGTTTCGTTTGCGGAAAAAGTGAGTCCGCGAACGGCGAAATGGAGCAGGATGGCCTCGACAGATTCTGGTGCTGCCGCAGCACCCAACGGCAAGAACACCCCGGAAGAAGAAACCAATCAAAAGCCGCAGAAGAACGGAAAAAACGGCAACGGTCACGCTGAGGGCGATTACACCGCTGACTCGATCAAAGTGCTCGGCGGCATGGAAGCCGTGCGCAAGCGCCCCGCCATGTACATTGGCTCGACCGGCGACATGGGCCTGCACCATCTGGTCTACGAAGTAGTCGACAACTCAGTTGACGAAGCGCTGGCTGGTTTTGCCGATCGCATCGACGTCACCATTCATATCGACGACTCGATCACGGTGGTTGATAACGGCCGCGGCATTCCGGTCGACGAGATGGACATGGACGGCGAGCGCCTGCCCGCGGCGCAGGTCGTCATGACCGTGCTGCATGCGGGCGGTAAGTTCGACAGCTCGACCTACAAAGTTTCCGGCGGACTGCACGGCGTAGGTGTGTCGTGCGTGAACGCGCTCAGCCATCAGCTCGATCTGGAAATCTGGCGCGATGGTTCAGTCTGGGAGCAGAGTTATTCCGCGGGTGTGCCGACGACCAAGCTGACGAAGACGGGTGCCACCAAGAAGCGCGGCACCAAGGTCCACTTCGTTCCCGACAGAGAGATCTTTACCGTCACCGAATACAACTACGACACGCTGGCGCAGCGTCTGCGTGAACTGGCCTTTCTGAACAAGGGTCTGCTCATTACGCTCAGCGACGAACGCACCACCGATTCGAAAACCGGCGAGGCCAAGCACACGGAGTTCAAGTACAACGGTGGCATCGCGGAGTTCATCAAGCACCTGAACCGCGGCAAGAGCGTGCTGCACGATAAGCCGATTTACATGGAAGCCGAACGCGACAACGTGGCCATGGAGATCGCGCTGCAGTACAACGACGGCTACTCGGAAACCGTCTTCAGCTTCGCCAACAACATCAACACCGTGGATGGCGGCTCGCATCTGTCGGGCTTTCGCACCTCGCTGACCCGCACCATCAACAACGCCGGACAGCAGCTTGGGCTGTTCAAAGACGTGAAAGAGAACCTTTCAGGCGATGACGTTCGCGAAGGACTGGTCGCCGTCGTCAGCGTGAAGCTGTCGCAGCCCCAGTTTGAAGGACAGACCAAGGGCAAGCTCAACTCCGATATCGCCGGCATCGTGCAGGCCTTCGTTAATGAGCGGCTGGGCGCGTTCCTCGAGATGAACCCGCCGGTCGCAAGGAAGATCATCAACAAGGCCATCGAAGCTGCCCGCGCACGCGAGGCGGCGCGCAAGGCCCGCGATCTCACCCGCCGTAAAGGCGCGCTCGACGGAGGCGGTCTTCCGGGCAAGCTGGCCGACTGTACGGAACGTAATCCTGACCGCTGCGAAGTGTATCTGGTCGAGGGCGAGAGCGCCGGTGGAACCGCCAAGCAGGGCCGCGATCGCCGCTTCCAGGCGATTCTCCCGCTGAAGGGCAAGATCCTTAACGTAGAGAAAGCGCGCTACGACAAGATGCTGGGCCACGAAGAAATTCGCGCCATGATTACGGCGTTGGGCACCGGTATCGGCAAGGAAGATTTTGACGTTTCAAAGTTGCGCTACAGCAAGATCATTCTGATGACCGACGCCGACGTCGACGGCTCGCACATCCGCACCCTGCTGCTGACGTTTTTCTTCCGCCATATGCAGGAGCTCATCAAGCGGGGCAACGTTTACATCGCGCAGCCGCCGCTGTATCGCATCAAGAAGGGCAAGTTCGAGCAGTACATCAAGAACGACGCTGAGTTCGTACGGGTCATGGTGAAGCGCGCCGCCGACGGCATCGTGGTTCGCTATGGCGAAGGTGCAGCCACGCTGGAAGGCGCTCCGCTGACCAAGTTCATGACTACGCTGAATGACTACATCGGCTTCTTCGACAAGGTCGACAAACGTATGCGCGACGAGCACATCACCGAGGTTTTGCCCAAGGCCGACCTGGTGAAGCGCGTTGACTTTGAGGGCGATAGCAAGACGCCGCCGAAAAAGATTCTTGACGTGGAGAAAGCCCTGAAGGCCATCGCCAAAGAGCGCGGCATCAAGTCTGTCGATAAGCGTTTCGAAGAAGAGCACAGCTTGTGGGAAGTGATCTTCATCAACTCACAAGGCGCCGAGCACGTTATCAATTGGGAGCTGGCATCAACCCCGGAATACCGGCAGATGATGTCGAAGTACCGGCAGATTGCCGAGTATATGCAGCCGCCGTACATCATCGAGGCGGTGAAGAAGGAAGCCGCGAAGACCAGCGACGAAGAACTGAGCGACGCCGAGCGCGCCGACCAGGACAAGGTCGAGCAGGTGGCGCCGAAGGCCTCCAAGAAGAAGTCAGGCCCAGAAACAGTCGAGAAGCCGAGTGCGCGCGAACTGTTCGACTACGTGCTCAACGAAGGTCGCAAGGAATACACTGTGCAGCGCTATAAAGGCCTGGGCGAAATGAGTTCGACGCAGCTGTGGGAGACGACGATGGATCCCGAGCGCCGCACGCTGTTGTCGGTGAAGCTCGAAGACTTAACCGAAACCGAAACCATCTTCACTACGTTGATGGGTGAAGATGTGGAATCGCGTCGCAAGTTTATCGAAGAAAACGCGCTGGACGTGAAGAACCTGGACATTTAGAGACGGCTGTTGGCGATTGGCTCTTAGCTTTTGGCGAAGAGCTAAGACGAAGTGGCGATGATACCGAAGCACGAGACAGCGACGCAGGGTCTGATTGGTCGCTACAGACTAATGCGCCGGCGGATCAAGCATCGCATGCAGCCTGATCACGTTCTATTTGCTGTGGCTATCTCGATTTTGTCGGGGTTGTTGGCACTGCGGTCGAATGGCTCGGGTATGTCGGAAGTTTTCGTCATACCGGTGTGCCCGTACCTAGAGAATTCGGCGACATATGGTGGCATCCCATCCTCGTTGCTGTGTTGTGTTTTGTGGGTTCTTTCTTCTGGCCATTCAGAGACTACGGTGAATGGCCACCATGATCATGTTTAGACGTGCTGAACTGGCCAAGAGCTAAGAGCCAACAGCCAAAAGCTATCCAGTGCCTTTTCCCATCAAAAAATGCGTCGTCTGTGGCGAAGAGTTCGAGCTGAAACCCGGCAAGCCGGGTTTTGCGAATCGCTGTCCCAGTTGCAGCGAGCCTGAGGAGGAGCCTGCCGGCGAGGGCAGTGTCGAGGGCAATCCCGAAATGAATGCCGAGCGGCGGCGCGTGATTCGCGATCTGCTCTATCGCAAGGACAGCTAGGGGCTATGCCGCGAATCCGTTTTGAAAGAGCACGGCTTCGGAGACAGGGGAAAAGCGGGTTTCGGGTAGAACTGTCATTCTGAGCGAAGCGAAGAACCTGCTTTTGCTCACGCCAGCATAAGCTTCGCTTTGCGACAATCCGCATCAGGAAGGAACGTAAGACGTGCCCTTGGCGCGAATGCGTCGCAAGGCAACATCGTTTCGGGAGGAACGAAAGCAGGTTCTTCGCTTCGCTCAGAATGACAGTTCTGCAGGTTCTTCGCTTGGCTCAGAACGACAGTTCTAAAGCAACGTTATCAAAGCAACGTTATCAGGGAAGGAGAGCCCCTCCGCCTCTAGTCGATCTTCGTCCCCTTCGCGATCAGCCGCTCATAGGTACGCCACGGAATAAGGCGCCGCATCCAGACTGGTACGGCCGTATCCTTGCCGATCCGGTAGCGCAGCTTGGGATTGGGATCGTTCGCTACCCTCAGGATGAGCCGCGCGACTTCGCGCGCGTCGGCGCGGTCTTTGACTGCGGCTCTTAATGAACTCGGTGAACCGGCGGCTGCGCTCCTTGTTGGGCGAGCTCTCGTCCAGCCCTGCTTTGGCGACGATGACATTGCGGGTCCAGATATCGGTATCGTACGATCCCGGCTCGATCAGAACGACTCGTATCCCTAGCGATTGGGTCTCGATGCGCAACGACTCGCTGATTGCCTCCAGCGCCCATTTGGAGGCGTTGTAGGCACCGAGCAAGGGAAACGCAACCAGGCCTCCTACCGAGCTGATCTGAATGATGTGCCCCGACTTCTGCCGCCGCATTGTAGGCAGCACAGCCTTCGACATTGCTACCGCGCCGAAAAAGTTGGTCTCAAACTGCGTGCGGATCTCGTCCACCGACAGGTCCTCGATGAAGCCGGCGACCGAGAACCCGGCGTTATTGACCAGCACATCGATGCGGCCTTGGTCGTGAACAATCCCCTCCACCGCTCCCGGCAGGGTATCGAACTGGGTGACGTCGAGCTGCCGAAGATCCAGCCGGTCCCGTACGCCAGATTTCTGTGCCGCCTCTTCCAGACGTCCACTCCGCGTCAGGTCGCGCATGGTAGCGACCACGGTGTAACCGTTGGCGGCCAGCTCAATGGCGGTCAGCAGCCCGATTCCGCTGGAGCTGCCGGTGACGACTGCGATTTTGCGTTCTGCCATGGTTACCCGGCCAATCCTGCATCTTGCGGCACAATGCTGCCCAGCGTCCATTCAACTAACTTGGTTTGCGCTGTGCGGTTCGATACGAGAAGATTATAAGTTTGTACTCACTCTATAGAACGGAATGGTAGGAATGGCGAACGATTCATCGCAAAACAGTCATAAATCCGGCAAGACGGAAATCGCTCCGGCGAACGGTAAGTTGGGCATCATGATCCCCGGCATGGGCGCCGTGGCGACAACGTTCGTCGCCGGCGTGGAGGCAGTCCGCAAAAGGATCGCCAGCCCCATCGGCTCACTGACGCAGATGGGCACCATCCGTTTGGGTAAACGCACCGAAGGCCGCTCGCCGAAGATCAACGAGTTCGCTCCTCTGGCGCAGCTCAACGACCTGGTCTTCACCGGGTGGGACATCTTCGAAGACGATATGTACGCCGCCGCCGGCAAAGCGGGCGTGCTGGATCGCTCGCTGCTCGAGCAGGTGAAGCCGTTCCTGTCGTCGATCAAGCCCCGCAAGGCGGTCTTCGACAAAAACTACGTCAAGAAGCTTGACGGCCCCAATGTGAAGAAGGGCAAGAACAAGATGGATCTGGCCGAGCAGGTTCGCCAGGACATCCAGGACTTCAAGCAGTCGAGCGGCGCCGAGCGGCTGGTCATGATCTGGTGCGGCTCGACCGAGACCTTTATTGAAGCCGGGGCGATGCATCGGTCGGTCGAAGCTCTTCGAGAAGGCGATGCACGAGAACAACGAGAACATCGCGCCTTCGATGATCTACGCCTACGCCGCATTGAAGGAGGGCGTGCCCTTCGCCAATGGCGCTCCGAACCTGACGGTCGATGTTCCCGCCATGCATCAGCTTTCGAAGCAGATGGAAGCGCCCATCTGCGGCAAGGATTACAAGACCGGGCAGACGCTGATCAAGACCATTCTCGCGCCCGGATTCAAGGCGCGCATGATCGGCCTGAGCGGCTGGTTCTCCACCAACATTCTCGGCAATCGCGACGGCGAAGTGCTCGACGATCCCGGGTCTTTCAAAACCAAGGAGGAGTCGAAGCTCTCGGTGCTGGAGCACATCCTGCAGCCGCAGCTTTATCCCGAACTCTACGGCAACATTTATCACAAGGTGCGGATCAACTACTATCCGCCGCGCGGCGACAATAAAGAAGGCTGGGACAACATCGACATCTTCGGCTGGCTGGGCTATCCCATGCAGATCAAGGTCGACTTCCTTTGCCGCGATTCGATTCTTGCCGCGCCCATCGTGCTCGATGTGGTGCTGTTCCTCGACCTGGCGAAGCGGTCGGCGGCACTGCGGGGCCTCGGCATCCAGGAGTGGCTGAGCTTCTACTTCAAGTCGCCGATGACGGCGGAAGGGCTTTATCCCGAGCATGACCTGTTCATCCAATCGATGAAGCTGAAGAACACGCTGCGCCACCTGATGGGCGAAGATATGATCACCCACCTCGGGCTGGAGTATTACGACTAGGGACGACAATTCAAGCCCAGCGCGGAAGCGCTGGGTGAAATTCTCGTTTTGACACGTGGAGCCCTTTCAGTGCGGTACAAGATGCGCCGCCCGAAGGGGCTCCGATTTCATGGAGCACGTTTTGTCCCAGCGCTCCTGCGCTGGGCTTGAATTGTTTAATGCTGGTTCGATGGCGCGCCAGGGCTATGAATTGTCATGCCGCTTGTGGTCCCCCATTACAATCGCCCGTCGGACTAAAATCTCATGTCACTCAACAAAGTTGTAGCCAATGCCGACGAAGCAGTGCGCGATATTCACGACGGCGCAACCATCATGGTTGGTGGATTCGGACTGTGCGGCATTCCTGAAAACCTGATCGCTGCGCTGGTGCGTAAAGGCGTCAAGAATCTCAGCACCATCAGCAACAATGTCGGTGTCGATGAATTCGGCCTGGGCCTGATGCTCGCTGCCGGACAGATCAAGTCGCACAAGGGCAGCTACGTCGGCGAGAACAAGCTGCTGGAAGACATGGTGCTCACCGGCCGAATCGATCTCGAGTTGGTTCCGCAAGGCACGCTGGCTGAGCGCATTCGTGCCGGCGGCGCTGGCATCCCGGCATTCTTTACGCCAACCGGATTCGGAACGGTCGTCGCGGAAGGCAAAGAGACGCGCGAGTTTCACGGCCGTCCCTTCGTGCTGGAGCGCGCGCTCACCGCCGAGTTCGCGCTGATCAAAGCGTGGAAGGGCGACAAGTGGGGCAACCTCATCTATCGCAAGACGGCACGGAATTTCAATCCCATGATGGCGACCGCCGCGAAGATCACGATTGCCGAAGTCGAGCATCTGGTAGAGCCCGGTGAACTTGATCCCGACCAGGTGCACACCCCCAGCATCTACGTGCAGCGCATCATGCAGGGTACAAACTACGAAAAGCGCATCGAGCGCAGGACGGTGCGAAAAGCGTAAGAGACGATTCACCGCGGAGGCACGGAGTACACGGAGAAACGAAAGTTTCAGAAAAAGCTAGATGTTCGCGGCGATACTTAGCGACTCGCATCGCAGCTTGCGACGGCCAACCGATAGACCCAATAGATTTGTATTCAAGATTCTCCGTGTTCTCCGTGCCTCCGTGGTGAAATGTTTTTCGTACGGTTCTGAAGGAGCTTTGTATGGCCGAGGTAAAAGCCGCCAAGCAGAAAGACACCGAAAAGCGCGACCGCATTGTCCGTCGCATCGCGCACGAGTTGCAGGACGGATTCTACGTGAACCTCGGCATCGGTATGCCGACGCTGGTGGCCAACTGCGTTCCGCCGGGCATGGAAGTCGTACTGCAGAGCGAAAACGGAATGCTCGGAGTCGGGCCGTATCCTGTGAGCGGTGAGGAAGATCCCGACCTGATTAACGCCGGCAAAGAAACTGTTTCGGAAATACCGGGCACCGCCTTCTTCTCCAGCGCCGAATCCTTTGCCATGATTCGCGGCGGCCACGTCGACCTCAGCGTGCTGGGCGCGATGGAGGTGGACGAGGAAGGCAACCTGGCCAACTGGATGATTCCCGGCAAAATGGTAAAAGGCATGGGCGGTGCGATGGACCTGGTGGCCAGCGCCAAGCGCGTCGTCGTTGCCATGGAGCACACCACCCGTGACGGCGCTCCCAAAATCCTGAAGCGCTGTACGCTGCCCATCACCGGCCTGCGCGTGGTCGATACCATCGTGACCGAGATGGCCTACATCCGCGTGACCCAGAGCGGGCTGGTGCTGGAGGAGATCGCTCCCGGGCTGAGCCCGGAAGAGGTGCAGAAGGCGACCGAAGCGCCGCTTATCGTCAGCCCGCAGCTCAAGGCCATGCAAATTTAGCTGCGCCCGGCAACGCTTTTGGGACATTTGTCATCCATCTGAGCATGTTGAAATGGACACTAATTTGCGCGGTATTGGCGATTGTCTTCGGAGTGCTCGGTTTTGGCGGAATCGCAGCCGGCTTTGCGGCCATCGCAAAAGTCCTGTTCGCGATCTTCTGCATCGGCGTGGTACTGACGCTGATTCTGGGTGTCACCGTATTCAAAGCCGTAACCTAGATCACAGTATTCGCCTGACGGGGAGCTGGTGATTTAAGCTTCCCGTCACCATGCGATTCATCGACCGAGAAGAAGTCGCCCGGCGGCTGACGTACGAGAGGTGTATTCCCATCGTTCGCCAAGCCATGATCGCCTTCTCGCGCGGCGAGACCAGGCAACTGCTGCGCTCGATTATTCCTCTCGCTGATGGCCGCATGTTCGGCATCATGCCTGGCGCGATGGGCGAGCGTGCCGTGTTCGGCGCGAAGCTCATCAGCGTCTTCCCTGATAATTTTGCTCGCGGAATACAGTCTCATCAGGGACTGGTAATTCTCTTCGATCCCAAATCCGGGGCGCCTGTCTGCGTTGCTCATGCTGGCGAGATCACGGCTATTCGTACCGCGGCCGCCAGTGCGGTCGCAACCGATGCTCTGGCGCGCAAAGATTCGCGACGGTTGGCGCTGCTGGGTTATGGCGAGCAGGCCGTCACCCACGCGCGCGCCATCAGCAAGGTTCGCAAGCTGGAATCCATTGCCGTCTGGGGACGATCGCCTGAGCGGGCGCAAGCCTTCGTCGACAGAATGCAAGCCGAGTTGAGTTGTCCGATAAGCGTCGCGGAGACCCCTCGCCAAGCCGTCGCCGATGCGGACGTTGTCTGTACCGTCACCGCGGCGTCCGAGCCAATTCTTGAGGGTGAATGGGTGGAACCGGGTACCCACGTGAATGTCGTTGGTTCGGGCATTGCCGGCCCGGCAGAGGTGGACAACGACCTGGTCGTCCGCTCGCGTTTCTTTGTCGACAGCCGCGAAGGAGTGCTTCAGCAGGGCGCGGAATTCCTGCGCGCCAAAGCCGCCGGATTGATCAACGACGATCACATCATCGGGGAGATCGGTCAGGTGCTCGCGGGTGACGTCGCAGGCCGGCGCTCCGATGACGAGATCACCGTGTACAAGTCTCTCGGCCACGTGGTGCAGGACCTGGCGAGCGCATGGGCGCTGTACTCCGAGCAGGAATAATCAGAACATCGGTCATCACATAAACCTCACCGCATACATCGGCCTCTCTCATAAACCGCTCATGGCATAAATCGTCCGGCCTCGTATCAGGGCACGCCTTCAGGCGTGCCGAAACTGTCCGAACAAACGCCGGGCTTTAGCCCCTGAGAATTTCTTCACGCCGGGCTGATGCTCCAAAAGCTATCGAACAAACGGATACTCCTGTATCCAATGGAAGCCTCGGCTAACCAGCACGAACTTACCGCGATCCACCAGTTGCAGCTCCATTTTTTCTTTATGGCCATCGATTTCGCCGTCGAGCACCAGGCGATCCGGGGCCGGACGGGTGTAGGCGAAATTTGCCTTCCAGTCCTTGTCGCCGCGCTTGGTGAGCGTGAGGCTGTTTTCGTGAGTATCGATCGCGGTTCCAAAGCGGGCGAACGACTCGTCCATCTTCTGGAATGCCGCTCCGGCCGGCACATCGAAAATCAGGCGCCGCCAACGATCGCCATCGCTCATCAGCGGTGGCCGAGGCTGGCCATCAATCTATGAGTTCCTCGACATTCCATATTCCGTACAGCGCCGACTTGGGGCTCCCGCCTCCGAACGTGTGCCACAGGATCCAACTTCCGTAAGCGTTCATGCCCATCAGGAAGACGCCGAACACAATTTGCGCAATGAGGGCGATGCGGTTGGCGCGAGGCATCGCAAACAAAGGAAACTGCGTGGAAGGCTGCACTGGACGATTGAAGAAGAACAGGTCGAGCAGGCGTTTGATATCAGGCGCGAGCAAGAACAGCGAGAGCAGAATCATGTGGAAAGAGAAAAGTTTCACCGGCACGTCATAGGTCATGTTGAGCATGAAGACCTGCGTCATGTCGGCGAGGCAGATCAGCGCGCCCAGCATCGTGACTCGTGGAACGATGAGAAGAACTCCGCCCAGTATCTCGGCGCATCCGGCAAAGATCTGATAGGCCGGAGCCGCTCCGATTGACGCCCAGAGCACTCCCATCGGTGAGAAGTTGCCGTAAGGCTCGATCAGCGTGAACAGTCGCGGGTACGGCATCTGCAAGGGAACGGCTTTAGCCCAGCCATAGCTCAGCATTTGTCCGGCAAGACAAAAACGGACGAACAGGCGAAACCACTTATAGGCGGTGGCATAGTTTTCGCGCTTGCGGTCGAGAAGCGACCAGATAACAGTCGCCAGCAACGCAACCATCAGGAAGCAGAACTGCAAAACCCAGTCATAGGTTTTATCGCCGCTGCCGCTCAGCTGGTAAACCAGCGGCTGCGATAAGTGGAATACATGAGTGGCCGTCCAAAAGACAACCTGGCGGAACGGCCACAGGGTGGAAGGATCGGGAATATCGACGCTCGGTAGCGGGACGAGCCCGAGTAAAACCTCCGTCAGCAGGCAGAACAGGCCAAAGTAGACGAAGCAGAAGCGAAACGCGATGCGTTTGGTCAGGCTCCAGCGAACCTGCTGATCCGTTACTTCGACTTGGTCGCCTTGAAGCTGAACGCCTGGTGTGCTCACCGGAAATCTCACCCCCGGAAGTTGCAATGGGCTGGGATTATAGCTTCATTTAAACCCGTTCCCTACCGCGCGCTGCAAGGGTATCTCAAAGCCGGCGAGTTGCAGCCCAGGCCAGAGCGGCTTATCATCCGTGCAACCCATGCTCAAAGCTTTAGGTTTGCCTCTCACCCTGCTCGTCACAGCTTCGCTGTTGGCGCAAGCTCCTGCGCCTTCTAAGGAAGTGCAAGCCGCTTCCGCCGACGTTTACAAGCTGTATGTTGACCTGCACGAGCATCCTGAACTGTCGTCGCATGAGACGCAGACCGCGGCGAAGTTGGCTTCGCACCTGCGCAGCCTTGGCTATGACGTCACCGAGAATGTTGGTGGAACCGGCATCGTCGCCGTGATGAAGAACGGGGCCGGGCCGACCATCCTGCTGCGCACCGAACTGGATGCGCTGCCGGTGCCGGAAAAGACCGGCCTGCCGTATGCGAGCAAAGTGACAGCCAAGGACGACAGCGGCAAAGAAGTTCCGGTGATGCACGCCTGTGGTCACGACGTACACATGGCGTCGATCGTCGGTACCGCCGAAGTCATGGCTGCAAGCAAGAACACCTGGCACGGCACGCTGGTCCTTATCGGACAGCCTGCCGAGGAAACCATATCCGGCGCAAAGGCTATGATCGCTGATGGTCTGATGACGAAATTTCCCAAGCCGGATGTGCTGGTTGCGCTGCATGTCGGCAACGATCTGCCGGCGGGGAAGGTTGGCGTATACCCCAGGCTATATGTCTTCCAACTCCGACTCGCTCAAGATCACCGTCTTCGGAAAGGGCGCGCACGGGGCACAGCCGCAAAACTCAATCGATCCCAATTGTGCTGGGAGCCAAGATCGTGCTGGCCTTACAGACCATCCCATCGCGCGAAATTAAGCCGGGTGAGCCGGTGGTGGTCACGGTGGGATATTTTCAGGCCGGGCTGAAGAACAACATCATTCCCGATGAAGCCAAGCTCGGACTGACGGTTCGCACCTACGATGCAAATGTGCGCAAGCACGTGCTGGCCTCGATCGATCGCATCGTGAAGGGCGAAGCCGAAGCGGCGGGGGTAACGAAGCTTCCGCGGATCAGCACGACGAAGCCACGGATGCTGTCTACAACGATCCCGCGCTGGCGAAGAGCATGACCGCGGTGCTGGTGAAAGCGCTGGGCAAGGACAACGTCGAGCAGGAGCCGCCGGCCATGACCTCGGAAGATTTTTCGTATTTCGTCGAGCAGGGCGTGCCGGGATTCTACTTTTCGCTGGGCGGAGCGAATCCGCAGAAGTATGCCGAAGCCAAAGCTTCGGGCGAGAGCCTTCCCTCGAACCACTCGCCGCTATTTGCTCCTGATGCGAAGCCTGCGATTGAGACCGGCATCACGGCGGAGGTTGCGGTATTGCGCAACTTGTTCAGCACGTCGCCCGCGGAGCTGAAGCAGTTGACGGCGAGCGCGGAGAAATAGACGGAGGAAACTTCGCGTCAGGGCACGACTTCCAGTCGTGCCGATTCACCTTTCTATTTGATTGTCATCCCGAGACGACTTTAGTCGTCGAGGGATCTGCTCTTGCGTCGTCCCTGAAGGGACTCGAAATTTCTTCAGGTGATTGTTTCGGCACGAATGAATTCGTGCCCTGAATCGGAGCGTCGCTAACCACACTTCCGCGCCGCTTCCATCTCCTCCGCCATCTTGAGCAGTGTGGTAACGGTTCGCAGATTGCGTCCGGTTACTGTCATCTTCAACACCTTGTCCATCGAAGCCCAGGGAAATTTTGAGCGCCCCATGCCGTCGGGGAAATAGATAAAGATTTCACGACCGGCAATGTGCATCTCCTCGGAGCCAATGGGCAGCGCTTTCAGCGCCTCGATCCCTTGTTTGGTTGGTGCATCAGCGAGAAACGACACCAGCAGCAGCCCCGGATTGATGCCGTCGCGCTTAGCGAAAGGATTAGCGTTGGCCGTCTTTCTCAGCTCGGCAGCACTGCGCAGAACGACTCCGGGGCGAAATCCGAAGGCCTTTTCAATCGCATCCTCAATGAGCTTCGCTTTGAGATTCTTGTCTTTTGCGCCGAACACCACATTTCCGCTCTGCACGTAGGTTCGAGGATCGTGGAAGCCCAGCTTGCGATACAGATCGCGCAGCGCATCCATCTTGATCTTGTTATGCCCGCCGACATTCACGCCGCGAAGGAACGACACATAAACATGCATAGGTGCTCTGCGAAATAGCAAAGGGAGCGGACAGTGCCACTCCCTTTACGGCAGGGGCTAAAGCCCCAAGATCATTTTTGGCATAGACGCATAGACGCAGGCCTGAAGGCCAGCTCTACCCGTTACACCGTCACCGGCTGCTTCATCGGAACCGGCGTCAGCCAGCCATGGCGATCTTCGATCTTGCCGTTCACGATGTTGTAGAACTCGCTGCGCAACGTCTTGGTAATCGGCCCGGCAACGCCCTTGCCGACGGTGATTTTGTCGACCGACCGGATGGGCGTGATTTCCGCCGCGGTGCCACTGAAGAAAACTTCGTCGGCGATATACAGCATCTCGCGCGGAATCACCTGCTCGACGGTGTCGATACCGAGGTCCTTGGCGATGTGCAGCACCGAGTTGCGCGTGATACCCGGTAGCACGCTGTTGCCGATGGGCGGCGTATAGACGCGGTTCTTATGAACGATGAACACGTTCTCGCCCGAGCCTTCACTGATGTAGCCGTTCACGTCGAGCGCGATGCCTTCGCTGTAGCCATTGACGATGGCTTCCATCTTGATGAGCTGCGAGTTCATGTAATTCGCGCCCGACTTGGCGATGGCCGGCATGGTGTTCGGCGCGATGCGCGACCACGATGAGACGCAGACCTCGACCCCATCGTCGTCGCTGGCATGGCCAAGATATTTGCCCCACTCGTAGTTGCAGACGTAGACATCGGTCGGCGAGTTGAACGGATTCACCCCGACCTGTCCATAGCCGCGCAGAATGATCGGCCGCACGTAGCACGGCGCACACCTTGTTCGCGGCCACCAGTTCGACTGCGGCCTGGCACAGGTCGTCGAGCGTGTAGTCCACGTCAATGCGGTAGATCTTGCAGGAATCCAGCAGCCGGCGCATGTGATCTTCGAGGCGGAAGATCGCCGGGCCTTTCTCGGTCAGGTAGCAGCGTATGCCCTCAAATACGGCGGAGCCATAATTGACCACGTGCGACATTACATGCAGCTTGGCGTCGTCCCACGGGATCAGCCGTCCGTTATGCCAGATGAAATCTGACGCTTTAATAGCCATGAAAGGCTCCTTCATGAAGAGAATTTCTTGAGGGTGTCACCGTCGAACTTGCCTCGGCCAGAGAAGTGGAAATTGATCTCAGGGTTTCGGCGTAATCCGGCATTATAAATGAGATGTTCGGGAACCGCCCGTGGTGTTTTTTTGTGCTCGCAAGGTGGAATTCGGGCGCGTCGGACCGGGTGATCTTGGGGCATTGTTTTCAAATTACAAATCTCGTATCCTGCAGCCATGGAAGTGCATTTCACGACAGAACAGCAGGCGAAAATAGCCGAGCTAGCCAAGAAATCAGGTACTGTTCCGGAGCGCGTAGTGACGGACGTTGTAGTCCGATACCTCGACGAAGAGTCACGTTTTATTACCGCTGTTGAAAAGGGACTTGCTGCCGCCGAGCGAGGTGAGTGCATTGAAGAAGAGGCAATGGACGCTCGCCTGGAAGCGATGTTCAAGCGCTGAAGCGCATTCGTTGGACGCTTCCTGCCGCCGATGATTTAGAGAGCATTTACCGCTATCTGCTGCAACACCATCCACAGTTTGCCGAGTCAACCGTAAGAACGATAAACAGGCAGATCAAGAGCCTGAAGAGGTCGCCCAACCGAGGTAGACCCGGTCATCGAGAAGGGACTCGCGAGCTTCCAATTTCCGCCCTCCCGTACGTGGTTGTGTACTCTGTCGGGGAGGAGGCAATCGAGATCTTACACATCTACCACGGCGCGCAGGACTGGCGTTAAGTCCTGTCTGAAGCGCAATGAAACGTACGATTTGCCGCATTTCCACGTAAAATGCTAAAAAGAGGCCGCTATGGTTAGTTCACTGCCTTCACTTCAAACCAACCCTGCACTCATTAAATTCTACGCGCTCCTTTCCGCGACGTACGGTGAGCGGTTAGAACGGGTGGTGCTGTATGGTTCGCATGCTCGCGGGGATGCCAAAGCAGACTCGGATTACGATATCGCGGTATTTCTCAGGAACCTGGGAGATCGGTGGGCTGAGTCTGACAAAATTGCGGAGATAGCCACCGAGGTTCTGCAGGAAACCGGAGAGGTGATTCACGCCATGCCCTATGCCGAGGGCGC
This sequence comes from uncultured Acidobacteriaceae bacterium, assembly GCA_963809865.1. Lineage (GTDB taxonomy): Bacteria > Acidobacteriota > Terriglobia > Terriglobales > Acidobacteriaceae > CAVVDY01. The sequence goes on along the minus strand of CAWELL010000001.1, from coordinate 112,973 downwards.
CTATCGAGAACGTTCTCCCCTCATGCACGAGATTCGACGCGAAGGGCTCGATCTGTGACGCCGGAGTCCGGCAGGTATCTGGAAAAGGCAGGACAATGTCTCGCAAACGCGCGGGCGGAACTCGAAATCGAATTAGGCAATGACGCGGGTCGGAATGCTTATCTCGCCGCCTTCCATGCCGCTCAAGCTCTCATTTTCGAACGTACCGGCAAGGTTGCAAAGACACACGGTGGGTTTCACCGCGAATTTGCCCGTTTAGCAGAAGCGGAACCCGAGTTGGACAAAACGCTGCCACTCTTTCTTATCCGGGCCTACAATCTTAAGTCCGTTGCCGATTATGAAACCGGCCCAGGCTCCGTTGTTCCCCCAGAGCGTGCGATGGGCGCCGTGGAAACTGCCCAACGTTTCGTCCACAGCGTGACTCACTTACTCCAGGGATGCTGACCGCCCTCCGCAAGTGGCCCACCCCGGTTTGGCCGCTTCCCGCAACCCGTGTTATCCTCATTGACGTAACAAGACACGATAAAAACGTAGGAGCGCACCCGATTCTGTGTTAGCACGAGAGAAAAAATCCGCCCTGATTGACCAGTATCGCACTCACGATACCGACACTGGTTCCCCTGAGGTCCAGATCGCCATCCTGAGTGAGCGCATTGGTGAATTGACGGAGCATTTTAAGACGCATAAGAAAGACCATGCCTCCCGGCGCGGCCTGCTTATGATGGTGAGCAAGCGTCGCGGCCTGCTCGACTACCTCAGACAGTCCGATACCGAACGCTACAAGACCGTTATTCAGAAACTCGGCATCCGCAAGTAAGCTGTTTGCCAGCCGCTGAAGTACTGCGCCTCGAAGCGTATTCTGTGTCATTTCATTTCCCCGCAAGGGCATTATTGCTTTGCTTGCCGGGAACGGACTCATGCGTCTTCCGTCATGGGTAATTTGAGCCATACCGGCCCGCGGGCCCCCGAGCGCATTTCAGGTCGCTATTGTGCACCTGCCGGCGCAATGGGAGACGCCCGCCTGCCGCGCACCTCTCTTCTCTCATCCGCCCACCCTGCCTTCGAAAATGCAAACATGCCTGGCAGCGGTCTGGCGGAGCGCCCGCAATCGATTTGTCGCGCTCAGAAAAGGAACTGCAAGCAATGAAGCACGAAATTAGCGTTGAGCTGCATGGGGGAAAGTCCATCAGCTTCGAAACTGGAAAACTAGCCAAGCAGGCCCACGGCTCCTGCATTGTGCGCATTGGCGACAACGTGGTTCTCGCCACCGCCTGTGCCAACGCCGAACCGCGTGAGGGCATCGATTTCTTCCCCCTCACCGTTGACTACCGCGAATACACCTACGCCGCCGGACGCATTCCGGGCGGCTTCATCAAGCGTGAAGGGCGTCCCAGCGAGCGCGAGATTCTTACCAGCCGCCAGATTGATCGCCCCATCCGTCCTCTGTTCCCCGATGGCTTCCGTTGCGAGACCCAGGTCATCGCCATGGTGCTTTCGGCCGATACGACCAACGATCCCGACGTCGCCGGAATTAATGGCGCATCGGTCGCGCTCAGCGTTTCCGACATTCCGTTCCATGGTCCTATCGGCGCAGTGCGCGTGGGCCGCCTGAACGGCGAGTTCGTGGTCAATCCGACCTACGACGAACAGCGCGAAGGCACCATGAACCTGATGGTCGTGGGCACCGCCGACGGCATCGTGATGATCGAGTCCGGTGCGAAGGAAGAGTCGGAAGAGGTCATCGTCCAGGGCATCGAGTTCGGCCATGAGCAGATCAAGAAGATCTGCGCCGCCATCAGCGATCTCCAGAAGCAGGTTGGCAAGCCCAAGCGTAAGGTCGAGCCGCCGGTAATCGACGAAGCCTACGTCAACGAGCTGCGCTCCAAGTACGGCGACCGCCTGCTCGACGCGGTGAATACCGAGAAGTATCCCAAGGCCGAAAGCTACGGCCTTATCAAGGCGCTCAAAGACGAGTTTCTCGACAGCTTCGAAGACGAAGATGACGACGGCCGCAAGAAGGGTAAAAGCTACCTGGAAATGCTGCGCGAGCGCGTCTTCCGTGAGCAGGTGATCAAGGAAAAGCGCCGTCCCGACGGCCGCAAGTTCGATCAGATTCGCGATATCTGGATCGAAGTCGGCGTGCTGCCACGCACCCATGGCTCGGCCATCTTCACTCGCGGCGAGACTCAGGCGCTGGTTACCACCACGCTGGGCACCGCAGACGACATGCAGCGGCTTGAAGCCTTCGAAGGCGAAGCCAAGAAGCGTTTCATGTTGCACTACAATTTCCCGCCCTTCTCGGTCGGCGAAGTCGCATTCCTCCGCGGAGCGGGTCGCCGTGAAATCGGTCACGGCGCACTGGCCGAGCGCTCCATCTCAGCTGTGCTGCCCGATCAGGCCGATTGGCCGTATGCCATGCGCGTGGTCTCCGACATTCTGGAGTCCAACGGATCATCGTCGATGGCGACGGTTTGCGGCGCATCGCTGAGCCTGATGGATGCTGGCGTTCCACTGAAAGCCTCGGTCGCCGGCGTTGCCATGGGCCTGGTGAAGGAAGGCGAAGAGTACGCCATCCTCACTGACATCGCGGGTGCTGAAGACCACTACGGCGACATGGACTTCAAGGTCGCCGGAACGCGCGACGGCATCACTGCGTTGCAGATGGACATCAAGGTTATGGGCATCACTCCGCAGATCATGCGCGAGGCCCTCGACCAGGCTCGTCGCGGACGCCTGTTCATCCTCGACAAGATGAACGAGGTCATCACCGAGCCGCGTACTAAGATCAGCGAATTCGCTCCGCGCTTCTACACGCTGCAGATTCCGCCGGATAAGATCCGCGACCTGATTGGTCCCGGCGGCAAGGTCATCCGCGGCATCATCGAGCAGACCGGTGTGAAGATCGATGTCGAGGACACCGGCAAGGTCAACGTCTCATCCAGCGACCAGACCGCTGCCGCCAAGGCGATCCAGATGATCAACGACATCACCGCGACAGCTGAGGTCGGCAAGACCTATCTGGGCAAAGTCACACGCCTGGCCGACTTCGGCGCCTTCGTCGAAATCATTCCCGGCACCGACGGTCTTCTCCACATCAGCGAAGTCGCCGAGCATCGCATCAAAGATGTTCGCGACGAACTGAAAGAAGGCGACCAGGTGCTGGTCAAGGTACTGGCCGTCGAAGGCAATCGCATCAAGTTGTCGCGCAAAGCGATTCTCAAGGAACAGCGTGCCAAGATGGGCGGCGGCGAAGCCGCCCCTGAAGGCGAAGGCGAGGGCGAGGCTGGCGCAGTGGTCACCTTCGAAGGTGGTCACGAAGCGGCCGACGTCGAAGAGCCCAGCTTCAACCGCGACCATGACCGCGGTGCAGATCGTGGTCCACGTCGCGACGGCGGAGGTCATCCCGGTGGACGCGGTGGCCGGCCCGGTGGTGGTGGTCGCGGCGGCGATCGTGGACGCGGTCGCGGCGGACCCCGGCACTAGAACTTTTGGTGGAAGCGCCACGCTTTAGCGCATCTTTCGGTGGAAGCGCCACGCTTTAGCGCATCTTTCGGTGGAAGCACCACGCTTCAGCGTGGTGAAACAGCGCTGGCTCCGTGCTGGCTTTAGCCGCGGCGGAATTGGATTAATTGCGTCTGCAATGTCCAGAGACGCCGAGGCTAAAGCCCCACCTTTTGCGACGCTTCTTTCACCACGCTAAAGCGTGATGCTTCCACCCGTTGTGGCGGGCATCCGGTGGCTCTCCCGAGCCGGTTGGTTTTGCCCCGCCGTGGCCTTACAATGTGGGAACGTGGCCTCCGGCATCTTCAGTAGAATTTTCGGATCACAGGCGGGTTCAGGTCCCGAGCACCGTGGAGGCTCGGGCCAACGTATCGCCCGGCGCTCCACCGGCTTCAACGAGTTCATCAAGTACATCTCTAAACAGGAGGACCTGAGGATCCTCGACCTCGGCGCCACCTCGCCCGCCAACATCACTTTCATGACCGGGCTTGGGCACAAGTTCCACCAGGAAGACCTGCTGCGCCTGTCCGCCGATAAAGACCTGCTGGTGGCAGACGACAACGGCGGGAAGGTTTTCGATACTGAAAAGTTCCTGCGCGACAACCTCAATTTCGAGCGCGAGGAATTCGACGCCGTCATGTTCTGGGACTTGGCCGATTATCTGCCTGAGCCACTGGTCAAGCCGGTCATCGAGCGGGTTCACGTGGGAATGAAGCCCGGCTCAATCCTGCTCGGCTTTTTCCACACCAAAGATGCCGGCCCCAAGGAACCCTTCTATCGCTATCACATCGCCTCGAAGGAAGCCGTCGATATGCAACCGGGCGAATCGTTCAAACTGCAACGCGTCTTCGCCAATCGGCACGTCGAGAATCTCTTCCGCGATTTCGGGTCGATTAAATTCTTCCTCGGCCGCGACAATCTTCGCGACGTGCTGGTCATTCGCTAGCGCCAACACATTCTGATTTGTCAGGTCGTGCCACAACTGTGCCACCTTTAGATTTGTCATCCTGAACGAAGCGATTTGTCATCCTGAACGAAGTGAAGGACCTGCTCTGGTTTTCTCTGTGCTGAAAACTTTCAGGTTTCGACGATTCGCTGTCAGGGGACGACCTCAGGTCGTGCCACAACTGCGCCACTTTTTTGATTTGTCATCCTGAGCAAAGCGAAGGACCTGCTTTCGTTTTCTCTCTGCTGAAAACTTTCAGGTTTCGACGATTCGCGTCAGGGCACGACCTTGGTCGTGCCACAACTGTGCCACCTTTAGATTTGTCATCCTGAACGAAGTGAAGGACCTGCTTTCGTTTCCGCCTGTATTACCCTTCAGTTTGCAAACGCTTTATCCCATCCCACGCCCTCCGGGCTCAGCGTTTCCGGCAAGACTGGCTCGCTCGTCAGTACCGAACTGTTGTAGAAAGGCGTGTGAGAGCAGGTTCTTCGCTTCGCTCAGAATGACAGTTGTTACAAAAGGTGTTTCCCGCTCATCCCACTCGCGTCTTCCTGATCACGTATGGCAGCACTCCCGGAACGCGCAGCAATTGCAGCACGAATGCCTTGGTAACTCCCGGCAGCGACACCAGCCTGCGAACTCGCGTTGACGCCGCGATCAACGGAGCGAACTGCTGCCGATAAACCGCTTCATATTCCTGGCATGCATCGCCCAATAAACTGGCATTCCGAACAATGCATTCCGCCGCTGCTCGACCGCTGCGCAAAGCCAGCGAAATCCCGTCACCGGCAAATGGATCGATAAATCCCGCAGCATCCCCCGCGAGCAGCACTCCGCCGCGCAAACAGGTCGGCTTGCGATACAGAACCGGCGCGGTGCTCACCGTAGGACTGATGCGTTCCCAACGTTCCGCCCGGGCCTGAAGCTGCGGCGAGCAACGGAAGACTGCTTCCAGCGTAGTCGCCGCATCCGAGCGCACCAGCGCGCACACATTCACCGCTGTCCGCCGCCACCGGCTGCACGCCGCAGTATCCGTTGTCGAAGAAATACAGGTCGGTGCTTGCTGCGGGATCGGGCTCGCGATAATGCGCTTTGATCCCGATCCACTTAGGTCCGCTGGCCACTGCGTTGGAATAGGAAAACCGCGACCATCGTCCGGTGCACAAAATGACTGCGTCAGCTACAAACTCGCCCAAAACAGTGGTAACTGTGAACGGTCCCGTGCCCGTCGACCGACAGCACTTCGCACTTGCTATGAGCAGCGGCCCCTGCTTGTTGCGCGCACTCCCACAACAGCAGGTCGAGCACCGTGCGCGGAATGCTCAGCCCAGCCGGTTCAATCGCAGTTTCCGCCGTCCGGCCCGGATGCAAAAATTCGCGCTCGATCAATCACCGGAGCCTCTGCCAGAATTGCATCGGCACGCGCATGTTCGCGCAGCAGCTCCCGCAATAACCCCAGCGACTCTGCCGAAACAAACTCGCCGCAAACCTTCTGCCGGGGAAATTCGCTGCTGTCGAACAGCACGACCGAGGCGCCGTTGCGCGCAGCGGTGATGGCCGCCGAAGCTCCCGCCGGGCCGCCGCCCACGACGGCCAGATGATAATGCGCCCGCGCTACTTCCACAGCAAAACACCCATCCGATAGAGATAGTGGGTTGAGATTTCAATCCGCCGGGCAGGTATTCGGCTTACGATGTCGCGCATCTCTTCGAGTGTATAGGCCCGGCGCACCGAAGCCGGTGCATCGTGCCATGTAATACGGCTGCGAAACAGTGGCAGGCCCGCGTAAGTGAGCGCGAGATGCACCCGGCTGCGGATCAGGTCGTTGATCAAGACCGCCGCTCGCGCCACGCGCAGCGCCTCGCAGGCAAATCGCTCCAACATCTCCGGCTCGAAATGATGGGCCAACAGGTTGCACGCCACCACATCGAAGCTGTCGTCGCGAAAGGGAAGTTGGACGGCATCGGCGACCACCGAGGCGACTCCATTTTGTGGCAAATGCGAGGCGACGCGATCAAGCAGGGTAACCCGCAGACCGATGCCGCGCGATGCGAGCCGCTCCCGCGCAGCGATCGGCACATGGCCATTGCCCGCGCCGACTTCCAGCAGACTTAACGCCCGGCATCCCGTTCTTTCGGCGACCCGCTGCAGCAGCGTAGTCGTGGTCCGGGTTCCCCCGAACCAGCTGTTGATGTGTTGCAAGTCCCGCAGCGACTGCGCAACCTCGGCTGGCGGGCCCAGGTCGTCGTCAAGTAGTTCCGCAACTATAACGCGTCGCATAAGGGGCGAATTCAGCCAATCAGCAATAAGGGTATCGCAGCCACTCTGGAAGCCGGCTGCTTACGGATGGCACTTCGAAGCCCATCTTTGGCAGGCAAGTCTCAGGAGCTAAAAAGGCCCATCGATCGGATACGAACCGTTTGGCCCTGTGCTGCTGGATTCGCTACCAAACCTCCGCGCCGCGAATCTCGCACATCCAACCTCACCCAACCCTGTACTATAAGGTGCGGATTTACTACTCATGCCGGACTCTAAGCGATAGGCGTGAAAATCTGTCAATTAAGTGGCAGAATAACTGCGGACTGCGGAGAACCGAATGGCACAACCGGGGCAAGGAACCAGCGGACTCACCCGCCGACCTCCTGAAGAGCAAACGAGAAGCCGGTACGTTCGATGTCTTTCTTTGCCACAATGATCGCGACAAGCCGCAGGTTAAGCAAATCGGCAGAGACCTGAAAGGACTCGGAATTCTGCCGTGGCTGGATGAGTGGGAGCTTCGTCCCGGAATGCCCTGGCAGGACGCGCTGGAGCAGCAGATCGGCTGTGTGAAATCTGCAGCGGTGTTCGTCGGAAGCGAGGGGGTCGGTCCCTGGCAGCATCAGGAACTGGCCGCCTTTCTGCGGAGGTTCGTCGACCAGAAGTCGCCTGTGATCCCAGTGCTTTTACCGGATGCGCCCGCCGAGCCTGATCTTCCGCTCTTTCTGGTGGGCATGACGTGGGTGGACTTTCGCGACTCGGACCCGGATCCGATGAAGAGGCTGGCATGGGGCATTACGGGACTCAATGACGATAACGACGACGATAACGCGCCCCCCGCCACGCTGACACCCAAGAATGTAACGCCGCCGCAGGTCCCCAACCCTTTTCCTTCTCCGCTGCCGCAGGCGCCGGGCCTGGCGGAGGTGCTGGTGGGCTCGTGGCAAATTCAGATCGTGAACCCATTCGGAATGGTCTCCGAAGTGGTGGCGCAGTTCTCCGCCGACCACTTGTTTCGCGGACAGACGCCAACGCCCATGGGTATGCAAATGGTAGAAGGACAGTGGCAGATTTCTGCCATGAACCAGCTCACCTTGCAGGGGCGCCAGTCTCTGGGATTTCAGGTGTTGCCTTATCTCGCGATTGTCCAACTGAGTCAGATCGGGCCTAACCAGCTTGCCGGGGTGACCGGCGAAGGCGAGCAGACAACCTGGCAGAAGGTCGGGTAGCGGCGAATCCATTTCGCAAAGTCACGCCGAAGAGTTCCACTTCAGGGATGCACGACGAGTTCATGCCTTGGCGGTTTGCGACTCAGTGGCCAGCTTCTGTTTTAAATCCGCCGCAATCTGCTGCCCGTGGAAGCGCCCATTCTCTATGAAAATCTCGCTAGTGCGCATGCCTGCCACGATCACGCCCGCCAAATAAATTCCCGGCACATTGCTCTCCAGCGTCTGCGCATCGACAATCGGCTTCTTGTCGGCGTCGCCGCGAAACTTGATGCCCAGGCTGCACAGAAACTCAAAGTCGGGATGGTAGCCCGTCATCGCGAACACGTAGTCGTTCGCGATCGTGGCCTCGCCTTCTGGCGTATTCAGTACGACGTGGTCAGGCGCGATCTCGCGCACCGTGCTGTTGAAATAGGCATTCACCTGGCCAGCCTTGATGCGGTTCTCGATATCGGGCTTGATCCAGTACTTCACCGATGGACTCACGCCCGGCCCACGATGCACCATGGTCACTCGCGCGCCGTGGCGCCACAACTCCAACGCGGCGATGGCGGCCGAGTTCTTCGCCCCGACGATCAGCACATCCAGACCGAAGAATGGATGCGGCTCGCGGTAGTAGTGCATTACCTTGGGCAGTTCTTCGCCCGGAACATTCATGTGGTTCGGCCGATCATAGTAGCCGGTTGCCAGAATCAGCTTGCGAGCGTGGTACTCGCGCTTGCGACCATGCATGTCGGTGGTGTGGACGACGAAGTCTCCGTCGCTGCCCTCGACGCGCTGGACCGGCTCATACTGGCGCACGTCAAGCGCATAGTGCTCGGCGGCCTTGCGGTAATACTCCAGCGCCTCCTGACGGGTGGGCTTCTGGTTGGGGCTGGAGAAAGGCAGGTCGCCGATCTCCAGCAGCTCGGGCGTGGTGAAGAACGTCATGTTGCTGGGATAGTTGAACAGCGAATTCACCAGGCAGCCCTTATCGATGTTGACCGCCGTCAGCCCGGCGCGCTTCACGTCGATGCCGCACGCCAGCCCCGTCGGGCCAGCACCGACGACTACCACATCGAAGCTCTCCGGCTGAGCGCCGCGTTCGATCCGTTCTCGGACATGGCAATAGGATACCGTGCGGGTACTCGAGATGCGGAGACGGTGGACCGAACCGTAAGCCCGTCCCGCAGGGACGGCAGATCTTAGCCCAGCATTTCAATGCTGGGGTAGGCGTGAGGGAAATTGTGAGTCCGCTTCAGCGGACGGCAGCGGTTCGCGGCGTGCAACGAAAAGCAGGTTCTTCGCTTCGCTCAGAATGACAGCTCTTTCAGAATGACAGTTATTTCAAAATGACGGTTCTATCAGAATGACAGTTCTAAAAGATGGGGATCAGGGAAGGCCATTTGCGCTGCGGCGGAGGGCTGACACACGGTTCAGTGACGTACCTCACCGACGTGGGGTGACAAGTCGACAACAGTAGATATGCGGCTCAAAGGCCCTAATCCAGGCAATCGCACAGCGGATTCCGCGACGAATTCCATCGCATCGGATGGTTCGGTTTTGTAATCTGTAAGGTTACGCAATAGTTAAATCACGCGCCCACCCCGAGGCACTCATGACCACTATCAAGCAGGAAGACTTCATCCAGAGCATCGCTGATGCGCTGCAATACATCTCGTACTACCATCCGGTCGACTTCATCAAGAACCTGGCGCGCGCCTATGAGAAAGAGCAGTCGCCTGCTGCGCGCGATGCCATCGCCCAGATCCTGATCAACTCGCGCATGTGCGCCGAGGGCCATCGCCCCATCTGCCAGGACACCGGCATCGTCACCGTGTTCCTGAAGATCGGCATGAACGTGCAGTGGGACGCGTGGATGAGCGTCGAGGACATGGTGAATGAAGGCGTGCGCCGCGCCTACCTGCATCCCGACAACGTGCTGCGCGCCAGCATCCTCGCCGATCCCGCCGGTGCGCGCAAGAACACCAAGGACAACACGCCCGCCGTGGTGAACATGAAAGTCGTGCCCGGCGACACGGTCGAAGTCACGCTCGCTGCAAAGGGCGGAGGCTCGGAGGCGAAGTCGAAATTCGTCATGCTGAATCCGTCTGACTCGATTGTTGATTGGGTGTTGAAGACGGTTCCGACCATGGGCGCAGGCTGGTGTCCGCCGGGAATGATCGGCATCGGCATCGGCGGCACCGCCGAGAAGGCCATGCTGCTGGCCAAAGAGTCACTGATGGACCCGATCGACATTCAAGACTTGATCGAGCGCGGCCCATCGAATCGCGCCGAAGAGTTGCGGCTTGAGCTCTACCAGAAGATCAACGCGCTCGGCATTGGTGCGCAGGGGTTGGGTGGACTGACCACTGTTCTCGACGTGAAGGTAAAGGACTACCCGACCCACGCCGCCAACCTGCCGGTCGCGATGATCCCCAACTGCGCTGCGACGCGCCACGCGCACTTTGTACTCGACGGATCGGGCCCGGTCGCGCTCGAGCCGCCGTCACTCTCCGATTGGCCCGATATTACCTACGATCCCATGGCATCGGGCGCGCGGCGCGTGAACCTCGACACCGTGACCCGCGAGGAAGTTGCAACCTGGAAACTGGGCGACGTGCTGCTGCTCAATGGCAAGCTGCTTACCGGACGCGACGCCGCGCACAAGCGCATTGCCGACATGCACGCCAAAGGGCGAGAAGCCTCCGGTCGATTTCAAAGATCGCTTCATCTACTATGTCGGGCCGGTCGATCCGGTGCGCGACGAAGTCGTCGGACCTGCCGGACCTACCACGGCTACGCGCATGGATAAGTTCACCCGCCACATGCTCGAGCACACCGGATTGCTAGGCATGGTGGGCAAGTCCGAGCGCGGCCCCGTAGCGATCGAAGCGATTCGCGATCACAAAGCGATTTACCTGATGGCGGTTGGCGGCGCAGCGTACTTGGTCTCCAAGGCGATCAAGAAGTCGCGTGTCGTTGGCTTCGACGACCTCGGCATGGAAGCGATCTATGAGTTCACAGTCGAAGACATGCCCGTCACCGTCGCCGTGGATTCGCGGGGAAATTCGGTGCACGAATCCGGCCCGAAAGAATGGAAGGCCAGGATAGAAGAGTTGGTGGAGATCGGATAAGGGGTAAGCCCTAAGCCCTAAGTCGTAAGAGTTGTCATCCTGAGCGGAGTGAGTCTGTCCCGAACGGGACGGACGAACGCAGTCGAAGGACCCCTATTCCCGCCCATGCTGTTCGCGTATCACGAGCATCGGCGGAGTGTCATCAAACCAGCCACCCGCGAGGTCCTTCCACTCTGGGTTCTCTTTCTCAATGAGCGCAATCTTTTTGTTGCGAGCCCATCCTTTTAGTTGCTTCTCGCGTGCTATGGCGCTTCCTGCACTGAAATACCTTTCCCGATAGAGCAGGCGATCGACATTGTGGTCTGCAGTAAATCCAGAAAATACATGGTTCTTGTGCTGCCACATTCTTTTGCGCAGGTTCCCCGTTACCCCGATGTACAGCGTGCCCGAGATACTTCCCAGGATGTAGACGCAGTAGGAGCGATCTTCGGGCATGCTATAGAGGTCCTTCGACTACGTTCGTCCGTCCCGTTCGGGACAGACTCACTCCGCTCAGGATGACAGCGTGGAGGAGCGAACACAGTGATGAACATCAGCCGCGCTTGTGATGTGCGGTGGTCTGCGCCTGTGCTAATCTCGCCACACGAGTGACGCATGAGCGACGGCGCCGGGCAGCAGCTGGCCTACAATCCTCCGAATGACAAGCGGGTTGAGCGGATACTGAAGCCGCCGCAACTGATGCATCTGTTGCAGCGCTTTCGCGATGCGGCCACACTGCCGGCGCGAAGGTCGGCGTTCGTCGCGGTAATCCGCTGGACGCGTCAGGGGGACGGCGCCGCCGGTGAGCTCGCGCGGCTGGTTCAGTTGCTCGACATTCTGGAGAGCGACGCTGACCTTCGCGTCGGCGTGCAGCAATCGCTGGGCAGGCTGCTCGCCGAAATCGACTCGCTGACACTGTTCGCAGAAGTTGGCTTGCCGTCGGTACATCCCTTCACCACGGAAATCGTTCGCCGCCTCGTCGGCCGCGTGCTGCCCTCGGCGCGTCGCGACTCCGATGCTTCCAAGCTGCTGATGGACCTCTATTCCAGAGAGAAAGATGTCCATCGATTTTCCGCGCAACCTGCCGACCTGTTTGAGCGCACGGTCACCGTGCTCACGCCGCAGGACGATCCCGTTTTCTGGGAGCGCCAACTGCGCGACCTGCACGAAGCCATGCGCCTGCTGGCGGCACGTATCAGCGGCCTGGGTCTTGCGCCGGAGATGCGCGACCGTAGTGGCACCCACGGTATCGCGCGTTCTCCGTTCTACGAACTCACCCGCAAGACCGAAGATCTCATTACCAGCGTGGACACGCCCGAAGCCGTCGCCTGCTTCGACGCGTGGAAGCAGGATGTGGCCCGTTGCCGCCAGGAGATGGAAGAAGTCTACGGGCACATGGACTCGGAGGGCATCAGCGTCGAACTGGTCTTCGACTTGAAGACCATCCAGGCGTGCCTGCAGCGCATGGAGGCCATCGCCGCCGTGCTCACCGCGTCCGACGCGCAGACGCGAACCCCCGCCGTACACACGCTACTGTCGCGGCTCGAGGAAGGTAGTCTCGACGACAAGCGCATCTCTTCGCTGCTGCGCGAGAATCTTAACCTGCTGGCGCGCAAAGTTGTCGATCGGACCGGCGATACCGGCGAGCACTACATCGCCACCACCCCCGCCGAGTATCGCTGGATGTGGCGAGCGGCCATTGGCGGCGGCCTGCTCACGGTGTTTACTGCTGCCATCAAGATGCGCATCGTGGACGCGCATCTGCCGCTGTTTTTCGAAGGCTTTGCGGCGGGTACCAACTACGCCGTGAGCTTCGTCCTGCTGCAGGTCTTCGGACTGGTGCTGGCCACCAAACAACCGGCAACCACGGCGGCAACGTTTGCGCGCATCATCCGCGACAACCGCGGGCAGGAGCGCTCCAGCAAGTTGACCGAGTTCGTCTCGCGCATCACCAGCACGCAGTTGGCTGCGGCGCTGGGCAATGTGCTCGCCGTCTCTGCGGGAGCCGTCGTCTTCGAGTGGCTCTACAAGCTTCTGTTTGCACACTCTTACCTGGCACGCGAAAGCGCGTCTCATGTTTACGAAACTTTGCATCCGTTCGCTTCCGGCACGGCCTTTTACGCCATCGTCACCGGCGTCATTCTCTGGCTGGCCGCGCTTGCCGGAAGCTGGCTGGAAAATGCCGCCGTCTATTACGACCTGTCCGAGGCCATCGCGCAGCATCCTCTCGGCCTGCGCCTGAGCGAGCGCGCGACCAAAAAGTTCGCCCATATTGTTCGCCACAACATGGGCGGCTGGAGCACCAGCATCGTGCTCGGCTACCTGCTGGGATTTACCCCGGTTGTCGGCGCATTCTTCGGCATTCCGCTGGACGTGCGCCATGTCACGCTTTCCTCCGGTACTCTGGCGCTGGCCGCCGCGCGCTTCGGAACCGCCGGCCTCGGCGATCGCTGGTTTCTCTATGCTGTGGAAGGAATCGCCGTCGTGTTTGTGCTCAACCTGACGGTGAGCTTCATGATCGCTCTGTACGTCGCACTGCGCGCTTACGATATCGGCCTGCGCGAGCAGTTGCGCATGCTGCGTGCGGTGGTGACGGAAGGGATGCGCTCGCCACTGCGTTTTATCGTGCCGCAATTCTCGGTTGGGGACGAGGAGGCGACAGAGAAGTCGCACTAAGCCATTGGACTGCCGTTCTGGGGGCCTGTCATTCTGAGCGCAGCGAAGAACCTGCTTTCGTCCACACGACACGAAGTTCAGAGAGCAGGGTGACGGTTGCTATCTCGCAGAAACACCACTCCTTGCAACTTCAATCGCGCAGATCGAGTTCGTCCTACCGCCCTGGATATGTAGGCTGCGGTTGCACTGGCCGCCGATTGCTGCGCGCAATCAGCCACCAGACAAGAGCGACAATCAGAATCACCGGAATCAGCGGCACGATGATCAGCAACGGAAAAACGTAGCCGCCGCTTTGCGACACGATCTCGCCGTTCACCTCCGACCCGTTGCCACGCGCCAGCTCTCCGCCGATGGTGACCACATCGCCGCCGACCTGGGCATTCTCGCCCAGCCTCACGCCGCCGCCGATGGCTACGATATCGCCCTTGGCATGACCTTCAACCTCGATTCTTCCGCCGATGGCCACCACGTCGCCAGAGGTCCCCGCCATGCGAATCGAGCAGCCAATGCAGACCACGTCGCCGACGCTCTCGTCCTCGCTGATGTTGATGCTGCTGCCGAACTGCACCCGATCGCTATTTCCGCCGGACTTGGCCGACGCCGGCAGCACTGCCGCCGCAAATACAAAGATGGCCAACAGTATGAAACCCACCCGAGTTGTCATGGCACCCCCTTTGCGGATATCCAGCTTATGCCGGTCACCCGGGAAACACAATTCTACGAGGCTATGTACGTAACCGGAGAGCCAGAGGTTCAGCCCGGCCGCTGAGGATGGTTCAGACTACTTCATGCTTACGGTAGAAAGCACGAATCGGGTGCCCCATTGGGGCCGGGTTTGCCCGGGTGGGGATTTTTGTTCGTGCCCCTTCACGCTTGCACCGGACGAGAAACCCCCACCCCGCCAAAAGAAGGATCGGAGCAAAGCCGTTCAGTCTTTCAACAGCTTGGGATGGTGCTTCTCCAGCCAAGCGACAACCGTGCGTTGCAGCTCGGCAGCGCTCTTGATTGCTAATTCCAATTCCTGCGCCGAAACATTCCCGGCTGAATTGTAGCTGAGTAGCGTTTCGTTTCTTCGATAGGGTCTTTAGCCTCTGTACCAGCCTGGAATCAGCCGCGATAGTCAACTCAAGGGATTCGATTGTTTTCACGTGGTGACCGGCTTGGCTGGACGTTCGATAGCCAGACGCGCGTAAGGCAATAGTGGCAGTGGTACGAGCCGCACTGAATGCAGCTTCGAAGCGCCGGTCTTCGGATATTGCTACCACGTGGGCGTCCTTCAGGTCGCGATTCACTATAGTCAGTAAGCCTTTGATCTCATCGCGACTGGTTGGTTCGGCCTTGAGCCAGCCGAATTCCGCCCATTTTTCCAAGCTCATTTTCATCTCCGATCAGGAAGATCTTGTCGCCACGCACCACCGAGTTCAGAAAGTGATTTCCGCTGTCGAGCTTCGCTTTGAATTCGGCAACAGAGTAGACGGTCGGGCTGATCGCGCGCCGAATTGAGAGCTCGATATCGCTTAGAGTTCCTAGCACTTCCTCAAGCGTCGCTTTGCCGATCACCATCAAGTCGACATCGCTTTCAGCTATCTCTTCTCCCCGCGCCATGGAGCCATAGATAAAAGCAACAGAGATACGCTTTGCCAATGCGCCGAGACTGGAACGAAGCATCGAAATCGCGCCGACCGTTTTCCCTACCAGGGCGCGCAACTCCGGAAAAACCGGATGCGACTGGTTGGCACGATAAAACACTTGTTTGCCCAGCGCTGAGCGCTCGATCAGTCCGAGTTGTGTCAGAGTGTCCAGTTCGCGCTGAAGGGTGCCAGTGCTCAAGCTGTCGAGTTCGCGGGCAACCTGACGATAGTAGAAGGACTCATCCGAATGCTCGTACAGGAGGCCAAGAATAGCGCCGCGAGCTTTCCCGAAGAGTACATCCGGCAGAGCTCTTGTCTTTGCTCTCATTATGAGAGCGATTGTACGCATATTGAGAGCACTGTTAAAGAGGAAATAGAGGGTGTTCGCGGTAATGAAGCTCCCCTTACGTTTCCAGCGTGTAGCGCTCGGCCGCGAGCCGGTACATGCGACGCCACACCAGGCGATTGATGGTGACCACCACCAGTGCCATGATCACCGTCGAGCCCAGCAGCAGGGCGAAGTTGCCGG
Organism: uncultured Acidobacteriaceae bacterium; assembly: GCA_963809865.1. GTDB lineage: Bacteria > Acidobacteriota > Terriglobia > Terriglobales > Acidobacteriaceae > CAVVDY01. Next base: position 97,113 of record CAWELL010000001.1, on the reverse strand, counting down.
CGTCGGTGGCGCGCGAGATGACCGCGCCGAGTCCAACCGTGGTGTAGGTCTGGTCTTTGAAGCGGAAGTACTCGGCCACGATGCTGGCATTCCACGCTCCGCCCGAAGCCGTAACCAGTCCAGTCATCAGGTAGGGGAAAATTCCCGGCAGAATCAGTTGCCGCCAGCGCTGCCCGGAGCTGAAGCGGAATAGTGTGGAAGCTTCTTTCAGGTCAGTAGGAATCGCCATCGCTCCGGCGATGACGTTGAACAGGATGTACCACTGGGTGCCCAGCAGCAGCAGCAAGATGGAGCCGAGACCGAGGCCGCCACCAATGCGAATCAGCACCAGCAGCACGATCGGGAACAGCGCAGTCGCCGGAACCGATGCAGCGATCTGCGCCAGTGGCTGCGCGACTCTTCGCCAGCCGCGGACTGAAACCGATGGCGACGCCGACAGGAATCGTCCATAGCGAGCCGATCACCAGCGCCACCAAAACGCGCAGAAACGTCGCGCCGGCTCCGACCAGGATCTCGCGATACTCGGCGCGGTCAGTCCGGCAAGCATCATGCCAGCGCGAATGACAGCGTAGATGACGAGGGCGACGGCAATCGACGCGATTAGCCGGCCGGCCACACCTTCCACGGTTCCGGCTGCGTGCTGGTGCGACTCTGCGTGCTGGTGAGCGAACCGCATGCGCAGGTATTCGCGGCTGGGATTCACAACGCTTCTTGCGCAGCCGCGCCAGAAAGCGCGAGCCCTCCATCAGGTTCAGGAACCACGATTGCGGAGCGTCGGTGCTCTCCACCTGCTCGATCTTGAATTTTTCCGCCCACGCAATCACCGGACGCCAAATCGATCTGGTCGAGCACAACGATCACCGCAACCATGGTTCCGATGCCCCAGAGAATGCTCGGCGTGTCACCGGCGCTGGCCGCGGTTTGCAGGTACGATCCCAATCCCGGCAGGCGAAAATCTTTGGATCCCAGCACAAACATCTCGCACGCCATAAGGAAGAACCAGCCGCCGGCGACCGACATCATCGAGTTCCACACCAGCCCGATGGCCGCGTAGGGAACTTCGAGCTGAGTGAAGCGCTGGTACCAGTTGAAGCGGTAAATGGTGGCGGCCTCGCGCATCTCGCGCGGGATGCTCTTCAGCGACGAGTAGAAGCTGAACGCCATGTTCCACACCTGCCCGGTGAAGATGAGCAGGATGGCTCCCAACTCGACGCCGATCTGGTGATGCGGAAACAACGCCACCATGGCCAGCATCACTCCCGGCAGAAAGCTGAGCACCGGGATGGATTGCAGAATGTCGAGCAGCGGAATCATGATGCGCTCGGCCCGGGCGTTGTAAGCGGCGACGTAGCCATAGACCAGCGTGAATGCCAGCGAGAGAAAGTAGGCGACGCCAATGCGCATCAGCGAATACGCCGCGTATACCGGCAGCATGCGCGGATCGCGCGAGATTTCAACGTGCGGATTGAACGGCCCGAACCAGGTGCGCGCCAGCACCACGACGCCGTAGAAAAGCGATAGCCCCGCGGCAAAGATGAAGAAGTCGGTCAGCATCGACCAGGTCTGCGCGGGAAGCAGCGACCACGGTCCCTTGCCCAGAATTTTGACGGGCTGCCAGAGGTCGCGCGCCATTAATTCTCTTGATCCTGGCGTGCGGCCAGTTCGGCATCTTCGCGATGGAAGAGGCGGCCGGTTTCGGAGTCGTAGTCGAAGATCTCGGCGTAACGTCCCCAGTTCAACACGGTGTCGAACTGGCGCTCGACTTCATCGGAGCTGAAATGTTCGTCGAGAATGTCGCGGAAAAATTCTTCGCCGATGGCGTGATCGCGCTTGGCGTGCAACGTGTTTTCAATCAGGCGAAGAATGGCGATGTTCTTCAGCGCCGCTTCGCGGAACAGCCGCTTCTGCGCTTGAATGTCAGCCTCGCCGAACTCGCGGCCCTCGGGCGTGATCTCGACATCGCCTTCGTTGACCTTGGCAAAGCCCAGCATCACGGCGGCGTCAACAATGGGCAGGATGTCGTCGACATCCATGGCGAGCTCGTCGGCCAACTTGTAGAGATCGTCGCGTCCGCCGCGATCGGTAAGCAGCTCCATGAAGCCGGCAATGCCGCCGGGACGCGCGTGCGGCAACATCTGGAACTTGGTACGCTGGTGCTCCTGGCCATTTGCGCCCACGCCAGTCGCTGCCGCTGGAGCAGACATCTCCTCCTCCGGCTTGGTCAGCGCCTTGTAGATGTAATCGACGTAAGCCAGGAATCGCGGCGACTTGCGATCGCGATACTGCGGGATGTTGATTTCGAAGTCGCGTACGAATGCGCGCGGGATTACGGCCCAGCACGATGATCCGGTCGGCCAGCAGCACCGCCTCTTCAATGTTGTGGGTGACGATGAAGATGCAGGTGGTCGGCATCTTCTTGTTGAGCCACAATTCCAGCAACTCAGAACGCAGGTTCTCCGCCGTCAGCACATCGAGCGCCGAGAAAGGCTCGTCCATGAAGAGCACCTCCGGCTCGACCACCAGCGCGCGCGCAAATCCCACGCGCTGCTTCATGCCACCGGAGAGTTCCTTGGGATATGCGGTTTCGAATCCGTCGAGGCCGACGGTATCGATCATGCGCAGCGCGCGTTTGTGGCGTTCAATCGCAGGCGCATCCGCGCGCCGCCAAAGGCGCTTCGACGTTCTCGATTACCGTGAGCCAGGGAAAAAGCGCGAAGCTCTGAAACACGATGGAGACATGCGGAATCTGTCCCGACCATCGGCTTGCCGTGCCAGAGCACCTCGCCGGATGAAGGCAGCCGACAAGCCGGTGAGCATGCGCAACAGCGTCGATTTTCCCGAGCCCGAAGGACCAAGCAGCGCAATGATTTTTCCCGGGCAGATTTCCAAGTCGGTGGGCGCGATCACCTGAATGCGATTGCCGTCAGGTTGCGTGTAGTACTTCTCCACCGCGCGCGCTTGGATGATCGATTCCGACACTGCTGCCCCCATGCTCAAAATGAACATCCAGTGTATGGCCGGAGCTGTTCGAGGCACAATGCGGCGGGGCGAACTTACATGAATGCGGTGTTAAACCCACTGGTCGAACTACACGGCGGCGTTCATCTGCTTGTCGTTTTCGTCACCCGGCACGATGGAGGGCTCGCTGCCAGGCTGTGCAACTCGCGCTTGCTGGGTTGCCGGCGTCGTAGAGGATCCATTCTCGTCGCTGCTCGATTCCGCTTTCTTGCGGCGGCTTCGGCGATAACTGTACTCAAACCAGGTTGCAATGGCGCCCACGACCGCGACAGTGATCCAGTTCATAGATCTCCCAAAGCAGTAAGATGCGGCGGCGAAAGACGCAGATGCTACAAGCAGAGTTGAGCCGGCCTTGCGCGTCAGCCCATGCGAATGTTGTATCTCCCGATGGTCTCGAAGACATCGAGCAAATGAGTGACTCCAAGAAGCTGCCGAATCGGCTTGCCGATGTTGATCAGCTCCAAGCTGCAGCTTGCCGACTTGGTATGGACGTATGCGCGAACCAGCGTTCCCAAGCCGGAGCTGTCCATGTGCGTGAGCTCGGTCAGATCGAGTACGATGTGGCGCGAGCTTGGAGTCAGCGCGCGCACCCGGTCGTAGAGCAGGTCGCCGACACCGGCGACGAGTCGTCCCGAGCAGCGCACGGTAGCGGTGTCGCCGCTTTGCTCAACCACAAGTGCCAGCACGCTACGAGCGGCTTGTTCAGACATTCTGGTCGGCCCTCGCCTTAGATTGGTGGTTGGGCCATTCTCACACAACCGGTAGAGCGCTGGTAAGTGGCAATAAGAAAGCCGGAGCTTTGCGGTCCGTATCGCAGATTTGTAATATCAGTGCTCCAGTTGAGCTTCACGAAGCTTGCTGCTAGGAATGGACGGGCCAATGCCAGAAATTGATTTGAACCTGCCTGAAGAATTGCGACCGCTTTACATTCCGGTGATCCTGGGTACGGTGCGTAAGGGCCGCATGAGCGAGTACGCGGCGCGCCTGATGACGGCGGAAGTAGCGAAACGACCGAATGTAGAAACCGAGCTCATCGACATTGCGCGCCTTCCGTTACCCACCGATGACGCTGGCGAGCATATTAAAGACCCCGATTTCGCTTTCAAAATGACGCGGGCTGACGCACTCGTCATAGTTTCGCCCGAATATAACCACGGCTATTGCGGATTGTTGAAGCACGCACTGGATAGTTGTTTGAAGGAATATATCCATAAGGCGGTGGGAATCGCCGGCGTCTCGGCCGGCGCATTTGGCGGAGCCCGAGGCATTCAGGATTTGCTGCCCGTCCTGCGCGAATTGGGCCTGGTCACTATCTTCTGGGATGTGAATTTCGCCAGCGTTCATAAGCTGTTTGCTGCTGATGGCGCGCTGCGCGATGAAGCCATGCTTCCGCGCATCGACCAGTTTCTGAAGGAGCTCATCTGGATGGCGAAGACGTTACGCCACGGCCGGGAGCACATTGCCTTGCAGTAGCTTGCGCAACGCCGAATCTATCAGGAGGTGACGAAATGAAATGTCCGAATTGTGGCCATACTATGAACCATCACGCCGACAAGCTACTGCTGGATGGTCTCGCAACCAAGGATGATGCCGGTTCACCGTTGATCGAGGCCTACTCGTGTCCGCACTGCGGCATGAATGCCAGCAAAATGGCGAACGAAGACTAAGTCTTTGCGATTACCGCGCAACCGAGAGCGCATCCTGCAGCATAGTTAAGCTTGGCGGCTCAGCGTCGTTTACGAACACAGAGGCGTGAGGCAGTGCGCGGATAATCGGCGCAGCCACGCGGAAAATCTCGTCGCCATTATTCACGTCAATCATCCCGCTCTTTGCCTCGCAAATCGCCGCGGCTTCCTCAAACTCACCATCGCCGCTGACGAAAGCCGAAAGCTGCAACAACGCCAGCAGTTCACGGGAGCTAGTCACCGGCAGCCCAGTAGCCGTCGGACGGTGCTCGCCGCGCATGGACACCACGGCAAGTTCCGACCACAGATACAGGATCTGTGCCACGTGCAGCGGCGTTATTTGCTTCGGATCAACCAGCGTCGAGAGCAGATCATCTGGAATGCGCGGACTCGACTGCACAAACAGAGGCACCTGCGCGAATGCCGAATGCGCCGACTCGTGACCGATATCCGACTCCCAGTCCCACGCAGTATTGGGCCGTCGCGAAGTGGCCAACCAGGTTCGAACCTCGCCCTGCTCCGTCTGCTCCCATGCGACTCCATGATTGCGCATAGACGAGCAGGGAATTACTCCTCGCGCGTCGCCTTCGTGCACTGCATCTTCAGCTCCGCCCAAACCACCATTCGTCGAATAATAGAGCGCCCAAGGCTGTAGATGCGTGCGCTCCACCAGAAACGCCTCTAACTCGTTTTCGGTAATCAGTCCGAGCTCAACAAATCGCTGCTTGCGCTCCGCTCGCCTGGCGAATTCGATTTCCAGATGCTGCGTCATTCCAGTCAGCATTTGATCAACCGACGCTTCTGGAACGTCCAGATCGACGAACAGTGAAATTGATGCGGGAAGATACTTCTGTGAAGGCACGAGACGCTCGCCCAGGTATGCTCGGAGTCCGTCGCTCCGCCATACCGGGGTACCGCTCCAGGGCAGAGTCGAAGTCACAAACTCCATTCGGGTTCTCCGGGCCGCTTACACTGGCAGTTCATCGAGAATTGTCTCATAAAGAGCAGCGAACTCCGGCGTGCGAATGTGCTCTCGCCCGCGTGGTTTCGATAGCCCCGAAGTAACATCGCGCAGTACTCTACCGGGACGCGAGCTCAATACGATGGTCCGGTCGCCCAACAGGATTGCCTCGCGGATATCGTGGGTCACGAACAGCACGGTGCAGCCCGAGTTGGCCACCACCTGCAGCAATAGTTGCTGCATACTTTCACGGGTGTGCTCGTCGAGCGCGCCGAAAGGCTCATCGAGCAGCAGCAGCTTCGGCTGCACGATCATGGAGCGGGCAAGCGCCAACCTTTGCCGCATTCCTCCTGACAGCACTTTGGGATAGGAATCCGCAAACTCCTTCAGCCCGGTTACTTCCAGCCAATGAGAGATCTCATGCTCTCCTGAGCTATGCCGCTCCTTCCCCAAGCCAAATCCGATATTCTCTCTTACCGTCAGCCAGGGAAACGCGCTGTAGGACTGGAAGACGAAGCCGCGCTCCAATCCGGGACCAGTTACGGATTTGCGATCATAGAGAACGTTTCCGGCAGTCACCGCTTCCAGGCCGGCAGCCAGCCGCAGCAGCGTAGATTTACCGCAGCCCGAAGGCCCAATCAGGGTCACGAATTCGCCGCGATGCACTGAAAAGGACACCTCGTGCAAGGCTGGGACGTTTTGCCCTTTCGCGCTGACGAAGGACTTGCACGCATTCTCGAACTGAAGCAGCACCTCGTTGGCCTTCATGTCCATTGGAAGAGCCGGGAACCGGAGAACCGGAACAAGAGGTCCGTGAGCAATCCCAGAACGCCAACCAACAAAATGCCGGCGAAGACCTGGTCGGTATCAAGGTATCGCTGTGACTGGATGATGAAGTAGCCGATGCCGCGATTGCCCGCCACCAACTCCGCCAGCACCAGGTAAGACCACGCCCACCCGGCGGCGATTCGCAGATCGTCCCACATACGCGGCATGGAGTATGGCAGGACGATGCGCCAGATAATCTCCCCCCGGGAGAGCCCGAAGGTACGCGCCGCTTCGATCAGTTCCTTGGGAACGGCTGCTGAATCGGCAGTGAGCAGCAGCGTGAGCTGAAAGACCACACCAATGGTGATCACCGCTATCTTCTGCCCGTCGCCGATGCCGAACCACAAGATGCACAACGGCACCAGCGCAGCCACCGGAAGATAGCGGGTGAACCCGCAGAGCGGCTGCACCAGTCGCGCTACCGTGGGAATCTGACCTGACAAGAGGCCTAAGGGCAGAGCAATCGCGACCGAAAGCAAAAACGCGCCGCCTATGCGAATCAGGCTGGGCAGCAGTTCCTGTTGGAAGAAGCTGGCCGACCAAAGCGAAAAAAATGCTCGCAGCGTGTGGCCGGGGCTGGGAAGAAAAACCGGGCTGACGGTTCCGGAGGCAGTCAGAGCATACCAGAGTAATAGCAGGAGCAGAATTGGCAGAAAGCTAATCGTCCAACGCCTCGGGTCTACAGTCATTGTTTGCCCAGCCAAATGTCATCCAATGCTTTTTGCTGGTCGGCTGGCAGATCATTGGGAAATTTCTTCTTGACCTCTATGAGCAGCTCACTTCTGCTTTTGCGAATTTCTTCTACTAATTCATGCCGCTTTTCACGGAGCTCCGTGAGGAATTCTGTAGCGTTCTCCTTATCAATCAACGAGAATTCTTCTTTCATAAGCACTCCAAGAACATCAGGGTCGCAATTCACTTCAGCCTCATGGAGGGGAAAGTCGATTGTCGAATGAAAAATGCAACAGTCCGGATCACGCGCCGCGCAAGACGATGTAAGTTCCTCAGCAATTTCAACGGCAGCTCTACCGTCAGCCCATTCGACAAACTTGTCCCTGTGCGCGTCAGAACAGCGAAGGTAGCTGATCGCCATACCTTCCCTCTGCGCGTTATGTACGCAGAACTGAAGCGGGGGTCTCTTCCGAAAATGTATGCCTAAACGCCGCTTCATGCATTCGAGATTCCACCAGATGTTATCCCACTTTTCTTTCATGAAAGCAGGTAGTCTTTCGGGTGGCATACCTGCTGGCTTGAGCTCTCCCAAAGCAAGACTCTGCAGTAGATTAGCCGTCGCCACTTTGTTCTTCTTGAGCTCTCCAAAAAAATACTCGTAACGGGCTCCCGCCATGATGTTCTTGATGACAGTCGCGCAGAATTTGCGATCTAATTGTTCGACCGGCTGTACGGAATTGACCACCACTGCCACGACATCAGACTCGATTGCAAGATTCCCCCCTACCTCATCCGAGCTGCGTTCCCGCTCTGCGAGTTCCCCTTTGGTGATAAGCGAAAGCTCTGGACGCGTATAAGGCTGAATCTCGTTGAGTCTCTTGCAAATAGTTTCAGAAGCGGCGTCGACGTATTTTCCATAGTCAACGGTGTTGACAATGGGAGGGGGAGGCTGTTTTATCGTGATCAGCATTCGCCCGAGCAGATCACTTGGCAGGGCGCCCATTACGACACTAGACACCATAAAACAGCGACGAGGTTCTAACCCTAGCGCTCCGATAAAAAGTCCTAGCTCAAAGATGGCATTATCACGCGGTACGCTAAGTGTTTGGTCTTTCTTTTGAGCTACGTCATCTTCCATTAGCAATACAACCAAAAAATCGGAGTTCTTTGCATTCGTGATAAGGGAGTCCAATATATCTTCGGAAGGAGGCAGTGTCTCAGGACCCCATAAATTAATATCAAAACCCCAGTCTGCGGGATCGGCAGATGGGTTGAGGTTGGTCTTGAGCTTTGTTGCTAGCGATTTCGCAATCGGCTTGGATTGCGTGCTTGACGCAATGAAGATGCTTTTCGGTTTCCCCATATCACCTCCGCCGTCTCCCTGCACCAGTCAGCTTAGCCGCATTTTCATCATGCGGCTTATTCCTGGGCCTTCGCTATAAACTCAGTCGATATAATTTCTTTTGGCTGTACCGGCTTTGAAATCACTCCCGCTTGCTGCCAGATAGTTGAGGCGCGTTCGGCTACTGCGAAAATCGGCCCTGGATTCTCCGCAGTCCCAAAATATTTCTGGTTGCGCTGTAGGTCGCAGAAATTAATTCCATCCAGAATCTGCCCGAATTTCGTAGCATCCACCTGGAAATTAGGGGCCATGATGGCATCAGCTTCTTGAGGATGTTGCTTAGCATAAGCTATGGCCCGCAACACGACATTGACAATGGCCTGTACATCCTGCGGCGAGCGCGCGACCACTTGCTGATTGAAACCGAGGCAGTCGACAATCAGGTTGGGATAGTCTTTCGACGAAGCCAGCACATGGCCGTGACCTTCCTGGCTGGCTTTGGTCAGCCATGGTTCCCAGATAACGGCAGCATCCACCTGCTTGGAGATAAAGGCCGCGCCTGCCTGGGCTGTCTCCATGTCAATTGGCTTCAGATCAGCGAGTGTAAGGCCATTCTGTTGCAGCAACGCACGCAGGAAGAATTCGCTAGGCAGTCCTCGCTGGAAGGCTACCCGCTTTCCCTTAAGGTCGGCGACGGTCTTGATGTCGCTGGTAGCAACGATGCCGTCGGCGCCATTCGATTCATCGATGGCCATGGCGATGGTGGCGCTCAAGTTGTTTCCTGCGGAAAGAACGAAATAGTCGACCGGAGCCGCCAGCGCATCGATCCGGCCCGCCTTCAGCGCGCTATTGCGCTCGGCCAGTCCGGTGAGGACGATCAATTCGGCATCGATGCCGGCATCCTTGAAGAAGCCCTTCTGTTGAGCCAGGTAGAGTGGACCAAAGCCGACGAACGGACCCAGTCCAATCCTGTACTTGTGTAGCCCCTCGGGTTTGCGACATCCCGGGACAAACAACAAGCAAGAGACTATCGCCAGACATAGCAGCGGCGCGGTCAGGACTCTATTGCGGTCCGGGCTCTTCAATATGCCATACCCTGTGCGGAGACTCCACTAAGTTCGCGTGGAACAGCACTATACCGTGCTTCGGCATTTGCTGGCAATGAAAACGACGGCGGCCCGAGAGCCGCCGAGAAGAGTCTCATCACAACCCGGATTGATCCCTCTTAGGAGACGGTCCGGATTTTATTGGGCATGAAGTGGTAAGGCGGCCAGGGTCCAGTGATGCTGACCTGGCAATCCTTAAAGTGCCGCGTCGCCGCCGAATACCGGTTCTGGTACTTGGGGATCGCACTGCTGTCGATGAGATGAGCGAAGTCCAGCAGCATATTCTTGGCGTCGACGCGCTTGCAAACCACATCTTCCTCCAAGGGCGTGAACAGCTTATGCACCTGGACGGAAAGGGCGCGCGCCTTGGTTTGCCGCTCGCGCTCGCGACTGGCCTGCTCGCGTAGTTTGCGAAGGTACTCGCCACCCACGCCGGCGGGCAACTCCCGCAGGGCTTTCTCGACCTCAGCGTCCTTGAGCACAATCTTGAAGTGCATCTCCGCTTTTCCGCGCAGGCGCTGCACGCTCTCAAGGAAGGTCTTGCGATTGGTGCGAACCGCGCGGCGCAGAGCTTCGTCGGACTCGAAGATGGTGCCGAAACGGAAGGGCAGCACCGTCATGGTGCGAAAACACTCGCTGATAACGCGCGCATGTTCGACGATGGCTTGCTGGTTGAGTGGCTCCGCAACCGGGTATTCGCTCACGATGACTGCGAAGTCTCCGCTAGGGTAAGCAAAAACCGAGGCGTCATTCACGCCTTTGAGGGTCTCTAAAATGTAAGGACGTCTAGGCCGGCTACCGTTTTGCAGGCCCGAATGCTCTGTGATGCAGTACGCGTACCACGCCATCTCCGTCTTCTCCTGGGAAAGCTCACGCAAAACACCGGGCGCTTGCGTGAGAAGTGGCCGACTTCGAACGTGGAGTTACAGGTAAGGCTTTACTGCGATTGGAGGACAGCTCCCACTAACTATACTAATCCTGAACTCGCGATGTATGCAACAAAAACGTTGCAAGCCTGCGCAAATATGCATTGGAGCTGTGCAATTTTGGGGGTGGGAATCGAGGCTTAGCAATTCTGCGCCCATTTTCAGGCTGGAAAATGCCTTCGAAAATGCAGGCTCACAGGCGAGTGCAAAACTTTACCGTTTCGAACGGATGAGGGAATGCCGCCGGGTGCCCCATTCAATCCTTCCTGTGGATTGAGTGGGACTCACGAACGATGGCCGCCGGGTGCCCCATTCAATCCTTCTTTTGGATTGAGTGGGATCACGAACGATGTTGCCGGGTGCCCCATTCAATCCTTCCTTTGGATTGAGTGGGATCACGAACGATGGTCGCCGGGTGCCCCATTCAATCCTTCCTTTGGATTGAGTGGGATCACGAACGATGGCCGGAATCCTCCGCTGCGAAGAAGGGGAACCCAGTCGCATCTTTCCTTCCGTTTGTCTCTTTTCGGTCAATACTGAACAGTAATCGAGTCGCAAAAGCTTGATGCTGGAACGATGACGAGTCCTCGTAGACCGGTAATCGTTAAGCGAATACCAGAGATAATGAACCGCCGAGAGGCTCGCAGCTTCTACAAGGAAGTACTGCCCGTGTTGAGTGCTGACCGTCCGCAGATCGTCTTCGACATGTCGGAGATGCAGCACGTAGATTCGATCGGCATCGGCGTATTTCTGCAATGTGTTTGCCGGGCGGCGAAAAGTGATGGGGAGATCAAGCTCGCCGCCATGTTGCCTCGTGCCGCTGTCGTGTTCGAACTGACTCGGATCGCACGACTTTTTGAAATCTACGAGAACTCGGCTAGCGCAGCGTTGAGCTTCACCAGCATCATCCCGAAGCCGGCGCGCCCACACCTCGCCCCAGGTGAGGCACCCGCCATCGCCCGTGATCTTGCTGGATTTGGTCATCCGAACCGAGCCGACTTCGCGCTTGAGCACCCTTAGCCATAAGTTGCGCTCTTCTACATGCACCAGGTGGTCAGATTGTTTGGTCGAATAACTACAGGTTAGTGGCTGCGGAGCGTACGATGAGGCATGAGCATTAATAAACCGAAAGCTGAACCGAGCAGGATCACCCCCAAAGTCAAGGGCCCGATTCGATGTCACAAATGTCAACTGCTGTGTCGTGATGCCGAGCATTACCTGAGCCACCAGTGTGACTCCACCCGATCCCGAGACAATAGTCCCCGCACATCTTCTCCCAACGGCATCGCATGGCAGCCGATGCCTTTCAGCCTCAATTAAGAAAGCCACAAGCATCTTCATCGTGGCCCGGAGACAACGTATCTCCGTCCCGAGGCCGGATGCACCGACTTGTGCAAAATTGAACAGACACCATGCCTGGCAGAAACGGATACTGTCAGCAGCACTTGTTTCCGAAAAGCTACGGCAGAGTGGAAGCTATGCCTACAGTAGCGTCAGCGATGCACAGCTGACACTTGGGAACGTTCACCAAGCTCGCGCAGCAACAGCGACAAACAACGACATCAATTAGGCCCCATTCCCGCCTGCCTGATTAGGAGTTATGGTGGGTCCACACTCCACACCGAACGCGACATCCACCAACCCTGGAAACGGTACAGCCCAACGCACCCGGGAAAAGCCCGGGTCGGCAGAACTGTTTGCGACTGGCATCGCCGGCCTCGACGATATTCTAGGCGGTGGCCTGGCCCGCAACCATCTCTACCTCATCGAGGGCGATCCGGGGACGGGGAAGACCACAATCGCGCTCCAATTTCTGCTGGAGGGCGCCCGCCACGGACAGAAGGGCCTGTATGTAACCCTTTCCGAGTCGAAGATTGAGCTTCTGGAAATCGCGGAGTCGCACGGCTGGTCGCTTGACCCCATAGAGATATTTGAGATGGCTCCGGACGAGGATGAGCTCAAACCCGAAGCTCAGTACACGGTCTTCAATATCACTGAAGTTGAACTGTCGGACACGACGACGGCAGTGTTGTCTGAGGTACAGCGCCTGCAACCGACGCGGGTGGTGTTTGATTCTCTCTCGGAATTGCGTTTGCTGGCCCGCGACTCGTTGCGTTATCGCAGGCAAATTCTGGGGTTGAAGCGCTATTTCTCAGGACGCAACTGCACTGTGCTTCTGCTGGATGATCGCACCTCCGAACGCCACGATCTACAACTGGAGAGCATCGCTCACGGCGTGATCATGATGGAAAGCGTGGAGCGGGAGTACGGCATCAAGCGACGCCGGCTGGAAGTAAAGAAGTTGCGAGGCTCGTGGTTCCGCGAAGGTTTCCATGACTACACCATCAAGCGCGGTGGCGTGGAAGTGTACCCCCGCCTGGTCGCCTCGGAACACCTCCTGGAGTTCTCTCCGACGCAACTGAAAAGCGGCCTTGACGCCCTGGACACCTTATTGGGTGGCGGAATTGATAGCGGCACCAGCACTCTTCTTCTGGGACCGGCTGGTTGCGGAAAATCAACCATCGCGCTCCGTTACGCAGTAGCGGCGGTCGAGCAAGGTGGCTGCGCGGCGCTCTTCGCCTTCGATGAAACCTTAGCCACGTTAGTGCTTCGGGGGAAGGGACTTGGCCTGGACGTCAAGCAGCACGTTGATTCCGGGAAACTCTTCCTTCGCCAGGTCGATGCCGCCGAACTTTCACCTGGTCAATTCGGGCACGAGATCAGGAAACTGGTAGAGGACCATGATCTGAAGGTGCTGGTCATCGACAGCTTGAACGGCTTTCTCAATGCCATGCCCGGCGAAAAGTTTCTCGCGATGCAACTGCATGAATTGCTTGGCTACCTCAGCCAGAAGGGCGTTAGCACGGTGATGACAGTGGCCCAGCATGGTTTCGTGGGCACCAATATCGAGACTCCCGTGGACGTGAGCTATCTGGCGGATACGGTCCTTTTGTTTCGCTACTTCGAAGCCGGAGGCGAGGTCAAGCAAGCACTTTCGGTCATCAAGAAGCGCAGTGGAGAACACGAGCGCACCATCCGCGAGTTAGTGATGAAGGACGGAGCCATCCGGGTGGGAAGCGTATTGACGGAATTCGAAGGCGTGCTGACTGGCTCTCCCAAATACCGCGGCGGGCTAAATGGTCTGGACGAAGGGCGCTGACGATTGCTGAATCTGCTACAGAACGAGAGTCGAACGCTTGACATGCGTGTGCTCGTGGTCGCGCCCACCGGACAAGACGGCGCGCTGATATGCAATCTGCTTATCAGCAGAGGCATCCCGTGTGTCAATTTTCCGACGGCGGAGGGAGCTCGCATCGAGGTCGAGGCGGGAGCCGGCGTCGTGATATTGGCGGAGGAAGCCCTGGCCGCTCACGACGTCGTCCAGTGGAAAGCACAGATAGCTGACCAGCCTTCGTGGTCTGATTTGCCGATCATCTTTCTTACCGATGCTGGGAAAGTGGACCACGAAAGCCAAAGCAAACTTCGCTTTCGTGAGCCGCTGGGCCACTTGATCTTGTTGGAACGTCCCACACGGCCGGAAACGCTAGTCAGCACCGTCCAGGCTGCGTTGCGCAGCCGTCGCCGGCAATATGAGATCAGAGACTATCTCGCCGAGCGCCAGCGCGCCGAAGAAGCACTGCGCACCTCAGAAAAACTGGCGGTAGCAGGGCGTCTGGCCGCCAGCATCGCACACGAAATCAATAACCCCCTGGAAGCGGTTACCAACTTGCTCTACCTCAGCAGCTTCTCTTCTTCTTTGGAAGAGTCGAAGAACTACACCCAAACTGCGATGAGCGAGTTGGCGCGAGTCTCTGAAATTGTTACCCAAACTCTGCGCTTCCACCGGGCGCAAATCAAGCCGGTCATGGTGCAGGTTCCCGAAATTGTGGAGTCTGCCCTTGTCCTCTACCATGCGAGGCTCAGGTCGGCTCAAATTGTGATCGAAAGGGATTTTAGAGAGTGTCGGCCAATTCTTGCGAGCGTGGGCGAACTGCGCCAGGTGATCCTCAACCTGGTCGCTAATGCCGCAGATGCCATGGCAAGGGGCGGTAGGCTGATAATCCGGGTCGGCGACAAGCAAGAATACAGCCACGGAGCGCGTCGTGGCGTTCGTTTGACCATCGCCGATACCGGGTCGGGGATTCACCCCGATATCAAGGGGAGACTGTTCGAGCCCTTTGTCAGTACCAAAGGCAACAAAGGCACTGGCCTGGGACTCTGGGTGAGCTCTGAAATCGTACGGAGACATGGGGGAACCATTCAGGTAAGAAGCAGCGCCCTATCTCCAGATAGTGGAACCGTCTTCTCAGTCTTTCTGCCCGTGCAGACCCAGTTAGCGTCCGTTGTGCAGTAATCGCATGGCTAAAGAGGTTGGAGGTTTCCGAAACAGGAGCCGGGTGCCCCATTCAATCCATCCTTTGGATTGAGTGGGATCACGAACGATGGCCGCCGGGTGCCCCATTCAATCCATCTTTTGGATTGAGTGGGATCACGAACGATGGTCCCGGGTCGCCCCATTCAATCCATCCTTTGGATTGAGTGGGATCACGAACGATGGTCGCCGGGTGCCCCATTCAATCCATCCTTTGGATTGAGTGGGATCACCAACGATGGCCGCCGGGGTGCCTCCTAAAATCCCGCTCCTTTTGGATAGACGCCCCCCGTTACCCCTGACATAATTTCACCGCTCTCCCGCTACTTCGCAGCACGACAAGCAAGCAGCTTTGCTCACGAACCACTAGAACCCAGGAGCCTACCTATGTACCCGTATCGTGCGAAGTTGATGCCGCTAGTACTACTCTCAATCGTCTCTTTGGCGCTAGTCGCCAGTCCGTCGGCGCAGGCCCAAACCTCGCATCCGGCCCTGGCGATGTCTCAGGGGAACGGTTCCCAGTCTCCTCAGATGTGGGAGGCCCCCATCGACGGTCCTCCCCAGACCTTCGTGCGTCTTCAGGGCGCGGGCTTCGATCCGCTTGCTGCCATCGATATCTATTTCGATAGCACGGTTCTAACTTCCACAACCACCGATGCCAGCGGCTCATTTGGCAATGGAGTCATCACCGCCGGCGGGCCAACGTTCACTCAAATACAAGTGCCGTCGGCCACAGCACCAGGCAAGCACACCATCACGGCGCAGGAGCACCTCGGGCAGAAGTCGGCACAAAAATCATTTCTGGTGACCACGGATTGGCCGAAGTTCGGCTACGATCTGCCGCACTCGGGTACGAACCCTTACGAAAACATCCTGAGTACTGCTACGGTCGGAGACTTGAGCTTACGGTGGAGCTATCTGACTCCAGGCGGAATCTACTTCTCCTCGCCGGCAGTCGCCAATGGCAAGGTTTACGTAGGCGACGGTGGCAATCACCTGTACGCCCTGAACGCGGATACCGGTGTGCTCCTTTGGAAATATACGGTTGGCAATTATGTCGATTCCTCACCCACCGTTGCCAATGGCATCGTCTACTTTGGCGTGTACTACTCTGACCACAACCTTTATGCTCTCGACGCCAACACGGGCGCGCTGCTTTGGAGCTATCCCACCGACAGCAGGCTCTCGTCGCCGGCAGTCGCCAACGGCATCGTCTATGTAGGTTCGACGGACAATACCCTGTATGCCCTGAATGCCACGACCGGTGCGCTGGTGTGGCAGTATACGATTTCGAATTTCGTCGAAATCAATTCTTCGCCGGCCGTAGTCAACGGTGTTGTCTACTTCGGTAGTGGCGATGGCGAGGGAAACGTCTACGCTCTTAACGCCGCTACCGGTGCGCTGATTTGGAAGCACCCGACGACGGTGTCCGGTGTCGACTCGTCTCCCGCGGTGGTGAATGGCGTCGTGTATGTCAGCGGCGAGGACGGCAACTTCTACGCCTTGGATGCCGGCACCGGTACACAGCTATGGGAGTACGAAACCACGGGGCAGGGTATCTTTTCATCGCCGGCGGTGGCCAACGGTGTGGTGTACTTCGGGGGCAACTCCAGCATCGGCGGAGTTTGGGCTCTGAACGCTACCACTGGTGCGTTCCTTTGGAAGTACGTGACTGCAACCACGGTGGACAGCTCTCCGGCGGTGGCCAATGGCGTGGTCTACATCGGCTCTGAGGACAATAACGTGTACGCGCTAGACGCCGGCACGGGTTCGCTGCTGTGGAGCTACGCGACCGGGAACCAGGTCATTTCCTCGCCGGTCGTTGTGAACGGCAAGTTGTACGTCGGTTCGGAGGATGGATACTTGTACACATTTGGACTACCAGGCATGCCGATGGAGAACAAGTCCAGCCGGGTGCCCCATTCAATCCATCTTTTGGATTGAGTGGGGATCACGAACGATGGTCGCACCCTCTTGATAAGGGTTCTACTTGAGCGCGCCGGGTGCCCCATTCAATCCATCCTTTGGATTGAGTGGGATCACCAACGATGGCCGCACCACCATCGCTTGCGAAACTATGGAGAAACTGCGCCTGCCACGCTTCTTGCCGACAGAACAACTCGCGTGGGTTTCGAGCTTGCATTTTCCATACGCTCCCATATGATTTCGGGATGTCACGCAGGAGCCAATGAATGACTACTTTCCGCAAAGACATCCAAATTGTAGTGTTAACCACGGTCGCGGTCGTCTTGTTTGCAGGTGCAGCCCTTCGCCCAGCATCTGCACAAACCCGCTTCGAGTCCGTTTACAACGGACACAGGATTATCTATCCCGGATCCAGCATCCCGGTGCCCGGTCGCCCTCACACCAATTATTTCTTTGTCGACTCGGACAAAGGCACCCCGCAACCCCCTGCCGGGGATGAAACTCCTGGGTCATTAGCCTGCGTATATCAGTTGGTAGCGGGACCGAGCGGCTGTCCGATTGCCACAAGCACAACCGTGCCAAACGGCGGTATCGGGGCGATTGCTATCGTGGACGCCGGTTACTATCCGACCGCACAGTCCGACCTGGACGCTTTCGACTCCTACTACGGTATTCCGGCTACGACCATCACGCAGGTCTGGCCCATGCCTAGCCCTACCACGCCCCGCCCTCCGGTTTACTCCGACTGGTTGGTCGAGGAGGCGTTAGATATCGAGTGGGCTCACGCCATGGCGCCTCATGCCAAGCTGTTCCTGGTAGTGTCGCCATTGTGCGGAAGCCCGGACTGCGCGACCGATCCCCAGTGGGCAGCGATATCGCTCGCCGGAAGTCTAGTGGCTCAGAACGGCGGTGGCGTGGTCAGCATGAGCTTTGGCGATGCAGAGCTTCCGCTGGAAGGTCAAGATGACCGATACTTCACCCATCCGGGAGTTGTCTACTTTGCCGCCAGCGGGGATTCGGGGATTGGTGTGAGTTCCTATCCGACAGCGTCGCCGAACGTTGTGTCGGTTGGAGGTACCTATTTCAACCGCGACGGTAACGGAAACTTCACCTACGAGCAGTACTACTCTGGCGGCGGGGGAGGAGATATTAGTCCTTACGAGCCGCGTCCCAGCTATCAGGATGGCATTGCAGGCATCGTAGGAAACTTCCGCGGCTATCCCGATGTTGCCTCGGACTTTTGCTGTGCGGCCATTTACGTCGAAGGAAGCTGGACTTCGGTCGGAGGTACCAGTTGGTCGTCACCGACCTTTGCCGGAATCGTGAATGCGGCCGGCAGCCTGCAAACGTCGTCCCTGGCTGAGCTCACCATGATGTACAACGAGCTGGCCAATCCCACGCAGTACGCGGCTTATTTCAACGACATCACGCTGGGTGATTCGCGCTGCAAAGTGGGTTGGGACCTGTGCACCGGCATCGGTTCCGCCAAGACTTACGGCGGCAAGTAACAACCAGGCTTCCCGGATTGCCAACGGGTGGCCCACATTTTCCTTCGTTTGGGAAAATGTGGGAGCTCGGGCCGGGTGCCCCGGACAACGCTCACTAAGCTTCCCCACGCAGCCATCAGGTTGGTTGCGTGGGGTTTTTCGTATGCCGGGTGCCCCATTCAATCCTTCCTTTGGATTGAGTGGGATCACGAACGATGGCCGCCGGGTGCCCGGTGCCCCGTTCAATCCTTCCTT
Organism: uncultured Acidobacteriaceae bacterium; assembly: GCA_963809865.1. Classification (GTDB taxonomy): domain Bacteria; phylum Acidobacteriota; class Terriglobia; order Terriglobales; family Acidobacteriaceae; genus CAVVDY01. The sequence continues at coordinate 78,535 of CAWELL010000001.1, read as the reverse complement.
TGGATTGAGTGGGATCACGAATGATGGCTGCCGGGTGCCCCATTCAATCCATCTTTTGGATTGAGTGGGATCACGAACGATGGCCGCCACGCGGTGCCCCGTTCAATCCTTCCTTTGGATTGAGTGGGATCACAAACGATGGCCGCCGGGTGCCCATTCAATCCTTCGTTTGGATTGAGTGGGATCACGAACGATGGCCGCCGGGTGCCCCGTTCAATCCTTCCTTTGGATTGAGTGGGATCACGAACGATGGCCGCACCCCATCCAATCCTTCGTTTGGATTGAGTGGGATCACGAACGATGGCCGCACCACCAATCGCTTGCGAAACTATGTTGCCACGCCGGGTGCCCCGTTCAATCCGTCCTTTGGATTGAGCGGGAAGATCAAACCAAATCTTCAGCCCCGCGCGGCGGTGGTCGCGAATGATATAGCGATCGTTTGCGCCGGATAACGACGCCGGCATGAACGCAGAGGAGGAGATCCTTACGGGAACAGGAGTAGCGATACGCCCAGCGCCTGTAGTCTTAGAGCTGCCACCGCTCCGAGGGCCGCAGTGAAGCGGCGGAGGTCTGGCTGTGAGTGCTATGGCGCTCTATCGACAGCGTGTCGGCGTCGGGACGGTCCTGACGGCGGGTGGCCCATAATTGCCTTCGTTTGGCAGTTATGGGATTGCGAAACTGTACACCCGTGCTTCTTCCCCTCTCAATCCCTACTCCCACATTTCCCAAACGAAGGGAAATGTGGGCCACCCGTCCAGTCCTCCGATAGTTGCTCCAGCCGAGCACTAACCGGCAAGCCCCGTGAGTGCGCCCGCAATTCCCGTCACAGCCGGGTGCCCCACTCATTCCTTCGTCTGGAATGAGTGGGACGTCACACAAGCTCGGAGGCGCTTATCTGGATGGTGAGAAGGATCGGTCGATGTGGCCTTTGGTGTGGCGGAGATCCAATCGTCGTCGATCCCACTCATCCGAACGGAACGGATGAGTGGGGCACCCGGCAATCAGGCGCAGCACTCATTATCGCGCCAGCGTCAATAGGTGGTACGGCGACTGATCGCGCACGCATTCGCGCAGCGCACCAGGCCTGGAAGTAAGCTTTGAATCAGGACAGGAATTGCGGTCGTGCAGAATCCCTAGCGGCGCACGGTCTTCTTGGCTGAAGACTTTGCCGATGCCTTCACCACCACGCGCTTTGGTTGCCGCGCCACAACTTTTTTTGCCACAGGCGTTTTCTTGGCGGGCTTGGGAATTTCTTTCTCAGGAGCGGGCGGCTCTTCTGGTTGTGCGGGCTCAGCGGGGTGCAGGCGTTCCAAGGTCTTCGATACCACGTAGCCCATTTCCGCAATCGGGGCAGGCTTTCCGGTCCAGATCTCGAATTGCCGCGCGCCCTGCTGCACGAACATCTCCAAGCCGGGAATAACGTGCAAGCCTTTGGCCTTCGCCATCTTGGCCAACTTGGTCTCCGCCGGGGAGTACACCAAGTCGAACACGTAACTGCGCGTTGAGTTCTTTCTCCTCCAGCGGCGACTGCCGATTGCCGTTCATGCCCAGTGGAGTGGCGTTGATGATGACGTCGAAGCTCAGCTTCGCCAGGTCGGCGCGCTTGACGTACTTCGCTTTCGCCTGGCGCGCCAGTGCCTGCGCCTGTTCCGGGGTGCGATTGACGATGAACACCTCAGCCCCGCGAGCCTTCAGGCCGAAGACCGCGGCGCGGGCCGCGCCTCCCGCTCCGATCACCAGGATTCGCTTCCCCGCCAGAGTGCATCCGCTGTTCCAGCGGAGTGACAATGCCGGCCACGTCGGTGTTGAAGCCGTAGAGTTTGCCCTCCTGGCTGCGAACCACGGTATTGCAGGCGCCGATCTGCCGCGTAAGCGGATCGGAGTTCGACAACGCCTTAACGATCTCCTCTTTGTAGGGCATGGTGATGCTCATGCCGCGGATAGGGATATCGTTGCACGCAGGCCAGCAGGTCTTTCAAGCTCTTGGCATGCAACGCGAGATAGACGGCGTTGACCGTCTCGCGCCGGAAGGCGGCATTCATCATCATCGGCGAGAGCGAATGCGAGACCGGATCGCCGGCCACGCCGTAAACCTGGGTGGACGCCTCCACCATTTCGATGCGATAGGTGTCGCGCAACTCGCCGAGCGGTAATCTGGCCCGGCGCCGTCTCTTCGCCAGGAGCGGCCGAGCCGAAGGTGAAGATGCTGCCGGCCCGCACCCCCAGCACGCGGCTGATGATTCCCTGTTCGCCCATGCACAGCCCGACCATTTCGTGCTTGCCGGAGTGCGACTGGAGAAACTTCATCATCGTCACGTTGTCGTAGAGATTAGTCGCGGTGGTGACAACCTTGTAAAAATCGGCCGGAAACTCGCGCATGGAGCAAACTGCTCTTCCAGCTTCTTGGTGCTCTTAAAGTCGTGGAAAGAAAGGATCACGCCCACGCGGTTCTTCAACTCAGCGAACTGGTCGCGCTTAAGTTCATGAGCGCTCTGGATTTCGATGTCGACCAACTGAAAGCCGCTATCCGCCGCCTTGGTTAGAATGTCCAGTTGGGCCTGAACCGATCCCTTGAACTTGCCGCCGTTTACCGCTCGACGGCAGGTGGCGATGACGGTAGCCTCGGGATGAAGTTCCAGAAAGTGGCGCAGCTTGGGAAGTGCTGCTGCCGGCTGCGGAAAGGTAATCTAACCTGAACTCCAGAAAGGGGTTATCCCGAACTACGGACTCCGCCCGCTCCAACAGGTTAGCCGGATCGGAACCCGATGACCGCCACGCACAGCCGGGGCAGACGAAAGCGCTGGATACGGGAATAAATCAGGGGCTACGTCGCATCTTAGGCGCCCCGATACTACAAGTTGCACCTCGAATGTTGCAACTGTATTGTTATGAGACTTCGATCAGGTGCCGGGCAAGACACTCCCGAGCGGCGGGTAAACCTCCCTGCTGTATGGCAATGAGCGAACAACTCGGACTCACCTTTGCTGCTCCGGCCCGCAAAGTCTTTGCCGTCCGGGAGCTGGTAGCTACGGTTCGAACCGAGCTAGAGCGTTCATTTACAGATATTTACGTTGAAGGTGAGGTTTCCAACTACCGGCCTGCCGAGTCCGGCCACGTCTACTTCACCCTGAAGGATGGCTCGGCCCAACTCCGCGTCGTGCTCTGGCGAAGCCAGGCGCGGCTGCTGCGCTTCCGTCCCGAAAATGGATGCAGGTCATTGTCCGAGGACAGAGTTACCGTCTACGACGAACGCGGCGAGCTACAGCTTCAGGCAGAGTTCCTCGAACCGAAGGGCGCTGGGGCGCTTGCAGCTTGGCATTCGAGCAGCTGAAAGCCAAGCTTGCAGCGAGGGGCTTTTCGACACCGACCGCAAAAAACCGATACCGGCCCTGCCGCGGCGCATTGGCGTGGTGACCTCGTCGCGGGCGGCGGCGCTGCGCGACATCCTCAACATTCTTCAGCGGCGGCATGAGTCGGTGAACGTGCTGATCTATCCGGCGCAGGTGCAGGGAGAAGCCGCTGCGAGCGAGGTCGGCGCCGGAGTTCGCTACCTGAACCGGCCATGGCAAAGTGGACGTCATCATCGTCGCGCGCGGCGGAGGTTCCCTCGAGGACCTTTTCGCTTTTAACGATGAAGGTCTGGCCCGGACTATCGCGGATTCGAAAGTGCCGGTGATTTCTGCGATTGGCCACGAGACCGATTTCACCATCTGCGATTTCGTCGCCGACCGACGTGCGGCGACGCCCTCCGAAGCCGCCGAGATCGTGGTTCCGCCAAGCAGGAACTCGATGAGCGACTTTATACCTTGCACAAGCGACTGCTGAAGTCGACTGCAATACCGGTTGCTGTTGGCCAGCAACGCGCTGTCGCGGCTGACGCAGCATCCTTCGTTTGCGCGGATGAAGGATTCCATCGCGCGGCGTGAGCAGCGGCTCGACGACCGTCTCCATCGCATGGTACGGGCCGAGGCGCAGATCCTTACCCGTCTGCGGCGGCAGCTCGAACTGCTGGACTCACGTCTGCGGCATCACGACATGCGCATTCGGCTGGGCAATGTCAGGCGCGAGTTGAGCCATCGCGAGTCTGCGCTGGCCACAGCCATGTCCGACTTCCTGGCGCGACGTCGTGAGCGCTTGCAGCAACCGGTCGCATCGCTTGGCCGCTCGGCCGAGACGCTTATGCTGCAACGGCGCTCGCAGTGGCTGGGGCTCGATCGCAGCCTCCATGCGTTGTCACCTAAAGCGGTGCTGGAACGTGGCTATGCGTTGGTGTTCGATGAAAATGGATCGCTAGTCAAGGACGGCTCGCAGCTGAAGAGCGGAGACATGGTTCGCACGGAGTTGAGCCGCGGCCGCTTCACCTCTGAGGTTAAGCGCATCGAAACCCCGCCGGAAAAGCCCTAAAACACGCTAAAACGCGCCAAAAACGGCAAATGTCGACGTTAAAATGCGACCAATTTTGCGCCCGAAATCGGTGCTATTTTGACCTGTGCGGCGCGGAGAGTCAGTTTCGCCAAAGGTTGACTGAGTCCCGGAAGGACGCGTTTTTGAGCGCTCGCAAAGCCGTGTTTCTCGCGTGAAAATTGCAGCAGATCTTGCACGACTTTCAGGGCGTTTTCCAGCCGATTTAGTGTCGCCTGCAAGGGCTGAATCGCCGCTATTCGCGTCTCCCGGCAACTGCTTGCCCTGCGCCGTCCACTTCCCTGGATCGCCAAACAGCGTTTGCAACAGACTGAACAGCTCTTCCGGCTTGTGGCTGTTCACCACATGATCGGTCAAGTCTGCCCTTTCGTCGCCGCCCGGACTGAGCGCCACCACCTTCATTCCCGGACACTGTCTGTTTTACCGCCGTGAACCAATTTCCTGGAGCGCCCTTCCGGGGTATCGTCATGAATGATCACTGCGTCGACGTTCGGGAATACGTCCAGCAGCTCAAACATCTCCGGCTCCGAGTGGGCAGTGATTACGTTGAACTTGAAAGTTTCCAGAAGGATCTTTCGGCTGGAAATCGCCTGGTCGGGCTCGGGTTCGGCAACGATGAAAGTTGGTCTTCGCATGGATTGGAATGTCAATCCGCGAGACTGACACCCCAGTAAGGTGCCGATTTCCGCGTTAAGGATGGCCGACGGCTTTGCCGCGGACGCCGTCCTGCGACAGCAGCTTTGACAGATGCACCACGACTTCAGCGGCGCCGACATCTTCGCGCGTGCTGGTCGCGCGCGTTACCACTTCGATCATGCCTTCCGCCAGCTTTTTTCCTACGTTGATGCGATAGGGAATTCCAACCAAGTCGGCGTCCTTAAACTTCACGCCGGGCCGCTCGTCGCGATCGTCCAGCAGCACGTCGATGCCGGCGTCCTCAAGCCTGATGGGCAATTCCGATGGCTGCGGAGTTGATCGTCTCGTCCGTAGTATTTGTGGGCACGACGACCACATGGAATGGCGCGATGCTCGCCGGCAACCAGAATCCGTTGGCATCGTTATTCTGCTCGATGCAGGCCGTGAGAATGCGTTCCAGTCCAATGCCGTAGCTGCCCATGATGGGCGTGACCTCTTTGCCGTTCACGTCAAGAACGCGCGCGCCCATCGACTCGGAATACTTGTAGCCGAGCTTGAAGATGTGTCCAATCTCGACCGCCTTGGCGACTTTCAGCGCATGATCGCAGTTCGGGCAGATGTCGCCTTCGACCGCGTTGCGAACGTCGGTCTGCAGGTTCCATTTGAAGTCACGGCCCGGCGTAACGTTGCGCAAATGATAGTCAAGCTTGTTGGCGCCGCAGATCATGTTCTCGCGGCCGATCAGGCCATCATCCACGACTCACCGTCAAACCCGGAGCTCATGGGCTTATCGGCAATCTCCAGCCCTACCGGCCCCAAAAATCCACCAGGAGCCTTGAATGATTCCTGCACCTCTTCCGGATGCATGGGCCGAATCTCCGTGATGTTCACGCTCGGGCCGGAGCTCTGGGGTAACGCCTGGGTCAGCACCGCGTGCAGCTTGGCTTCGTTGACCGTGTGATCGCCGCGCAGACAACACGGCAACGGCAGAGGCTTGCGTGGCTCGGCCTTAGGATTTGCGTCCTGCAGCAAGGCCATGTAGGCGACGACCTTGATGTCCTGGTTCGGCGCGACCTTGAGAAATTCGGCAACGTCGGCGATGGCGCCTTTGCCCGGAGTGTGTACCAGCTCAGGTTTGCCGTCGCCTGTTGGAGCGAGCTCTGCCACCGGCGTCGAGCTTCGAAGTTGCCTTTTCCAGGTTCGCCGCATAACCGCAGTTCGTGCAGCTCACGACGAATGTCCTCGCCCGCCTCGGTATAGACCATGAACTCTTCCGATCGCTGAGCCGCCCATTGCGCCGGAATGCGCCTTGACGATGACGTAGCTTCAAACCGCAGCGGTCGAAAATGCGGCAGTAGGCTTCGCGATGTTTTTTATAGCTGACGTCGAGTCCGGCGGCATCAAGATCGAAGGAGTACGAGTCCTTCATGGTGAACTGGCGCACGCGCAGCAGGCCCGACTTGGGCCGCGGCTCATCGCGAAACTTCTGCTGAATCTGGTACCAGATCTGCGGCAGCTGCTTATAGCTGCGCAGCTCTTTGCGCGCGATCTCGGTCATGACCTCTTCTTCCGTCATGCCGAGACAAAGGTCGCGCCCGCTGCGATCTTTCAGGCGAAACATGTTGTCGCCCATCACCGTCCAGCGGCCGCTGGCCTCCCAAATCTCGCGCGGATGCAGCGCCGGGAGATAAAACTCCTGCCCGATGCGGTCCATCTCCTCGCGCACGATGCCGGTGATGCGCACCAGGGTGCGGTTGCCGAGAAAGAGAAACGAATAGATGCCCGGCGGCAAGTTGGCGAATGTATCCGGCGCGGACGAGGAACTTATGGCTGGCGACTTCGGCGTCGGCCGGAGCTTCGCGCAGCGTAGGAATGAAGAGTTGCGACCAGCGATGCATAGTAGGTAGTTGTCCCTGTAAGTGAATCTCTTATTGTAAGGGAAGAAATTTCAAACACCGCGCTTCGCGATTCCTTTTCGCTCTTCGCCGGAAATGACGCCTGCGTCGAGCCGTGCGGTCCGAGCTCAATGTCGCGCACCGCGCCTCGGGCGCGGCATAAGAAAGCCCACCGCTTCAGCGGTGGGAAAGATGAGGTAAGAACCATGAGTCCCTCGGGGACGACACAAATGCTCATCAAGCCCGAAACGTGGATCAGCGTCAGGGGAAGCGATCTTCGGTCGCGCCGTTATGCGCTCCATCTATCTTGTCAGCCTCCGAAGGACCTGGTGTGTGATGGAGTTGCGACAAGCAGGTCCTTCGCTTCGCTCAGGATGACAGCCAATAAAGGCTCAGGATGACAGCCAATAAAGCAACGTTGAAATTGGCAGGTCTGAACAGGCTGCTGAAAAACTCGACCTTCGGAAGATTCGCGTCAGGGCACTGCGCACCGCGCCCCGGGCGCGACATAAGAAGGCCACCGCTTCAGCGGTGGGAAGGCAGAGGATAGAATTCCGAGTCCCCCGGGGACGACACAAACACCGTGTGCGGATTGTCACCGAAGCGCCCGGGTCAATACCCCCTAGCTCTGTTTGCATGCCGCATGCACTCATCTCGAACCTGGTGCATTGCACATTCAGTACGAAGGGACGCGCCGAAATTCCATCCCTGACCCGGCCACTCTCGCTCGATATTTTGGCGGCGTGGCAAAGGGCAAACGTATTCCGCTGATTATCGCGGGAGGAACCAAGAAACCATGTTCACGTCTGATCGCTTTACCGGCTGCGATGTCGCTCTCTAGCGCCATTCAGGAGCTGAAGGGTAACAGTTCGCGATGGCTTAACAAGCAGGGGCCTCAAGTTTGCGTGGCAAGAGGGCTATGCGGGTTTCAGTGTGAGTCCAACGAGCAAGCGTGCTGTGACGGGGTATATTGCGAACCAGGAGAAACATCACGCAAAGGCGAGTTTCGAAGACGAGTTGACAGAGATGCTTAAGAAGTCCGGTATGGAATACGATTCGCGTTTCGTGCTCGGGTAGAGGTTTGTGCCGTCCCCGGGGGACTCGAACTTTTTTCTCGCTCCTTCCCACCGCTGAAGCCCTGGGCTTTCTTATGTTGCGCCCGAGGCGCAGAAGATGGAGGGTTGTGGCCGAGGGGCAAAGATCGACGCCCACGATTCAGGATTCGCCTTTGGGTGGAGACCTCTGTCGTCCCGGGGGACTCGGGATGTTGCTTCACGGCTCACCCAGCGCTGAAGCGCTGGGCTGTCTTGTGTTGCGCCCGAGGCGCACGGATGTCGGCGGGAAGGTATATGCCGCGGCGAAGTGCCGTGCCCGGGGCACTCGAACTTTTTGCTCGCTCCTTCCCACCGCTGAAGCGGTGGGCTTTCTTATGCTGCGCCCGGGGCGCGGAAGATGGACGGTTGTGCCGAGGGGCAAAGATCGACGCCCACGATTCAGGATTCGCCTTCGGGTAGAGACCTCTGTCGTCCCCGGGGGACTCGGGAGCTTTCTACTCGGGCTTTCCCACGGCTGAAGCCGTGGGCTTTCTTATGTTGCGCCCGAGGCGCAAAAGACTACGCCTCGCGCGACTGCACGCCGAACACTTCGGGAGACTGGCCGGTCAGCCGCTGAATGCGGTCCGCAATCGGCGGATGGGTGGAGAACAGGTTGGCAAAGCTCACGCCCAACAACTTGGGAGCCACGATAAACAGATGCGCCGTCGAGGGCGACGCGAGCATGGGAACGCGCTTCGAATACGCGTCGAGTTTGGCCAATGCGCTGGCCAGCGCATAAGGATTGTGGGTGAGATCATGCGCCGGTCTCGTCGGCCTGATACTCACGCGAACGCGACACCGCAAGCTGAATCAATGTCGCCGCGATGGGCGCCAGGATCAGCATCAACAGGCCCATCATGCCGCCGCCCTCACGGTCGTCGCGATTGCCGCCAAACCAGAATCCCATGCGCGCGAGGAATGTGATTGCTCCGGCAAGTGTCGCCGCGATGGAGCTGATCAGGATGTCGCGATTGCGAACGTGTCCCAGCTCATGCGCCAGCACGCCTTCCAGTTCTTCGTCATTCAACAGATCGAGAATGCCTTGTGTCGCCGCCACCGATGCGTGCTGAGGATTACGTCCGGTCGCGAATGCATTGGGCGAGTCCGTTGGTATGACGTAAATCTTCGGCATAGGAATGCCCATCTTCTGCGCCAGGCGCTCGACGATGGCGTACACGCGCGGTAGCTGCTCACGCGTCGCCGGCTGCGCTCGATACATGGCAAGCGCGATCTTGTCGCTGAAGAAGTAGGACGCGAAGTTCATGACGACGGCGATGATCAGCGCCATTTCCAGGCCGCGCGTGCCGCCAAACATCTGCCCCAGGAAGAGCAGAAAGAGCGTCATCGCCGTCAAAAGCAAAGCTGTTTTGAAAGTGTTTCCCATAATCTGAGTCACTCACGACTCACCTATGTAGATGATATTCGGCAATCGGGAGTTGCGGAAACCGCGTTGACGCGATGAGCGCGAAGCAGGCTGGGGTTGTCGGCTTCGCATGTGACCTTAATTCTTCGTGGGTGCATACAAACTTCTGCTCCGTTCCTCTATCCAACTACAAGACGGGCGTAAAGAATTCGCGCCGAAGTTGATCCCGGGTGCCCGGAGGAGCCCAAAGTTTATGAAGCAAATTGGAATTTTGTTGCGTTGCGCTGCTGTTCAGCGGATTCACGGCTTTTGCGCAGAACAGTTCAAGTGCGTCAACCAGCGCCAGCGGAACAGACGCCACCACCACTCAGCAACAGCAACGTAACGCTGCCGTGAGTGACGAAAAGGCAGCCCAGCAGGCAAAGGAAAACGGCAAGAATGCCAGCAGCGCAAGCAGCCGAAGAGCACGATAAAGCGCTGGCTCGGCTTGACGAGGGCGGCAAGGTCCTGAATCAGCTAATCTACCGCCCCGACAACGGAATTCCGCAGGACGTACTCGACCACGCCAAGTGCGTTGCCGTAATTCCTTCGATGATTGAAGGGCGGTTTCATCTTCGGCGCAGAACATGGCCGTGGCGTTGCCACTTGCCGGACCGGCAACGGATGGAGCGCACCTGCGTTCTTTATCGCCACCGGCGGCAATTGGGGCGCGCAGATCGGCGGCCAGGCCACTGACCTGGTCATGCTGATCATGAACCAGAAGGCGCTGAATAGCTGCTCAACTCCAAGTTCAAGATTGGGGCTGATGCCAGCGCGGCTGCCGGCCCTGTAGGACGCGAAGCCGGCGCGTCGACCAACTGGAAGATGCAGGCGAGATCCTGACCTATTCGCGCTCGCGCGGTTATACGCAGGCGCCATTCTGAACGGCGTCGTAGTGAAGGCGGATCAGGACGCCATGACTGGCTACTACGGTCACGACGAAGGTTTCCGTGCGGCGCTGACCGGTCAGGCGAAGGACCCCATGGGAAACAACGATCGCTTTATCGCAGCCGTTCGCAATGCGCACGCCGAAGCGACCGCCAGGAAGGAAAACAAGTAAAAGTTTCCAGAAACGTCAGGTTGCTGGAGATGTAGAAACGGTGGGCTAACCGGCCTGCCGTTTTTTTTGCGCCAAGCTGGTTTGCTTCACGGTGCCCGATTCGCTAGACTGCCGCGAACCCGGAGGCTATGTGTTATGCGCATTGTGCTGGTACTTTGTCTCGCTGCTTTGAACTCCTCCCTTTTCGCGCAGTCCGCCGCCGTTAAGCCAGCGCAAGCGGTGACCGAGATTCGCGCTGTGTTGGATCGACAGGTCGCTGCCTGGAATCGTCACGACCTGGAAAGCTTCATGGCCGGCTATTGGAAGTCGCCGGACCTGACGTTCTTCTCGGGAGCCACCGCGACCCAGGGTTGGGAACCGACGCTGCGAAAGATACCGGCAACGCTACCAGGCCAATGGCGCCGCCATGGGCAAGCTGGAGTTCAGCGATCTAAGTGTCGAGCAGCTTTGCCCTGATGCTGCTTTCGTGCGCGGCCACTGGCACTTGACCATGGCGGACGGGAAGCAGCCGCACGGGCTTGTTCACTCTGGTGTTTCGCAAGTTTCCCGAAGGCTGGCGGATCGTCCATGACCATTCCAGCGGCGAGAATTGACGGCTTGACCCGCATCCCGGGATCTACTGGGGCTCGCGATTGTGAGTGTTGGAATTGAGTGTAAGTGGTGGGAAATCGCCGGAAAAGGGGGGAAACGACGGGATTCGCGCGGGTTTTGACGCCCAAAGGGCGAAAAGTGATTATTCGAATTCAGTGTAAGTGGTCGGCCAGAAATCGGCATCGCGGCTTTGGCCCTTCGCCAGATGCGGATAGCGATGGCTAACGGCTAACAGCTAATAGCCAAGGGGCGGGTTTTGGAGTTCACGGCCGTGAGCGGCCAGGAGAAACGAAAATGTTTGCATTCGCATTGCTGGCTGTGCCTCACGGAATCGGATGGCTGATCGCGGTTGGGTTCGCGCTGCTGGTCGGCATCAACGTCGCCACCACTGGTGTGATTGGCGGCGCGGCGGTTCGCACCTTCACCGCAAATGCTGCGGCCATGAGCAAGGGGCTGGCGGTGGTCAGCGTGACCGACGATAACCACGTCGCGATCGCCGGAGCCAACGTCACCATCCTGGGCATCATCGACGAGTCGACCATCAACATCGGTGACGCCATCGGCATTGTCGAGTCAGGCGAGTGTTACGCCGTCATCGGCGCAGCCGTCTCCATCGGCCAGTGGCTGGTGACGGACGGCAGCGGCCGGCTGATTCCCTCGACCAACACTGGCGACAATGTTGTTGCCCAGGCGAAGAGCTCCGGCTCAAGCGCCGGCGACTTCATTGTGGTGCAGGTTGGCCAGTTCCAGAAGGGCGGAGTCTCGACCACCAACTACTTCGTCGCCGCGGGCGCCATCCCGGTCGCGCCGGGCACGGCTGACCTGGGCAGCGCGGGCGCGTTGGCCATGACGCTGGCTACGCCGACTACTCCGGCGCAGGACGGTGTCTCCATCCTGATCCGGGCATCGACCGCGCACGCTCACACCGTGACCGCGACCGCCAACAAGATCGTCACCACCAACGCGACCTACGACACGATCACCTTCGCCCACGTCGGCGACTCGATCGAGCTGCGCGCGGTGGGCGGGGTGTGGCAGGTGGTAGTGAATAACGGCACCACGCTGAGCGAGGTCTAGAGGTTTACGAAGGGGCCGCGCGGCGGCTGAACCAGGCTGCCGCGCGATAGTTGCAAAAGAGTTTGACTCCCGCGTTGAGCGGAGGAGGGTAAAAGATGGGCGGCTTTACAGGCTTAGCGCCGGTTGGATTTCCGAATGTGGCGCTCTCGAACTTCATGAAGGAGTTCCGCAACAACCAGCTCGTCGGCGAGATGCTCGCGCCGCGCGTGCCGGTTGACCGGCAATCCTTCCCCTACGTCATCTTCGACCGCTCCGATCAGCGGCTCGACCAGCAGACGCTGCGCGCACCTGGTGCCAAGCCGCAAGCCATCCGCATGACTTATTCGACCGGCACCTATTTCGCTCGTGACCACGCACTCGATGTTGAGGTGCCGTGGGAAACCGAGCAGTACGGTTTGGGACTGGGCTTCTCGACCAAGCAGAAGGGCATCCAGCGCATCATCAACAAGCTGCTGCTCGATCGCGAAGTGACGGTTGCTAACCTGGTCACCAACACCGCGAATATGCCGAACTACCTCGATCTGTCGACCACCCACAAGTGGGACGACTACGAGACGGGCACGCAGTACTCGCATCCGATCGTCGATGTCGACAACGCGAAGGCGCTCATCCGGCAGTCGGGGGTGAACCCGAACTTCCTGATCCTGAGCGACCCGACTTATACGGCGTTGCGCAACCACCCCGACATCATCGACCGCTTCAAGTACACCACGCCTGGCGCGATCGGCATCAACGAGCTGTCGACCGTCTTCGGCGTGCCGGTGACGGTGGCTTCGGCCATCGTGCTCGACAAGGGCAACAACGGCTCGTGGGTGTGGGGCGAGACCGCGCTGCTGGGCTACGTTCAGCCTGACCCGAGCATGCAGGACATCAGCGTCTGCAAGACGTTCGTGTGGTCCGCGGCGCCGGGCGGCAAGATGCCGGACGGGACGATGTTCCCCTCCACCGATGGCTACTCGGTGGTGGAGTGGCCTGATCCGCACCTATCCAGCAAGAAGGATTGGGGCTCGGGCAGCTGGTATTACGACATCAAGGTGACCGCGTCCGAGACGGGATACCTGTTCAAGAACACGGTTGCCGCTCCGGCCTTCGGCGCGATCGCCGCGCCGACCACGGAGTAGAGATCTAATCGAAAGTCGCACAGCTCCTGAAAGTGCGACGACGTTAAAAGAAGGGCCATCTGGCTGGAGCTGCTGGATGGCCCAAAGTTCAGGAGTCGAGCATGGCGAAAGCAACCCCGCAACCGAAAGTGCCCGCACCGCCGAACGCTCCGGCCACCGCGGCAGCTCCGGGAGAGACGAAGCGCTATGTCGTCATTCATCCCACGCTGCTGAAGGGCATCGTTCATAAAGCTCGCGCTATTGTCAGCCTGACTGCGGAAGAGGCTGAGCGCGCGCTGAAGGCTCGCTACATCGGCCTGGTGGATGAGAAGGCTGAAAAGGCCAACGCCGCCAAGGCAGCAGCGACGGCGAAGCCGGCAACCGAGGAGCAAAAGTAACGCGTGGCTTACGCTGCTCAATCCGACCTGGTTCCCCTGCGCATGACGCTGCAGGAGCTGGTGCAGCTCACCGACGACAGCAGCAGCGGCCAGGTGAATCCTGCCGTGGTCAACGCTGCGCTGGAAGAGGCGAGCGGCAAGGTCGACGCCTACGCGCGCAGCCGCTACCTCACGCCGCTGCAGAACGGCGACAGCGTCAAGGGCATCACCCTCGATATCGCGGTGTACCTGCTGTTCAGCCGGCGGCGCAGCTTCAAGATCAGCGAGACGGTTCAGAAGCGATACGACGATGCGATCGCGTTTCTGAAAGATATCTCGGCCGGCCGCGCGCAGTTTGACGAGCCGCAAGGCGACTTGCCCAATAACTCGGCTGCGGGGCCAGTAGTGACGGCATCGAAGACGGACTCCGGAGTGCCGCACGATGCGGACCTGCGCTTTACCGACCGCAAAGTCGGAGGCTACTGGTGATCTCGGTCTCGGTCGATTCCGGCAAGGTGACGGTTGCGCTGGGCACGTTTCGTGCCACGCTGCAGGACCGCCAGGAGCTGCTGAGGGTTATCGGCGAAGGCCAGCTGCAGAGCATTTATAAGACGTTTGCCGAGCAGGGATCGCCGGCAGGTTCGTGGCCTCCGTTGTCGCCGAACTCGGTGCGCTGGAATAAAAAGGCCGGCGCTGGACACAAGCTGCTGATTATGACCGGACGCATGCGCAACTCGATTCGCCCGCAGGTGCAGGGCAACGCGGTGGTCATCGGAACCAACGTGCGCTATGCGCCGGTGCATCAGCATGGCTTCGACGGAACGCAGAGCGTGAAGGGTTATAGCTACACGCGGCGATCAGCGGGGCGTGGCCCAGGTCGCAGCACTCGTTTGAATATCACAAATGAAGATCGATACCGGCACGTCGACGAGGCGTTCGCTTTCGACCCAGGCCTTAAAGCTAGGAGCAAAGTTGGGAAGTCCGGAGAGATTACTGTGACGGTGCGGCCGTTCTCGCGCCACCTGCACATCCCGGCGCGGCCGTTCCTGGTCTTCCGGCCTGAGGATCCTGAACGCATCCGCAAACAGGTGCAGGCCTTCGTGGTGCTGAAGGCGAAGCAAGCCGGACTGGAGGCCCACTGATGCCCTCCATGTTTCTGCCTGACGATGTCGAGTCCGCCGTGGGTGCGCTGCTGAGCGGAGTGATCGCGGGCGTGAACGTGGCATCGATGGGCCCAAACGATTTTGACGATGATGGCAACCTGATATTTCAGCCGCCCTGTGCTCGCACAGTTTATGTAGGAACGAGCTATGGCGGGGCGGATGCCGACAACCAGCGGCTGACCTACGACGCCACCGATCACGAGATCCAGATCTGGTGTGCGGCGGAGAACCTGAGCAGCAAGGCGGCGCAGCGCAACGACAGCAAAGCGTTGGCCGGCCAGGTGGCGGCTCAGATGGCGGGCGCGAGGCTGACGCTGGCTGACGATGGAACGCAAAGTGAGCCGGTGCGCCTGGTGCGCATCTCTGCGGTGGCCGATGACCTGATCGGGTTGATCTACATCGTTGAGGTCATGGTGCCGGGCATCGCGCAGTTCAACGGGCCGAACGCGTGAAGACGGCTTTTAGCTGTTGGCTGTTGGCTCAGAGATCGCGCAGGGGACAGGCTTCTGGCCAAGAGCTAAGAGCCAAAGGCGAAAGGCGGCTTTTCAATGGCTGGTGAAGACTTCATTCATGTGCAGCTGAGCCCCGCGGGCGAGAAGCGTGCCGGTGGCGCGCCGATTCGCATTGCGGTGGGACGCCGGGTGTTTGTGTTCAAGGCCGGGGAAGCGCAGCGCATCGACAAGAGCTATGAGTGGGGCACGCTGCTGAGCAATGAGCACTACCAGGGCGAGCCGATGTTTATGGTCGCCCCGCCGAAAGTGGAAGCGCCGGTTCAGCAACCCGCTCCGGTGAAAAGCGAAGAGCCCGAAGCTTTAGTCTCTGAACCAACAACGGGCAACAGTTAAGGAGAAGGAACAATGGCCGCATTTGAGTCGCAGAAAAAATCAGCGCGAAACCTGGTGCTGTCGATCGACAGCCAGCTCACGCCGAACGATGTCTTCATCGACGCCAAATTCACTCGCCGGGTGCGCTTTGATGGCGCGGCGGTGATGGAGCTGACCCAGACGCGGCGCAGCGACAAGGACATGAGCGGCAAGGGCACCGAGTTTGCCACCGATGGCCAGCTCACCAGCTGGGATTCGAAGTTTAACTTCAAGGGCGATCTCAACGACTGGATCTGCGGCTGGCTGTTCGCCTTCCTCATGGGCAAAGACACGGTCACCGGCATGGGCCCGTACGTGCATGACATCGAGTGGGACGAAACCACCACCCAGGCCAAGATGACCAACGTGTACATCGAAGACACGGCCGCGGTGAAGACCAAGTACCCGGACATGGCAATGAGCGACGTGACGCTCACCTATGCCGCGCGCGGCGCCGTCCAGTTTGAGGCCAACCTGATGGGGACCGGCCGCTGGTCTGACGGTGCGCTGGCCAGTGGACCGCCGGCGTTGCCGCAGAACAATTACCTGCTGAACTCCGATACCGTGTTCTCCATCGGCCCGGTCGGTTCGGTGGCATCGATTCTCGGCCGCTTCCTGTCGGGCACGTTGAAGATGGCCAGCGGCGTGGTGAATCACACTGCGCCTGGCGGCGGCCTGTACGGCATCTTCATGCGCACCGGGCTGCGCAGCTTCAGCCTGGACGCCACGATCGCGGCGAAAGACACCGACGATATCCGCACGCTGTTTATCAACGATACGGCGAGCGCCCTGACCATCGTCACCACCTCGGGATCGATCATCCTGAGCATCAGCATTCCGCTGTTCCACATGAAGGCCACCAAGCTGGGCGTGGACGGCAACATGGTCATCTGGCAGATCTCGCTGGACCAGACCACGGCGTTCTATAACACCACCGGTCCGGTCGAGCCGATCTCGATCAACCTGACCAACACCGTGCCGGCGTACCTCACCGGGGTGTAGGAAGAAGTTGTCTGTAGTCAGTTGTCGGTTGTCGGAAAGGAAGTGTGATGAAGCCATCGGTCGGAAGAATCGTTCACTTCGTGCAGCCCCTTCCTCACCTGCGTGAAGGCCTGGTGCATCTGCCGGCCATCATCGTGGCTGTGTGGTGTGAAACTTGCGTGAACCTGCAAGTGTTCACCGACGGAACCAACTCAGACGAGTCGGGCATGTGCCCGGTGAAGTGGGTCACGTTGGTCAGCCTGGACGCCAGCGAGAGCCCGCAGCCGCGGACCTGGCACTGGCCCGAGCAGGTATAGCTACTCTCAGAAGTACTCCGGGGCGATCAACTACTCGCCCCGGATGAGCGCGGCCGTCAACTTCGGCTGGCTCGGGCAGGGCGGACTTCCTCAGTCCGGCAGTGACCAATGACGTTGAAACGTTTTGTTCTGAGGAGACCCACCATGCAACCAATTCTTATCGACTTCACCCAGCCGCGCAAGGTCGCGATCATCGACAGTGCCGAGCGGATTTACACCTTTCAGATTGCGCGCATCTCGCAGCCCGTGTGGCTGAAGTACTTCAGTAAGATCGACTCGCGCACGCGCCGGCGCGACGACAAAAGCGAGCCGATCGTAGACATGACGGCGGCGCGGGAATATCTGCTCGACACTGTGTTGCTCTCGGCCGAGGGATACGAGATTCGCGAGGGCAATATCACCGGCATTCCAAACTGGAAGCAGAAGCTGCCGCCGTCACACCGCTCCATGCTGTTCTCGGTACTGGTGGCGGCTGAAGCCTGCGACTCTGATGAAACCCCTCCGTTTGGGTTCGAGACGGTTTGCATGCGTGCGCTCTGGAGTGCGAATGACGAGGGCAAGATGGTGCGCGTCTCGCCGCTGATCCATCGCTTCGAGACTCCGACCTTCGAGCAGGAGCGTCGCTACCGGCGCGACCATGCCAGGTCCGTCATTATCGGCGGCTCGCGCCAGGGCGGCGACACTGTGTATCCCGGTGCGCAGCCCACGAGCATCGCGCTCTACGACGAGATGATCGACAGCGTCGAAGGCTACGCCTTAAATGGTGAGCCACTGCAGGGCCGCGAGATGATTGCCCGTGAGATGGATGCCTTCCACAAGTGCCTGGCCGTGGAGCTGCTGTTCAACCCGCCGGGTCTGAGTGAAGTGAAGGAAGAAGAGAAGCGGGTCGACGAGGCGGCGTAGCAGCCGCTGGAAGCGGCGTGACGTTTCGCCGGTATTTTAATTACCGCGTTGGGTTATCGAAACCGGCGCGAAATGACAAAGGAGAAGTTGAATGCCGCACGATATGAAGGGGAAGAAGCTCAAGCCGGGTGATCGGGTGATGGTGCCCTGCGTCGTCCGCGAGGTGAGCCAGGCCGATGGGCTGAACCTCACACTGGAGACGGTGAAGACCGTCACCGCAGGCACCGATCCGCTGACCGACACCGTCACCTTCCAGGCCGCGAGCCGCCAGGTGAAGAAGACCGAAGCAAAAGTCGCGGGCGGACAATGACGCATGGTCCTCGACCCGGCACGCGATCACGAAGGGCTGCTCAATGCCTTCGCCGAAGTGCTGGAAGAGGACTTTGCTCAATCGCGCATGCGGCGCTCGCTGGAAGATGCAGCCGACGAGAGCCGCGAGCACATGGTCGCAACCCTGCCGCGCCGCACCCTGAGCGAGGGCTATTACAAGCTGGCCGAGTATCTGCTCTGGCTGGAAGGCCTTATAGCGGTCGGAGCGCCGATCTTGCAGATGGCCATGCTCGAAGCCGATGGGCTGGGCGTGCTGAAACGCGCGCGCAGCAACTTCGAGCGCAACCATCCCGAGTGCGGCTCGTGCGGCGCGCGGCAGGACACCAAATTTGCAGTGCAGTGCTGCGGATGCGGCACGCAATTCAGGCGATGAAATAGATGGCTGCTGGATCCAACTCGACCGTCGCAGTACGCATTGAAGTCACGGACGCCAACTCCGCTGCCGTGGTGCAGAAGGTGCAGCAGAGCGTTGCCGGGCTCAATACCGAAGTTCACGGACTGGCGGGCTCCAGCACTGCGGCATCGCGCGCCTTTGCTGAAGCCGGTACCGCCGGAGCGGCCAGCTTCCGCGAGGCTGGCGGCGCAGTGCAAGGTGTTCGCCTGGCAGTGCAGGAGTTGGGGCTCCACGTTCCGCGCGCCATGGAATCGATCATCGCGCACAATGCAACTCTGGCTGCTGGCCTGCGCGTAACTATGGGGTTGTTCGTTGCGATCGGCGCCGTCGGCATCTTCGCCCAGTTGGCTGAGGGCGCGTATCACCTCTATCAGAACTGGTTCGATGTCAACAAAGCGCTTGACGATTACAACCAGAAGGCCGCGCAGGCTGCACAGCAGAAGCTCTTCGATACGGCATCACTGGAGACGGCAGTTAGTTTGCTGAACCAGGCAAACTCGCAGATCGCCGATCTCCAGAGCAAGAAGCAAAACCAGACAATCCTCCTAGGCGGCAGCGGCTTTGAAGGCCAGTCACAGCAGGGCAGCGGTGGAGCTTATACCGTCGCCGATTCGCAGGCCGAAGCCCAGGCAATGAAAAATCGCGACGCGGCCCAGGCGCGCGTCAACGAGCAGCAGCAGAACTTCGATAAGCAGCGCCTGCAGAACCAGGCCGCCTACGACGCCGCGACATCTAAGGGCTACGCGCAGATCAGTGCCAAGTTGCACGACAACATCGCGCTCGCCGACCAGGAACTAAAGATTCAGCAGCAGCACGAAAAGACGCTGGCTGCAATCGCTTCCTCTCAAGGTACGCAATACACTACCGATCCCAACGCGGGACAGCAGGCCCACTCACTGGCAGTGCAGAAGGCGCAGCAGGAGGCCGCAGCGGCCGGCATCAACCTCTCGCGCAATGAGCGCGAGCAAACCATCAAATTGCAGAGCGAAGCCGTGAATGCCGGGTTGCAGGGCGATGCGCTGTATCGTGCGCAGCGCGAGCAGTCGATCGCCGAAGTCGCCCGCAAGTTCGAGCAGGGCGAGATGTCGAAGCAGGCGATGCTGGCGCAGACGGCCGCGATCGCTGAGCGCTTCGACAATGAAGAGAAGCAGCGGCAAAACGAGCAGATGGTGGCCGCGCTGAAGGCCATCGCCGCGGCGCGCGACGCTGGGCTCACCGGGCTACCTAAAATCCAGGCTGACCGCAATCGTCATCTCTACGACATCGCCAACGACCAGAAGCTGGACCCGGCGTCGAGAGCTGGCGCCAGCAACGCGGTGAACCTGGAAGCCGACAACGCGATCGTCAAAGAACACCAGCAGTTCACCGAACGGATGCAGGCGCTCGATGACTCGGTGAATGCCTACAAGATGCAGGGCTATGCCGGCATCGAAGCCGAAACGCGGCGCCACCTCGACGATCTCGATCGCGCTTATACCGAGGAATATGGTGCGGACCGCGCGAAGTGGCAGGGCTACCAGCAGCAGAAGTCGCAGATTGAACAATCGGCCGACCATGCGCGGCTGGAGCTATCGACCCGAACCGATGAGCAAATCCAGCAAATTGAAGACCAGGCCTCGCGCACGCTCCTGTCTGATTCGCAGCGCGCGCAGCAGCAGATCATCGACCAGTACAACCAGCGGGTTGCCAAAGCGCGTGAAGCTGCCGACCAGCGAGTCATCACCGAAGAGCAAGCCGACCGCATGATTGCCGCCAGCGCCCAGCTCGCCAACGCCGAGATGGAGAAGCAGGCGGAAGCCTCGCGCGATCGCCTGGCTGGGCAGTTGCAATCCTTCTTCGACAACCCGGCAAAGTACATGGAGAACCGGGCGAAGCAGATGATGTTCAACGTCCTCGCCAACTGGATGGAGCAGCTCACGCAGGCGCAGGGCCCGATCGGCAAGTTGCTCGGCGGGTTGTTCGGTCAGGGTCCCGAGCAGTCGACCTCGACCAATCCAGCCAGCTCGATCGGCAGCGTGTTCGGCGGGGGCAGCAGCAGCTCATCTTCACAGCCGTGGAGTGAGCGTATCCCTGGCGCGGTCGGTGGGGCATCGTCGTTCATCTCGCGCATCCCTGGCCTCGGCGGAGTTGGCGCTGGCCTGGGCGCGATATCTGCTGCTGCCGGAGGGACGGGCTCATCTTCAGGCTCCACGCTGTCTGGCGCTGCGGCGCAGCTCAGTGCGGCCGCATCCCAGCTCTCGGCGGCCGCTGCAGCACTGCGCGGTGGTGGCGGCGGAGCAGGGGGCACTGGTGGATGGTCTCAAGGCGGCGACGGCGATCCGAACGATGTAGCGCCGGGGGACTGGAACCTCGATAATGGCGGCTCTAGTGCGGGCGCAGGGCTTGGCGCCCTCAACGTTCCTGGCTTGCCGTCGGGCGTTTCCGACCCAGCCAGCCCCGACTTCCAGTCCGGTATCTCACCCATCGACTCTGGGGAGGTTCCCGAGTTGCCGATGGGCGTCTCTGACCCGAACAGTCCCGACTATCAATCCGACATCAGCGGCAGTGCTAGCGGGCTCAGCAAGGGCCTCGGCATTGCTGGTGCGGCCGTCACTGGGGCGATGGGCTTATATTCCGCTTTCAAATCCAGCAACCCACTGGCCGGTGCGCTTAGTGGAGGCCTCGCAGGCATGCAGATCGGGAACATGATCGCACCAGGGATTGGTGCTCTTGTCGGCGGAGCAATCGGCGCAGTCAGTGGGCTGTTTGCCGGCCTCTTCGGTGATCACGGGCTGGCGCAGGCGCAATCCTACGATCAACATACCGTGCAACCGAAGATCACCGACGAAATCTGGGGTGTGAGCGGCTCGGGCAGCTACACCCAGGGGCTCACCGATCTGAGCAATCTGTACTCGCAGGCGAAGCAGGCAACCAACCAGTTCGGCTCGGCGGCGCAGGGCTACTTCACCAGCACCATCGGCCCGGAGATCCAGGCGGCAATCGCTGAAGTGCATCGCCAGGAGAATGCCGGCCGCAATCAGAAGGTGACCTGGAGCGCGGCCCAGTTCGATTCCGGCGGCTTCATCTCGGGCTTTGGCGATATGGCCACCGGCCCGTACAGCGGGTTCATTCATGCCACACTGGGCGAGCGCGTGATGAAGCCTGGCGTCTCAGCCCAACACGGTCCCATGCTCGACGCCATGAACAGCGGAAGCTATTCGCGCAGCCCGCAGCGCATGGCTCCGGCTCCGAGCGGCGGCAACACCGCGCATGTCAATGTCACCGCCTTTGATGCGGCGAGCGTCGACAAGTGGCTGCGGAGCGGTGGAGCACAGCAGATCCAGTCTGGGCTGAACCAGAACAACGCGCGCTATTCAGGAGTGGCCCTTGGCTGAGACCGACATCCTGAACACCAGCCCGTTTGACCCGCTGAATCCGGACTATGGTTGGACCAAGCGTCGCCCGGTGACGCACGTTGTAGCCAAGGCCAGCGTCGGCCCGGCGTACATGCGCGAGATCATGGATGTGTGCCACCAGTTCGTCATGAGCTGGGGCATGACCATCGATAGCGCGAAGGCGACGGCCGACATCAAGCGGCTGAAGTGGTACTACGAACAATATCGCGACGGCTTCTTCACCCTCATTGACTACGACGGTGGCGGCCGCAATTATGTTGGCCGCTTTGTCACTCCGGTCGAGCCCATCGATGTGGGCAACAATCGCTGGGCGGTGCAGCAGGTAACGTTCGAAGAAGTTCCGGGCGTGAACATGCTGGCCTTCCCCAGCGACTGGACGAACGACGCCATCTGGCGCAACGTTCTCTCAGACTTCGGCGAGATGCAGCCGGCGGTCGACAACTATGCCCACTGGCTGCTGGAGCAATGGACTGCCACCGGCGGCTACGGGGAAGGCCTGTACGGCGTCGGGGCTTACTCAGGACCAGTGCAGGGTGGCTGGGACCTGCGCAGCAACGTCACCAGCGCGTGGGTGCAGCTGGCATACATTGGCTACGGCGTGCAGGTGTGGTGCACGCGCGACACCAATCGCGGCATCGCAGCGGTGACGCTCGACGGCGTCTCTCTGGGCAACATCGACCAGTACTCGGCCGCAGGCAACATCGGGCTGGAGCTGCTGCTCACCCAGCAGAACGTTCCGCTGGGTTTGCATATTCTGCAACTGTCGGTGACCGGGACCAAGAACTCTGCATCGAGCGGCTATTACTGCACCTTTAATTCGCTGAAGGTGATGCGGTGAGCCCCAGCATCCCCACCAATCGCCTTGCGGGACAGATGGCGCGCCATGGCGCGGTGGCGGCGGTGCATCTGCTCGATGTGTACGACCTGAACGGCTTCTCCTATCACTGGGCGTCGGCGAAGATCGTCTCCGCTGCCGCGCTGGGCATCACGCCGGTGTACACCGGTACCGCGCCTGCCTGGAACGCGCACCTGCGGATTGGCACCTGGGATGACTACTATCTGCCGTGGCTGGTCGGAGCGGGGCCGTTTCATTTAGCGCGGTCGATGCAGACTGACATCGGCAACTTCACGGTGCAGAACGTGAGCGGCAACACGCTGCAGCGCGACATGAACCAGCTCATCACCGCATCGGCCTTCGAGGGTGCGGTGTTTGCCTATCGCGAGTGGAACCTGGATGCGGCGATGCCTGAGTTCGAATTTCACGGACAGCTGAGCATCGCGTCGGTCACCGAGTCGATTGCTGAGTTCGCAGCCACCCAGCTGCTGGGCCCGAGTGAAGACCAGGGACTTGACCTGTTGAGTGAGACTTGCCGCTGGCGCTACGCCAGCGCCGCGTGCGGCGACACGACAAACAACCCGTGCCAGCAAACGTTTCTTACCTGCCGGCAGCCAGGACGATTCGGCGGCATCATCAGTGTGTTCATTGATATCGCTGTTCCGCCATCGCCGGCCGTGAGCACTCGCGACGTGCAGCGGCGGAGGCAGGTCTAATGCCCACCGTTACCGGACAAGCACAAGTCGGTACAGGGCTTCCACTGTGCTACGGCCGCGTGGTGGCCACCGGGCAGCGCGTCATCGACTACACCATCCCCATCCTCGCTTGGACGCCGAGCACAATTCACGCGGTCAACGACCTCATCAGCGATACGAAGCAGCGCTTCCTTTATAAGTGCACCACCGCCGGCAGCTCTGGCTCCAGCTATCCGGACCTGACTACGACGATCGGCAACACCACCACCGACGGCACCGTGGTGTGGACCAACGAGGGGTATCTCAGCGCCGGGCAGACATACGGCATCTGGCTGCTGGGCGAGGGCGAGTGGGATGGCTTTGACGTGCTGTGGAACATGGGAACGGAGCCGGTGCAACCCTTCGCGTTCGACTACGGTGTTTCAGGCCGCGGCACCTGCATCCCATGGGGACCTAACCCTCCGACGGTGCACTTCCATGAAGGTACCGACACGCCGGTGGGGACTGTCATCACCCCGACGTCGAATGGTGGCGATCAGTTGTGCGACAACTTCTTCACCAACATCCCTTCAGCAACGCCGCGGTTGTGCTATTCAGGCATCGCTTATTTAGCGCTGGAGTGGCAGCCGCAGAATTGGCAGGGATCGAGTGCGTCGCTGCAACCGATCGGACACTGGCGGACCACGAAGTGTCGCATCTTCGACGGCTCAGGCAATCAGACCGGCTACGAGTTCACCACCAATCCGGCATGGCACTTTGTCGATGCCTACATTCGGCGCAAGCTGCTGCCGCGCTCGGAGTACACCATCACCCTGAGCGGGCTCGCTGCGTTGCCCTCTGACGTGACCAGCAAGTTCGACTGGGGCTCGGTGTATCAGTTCTCGCAGGATTGCGACTACATCCTTGGCGGTGGACAGAAGCGCTTCGAGGGCAACTACGCGTTCACCGGGCAGGCAACGCTGGCTTCCATCCTGGAGACGACCCTGTTGTGCTCGCGCGGCTACATGCAGGAGTACGCTGGCAAAATCTATCTCCAGATGGACAAGCCACGCGCCTCGGTGTTCACCATGACGAACGACATGCTGATCCCCGGCACGTTCAACGCTGATGAGACCAAGGTGCACGCAGCCGGCAACTGGTACACCATCAACTTCCTCGACATGGAGCTGCCGGCCGTTTCGCAGGTGAGCAGCATCACCAACGTTGCAGGCGCGGGCTACGGCGGCAACGACCTGGCGACCATCGTCACGGTTGACGAGAATCCCTGCGCACAGTGGGACATCATTTGGGTCGGCGGCAACAGCAACTCGGCGCTGAACTATCCTTATTATGTGACCGCCATCATCGATGCTCACACCTTCAGCGCTGAGCCGCTGAACCCTCGCGGTTCGGGCAGCGGGACTGGTGGCGTGATCGGGTATCCGCAGTCGCAGTTCAGCAAGCGCAACGCGCAAATCCTTCACCAGCGGCACGCCGAGGCGCGCGGCCAGATTGGTGAGCCGGTCGGAACTGTCGTGCGACAGAGGAAGCTGCCGGTGGCGCTTGACCTGGCCAGCATGACGTGGGACCAGCAGAACCGTCTGGCACAATACGAGGTGTATCGCGAGCTCGGACTCGATGCCTCGCCGTGGCAGCCTCCGGTGCAGATACTGCTGCGCGCGCGCAACGAGTCGGTGGATGCCAGCGGCAACATCCTGAAGGCGGCGCAGTGCGGCAATCTCATCACCTTGGACTCGACGGTGAGCGACGACTGGGCAGGCACCTATGAGGTCATCGAGCGCCGCATCTTCCCCGATATGCCTGACCCGTCATCGGTGGGCGTCACCTCATCTGGAGGCACCAGCGCAACGCTCTTCCGTTCGCCATCGCAGGACTCTGGAACCATTGAGTTGCTGCTGCGCACCTACAACCCAAGCGTCTTCCCCGACACCTCGCAGACGCCCACATTTGCGACGGTACCTGGCGGTGGAATTTGGTGGTTTTAAGTGTTGTCGGCGGCCTTGTCTGTCGCTCGCGTGGGCCGGTTGTCTTTCGTCGATTTCCGGCAAAAACCGTTACTACTTATACAGCTACTTACACTCAATTCCAACATTTACTCACATCGAGCGCGAATACCCACAGCGATTAAATGTGTTGCGCAAGCCCGAAAGGTGTAGAATCCTCGCGGTGAGTGTTGCATCACTGTAATGTGTGACAAGCACCGACAGGCGGTATCCGCGATGCGGAACTGCACTGGAGGACATCGTGAGCATTACCACCGGCGACTTCCGGTCCAAAGTCACTGCCTCTTCTCTCCTGGAAAAGAAACAACGGCACGAACTTATTACCTGTCTGACAGCGTATGACTACCCCAGTGCTCGCCTGATTGACGAAGCCGGCATCGACATGGTCCTGGTTGGCGACTCGCTGGGCATGGTCATGCTGGGATACGAGAACACGCTGCCGGTGACAGTGAACGAGATGCTGCATCACGTGCGCGCCGTTCGGCGTGGCGTGAAGCACGCCTTTCTCATCGCCGACATGCCGTATGCGTCGTTTCACGTTGGCGTACGCGACACGCTGCGGAACGCGGTGCGCTTCATCAAAGACGGCGGCGCCGAAGCGGTCAAAGTCGAAGGCGGCGAGAAGCGCGCTCGCATGGTCGAACGGCTGGTTGACGCGGAAATACCGGTGGTCGGACACATCGGGCTCACGCCGCAATCGCTGCACTCCATGGGCGGCTACAAGGTGCAGGGCAAGACGTTGAAGGCGGTCGAGCAACTTATGCGCGACGCGGTGGCGCTGGAGCGCGCCGGGGCGTGCAGCATTGTGCTCGAGGGCATACCGCGCGAAGTGGCGGCTATGATCACGCGCGAGCTGGAGATTCCCACCATCGGCATCGGCGCCGGTCCGGAATGCGATGGCCAGGTGCTGGTGTTTCATGACGTGCTGGGATTGACCTTTGCGCCGGCGGCCAAGTTCGTTCGCCGCTACGCCGACCTGGGCAGCGCAATCACCAACGCCGTACTTGCCTATAAAGATGATGTGAAGTCGGGTGCGTTTCCCACGGAAGCGGAGTCGTATCATCTGCCCAAGGACACGCAATCGGCGCTCAGCGACATTGCCGAACGCAAGCACGCCCTGCGATGATGGGGAAGTGCGCGCTGGGCTTATGATTCCGACTATCCGGGTGCCCCATTCGGCTGGGCAGCCTGATTTCACGCGGGTGCCCCATTCGGCCTTCCGTTGGCCGGGTGGGAGTCTTTTTCGTACCATCTCGATCTTCGCTATCGGCATGTCGATCGGCATTAACTGCTTCGCCCAGACTCCTGCGGTGAAGTCTCCGGATAAGAAAACGTCGATCCACCCAGAAACGCTATTGCCAGCAAGGCGGCGGATTCTGCTTCAGCTATCCCGCGGGCTGGATGATGCTGGGGGAATCCATAGGTGACGGTGTGGTTGTCGCGCCCCAGCAAACGCTCGGACGCGAACTTTGGGACGAGGTGACAGTTGCGGCCGTCGTGCCGCCCGCCTGCCGAGGATCAGCCGGCAATGAGCATCGATCAGGTGATCGCAACCGCGATGACCAATATGAAAGCCAGCGGCCACGATCCTGCGACGCTGCAGCGACAGGAGCGCTCCATCGAAGGACTGCCCGCGCAGATGATTCGCATTCGCTATCACGATGAGCCGAGCGGCCGCGACTGGATCGAGCAGCTCGTCTTCATCGAAGGTCCCGAGCAGGAGATATACTCGGTCGCGTTGAAGGCCCAGCCCGGGACGATCTCGCGGCTGGAACCGGCATTCGATGCCATCGTGCGAAGCTGGAAGCTGGAATCAAGCGAGAACCATGTCGGCTCGCAAGCGCCAATGTCTTCCCCCAGCCCGGCCGTGCCTGACGCTCCCCACAACTGATGCCATCCATGAAACACATTCAATCGGTTGCTGAAATGAAAGCCATCTGCCGCGAGATCACGCGCAGCGGGCGAACCTTGGGGTTTGTGCCCACCATGGGCGCGCTGCACCAAGGTCACGCATCGCTGGTGCGTGCGAGCAAAGCGCAGTGCCAGGCGACAGCGGTTTCGATTTTTGTTAATCCGCTGCAATTTGGGCCGACGGAAGATCTGGACAAATACCCGCGCACCATGGAGCGCGACAGCAAGCTTTTGCAGGAGTTGGGAGTCGATGTGCTCTACGCGCCTACGGCGAGCGAAATGTATCCTGCGGGGGCGACGACCTACGTCGAAGTGAGCGGCATCAGCGACCGGCTCGACGGAGGCTCGCGTCCGGGACACTTTCGCGGAGTCGCAACTGTCGTCGCCAAGCTGCTGGAGATTGTGCGGCCCGATCGCGCTTTCTTCGGCCAGAAAGACGCAGCGCAGGTGGCTGTGCTTCGCCGCATGGTTCGCGACCTCGACATGGATGTGGAAGTGGTTGTCTGCCCCATCGTGCGCGAGAAAGACGGGCTGGCCATGAGCTCGCGCAACGCTTACCTGAGCCCGACCGAGAGAAAGCAAGCTCTGGTTTTGAATCGCTCACTGATGCGAGTGCAGCATGTCGCAGATGCTGGGGAGCGCGATGTAGCGAAACTGATTGAAGCAGGGAAGAGCGTGCTCGCCGAGGAGCCAGGCGCCCGGCTGGATTATTTCGCCATCGTCGATTCCGATACGCTTGGAGCCGGTGAGCGATATCTCTCGCCCCGCGCTGGTCGCGGTTGCGGCGTACGTGGGAGCTACACGACTGATCGACAATATACTGCTCGCGCCGCGGTGAGCCGGATGTCCACCGCTCTTACTTGGTAAAGATGCCGTGGGTATCGTCGTACTTCTTTTCAACGTCCTGGGCTTTCTCCGCCATGTCGTCTGCTACTTTTTCCAACCGCTCGAGGGCGGCGGTTTCTTCGCTGGACGGCTGCTGTTCAGGGGTCGAATCTTTTGTGGTATCCGGCACGGTGCACCTCTCAGTAGATTAGAATTTTAGCCCACCCATCATTACATTGCGGAACCATGCCTGCAACTCTGCACGGATTACGGCATTGGCACTTCGGAAGTAAGCCCTTGGGATGTGCGCTACCTCAGTGGCATGCCTGCTCGGTAAATCTGTGTCATCCCTACGGGACTCGGATTGTTTTACCACGCCTACCCAGCGCTGAAGCGCTGGGCTAAGCTATGCTGCGCCTACGGCGCGATTGTTTGCTTGTTCAATCCGCTTTGCATTCTGAGAAGCGATGCTGTGAGAGCGCTCCAGAGGACCGACGCCAGATAAAGGAGGTTGAGTTTTCTACTCGCATTGAAGGCGTGCTCACCCGTTCATCACGTCGTCGTCGCATCTCGCGCGCGCGCTCTCCACCGGCTCATCCAAGCTGCCGCCAATACCAGCACCACGGGATAGCACTCCAGCGTGTAGCGCGGCTCGGGGTTTTCCAGCGTTCCCAGGAACGCCGAACGTAGCACGACGAACAGCAGCATCAGGCCGAGATATCGCGGACGCGGCCCACGCACTACGCCCATTACCGCCGCTCCGACGAAGAGCAGGTTGATCGCACCCCATGTCATCGCGAGGATCGCATCGTGGGGATCTTGCGAGAATTGCCACCACCGTGAGTCGAGCGGAAGCATCTCGGTCCGCGGGCGCAGCCACATATCGGCTATGCGCAGCGTCGGCAGCCAGAGGTAGTAGCGCACAGGATGCCGCGCGATACGTTGATCGGCCAAGCGATTGAATCGCTGATCGAGCTCTGGTCCCACAAAGTGGGACTTGGAATAGTCATCGAAGATCGCCGCTGTCTCGGCGCATTCCTGCTCCGAATCGCAGGCCCTGGCCGGCAAGAGCTTGAGGTCAACATCGTCTCCGGGCACCTGCCAGTAGATGTCTTCGGTCGATACGTATTCGACGATCCAGGTGCGCATCCATTTATCAAAGCCGGCGGGAACGAATTCGTCGGGATCGCTGGCGTAACGCGGAGCCAACGGCTGAAACTGATGAAACTGGCGCCAGTTACGGATCGTCCACGGAACCAGCGGGGCAACGGCGATGGCCAGCAGAGCTGCTCCTACCCAGAAGAGTCGCGCCCGCTGCTGCGGTCTCCGCGACATTCGCCACAACAGGAACAGGCCCACGGCAGCTAGCAGGATGCCGCCGTCGGGTCGCAGAAGGATGCCGGCGGCCAAGCTAAGGCCGCAGCACGCCCATGCTTTCCAGGCGAGGCGGCCTTCGTCTAACGCAATGAAGCCGGCTATAGCTGAGTCGAGTACAGCCGCCGCGAAAAAGATGCTTAAGGTCTCGGCCAGCGGAGCGACGGCGTAGTTGGCGGTGAACGGACACAGCGCCGCCAGGGCAAAGGCTATCTTGGCAGCGCGATCCGACACGGTCCGGCGAGCCAGGTCAGCGATCAGGAAGCAGCCGAGCAGGTCGATTACGATCTGTGTCAGCAGGACGGCGTTGTAGTGCTCGCGTCCGAAGAGGGCGAAGCAGGCGGCGAGGAATGCGGGATAACCCGGCAGCCGTATCCAGGTGGGGCGTACGCCCTCGGCGTGGGTGAGGCCGAAGACGCCGTGGTCGAGCCAGTTTTTGGCGATGTCGCCGTAGATGAGCGAGTCGCCCATCACATGGGAGAATCTAAAGAAGAAGAGAAGCCGCAGGAACAAACCGGCAAGGACGAAGATCAGGAAGAATGCCCGAAACTTCCGGAGCAGGCCGAACAACGAGCTTGGCTCCGCCCTCCCCAGCGCGTTGACCTCCGGTTGCAGCACGTGGCGAATATAGCATCTGACTTCTGGGTTTGATCTATTGGGCGTTGACGCGCGTAATGTGACGCATTACGGTGGAAGCGTCGGGCTTGAGCCCGGCGACATGGCGTGCAAAGCGGTGTGGCTTTAGCCGCGGCGGACCAGGGCTAGAAGCCCAGTTGTGATGCGCCGTATTCGGCACGGCTGAAGCCGTGCCCTTCCACCAAAAGAAATGAACTCCTGTCTGAGCAGCAATATTAATGTCTCCTCCTAAGCAAATCTTCTACGACCCGGATCGCAAGCGCTGGCGGCGGCTGCGACTATTGCTCGACGGCAGCGTCATTATCATCACGCTGCTGGCGGTGTTCTTTGTCGCCAGCATCATTCGCGGTTCGTCGGTACCCGGCGTTGCCCTGCCGCAGGTGAAGAAGCCCTATCACGCGTTGAAGGACAACCAGAAGCGCAAGCCTCCACGCCCCGCCACCACGCACCGCAAAACCAGGAAGCCGGCCTCGCAAGTTGTCCTGAACGCCGATGAAGGCATTCGCGGCGCATTCTACGTGCAGTGGGACGCTGCCAGCTTTGCCTCGCTGAAGGAGTATTACCCGCAAATCGATCTGCTCTTCCCTGAGTGGCTGCATGCGCTGACAGCGGACGGCCGCTTGCAATCAGTGACCGAGCAGAACATATTGTTCGACCTGATGGACAAGGGCAAGCCGCGCCCGGTGGACGACAAGGTCATGCCGTTCCTCAAGGGCGAAAAGGCGCAGATGGAAGTTCTGCCGCTGGTCAACAACTACGACCCCGTCAGCAATCAGTGGGACCCCGACGCTACCGCGAAATTCATGGCCACTCCCGCCGCGCGGCAGCGCTTCCGCAGCGAACTGATGGCCTTTCTCGCCACCGACCAATACAAGGGCATCACGCTTGATATTGAAGCCTTTCCTGAAAGCTCGCGTCCCGACTACCTGACGCTGGTACAGGAACTCTACAGCGACCTGCACGGTAAAGGACTGAAGCTCTACATCGCAGTTCCTGTGAACGACAAGGATTTTGATTACGCCAGCGTCGCGAAGAATGCCGACGGCATCATCCTGATGAACTACGACGAACACTACCCGGGCGGCACTCCGGGAGCCGTGGCCAGTCAGGATTGGTTCACCAATAATTTGAAAGACGCGCTGAAGGTAATACCGCGCGAGAAGATCATCGCCGCCGTCGGCAACTACGGCTACGACTGGGCGATGAAGAAGGGCCAGAAAAAAGGCACTCCGCCGGCCGACGTGCATAACGTCTCGGTGCAGGAGGCGTGGCTTGAGGCATCGGACGCTGAGTCGGACGTCGATTTTGACAGCGATTCGATGACTCCGCACTTCGCCTACTCGGACGAAAACAATGTCCGGCACGATGTGTGGTTTCTCGACGGAGTTACCGCGCTGAACGAGATGCGGGCGGCGCGTACGCTGGGCATCAATACCTTCGCCCTGTGGCGGCTTGGCTCAGAAGATCGTTCGCTGTGGGCGGTGTGGGACAAACCGGGCGACGCCAATGCGCCTGACGAATTGAAGGCTGTGCCTCCCGGGCAGGACGTCGACGATGAAGGCTTGGGCGAGATCATTCGCATTCAGTCGCGCCCCGCGCCGGGTGAGCGCAAAATCGTGGTTGACAACGATACTCATCTGATCAGCGACGAGATCTTCCAGAACCTGCCCATGCCGTACGTGGTCGACATGTATGGCGGCACGCAGCGCAAGGAAGTCGCGATTACCTTTGACGACGGCCCCGATCCGGAATGGACGCCGAAGATTCTTGACGTGCTGAAGAAGTATGGCGCGAAGGCCACGTTCTTCCAGATTGGCGCCGAGGTCGAGAAGTATCCCAACGTTGCCAAGCGGGTCTTCAACGAAGGCCACGAGATCGGCAACCACACCTTTACCCATCCCGACATCAGCAACATCTCGAAGCGCTACTTCGAAGTCGAGCTGAACCTCACCGAGACGCTGTTCGAGAGCAAGTATGGCGTGAAGCCGGTGCTGATGCGGCCTCCCTACGCCATCGACGAGGCGCCCGATACCGCCGACCAGGTGCGCCCGCTGGAAGTGGCACAGGACCTGGGCTACATCTCGGTGGGCGAAAAGATCGATCCCAACGATTGGCGCGACAATCCGCGGCGTCCCGGCGAAGGACCTGGCCGACGATGTGCTGGCCAATCTGCCGCCCTGCGCGCCAGGGCAATCTGCGCTGCGGCAACATCATCCTGCTGCACGATGGCGGCGGCGATCGCAGCCAGACGGTGATGGCTCTCGACCTGATCCTCGCCGGCTTGAAAGAGCGGGGGTACGAGGTCGTGCCGGTCTCCGACCTGATGGGCAAGACCCGCGCCGACGTGATGCCGCCGCTCTCGCCGAAAGAGCGTGTGGGCTGCATGGGTCGACAGCATCAGCTTCGCCCTGTTTGCCGGGCTGTCAACGCTTCATCATCTTCGTCTTCTTCGTAGGCGACGTGCTGATGAGCGCGCGCCTGGTGCTCATCGGCGCGCTGGCCATCTTTGATCGCGTTCGCACGCCGGCCGCCCGTCGATCCGAACTATCGCCCGAGCGTTGCGGTGCTGATCCCCGCCTATAACGAAGAGAAGGTGATTGAGCGGACGGTGCGCTCGGTTCTGGAGTCCGACTATCCGCAACCTGCGCGCCATCGTGATCGACGACGGATCGAACGACGCGACTCTGGAAGTGTGCCGCGAAGCCTTCCGCAAAGAGATCGCCGACGGCCGGGTGACGGTGCTTACCAAGCCCAACTCCGGCAAGGCCGACGCTCTCGACTTACGGCCTGGAGCACGTGACGGAAGAGATCTTCGTCGGCATTGACGCCGACACCATCATCGCGCCCGATGCCATCTCAAAGCTGGTGCCGCACTTTGCCGATCCGCGAGTCGGCAGCCATGGCGGGCAACGCCAAGGTCGGCAATCGGGTCAATCTGTGGACGCGCTGGCAGGCGCTGGAATACATCACCAGCCAGAACTTCGAGCGCCGCGCGCTGAACACGCTGAACGCGGTGAGCGTGGTGCCGGGCGCGATCGGCGCGTGGAGAACCGCTGCGGTGCGCGCGGCCGGCGGCTATCACCACGACACCGTGGCCGAAGATGCCGACCTCACCATGGCGCTGCTCGAGGCCGGCTACCGGGTGAATTACGAAGATCGCGCGCTGGCCTACACCGAGGCGCCGACCACTGCCAACGGACTCATGCGGCAACGCTTCCGCTGGTCGTTCGGCATCATGCAGGCGGTGTGGAAACACAAGGCCGCGGTGAAGCGCAAAGGCGCGCTGGGCTGGGTCGCGCTGCCCAATATGGTGATCTTCCAGGTATTGCTGCCGCTGGTCTCGCCCTTCATCGACCTCATGTTTGTGGTGGGAACGATCTCGTATTTCATCGACAAGTATCGTCATCCCGAGTCCGCCAATCCGGCCGACTTCCACAAACTGGTGGTGTACTTCGCGCTGTTCATGTTGATCGACTTCATCGCCTCGACCATCGCCTTCGCGCTGGAGCGGCAGCAGCCGGGGCGCAAGCGTGACTTCCTGCTGCTGGGCCACGTATGGTTGCAGCGCTTCGCCTATCGCCAGTTGTTCTCGCTGGTGCTGGTGAAGACCTTGAAGCGCGCCATCGACGGCCGCAGCTTCGCCTGGGACAAGCTGGAGCGCACGGCTACGGTGAAGCAACCGCTAGCCGTGCCGTCGAAGCAAGAAGTGGGGTGAGGCAAAGTTTGTGCTGGCGATTGAGCTTTACTCCTAGGTAACGTCTTTGACCTGTCATTCTGAGCGAAGCGAAGAACCTGCTTTTTGCCGTTGCGCCGGAGCTCTTCGCGTTTAGTTTCCTCGACCAGCAGGAGGGTGCTCACAGTCCCAGGCGGCACGTCTGCAACCTCACAGCTACCCAAGTTTGGGGCAGGTCGGCTAACAGCAGGTCCTTCCCCCTCGGCTTCGCTCGGGGTCAGGATGACAAGCCGGAGGGTACGATCAAACGCCGGAGAACGGAAACGCAACACTCTCCTCTTGCTACACTGTTTCCGCAATGTTCCGCGCCAAACTAACTGTCCTGCTTGCGGTGTTACTCGCAGCGCTCGCGTGCTTCGGCTCTGCCTACCAGGCCAGTCCCAAGCTGGTCGTCATCCTGGTTATCGACCAGTTTCGCGGTGACTACCTGGAGCGCTACCACTCGGAGTTTGGCCCCAACGGCTTTCGCCTATTCACCGATCGCGGAGCCTACTTCCCCGCCTGCTACTACCAATACGCCAACACGCGGACCGCGCCCGGCCACGCAACGCATCGCGACCGGCGCCTACAGTCCGGCACATGGCATCTTCTCCAACGAGTGGTGGGACCCGGCGCAAAAGCGCGTGGTCAGCAGCGTCGAAGACGGCGCGACTAAGCTCATCGGAGCTGAAGTCGAGGGCGTCGGCGCATCGCCGCACAATCTGCTGGCAGACACGCTTGCCGATGAGCTGCGTCTGGCTACGCAAGGTCAGTCGCGGGTCTACGGCATCGCTCTGAAAGAACGCGCCGCGATTTTGCCGACCGGCTTCAGCGCTAACGGCGCCTTCTGGATTGATGAGGAAAGTGGCGCCTGGGCTCACGTCGACCTACTACATGAGCGCCCCTCCGCGCTGGCTGCTTGCGTTCAACGGAGGCGACTCGGCAAAGAAGTATCTCAACCTGGAGTGGAAGGATACCGACGGCACGGTGCTGGCCTCGACCAAGCCGCATAATTTCGATGACGGCAAGCCCGTGAGTTATTACGAGCTGGTCGGGTCGACTCCTTTCGGCAACGATTACGAGTTCGACTTCGCGCGCGAGCTGATTCAGCAGGAGAAGCTTGGCAACGGCACGGTGACCGATCTGCTGGTGATCAGCCTTTCCGCCAACGACATCCTTGGCCACATGGCTGGACCCGATGCTCCGGAGATGCGCGCCATGGCGCTGGCGCTCGATCGCCAGATCGCCGACTTCGTTACATTCCTCAATCAACAATATGGACAGGGGCAGTTCTGGCTGGCGCTCACCGCCGATCACGGAGTCGCGCCGCTGCAAGCTACCGACAAGCAGCTCAAGCTGCCCGGCGGCTCTCCTTCGAGTAGCGAGCTGCGAACGCAATTGAACAAAGATCTCGCCACCCGCTTGCATAAGCAGGGGGAATATATTCGATCGATTTCTTACCCCATCGTGTTCGTGAACAACGAAGCGTTCCCGCCGAATGTGAGCGAGTCCGAAGCAGAGGCTGACGTCGCCGAAGCAATGAAGTCCGATGGCTTCCTCAACGCTTTCACCAAAGAGCAGATGAGCAATGGCGAACTTCCACCGACGCCGCTGGGACATCTCTATCTGAATAGCTATTCGCCCTACGGCGGAGCCTGGGTGATGGGCGTGCCCATGCCGTTCGCGTACACCGCGACGTCCAAATCGATTGCGAATCACGGAGCGCCTTACAGCTACGATCAGCACGTGCCGCTTGCGTTCTATGGACCGGCGTTCAAGCCCGGCGTCTATCGCGATCAGGTTGAGCCTATCGATCTCGCGCCAACGCTTGCCGTCATGCTCGGCATCAACAAGCCAACCAGCTCCAGCGGGCGCGTGCTGACGGAAGCCATTGCCCAGAGGAGTCGCGCTGACGAGCCCGCGACGTCTGCACCGCCCAAGCCGCGCGTGCCCAAGGAGAGCCACCCGTGACCCCGGCGCCCAGGCCCGCGCTCGACCTCTCGGTGTCGGTCGCTGGAATCGAACTGAAGAATCCAATCATCGCCGCCAGTGGCACCTTCGCCTACGGAGTCGAATTCGAGGACGTTGTCGCGCTCTCGCGCCTCGGCGGCTTCGTAGTGAAGGGGCTCTCCCCCGAGCCGAAGCCCGGCAATCCGCCGCCGCGCTTGTTTGAAACCGCCGCCGGCATGCTCAACGCTATCGGCCTGCAGAACATCGGGGTACGCGCCTTCCTCGAAGAAAAACTCCCGTTGCTGCAAAAGATCAAGGACATCGTTTACTTCTGCAATGTTTTCGGCCACTCGCGAGAAGAGTACGAGGAGGTAATCCACGCTCTCAACGACGGAGAGGGAATCGCCGCCTACGAGCTGAACGTCTCCTGCCCCAACACGGAGTGCGGTGGTATCGCCTTCGGCAGCGACCCACGCATGCTGTTCGACGTGGTCAGCGCCGCCAAGCGGATTGCCACGCGTCCCGTGATCGTGAAGCTGTCGCCCAATGTCACCAGCATTCCCGAGGTCGCGCGTGCGGCAGAAGACGCCGGAGCCGATGCTATCTCGCTGGTGAACACCTTCGTCGCGATGTCGATTGACGCCGAGACCCGCAAGCCGCGCATCTCGAACATCACCGCCGGGCTCTCCGGTCCGGCAATCAAGCCCATCGCGCTGCGCATGGTGTGGGAGGCGGCAAAGACGGTTCGCATCCCGGTGATTGGCATTGGCGGCATCAGCACCGCCGAAGATGTGATCGAGTTTATGCTGGCGGGGGCGTCGGCCATCGAAGTGGGAACGGTAAACTTCTGGGATCCCTGTGCTTCCGAGACGCTGGTCGATTCGCTGGAGAAGTGGTGCCTGGAGCACCGCATCGAAAAGATTCGCGAGCTTACCGGCGGATTGCAGACCGGGTAGCGCTGGCCGATAACTGGCGTTGAAGGGGAGGGCATCAGCCCACGCCCATTTTGTGTGTCATCCCGAGCGAAGCGCCGCGGCGGGAGGGACCCTCAGTTTTTTGTGTGTCATCCCGAGCGAAGCGCAGCGAAGTCGAGGGACCTGCAGTTTCCGCCCTGGCCACGAAACCGCGGCCTCATCCGAAATCCGCCTAGGCGCCAGTCGCCGCTTCGCCTGCCAGCTTCCGCACGCTGCTCTCCAGATCCTCATCGTGTGGCAGCAGCGCATCGGTATGCGTGGTGCTCAGCAGATGCAGAACCCGCTCATTGGCTCCGCAAATCCGGAACTTGCCGCCCACCTGTTCGAGGCTGGCAGACATGTGCATGATGACGCCCAGTCCGGCGCTATCCACCATGTCGGTATGCGTCAGGTCGAGCACCAGTTTGCGCGTGCCCTCGACAATCAAGGAGTCGCTCAGTAGCTCGGTCTCCTTCAATCGCGTGCCCATGGTGAACTTGCCGGCACAAGCCAGCACGGTGATGTCGGGTTCCACACGAAACAAATCCGTTTCCAGCATCATATGATCAGTCCTGCGCGGCGGGGGAAGATCAAAGTAGCACAGTTCGGGTAGGTCTCTTTGTGAAATATGATTACAGGCTGGTTTGGCTAATCGGCACGCTGCTGCTGGCGGTAGGTCTGGCAGCGCAGGAGGCTTCGCTTTTCGACGCCGCCGCCGAGGCACAAGTTTTCGCCGCTCTCAACCAATCCCGCGCCGAGGCAGGAGTGCCGGCCCTCAAACTTGATCCCAAGCTAACGGATGCAGCGCGCCGCCACGCGTTACTGCTGTCAAAGCGTCACGTGTTGTCGCACCAGTTTCCCAACGAGCTGCCACTTACCGATCGCCTGCGCAATGCTGGCCTGATCTTTACCGCGGCTGCCGAGAATGTCGGCATGAACACCGAACTGAGCGATGTGAATAACATGTTCATGCGATCGCCGGGGCATCGCGACAACATGCTCAACCCCGCCTACGATGCCGTGGGCATAGGCGTAGTTCACCTGGGCTCGGCCTACTGGGTCACCGAGGATTTCGCCAAGCTCACGCCTTCGCTATCAGCGCAGCAGGCCGAAGATGCAGCCGCAGCAAGTCTCGAATCCAGGTGGAAGACGAACCACTCCGTCGCGCCGAAGCGGGTCACAGTCGAGAGCTTGCGAAACTATGCCTGCGAAGCCGCGAAGTCCGGCGGCAGGTTACATGGAGCCGGCTTCACCTATGAAGGCAAGCCGGCCCAGGAGGTGGTGGGCTTCAGTACTCCCGACCCATCGGCTTTGGCGTCGCAGGTAAACTCCGTGATGCAGAACCCCCACAGCAACGCCTACGCCGTGGGCGCCTGCACTCCCCAACAATCCGGCGACGGTGGCCAATTCTGGATCGTCATGGCCTTCTTCTAGCTGCCTCGTTCCTCGACCTTGTCATCACTTTGACTTTGTCATCACCAGCGGGGCGAGGGATCTGCTCTCGGCACTAGCGCAACAACGCCATCGGTTTCTCGTCGGCGGCAAGCCGCAGCTGTTCCTTCGCTCACCGCGCCGGCCTCCAGCGACTTAGCTGAGAGCTGACAGCTGATAGCTGGCCTACGCGAACGGATTCTCATCTGCACTGCGACCATAGATAACCGGTACCGGCACATCCAGCAGCCGCAGATAAACCGAGAGCTGTCCACGATGGTGGTACCAGTGGTTCAGCATGATCGAGCGCAGCACCGCGATCCGCGGCAAAGTGAATGCCGGCTGTCCCTGGACGGACAACGTCCAGCCCGCCATAGCCGCCTCGTCGCTCAAGCCTTGCAGGTAGCCTTGCGCATCTTTGCAACTTTGCTCGAAGGTGTCGTGAACTTCTTGGAGGTCCTTCGGCGGCGTCGGAGTGAAAGCCTTCGGATCCACTTCCAATCGATCCTGCTGGGTCACGATGTATCCCAGCCTGCCGGGAATGCCGGCAATGTGAATCGCCAGCTGGCCTAGGCTCATGGATTTGGGATGCGGCTTCCAGGTAAGTTTGTCGGCCGGGATGCGCTCCAGCACCTTCCTGGTGATCGCGGCTTCCTGGCGAAATTCGTTCAACATCGGTTCCGTCATCTGCGGCATGTGTTCTCTCCTTTTGGTTTTGAAGGGGCGCAGCTTCAGCTGCGCCGTTCGGAGCGATAGAAGAATAGGGCTTCAGCCCCTGAAGGGGAGGGCCTTCAGGCCCGCCGTTCTGTGCCCGACCTAAAACCTAGCTTCCGTCCCTAAGCCTGCTTCTTCTTCGCCTTCGCCTCCGCCCTGGCGCGTACGCTTTGAATGATGTGGTTCCAGCCACCATTCACATTCTGCCGGTGATCGTCCTGAATCAGGCCGAACGCCTTGTGATGGAACTTGATCAGCGTCCCGCCGTTTGCCTCGGTCAGCCGATACTGCACGTTCGACGAGACGGGATACGACATGAACAGCGGCCCCACAAACTCCAGCAGCGTGGGACGCTTGATCGCCTGCACGTTTGCCCAGAAGTGTCCGTTGTTGTCGCCCAGGTCGCGGAACCAGCGGCCGCCCGGCCATGCCTCCAGCTTCAAGGGAAACGACTGTCCCTCCGGCGTTTCGTTACCCGGCCCCAGCTGCTCCAGCAGGGCATCGAAGGTTACGTCGAGCGGGGCATCGACGAAAATTTCCTGGGTGATATTCAGTGTCAGGTTTTCAAGTTCAAGCGCAGATGCAGTAGCAATCATTTTTCCTTCTCCTCTTGGATTGAGTTCTTCGAGGCCTTGGCTTTCGCCTCGGCACGTTCTTTGATCCGGCTGAGCTGGTGCCGCCAATAGGGTTCGAACATCTTGCTCCAATCGTGCAGCGGACGAATGGCGTCCGCGTTGGTGCGATACAGCATATGTCTGCCTGAGCGCCGCACCCGCACCAGCCCCACGTCGCGCAGCACCTTCAGATGTTTCGAAACTGAGGGTTGCTCCAGCCCGAGTGCGACCACCATGTCGCCCACCGTCTTCTCGTGCACCGCCAGGTAAACCAGGATCTGGCGGCGGCGTGGCTCGGCCACCGCATTGAAAGCGTCGGAGGTGGTAGCGGCGCGCGGCATATCGGTTAATATATACCTATATGGGAATATGTCAAGCGGGAAAAACCGGCCGTCAATCTCAGGGAAATAATTAAGCACTTCTGGACCGCATCACAACCGCCTCGCCTGGGTTGATACCGGCATAGGATTCCTGTCGGGGGGAGCTCATGTATCTGAAGAAGCTGGCAGCAACCGCTGCCAAGACGATGGCCCTGATTCTTGTGCTCGGCAGTGCGTGGCACGCGATAGCACAGGATGCCAAAACGCCGTATCCAACCATGGCGCCGGTGGAGCAATATCTGATGGCGGACCAGAAATCGGAAATCGCACTGGCGCGAAGCGCAGCGCCGGAGTCCATCTCAGGCGATGCGGAAGTTATGATTCTCGGGCGTCACGGTTACGAAACTGTGATCAAAGGGAAGAACGGTTTCGTATGCATCGTGGAGCGTTCCTGGACGGCTCCCATCGATAACCCGAACTTCTGGAATCCGAAGCTTCGTGGTCCACTCTGCCTGAATGCGGCGGCCGCACGCTCCTACCTGCCGCGCACCATCAAGAAGACCGACTTGATACTCGCCGGACGCACCAAAGATCAAATGGTGCAGGCCGTCACCGCGGCCATCGAGAGCAAGGAATTGCCGGCGATGGAGCCCGGCGCGATGTGCTACATGCTGTCGAAGCAGGGCTACCTGGACGACCACGCTGGCCATTGGCATCCGCACCTCATGTTTTTTGTTTCACAAGGCGACCCAGCCG
The DNA here is from genome assembly GCA_963809865.1 of uncultured Acidobacteriaceae bacterium. Classification (GTDB taxonomy): domain Bacteria; phylum Acidobacteriota; class Terriglobia; order Terriglobales; family Acidobacteriaceae; genus CAVVDY01. The sequence goes on along the minus strand of CAWELL010000001.1, from coordinate 37,806 downwards.
CCTGGGGAGCGGATCTGCCGGGCTCTCCCGTGCTCGCGCTGGACAGCAACTGGGAGCGTCTTACTACGTTCCTGATTCCGGTGCGGAAGTGGTCGGACGGGACGGCTGATCAGTAAGGTGTAATGCTGCGCCAGAGGGTTTAAGGCTTGCGAAACCGTCGTGTTCTCAGTGGCCCGGCAGGTGGAAGGCGTACAAGTAATAGGTGTTGGACCCGATGTATACCATTCCGTTGACCACCGCCGGCGACGAATAGTAGGGGTCAATCCCCTTTGTGTACACCCATAGGAGTCCTCCGGTGTCAGCGTTCAGGGCGAAGAGGCCAACGCCGTAGGACCCGACGTACACCACTCCGTTAGCCACCGCGGGCGAAAAGACCTCACCACCTATCGGGTAGCTCCAGAGGAGCGCTCCGGTGACGGCGTTTAAGGCGTAGAGGTGACCTTCATCGGAGGCGATATAGACAACGCCATTGGCTACTGCCGGGGAGGAATAACCGACGGCCCCGTCTGTCGGGTACTTCCACAGGAGTGCTCCACTGCGGGCATCCAAGGCGTACAGATTATTGTCGTCGCAGCCGAAGTAGACCACGCCATTGGACGACCGCCGGCGAAGAATCGATGTAACTTCCGGCCGTGTACTTCCAGAGCAACGCTCCAGTGGCGGCGTCCACTGCGTCCAGGTTCGCGTACTGGCTGTTAAAGGAGGACGCAACGTACACCACGCCGTTGGCTACCGCAGGGGAAGAAGCGATTTGCCCAAATGTTGTGTACTCCCAGAGAAGTGCACCCGTGGCGGCGTCCAAGGCGTACAGGCCACTGTCGACGGATCCGGCATATACCACGCCGTCGGCCACAGTCGGCGAAGCAAGGATGGAGTTCGAGGTTTTGTACTTCCACAGTAATGCGCCGGTGCGGGCGTTCATGAGCGTACACGTTATAGTCACGGGATCCCAGCGTACACCACCCCGCTGGCTACCGCCGGCGAAGACTCGACGCCTCCGCCAGTCGCGTACTTCCAAAGGGGCGCACCGGTGACTGCATTGACGGCGTACACATTACTGTCGCCGGACCCGACATACAACACGCCATCGACCACTGCCGGCGAAGAGTCGACGCCACCGCCCGTCAGGTATCGCCAATCCAGGACAAGGTTTCCGACCGTGGCGGGACTGAGAACAGATTCGTTTGGGTTGTAGCCAGTGTGGCAGGGGTCAAACTGAAACTGCGGCCAATCTACGACTGCCTTGGTCGAATATCCTAAGCACGGGCCAACATTCTGTGCCGTAACTATGGAGCCAACCATCAGCAGTAGGCCCAAACAGCAGATAGCTTTGATCTTCATATCTCCTACTTGTTCTCGCCCGGTTCCCCTCACTGGCCCGGCAGATGGAAGGCGTATAGCTTCTGGCCGAAGGCATAGAGTATGCCGTTGGCAACCACAGGTGAAGTGGAGCTGGAGGGGCCGCCGAAGACAGCGTAGCCCCAGAGAAAGCCCCCGTTGCCGGCGTCAAGAGCGTAAATGCCTTCACCCGAGTAGAAGTAGACCACCCCATTAGCCACTATCGCTGACGAGGCGTTACCAGCTACGAACTTCCAGAGCAACACTCCAGTGCCGGCATCCAGAGCATAGATGTTGTTGTCGTAGGACGTGACATACACCTCGCCCTTGGCTACCGCCGGTGAAGAACCAACCCCCTGTCCAGTCTGGTACTTCCACACGAGCGCGCCTGTGTCTGCCTTCAAAGCATAGACGTTACCATCGGGAGAACCGATATAGACCACACCGTTGACCACCGCTGCCGAAGAAGGTTGGTAGCCGCTCTTCGTCGAATAACTCCAGATCAGAACGCCAGTGCCAGCATTCAGGGCATAGACAGTCCCGCCCGCTCCGAAATAGACCACACCATTGACCACTGCCGGAGAGGAATCAACCCCGTACTGTGATGCCGGCGCATACTTCCAAACGAGCACGCCGGTGCTTGCGTTCAGGGCGTAAAGGTTGCCGTCGCCAGAGGCCGCGTAAACAACACCATTGGCAACCACAGGTGGGGAATCGACGTAAGCCCCGGTCTTGTATTTCCACAGGAGCTCGCCGGTTCCAGCGTTCAAAGCGTAGAGGTTACCGTCCGTCGAACCGCTGTAAACAACGCCGTTCGCAACCGCCGGAGTGGAATAAGAACTTTCCGGATACGTCCAGATGGGTGTACCCGTTGTGGCATCCAGAGCAGAGAGGTTGGCGACCGTAGCGAAGTAGACCACGCCGTTCGCCAGCACAGGTGAAGCATTTTCTGAGGGGTAGCTACCAGCCCACAACACCGAAAGGCTCGCAACATTGTTGGGGCCAATGATGTGCTCGTAAGGGTTGTAGCCTGTGTGGCAAACGTCGAACTGAAAATCCTGCCAATTGATGTAAAGCCCGTTCGATGGTCCGCCGCAACGTGTGACGTCCTGGGCTGAAGCTAGAGACGCAGCGAGCATCAGCCAGACGGGCAATAGCCTTCCGATCTTCATGGTCTGCTCCTTGAGCACTCAAAGCACCCATTCCAATACGCGCAATGTTTAAGCCGCATCCGATTACGTGCAGACGCGCCGGCGGACAGCAGCGGCAGCCACGACCAGCCCGGAGCCGAGCATGATCAAGCTTGACGGCTCAGGTATCTCGGTTCCCAGCACGCCGCTGGAGAACGTCGGGAAGTAACCTTCGTCGTCGGCGTTCGTAGGGCCATCGAAGAATGCGGAGTTGAAGTACTGCAGGTTGCTAATCTGGGTGCCGACCGCATTCAGACCTTCCAGGCTGTTGCTGTTGAACGAACGGTTCTCGCAGGTCGGGCATTCCGGAACAGCCGCGAACCAGTAGATTCCCAACGGCAGATTGACGTTCAGCCCGGTAACCAGGTCGGTGTACTCGGTGAAGCCGTATCCGCTGCGACCTGTTGGTGTCTGGGAGAAGTTTCCGCCCGATCCCGTGCCGGAAGCGATGAGTGTTCCGAGATTTCCTTCCGACATTCCGGCACGGATTTCCCAGTAGCCCGTGGTCGGGGTCAGCCCGCTCAGGTTGTTGGTGAACAGACCGCTGACATTTACGCCCTGGGGGCCAACGATAAAGTTCTGGTAGGTAGCAGCGCCGTAAGGATTGCCGCCGACGATGAGGTCATTCTCGTTGGCCAGACCATTGGCACCCGCGCTCGCGGGATTGAAGTCGCCGCCGTAGAACAGGCAGCCGCTGGGACATTGCGCATTCGCCAACGTGCCGAGGAAGAACAGAAGCACGGCGAGCCAGGACAAGGAAGCGAGGGTCTTCATTGCTTCCTCCTTTTTACGTATGCGATAGTACCCCCGCCCGGCAGTTCAGCTACAAAATTAATTTCGTATTAAGCGACTACAATCCCCATGCCGCAGCCAGGCCGCTCCTACACCACCGGCCGAAGCTGCGATGATTCCTTCTGACAGCTGATACCTGACAGCTGAGAACGACAATCGACAACTCACTCCCAACCGGCGGCTGATAGCTGGCGGCTGGCAGCTTTCGCGCGATGCTATCCTTTACCCGTGATCGCCGAAATCGTGGCCGTCGGCTCGGAGATGCTCACTCCGCACCGGCAAGACACCAATTCCCTTTACCTCACCGGCCAACTCAATGAACTCGGCGTGAGTGTCGCCTTCAAGACCATCGTTGGCGATAACCTGCTGCAACTGACTTCGGTCGCGCGCACCGCCATCGAGCGTTCCGACCTCATCATCTTTATGGGAGGCCTGGGCCCGACCGAGGACGACCTTACGCGCGAGTGCGTCGCCGATGCGCTGGGCGTCGAGCTTCGGCGCAACCACGATCTGGTCGCGGCCATGTACAAGCGCTTTGCCGAGCGGCGCATCTCGATGCCCGAGAACAACGCGCGCCAGGCCGACGTCATCAGCGGCGCCGAGGTGATCGCCAACTCGCGCGGCAGCGCTCCCGGGCAGTGGCTGGAGCGAGAGAACGATGGGCGGCCGCAGATCATCATGCTCCTGCCTGGGCCGCCGCACGAATTGCAGCGCATGTGGGAAAAAGACATCATGCCGCGGCTGCGTCTGCTGGTGCCTCCGGCGGCCATTGCGACGCGCGTGCTCAAGACGGCCATGCTGCCGGAATCGGCTGCCGACTTGCGTACCGCGCCCATCTACAAGAAGTATCCAAACATTGAAACTACCGTACTCGCCGGGCAGGGCCAGGTGGAGTTTCATCTCAAAGCCACGGCTGCGACCAGGGAAGAAGCTGAGGCCGCGGTCGAGAAACTTGCGGGAGAACTGGAAGACGAATTAGGCGATGCGGTCTTCTCGACCGAAGGCGAGTCATTGGAGGAGATTGTCGGGCTGTTCCTCCAGATGCGCGGCGCCAAGCTGGCGGTAGCCGAGTCGTGCACCGGCGGCATGGTGGCCGAGCGCATCACCTCGGTTGCCGGCAGCTCGCGCTATTTCCTGGGCGGAGCCGTGGTCTACTCCAACGACTTGAAGACGCTGTTCGCCGACGTGCCGCCACTGATGATCGAAGCCCACGGAGCGGTGAGCAAAGAGGTCGCGCTGGCGCTGGCGGAAAATATTCGCGACATCTGCAACGCCGACATTGGGCTCGGCATTACGGGAATCGCCGGGCCGGGAGGCGGCACGGAAGAGAAGCCGGTTGGCCTGGTGTACATCGCGGTGACGAACGGCCAAAAGCACGAAGTGGTGGAGCGGCGCTTCCCCGGCGATCGCGAGCGCATTCGCCGCTGGGCCGCCCAGCAGGGACTCGATCTGGTGCGCAAAATTATGATGTGAGAAAGCGGGCTGGCCACGGAGGCGGAGTACACGGAGAGAACGAGGTTGAGATTTCAGTAGGGGTGCCCGGTTAAGCGGGTGCCCCATTCAGGCTGGGTTTGCCCGGGTGGGGATTTTAGTATCAGACAACTACAGAATTTCAATCCTCCCAAGAACCCCACCCCGCCACCCGATGGCGGAATGGGGCACCCGGCTTTTAGTTCCAGACCACTACAGAATTTCAGTCCTCCCGAGAACCCCACCCCGCCAACCGATGGCGGAATGGGGCACCCGGACAGACGAACACCCCCACCCCGGCAGAAGACGCCGGAATGGGGCACCACGATTGGGACGACACACAGCAAATCCCATGCGCCTATTTGTTGCACTGGACATTGATGAACCCATCCGCGAACGCATCACGCACTTTCGCGATGCGATGCGCACCGTCGCTCCCTCGGTGCGCTGGGTTGGGCCGGAGACCTTTCACATCACGCTGCAATTTCTCGGCGAGACGCAAAAGCTCGAGGAGATCCAAACTGCGCTGGCGACCGTGAAAGGCGCGCCAACTGCTGTCAGCTTTCGCGGCGCAGGATTCTTTCCCAATCCCAATCGCGCGCGGGTGTTCTGGGTGGGCATCGAGTCCGACGAGAAACTGCAAGACCTGGTGAACGCAATTGGCACGGCCCTTGCCCCGCTCGGATTCCAGCGCGACCAAGGCCCGTACCATCCGCATCTCACGCTGGCACGCGCCGGCAGCGGACGCCCGCATCACAGGCCGGGCGACAAGGCCGCACCCGGATTGCAACCGGTGCGCGCGAAACTCGACGCGATGCCGCCACCCGAGTTCGGTACAATGACGGCGCACCAGTTCATTCTGTATCAGAGCACGCTAAGCGCGACGGGTTCGCGCTATACCAAGCTGGCGAGCTATCGGTTGAGCTGAAGTCGCAGTTCGGACGGAGTGCGGCTGGGTGGAGTATGCCTTCACTGGCTGCTGAAAAATCCTGGCAGCGGGAAGAAGAGCAGATCCCTCACCTCTAAAGAGGTTCGGGATGACAAAAACACGCGACTTTTGTGGCACAGCTGAAGCTGTGCCCTTTCAAAACAATCGCGATCGGAGTTTTTCAGCAGCCTGTTCAGGCGTACAGGAAGGGTGCTTCGTGATCACGGCTTCAGCCGCTGCGATAAATTGCCATTGATAATCTCAGCGGCTAAAGCCGATCATAAGGCCTCACTCTTTTATGCACGCCTGAAGGCGTGCTCCGCCCGGGAAACGCGCAGCGCAGAGCAGCCTTGATCTACATCATTCTCATCGTCGCGGCCGTGTCGTTCCTGCTGGGATCGATTCCTTTTGGATACCTGCTCGTCCGGATTTTCCGCGGCCAGGACGTTCGCAAAACGGGCAGCGGAAACATCGGCGCCACCAACGTCGCGCGTACCGGATCGAAGGGCCTGGCCATTGCCACGCTGCTGCTTGACGCGCTGAAGGGATATGTCGCGGTCGCATTTGCCGAGTGGATTCCCGATCATTTTGCAATTCCAGTTGCCTGGGATACGCATGCGTCGTGGAGCGTCTTCGATCCTCACCTGGTGTATCTGCTGGCTGCGATCGCCGCGCTGTGCGCCGTCCTCGGCCACATGTTCACGCCGTGGCTGGGCTTCAAAGGCGGCAAGGGAGTGGCGACGGCTGTGGGAGCGTTCGCTGCCATCGCGCCGCGTGCGATATTAATTTCGTTGGCGTTGTTTGTTGTTGCGGTCGCGATCACGCGATACGTTTCGCTGGGCAGCATTCTGGGAGCCGGTGTTTTTCCCATCGCGGTATATTGGCTCGTCCCGGCTATGCGCGACCCTGTCATTGTTTGTCTAATCGCAATTTCGTCGCTGCTGATCATCTTCAAACACCGTGCCAACATTCGGCGCATCCTCGCCGGCAACGAGAACCGCCTATGGTGAACGCGTGAGCGAAATCGCCGTCATCGGAGCGGGCGCGTGGGGTACGGCCATCTCCATCGTGCTGGGGCGCAAGGGGTCCCACAATGTAAGACTGTGGGCGCACGAGCCGGAAGTTCGCGAAAGCATCAACGCGCGTCATGTGAACGAACTTTTCCTTCCCGGCGACAAGATTCCCGCCACGGTTCGCGCGACCAACGATCTGGCAGACGCGCTAGGGCATGCGACGATCGTGGTCAGTGTGATGCCGTCGCATCACACGCGGCATCTGTTCAAGGCAATGACTCCGCAGCTGCGCGAGGACATGCTTTTTGTCAGCGCCAGCAAGGGTATCGAGAACGACTCGCTCAGTCGCATGACGGAAGTGATCGCTGCGACGGTTCCATTTCCGGTGCGCATCGGCGCGCTCAGTGGGCCATCGTTTGCCAAGGAAGTGGCGGAGGGACACCCGACCGCGATCGCGGTTGCTTCCAAAGATCGCGAACTTGCGCAAACGGTGCAGGTCGAATTCAGTGATCCCGGATTTCGCGTCTATACCAACGACGACGTGGTCGGGGTTGAGCTGGGAGGCGCGCTGAAAAACATCGTCGCGATTGCAGCCGGCGTCTGCGACGGGCTCGGCCTGGGACACAATTCAGTCGCCGCGCTCATCACCCGGGGGCTGGCCGAGATCACTCGCCTGGTGGTCGCCTGCGGCGGACGTCAGGAAACCATGGCAGGCCTCGCCGGTTTGGGCGACCTGGTTCTCACCTGTACCGGAGGCCTGTCGCGCAATCGCAGTGTTGGCGTCGCGCTGGGCAAGGGACAGAAGCTGGACGCGATCATCGCCGGCATGCACGGCATGGTTGCCGAAGGCGTGCTGACCACCAATGCCGCCATCGGGCTGGCATACAAGATGGGCGTCGAGATGCCCATTACTGAGCAGATGCACGCCATCCTGCAGCAGGGGAAGTCCCCCCAAGATGCAATCCGCGAGCTCATGGCCCGGCCTTCCACCAGCGAAGGCATGACCACGGGACGTTGAACAGTTTCCAAATTGTGGTCCAAGCGACCAGCGTCAGACCTTAACGGTGTCATCCCGAGCGGAGCGCAGCGGAGTGGAGGGACCTGCAGTTGCTCTCCGGGCCCAAACTGCCTCGCGTCAGCGACTCGACGTGGTTCCGAGTTCGTTGTGGCGAAGCCACGAATTCCCACGCACGATTACTCTTCAGACAATTCCAGCCCAACGCGGAAGCGTTGGGAGAGCCGTTGATTAACCTCTGAGCCCTTCAGGGGCGATTCTGAGGGCAGGGGAAATTAACCAGCGATTCGACGACGATTTGTGTCGCCCCTGAAGGGGCTTGGGTTCTGTATAGGGCGCCGTTACCCAGTGCTTCCGCACTGGGCTGGAATTGGGCGTAGGGATGGTTGCCACAAAAAGCGCGACGTTACTCCGACCGCACGGATTGAAGGACGGCTCGCGCGTACGGCTCGTGCGTACGGCTCGTGCGTACGACTCCGTGCATACTATTCTGGCCCGGCAGATAAGCGTTCGCCGTCGCGCCCTTCACCCCGCCATCATCGCGTCAAAAAATGTCAATAAAATCTTGCGGACGGTATCTTCCGACATCACGGTGCGGTCGAGCATGTGCTCCATGGTGAGGCCGCTGCTCAAGACGAAGAAGGCAATTCCCACCGCGTGCGCGGAGGCAGGGAGCTTGCGGCCCAACGCGTCCATGATTTGTTGCAACAGGTCGACACCTGACGATACGAGCCGGCGGTGCATGGTGACCAGTCGCGTCTTTACCTCAGGATGGCGGACGGCAAACAACTTGAACTCCAGCGCCAGCAGGCTCCAGCGGCGGTCGAGGCACATGTCCAGCCAGAAATCGCGCAGCACCCGCAGCTTATCGGAAGGGCTGTCGTATTTGGCTACCTGTTTGCGCAGGCTTGCGATACGCGAGCTGATTTCCCGCTCCAGCAGCGCCAGAAATAAATCTTCTTTAGTATCGAAGTTGGCGTAGAATGCGCCGCGGGTATAGCCGGCTTCGGCGGCGATTTCTTCCAGCTTGGCAGCTTCAAAACCGTCGCGCGCAAAGATCTTCTCCGCCGCCTGGAGGAACCGCGAACGGGTGATGTCGGTCTTCTCCTGGTGGCGGGAAATTGCAACCGGGCCCTTCTTTTGCCGGGAAATCGTCATCTAAGTGTTAGCTTTTATCGGCCTGTTATTTTCCGCAACTCTGTGCGGAGTACTGTCATCTAACTGGACTTGAAAGATTCCATACATGCATGTATGTATTAGATACAACATGGAACGTTTAGGATGCAAGGCAAAGTCCTGGCCGGCGGCTGATGGGTAGCACGGCGCTGGCCGTTCTTCTGTTGGCCGCTCCCGCTTCGATGTTGGCGCAAGGCACCAATGCCACGGATCTGGCGCCACTGCCCTCGCCCGAGCAGGTGATCCAGCGCAACACCGATCCCTATGCCGGATCGCTGCCGCAAGGCAAAGCGACCGCCGAGACCATCGACCTCACCATCGAGCAGGCGCTCGATATGGGGTTGAAGTACAACCTCGGGTTGTATCTCAGCGATCGGGTGACCGATCAGGCGCGCGCCGCGCGGCTGAAAGCGCTTAGCGAACTGATGCCCAACTTTAATGGTTCGGTTTCAGAAGAGCTTCAGCGGGTCAACCTGAAATCGTTCGGGTTCACGTTTCCCGGATTCCCCTCTTCGATCGGGCCTTTCGCGCTCTTCGAAGTGGGGGCAACCGGCGAGTGGAACTTCGGCAATCTGTCGCATATCGACTCGCTGCGCGCCGCCAGGCAGAATGTTCAGGCTGCGCAGTTCAGCTACAAAGACGCTCGCGACACCGTGGTGCTCGCCGTCGGGGCGAATTATCTGCTGACCATTGCTGCTGAGTCGCGTGTAGCGGCCGTTCAGGCCGAGGTGGCTACCGCGCAGGCGCTCTATCAACTTGCGCTCGATCAGGAGAATGCCGGCTTGTCGCCGCAGATCGATACCCTGCGCTCACGCGTCCAGTTGCAGACCCAGCAACAGGTTCTGATCCAGGCGCAAAACGATCTGGAGAAACAGCGCATCGCGCTCGCCCGGGTTATCGGTTTACCGGTGCAGCAGAAATTTCGCCTGGTGAATCGCGTGCCCTATCATCCCGTTCCAGAACTGACATCGACACAGCCTACGAACGGGCGCTAGCGACGCGTGCCGATTATCAGGCTGCACTGGCTTCCTTGAAGGCTGCGCAATTCAGTCGCTCCTCGGCATGGAAGGAGTACCTGCCGTCACTCGGCGCCTCGGGGCAATATGGCGTGCTGGGATACACTCTCGGCGGGCTGGCTCCCCAATACTCGGTCGCCGGTACATTGAGCATACCCATCTTTCAGGGCGGCAAGGTGAAGGCCGATGTGGAGCAGGCCGACGCCGTTCTGAAGCAGCGGCAGGCGCAGGTTGACAACTTGAAAGCAGGGATCGAGCAGGATGTGCAGGATGCGCTGCTCGATTTGAAAGCTGCGGCGCAACAGGTCGAGGTTGCCACCAGCAATCTCGATCTGGCAAACCAGACGGTGGCGCAATCGCAGGATCGCTTTGCCGCCGGCGTAACCAACAATGTTGAAGTGATTCAGGCGCAACAGCAACTGGCCACGGCCAACGATCAGTACATCGCCAGCTTGTATGAGCACAACATCGCAAAGGTTCTGCTGGCGCGCGCTATCGGCAATGCCGAGCAGCTGGCCAAGCAGTATCTGGCCGACAGTGGCAACGTAGCTACGCCAGCAAATGTGAATCAGAATCCGCCGCTGCCGAGTCCAAACACTACACCGGCGCCGGTGCCCAACCCTCAGACGCCGCAGACACCCGGCCCTGAGCTGCGATGAAAAAACCAGAAAATAAGCAACAGGTGAGCCGATGAGTCCGACGACCACTGAGCCGAACCAAACCGAACAGCAGCACAACAACGCCGAGCCTCAGGGTGAGCGCCACGATCCCGATGCGCAGCCTCGCGAAGATCGGCGCAGCTTTTTCCAGCGCAACCCTGCCGCCAAGCCCATCGTGTTTCTGGTGGCGATCGTCGCTGTCCTGCTAGTTGGCTGGTTCTGGTGGGAGAGCCGGCACTGGGAGAACACCGACGACGCGCAGATCGATGGACACATTTATCCCATCAGCGCGCGGGTCAGCGGGCACGTGGTGAAGGTCAACTTCGACGATGGGCAGGTTGTTCACAAGGGCGATGTGCTGGTACAGCTCGATCCCACGGACTATCAGGTCGCGCTCGAGCGTGCCCAGGCTGATTATGCCGATTCCCAGGCCAATGCGCAGGCGGCTGAATACGGAGTGCCGGTTTCGAGCGTGGGGTCGGTGCAGCAGATTCGTTCCGCCGAGGCCGATATGGAAAACGCCAAGGCCGGCCTGGCGGCGGCGCAGAAACAGGTGAACGCGGCCGCGGCCCAGGTGGTCGAGGCGCAAGCCAATGCCAAGAAGCTGAACCTTGATGTGGAACGCTATCAGCAGTTGCTGGGCAAGCGCGAGATCTCGCAGCAGCAGTTTGATGCCGCGACCGCTGCGGCCACCGGCGCAAACGCAACCGTAGAAGCGCGCCAGGCGTCGCTGTTGGCCGCTCAGGCACAGGTGCAGCAGGCGCAATCACGACATCACCCAGGCCAACGCCGAGATTCGTAACGCACAGATTAGTCCCAAACAGGTAGCGGCTACCCAGGCGAAGGCCAAGTCCGCCGGAGCTCAGGTTGAGCGCTACAAATCGGCGCTGGATCAGGCGCAACTCAATCTCCAGTACACCACCATCAAGGCTCCGGTCGATGGGATCGTTGGTCAACGGTCGGTCAATGTAGGACAAAACGTCCAAACCGGGCAGGACCTGATGTCCATCGTTCCGCTACGCGACATTTGGGTGACAGCGAACTTCAAAGAAACCCAGCTCACCTATATGCAGCCCGGCCAGCCAGTGAAGATCAAGGTTGATACCTATGGCGGCCGCACCTGGAACGGTCACGTCACCAGCATCGGCGGCGCCACCGGAGCCAAGTACAGCTTGCTGCCTCCGGAGAACGCCACCGGAAACTACGTCAAAGTGGTGCAGCGTATTCCGGTGCGCATCGACTTCGACCACAACGATTCGCCCGACTTCAACCAGGACGGCCTGCTGCGTCCCGGAATGTCAGTCGAGCCGGACGTGAAGGTGCGCTGAGGTGGGTGCGTGGCGGCGAATCGAAATGGGTAGTGCGGCGCTTCAGCGCCGCGTAAAGCGTGAAATCTAAATCGGGAGCGCAATCCCGGCAGCCGCCGGGATTGCGCTCCTCCAAAAGCGACAAGGTCGCGGAACGCGGGCCTGAAGGCCCGCACTACCCGAGCCAGAAACCACGGCTTTGAGGCCCGTAGTAGACGCAAAGCAGATCATGCCCGAAGTACAAAATCACTCAGATCACAACTGGAAGCCGCGCTACAACCCGTGGATCATCGCGCTCACGGTCACGCTGGCCACGTTCATGGAGGTGCTCGACACCTCCATCGCCAACGTCGCGCTGCCCCATATCGCCGGCGGATTGAGCGCCAGCCAGGACGAGTCCACTTGGGTGCTCACCAGCTATCTGGTCTCCAACGCGATCGTGCTGCCCATGTCGGGCTGGCTCACCACGGTCATCGGACGCAAGCGCTTCTATATGACCTGCGTCGCGCTGTTCACTGTCTCATCGGTACTCTGCGGATTTGCGCCGTCGCTGGGGATGCTGATCTTCTTCCGCATTCTGCAAGGCGCGGGTGGCGGAGGCATGGGGCCCAGCGAGCAGGCAATTCTCGCCGACACCTTCCCTCCGGAAAAACGCGGACTTGGCCTTCTCGGTGTACGGCATGGCGGTCGTGGTTGCGCCGGCCATCGGTCCCACGCTCGGCGGATGGATCACCGACAACTACGATTGGCGCTGGATTTTCTTTATCAATGTGCCCGTGGGAATACTTTCGCTCTTCCTGACCTCGACCGTGGTCGAAGATCCGCCGTGGCTCAAGCGCTTCAAGAGCGCCGCCATGAAGGTCGACTACATCGGCCTGTCGCTGATCGTGCTGGGCATTGGCGCCTTGCAGGTAATCCTCGATAAAGGCCAGCAGGACGACTGGTTCGGCTCGAACTTCATTACCAGCTTTGCAGTGATCGCCGTGGTCGCGCTGGTATGGCTGGTGATTCACGAATGGCGAACCCCTCACCCGATTCTCGAACTGAGGCTGCTGAAGAATCGCAATTTCGCAGCGACGGTTCTGTTCCACTTCGTGCTGGGATGCGTGCTGTTCGGGACTACGGTGCTGATCCCGCAGTTTCTTCAGTCGTTAATGGGCTACACCGCACAAAAAGCCGGAGAAGTGCTTGTCGCCGGCGGGCTTTATGCTGATGCTGTTATTTCCCATTGCCGGCATCCTATCCACCAAAATCGATCCGCGTTACATGATTGCTTTCGGCTTTGGCATCACGGCCATCGCGCTGCATCACCTTACCAATTTGAACCTGGCTGTCGATTTCCGCACCATCATTTTCTGGCGCATGTACCAGATGTCGGGCCTGGCCTTCGTCTTTATCCCCATCAGCATTCTTAGCTACGTGGGCGTGCCGCTGGAAAAGAACAACCAGGTTTCAGGCATCAGCAATTTCGTTCGCAACCTGGGCGGGAGTGTCGGCATTTCCATGCTTACCACGTTCCTGGCGCGCCAGAGCCAGGTTCACCAGACCAATCTGGTGGCGCACGCTACCAGCGCCAATCCTCAGTTGCAGAGCATGCTGAACGGCTCGGCGGCCAACATGGCGCACGCCGGATCCGGACCGGCGCTGGCGCTACAGCAAGCCTATGCGCAAGTTATGGGTGTCATCGAGCAGCAGGCCGCGCTGCTTTCGTATGTCAACGCCTTTTGGGTGGTGTCGCTGATCGTCGCCTGCCTCATTCCGCTGCCCTTCTTCCTGAAGAAGCCGAAGCCCGGCGCCGAGGTCATGTCGGCGCATTAGAGTAGCTGCCAGCTACCAGCCGTTAGCTCGCCACACCAAGGGTCATCCCGAAAGAAGCGCAGCGGAGCCGGGGACCCGCAGTTTGCATACAGCGACGAGCGCCGGAGCCGTTTTGCGCCTTGGGCGCAACATAAGAAAGCCCACCGCTTCAGCGGTGGGAAAGCGAAGAGTAAGTTCCGAGTGCCCCGGGCACGGCATAACGACCTAGCCGAAGACGAACCGCGAGCGGCTGAAGCCCCTAACCACAGGCGTGGCGAGCAAGAGCCAACCGATTCTCCACATTGCTATTCAGCCTAAACAACCAGTCGTACTACCGGGCGCCTCGAACTCGGTCTACCAAAGTGACCGCGCACCACGTTGGTCGCAGTGGCCCTCCTGTCGCTGGGCATGCTAACCCCTTAAGCCACAGAGTGATGAATACCAGACTTGGGTGGGCGCTCGCCGGTCAGAAGTGACAAAAAATGACTTGCTTTCCGCCCATGCAGAGTCGATAATTTTGGCCGTACTAGCGCCATAGTACTTTCCATGCCGTTGGGAGTCCAAGCGTATACTCCTGAACTGTAAGCCCACTCAACTGCTGCCTGCGCGCTTGGTCTCTCGCGAGCGTGTGGCTGCATGCCAAAGGAATTCAATGTATCGGGTCCCAAGTTTCATTCTTATTATTCTGCTTGCGAGCAGCTTTTGCTGGGCGCAGCAGTCTTCCACCACAGCGGCCGGCGCTACCGCTGCTTCAACCCCTGATAGTTCCAACAGCAATCTTCCGCCCGATCAACGCGTGGTCATGAAAATCGGGGACACGCAATTTACCCAGAAACAATTTGAAGAGATGTACGGCGACTTCCTGAAAGACCAGGCAGGCGCTCCCGTACCCAAGAAGAAAACTACGGCTGAGAACTTCGCCGGTGGTGTGATGCTGGCGAAAGAAGCGGAAGCCCAGGGACTCAACAAGAAGCCCGAAGTGGCGCGCGAGCTGGAGATGAATCGCATCCAGATTCTCTCCAACGCCGAGTACAACGAACTGCAGGACAAGGCCAAGCCTACCCCGCAGCAGGTCGGCGATTACTACAACGCGAACCTGGATGACTTCGACACGGTTTCCATTCGCCGGGTATTCATCTTCAAGCAAAGCGATCACACCAATGGCCATGGTGTGCCTGCGGCCGAGGCCAAGCAGCGTGCCGATGCGATCCGCAAGGCGCTGGCTAGCGGTGGCGACGCGAAAGCGCTGATCAAAGACACCAAGGACGCGCTCGATGCCGAGCCCCTGACCTTCCGGCGTGACGACCTGCCCAGCGTGATGAAGCAGGCGTTCGATATGAAACCCGGCGAGTGGTCGCAGGTGGCGGACACCCCCGACTCGCTGATCCTGTTTGAAGTTGTGAAGAAGCGCCGGCTCACCCTGGCACAGGCGACGCCGGAAATTGAGAAGAAGCTCCAAGGCAAGAAGCTCCGCGAGGAGATGGACGCCCTGAAGAAGAAGACCGGAGTCTGGTTGGACGATCAGTATTTCGCCGGCCCCGCGTCGGCGGCAACAAGCTCGGTTCCCAGTCCTTCCGATGAGAAGCGGGCCCAACAGAAGTAAAAGGCAAGGAACCATTCAGCAAGCAGCAAGAGGTAGGAAGACAAGAGGAGCGAAACTATGAATTACCGCAGCAGGCTGGCGATTTGCATGTTCGCCCTGGCCGTATGTGTCGTGGCCGTTCCGGCCATGGCGCAGATGACCTCGACGGGCATCGATTGCTCACAGATTAGCGCATTACACCTTCTTCACCAGGAAAACCTGCGTGCCGGCAAGACCTTGATCGATTGCGGCATCGTCCAGGGCGGAGAGCCCTTGGGCGGTAGCGACGTCAACGTCCCGCAGCCCCCGAATATTCTGGTCAGCAACCGCTCGTGCACTTCTTCGAGCACCTGCACCAAGAGCGAAAACATGGTGGCAGAAAACGGCCAGACCGTGGTTGTGAACTACAACGATAATACCGGCGGCAGCTGCTATGACGGTATCTCGTACTCTACCGATGGCGGCAATACCTTCACCCAAACCACGCCGTCTCCGCTGTGCACCGGGCATGGCACCAATTACGGCGATCCGCTCACCGTCTACAACAAGAAACTGGGTCTGTGGTTTGTTGGCGACTTGGCCACCGGCTGCGGCAGCTTTGGCATCGGCCTGTGGAGCTCGCCGGACGGCATCAACTGGACGGTCAGCGGTTGCGCTCACAACGGCAGCAACGACGACCGCCCGTCGATGTGGGTGGACAACGATCCTACCAGCCTCGGCTATGGCCGCATGTATGTCTCTTTCAACAACTTCAACCTGGATAACGGCGCCTTGGAGGTCGTCTTACTCAGATAACGGCACCAGCTTGGACGACCGTGCCGCTTTCCAGCACCTTCTATCGCGACGTGCAGATCACGGGCGCGCAGGTCAGCCCAAGCGCAAATCGCGCAGCTCTGAACGGATATGACTCCGTGTTCGTCGCCAGCATGAACGAGGGTGGCGGCGGCGGCGCGAACCGCATAAACCTCATGTTCCGCTCCAACAACGGCGGCGCGACTTGGACGATGATAACCATGGGTGCGCCATTCGCCCCGCCCGGAGACGGGGTTTGCTCCAGCAACTCCTACTTCGAGCAGGTCAACCCCATCTGGCGGCACATGGGATGGGGCGAGCCGGGAGTTGGTCCTAACAACACCGTCCACTATACGTACGCCGGCGCCGGAACCAACAGCGACCATGGCGACATCTTCTACACCCGCTCCACCGACAATGGCACCACCTGGAGCACCCCAATCAAACTGAACACCGATCCCGATCAGCAGTACCACACCCAGTGGATGCCGAACCTCTC
The DNA here is from genome assembly GCA_963809865.1 of uncultured Acidobacteriaceae bacterium. GTDB lineage: Bacteria > Acidobacteriota > Terriglobia > Terriglobales > Acidobacteriaceae > CAVVDY01. The sequence continues at coordinate 21,232 of CAWELL010000001.1, read as the reverse complement.
GGTAACCCCTGGAGGTAAAGTTACTGTCTCCTGGTATGACCGGCGTCAGGCCAGCACGGCTTGCAACTCGGTTACCGATCCCGGTTGCGACTACAACCGCTACGCCATCCAGTCGCCTGACAACGGCGTAACCTGGACCAGCGACTTTGTGATCAGCAGCTCGCTCATCAACGAACCGGCTCAGGATAACGGCAATATCGTAAGCTGCTACGCCGGTGACTACGACTACAGCACTGCCTCAGGCAGCAACGCCTACGTCACCTGGACCGATGGCCGCCGCAATGTGGGCGGAGTCCAAGTGCAGGACGTCAACCTGGCCGTCGTACCTGAGGACTAGGTCTGGAATTCACCCTGAATTACTTAGTAGGGCAGCCGTGAGGCTGCCCTTGTTTCGCTCTTGTCGCAGGATGTGCCGAAGACAGACTCGAATTTGCAGCTTGCTGATCGATTTCAACCAACAGTACCGTTTTCTCCAAGCGGGAAGCGGAAGCAGTAAAGTCGCGGATCTTAAGCAACGACTCAAAGCAACAATGAAGAACGAATGGAGGAGTGGACTATGAAACACTGCCGTAGGTTTGGAATTTGCCTGCTTACCCTGGCCCTCTGTGTCTTTGCCGTGCCGGCGATGGCGCAGCTGACCTCGACCGGGCTCGATTGCTCACAAGTTAACGCATTACGCCTTCTCCAGCAGGACAACCAGCGCGCCGGTCTGACCTTGATCGAGTGCGGCATCGTACAGGGCGGGGGCGCGAAAGCTGACGCCGAAGCCGAAGATAACTACCCACAACCGCCCAACGTGCTGGTCAGCAATCGCAGCTGCAGCAGCCAGACCAGCTGCACCAAGAGCGAAAGTATGGTGTGGGCTAGTCCCGACGGCCAGACCATAGTCGTGAACTACAACGACGAGTACTTTGGAAACGGAAGTGATTATTCGGGAACTTCGTACTCAACCGATGGCGGTGTAACTTTTACCGAGATTACTCCTCCGCCCTTCGCTACCGGGCATGGCACCAACTATGGCGATCCCATCGTCGTCTTTAACCGCAAGCTGAATAAGTGGTTTGCCGGCGATCTGGCAACTGGTTGCGGCGGCCAGGGTATCGGCCTGTGGACCTCGCCCGACGGCATCAACTGGAGCGTTGGCTCCTGCGCGCACAACGGCGGCTCTGACGATCGCGAGTCGTTCTGGGTCGACAACGATCCCACCAGCGCCGGTTACGGACGCATGTACTCCTCCTTCGGCAACTATGAAATCGGCAACGGTGCCTTGCAGGTGGTTTACTCCGACGACGGCGTCAACTGGACGACCGTAACCGTTTCCAACAGCAGCACCTTCTATCGCGACGTCCAAATCACCGGCGCTCAGGTCAGTCCCACCGCCAACCGCTCCGCCCTGGTCGGCTACAACCCCATATTTATCGCCAGCATGGATGAAGGCGGCGGCGGCCTCGCCACTCGCCAGAACGTCATGTGGCGTTCCACCAACGGCGGCGCCAGCTGGACCCAGATTCTCGTGGGCGCGCGCTTTACCCCTCCGGGCGATGGCACTTGCCGACGCTACTTTGCCAAGATGAATCCCATCATTCGGCATATGGGCTGGGGTGAGCCGGCGGTCGGTCCCAACAACGTCGTTCACTACGTGTACGCCGCTCACGGACAGGGCTCCGACACCGGCGACATCTTCTACACCCGTTCCACCGACAACGGCGCCACCTGGAGCACTCCGCTGCTGCTGAACACCGATACCCCGGGCGTTCAGTATCACTCACAGTGGATGCCGTACGCTGTCCGTCAACCCTGCCGGCAAGCTGACTGCCTCCTGGTATGACCGCCGTCAGGCCAGCACCGCCTGCAATACCTACACCGATATAGGCTGCAGCTACAACCGCTACGCTCGTCCAGTCGGCCGACAACGGCGTGACCTGGCAGGCTTCGGATTACGTAGTGACCAGCTCGCTTAGCCCGCAGCCGGCTCAGTTGGACGGCACGGTGCAGAGCTGCTACGCCGGTGATTACGACTACAACACCGCGCAGGGCAGCAATGCTTACATCACCTGGACCGACGGACGTCGCAGCGTGAATGGCGTCGCGGTTCAGGACGTGAACTTCGCCACCGTACCCGAGCAGTAAGTCTTAACCAAGCTACAAGCTTAAGGGCGGCCGCAAAGGTCGCCCTGTTTTATTTATCAGCGAAAGGTTTCAGGTGTGTCATCCCGAGCGGAGCGCAGCGAGGAACCTGTAGTTTGCTTGCGCAACCAGTGAGCCTCCAATTGAGATTCACCGAAGAACGACAGGGCACATTCCGTCGCGCCATGGCCGTAACATAAGAAAGCCCACCGCTTCCGCGGTGGGAGGGGAGCTTGGAAACTGTACTTCCGGTGACAATTCCAGCCCAACGCGGAAGCGTTGGGAATACCGATTCCCTATGAAGCAGGAGCCCCGTCAGGGGCGACACGATCGTCGTCGAATCGCCCGTTCATTCCTGCCGCCTTCAGCATCGCCCGAAGCTCCTCCTCGAACGAATATCGCGCATGGTGTTGTGCCTGGTGCGAAACGTAATTGACGACTCGGCCTAACTGCGAGGGACTAACGCTGAATGCTCCGTATCCTTGCTGCCATTGAAAGAGGCGCACCGAGTCACGCATCCATCGGCTTGAGTTGCACTTCAGGGTGCGCACTGCATCCGCCAAAGCCGGCTCCGGAGGTAGATCGACGAGGGCATGAATGTGGTTCTGCGTGCCGCCTACCGCAAACACGCGCATCTGATGATTCCGGGCAATCCCGGCGACGTAAGCCCACGTGTTTTCCAAGGATGATTTCGGAATGTAGCTCCGGCGTTGCTTGGTGCTGAAAACGATGTGGAAGAGAGAGAGGCAGAAGCGGTGGGACATGCATACACGCTAGCGCGCGTCGCGGGCTGAGGCTGTGATAATGGACACCTCCAAGTGTGCCGCCCCTGAAGGGGCTCGTGGTCTGGTAAAGGGCACCCTTACCCAGTGCTTCCGCACTGGGCTGGAATTGTTTTCTGCTCCGCTATCGAAGCGCAAGTGTTTGCCATCAGATTTAAAATCGTTGGCGAGCGGCCCACACTCCCCGTATCGCGCTTGCGAATGACCCTCCATCTGTGAACCTCTCTGGGTGCACTACTTCCGAGGTAAAGATAAAAGACAATTCCAGCCCAACGCGGAAGCGTTGGGAAGGCAAGCAGTTTATAAACCACGAGCCCCTTCAGGGCGACACGCTAAACGTGTTTTTACATCTTGTTGACTCGCGAGTGACAATCCGCTGACCTGCAACTGCTAAATAGAACCGTTCGCGTCGCGCTATACTTTTGTCTAGCTTCGTCGTGCCCTCAATCTGTCTCCACCCACCGCTAAGTTGCGCCCGGATTGCCGGCCTTCCGGGGAGCTACCATGCATCCTACAGAGCAGCACTGGATAGGCCTGTGCGCCGCCATCCACGAGCGGTGAAATAGACGATGTTTTCGGCCTACCTCCAGCTACTCTCCGCTGTCACCCAGATCGGTAAACGGTCTCGCATCATTGCAACCGTGCTAGTGTGCGGGATGGTCCTCGGGCTTGCCGCTGTCGCGCACGCCTCGACCTCGTCGCAGCCGGCGCCTGACGAAACCTGCTTTCGCCCGGCCGCGGGAGCCGAAGCGTCGAATCCTCCCGAATTGCGCAGCCACAATGGAGTGCTGGAAGTCACCCTGAAGTTCAGGTTTCGTCAAACGGTTCTCGGCGAAGGCCCGGTTCGCTATTGCTACATGACGGACGCCGGCGCGATCGCCCCCACGCTGCGCGTGCATCCCGGCGATCGCCTTATCATCCATTTCGTCAATGAAGCCTCGGGCGGCAAGTATGCTTCCACGCCGCCCGCGGCGATTCGCCAAAAACGCGATTGCTCCGATCCCAGCATGGAGTTCTATTCCACCAACCTGCACTTTCACGGCATGGAGATTCCGCCGGTCTGCCATCAGGACGATGTCTTGCACACCTTTGTTCAGCCCGGGCAGCAATTTGATTACGACGTGCGTATTCCAATGGAGCAGCCGCCCGGCTTGTACTGGTATCACCCGCACGTGCATGGCATCACCGAACGCCAGCTTCAAGGCGGAGCCTCCGGCGCCCTGATCGTGGAGGGCATAGAGAAAGACAAGCAGCGTTCGTTTCTCGCCGACATGCCGCAGCGCGTCCTGGTTATTCGCGACCAGCAACTGTCGCACCCCAACGAGCCCGCCGCTCCCAGTTGGGACCTCTCGCTCAACTATGTGCCCATCGTGTATCCCACACTTCTACCCGCAGCCCTCCAGACCAAGCCGCATGCGAAGGAGTTCTGGAGGGTCGTCAACGCCGCGGCCGACACCCTGCTCGATCTGCAATTGCTGAAAGGCGGCCAGCCGCAGAAAGTGCAGCTGATCGCGCGCGATGGAGTTGCGGTCGATTCCGCAAACGCCTGGCTGCAAGACATTCCGCTGCCCCCCGGCGCACGCGCCGAGTTTGTGGTGCAAACCCCGGGCGCCGGCGAAACGATGGAACTGATCACCCGGCGCTGGGATACCGGCCCGGCGGGCGATAACGATCCCCGTCGCCCCCTGGCGCAAGTTGTCAGCCAAAAAGACGCCACTGTCGCGCCGGCTAATGCTTCGAATGTTGCGAAATCGACAAGCTCTCCCGAAATCCCTTACCGGGGTTCAACTCTGGAACGCACTCTGTATTTTTCCGAGTCGTCCCCCAATCCCGGCGACCCTGATATCTCCACCTTCTTCTTCATCACCGTACTGGGCCAGCAGCCGGAGCAATACCACATGGGTTCGCCGCCCAATATCGTGCTGCATCAGGGGGCCGTCGAAGCCTGGACGGTCGAGAATCGCAGCCCCGAAGACCACGACTTCCATATTCATCAACTACATTTTCAGGTGCTGGCCATCGACGGAAAGCCGGTGCACGATGGCGAAATTCGCGACACCATCAACCTGCCGCACTGGTCCGGTGATGGCCCCTATCCCAGCGTCAAGCTGCTCATGGATTTTCGTGACCCCAACATCGTCGGCACCTTTCCTTACCACTGCCACATTGAGAAACATGCTGACATGGGGATGATGGGCACAGTCCAGGTGCTTCCGCCGGGAGTGAAGACTTCGGTTATCTTGCACCTCTCGCCCGCCCGCCCGGAGATGGGCGATTCGGTGAAGTTCACTGCGACCGTTGTCCCCGAAAAGAGCGGTGGCCCGCCCTTGACCGGCGAAGTTCAACTCAACGTTGACGGCCTCAACCTGGGCAAAATGGCCGCTCTCTCCCACGGACAGGCCACCCTCGAGACGTTCTTCCCGGAACCGGGCGAACACGTCGTCAAAGCCATGTACTGGGGCGACGCCACGCACGCAGAGTCCGCCTCGCTCCCGGTCACGGTCACGGTCAAAGTGCGGTAGTGCACGATGGGGCGGACAACGTAACTCTGGTGTCATCCCGAACGTAGCGCAGCGCAGAGAGGGATCCGCAGTTCGCACCCGCCACTAGCATTTCTGTTTGGCGATGATTTCAGATTGTCATCCTGAACGAAGTGAAGGACCTGCTGTTCGATGCCGCTGGCTGCCACCGCTCATGGCTTACCCTCCTTCGCGTGTGTCATCGCGAGCGCAGCCGCGGGACCTACAGTTCGCGCGCCAAGCCAGCTTTCCCAACGAGTGTCATCCCGAACGTAGCGCAGCGCAGAGAGGGACCTGCAGTTCGCGCAGCCAAGCTCACCTTCCCAACGAGTGTCATCCCGAACACAGCGCAGCGCAGAGAGGGACCTGCAGTTCGCGCGCCAAGCCCACCTTCCCAACGAGTGTCATCCCGAACTTAGCGCAGCGCAGAGAGGGACCTGCAGTTCGCACCCGCCACGAGCATCACCGTTTAGCGATGATCTCCAGCTTGTCATCCTGAACGAAGTGAAGGACCTGCTGTTCGCTCATGTCACGGGGAGGATTCCAATTTGCTCTCAGGAACTCATGACGTTCTGCGCAGGTACCCCATCCTTTCCTTCGCTTGGAGAAGGTGGGACTCATCCCCAAAAGGTGTACTATGGCGTGAGAGTTAGCCTGATGTGTAGCAATTTCGGCTTCAACCATCATCCCGGCCGCCCGCCCTGCGCGCTGGAATCGCGCTGGTTCACCCTCGCCTTCCGCTTCTACTACTGGCTGCAATTCAAACTGCGCCGCCAACCTTCCTGGTTGCGCTAGCGTTATCCCTCAAGCTTTTTATTCAGCAACTCATTAACTATTGCCGGGTTCGCCTGTCCCTTCGAGGCGCGCATGATCTGCCCGACGAAGAAGCCCGCTACCGTCTTCTTGCCGCCGCGATACTGCTCGAGCTGCTTGGGATTGGCGGCGATGACCTCGTCGATGATCTTCTCGATGGCGGCGGTGTCGGTGATCTGCTGCGGCTTCTCGCGCTCATAGACCACGGCGAAGTCCTCGCCGCGCTCGAACGCGATGTCGTAGAGCTCCTTGAGCTGCTTGCCGCTGATGGCGCCGCTCTCCACCAGATCGGCCGACATGGCGACGCCCTTCATCGAGATGGGCGACTGCTCCAGGTCGAGGCCTTTGGCCTTTAGCCGGCCCAGCAACTCGCTGTTCACCAGGTTGGCGACGCGCTTTGGGCTCTTCGCCGCCGCCGCCGCTTCTTCGAACTGGTCAGCGCGTGAGCGAGAGACGGTCAGCGTGTAGGCGTCGCCCTTGCTCACGCCGTACTGCTCGATGAAGCGCGCACGTCGCGCCTCCGGAAGCTCAGGCAATTTGGCCGCGATCGCGGTGCGCCACTTCTCATCGACCACCAGTGGCAGCAGGTCCGGCTCAGGGAAGTAGCGATAGTCGTGCGCCTCTTCTTTCGAACGCATGCTGTAGGTCTTGCCTTCGGCGGCGTTGTAGAGCCGCGTCTCCTGCGTGACGCGCCCGCCGGATTCAAGCACGCGCTCCTGACGGCCAATCTCGTACTCGATCGCCTCGCGGATGAAGCGGAAGGAGTTGACGTTCTTGATCTCCGCCTTGGTGCCGAACTCGCGCTGGCCGATGGGACGAATGCTGACATTGGCGTCGCAGCGTAGCGAGCCTTCCTCCATATTGCAGTCGCTGACGCCGGTGTAGAGGATGATCTCCTTCAGCTTGGTCAGGTACTCGTAGGCTTCGTCGGCGGTGGCGATGTCGGGCTCGCTGACAATCTCGATCAGCGGCGTGCCGGTGCGGTTGAGGTCGATGGATGTCCACTGGTCTGAATCGGGTAATCCGTCGTGCAGGCTCTTGCCCGCGTCCTCTTCCATGTGCAGGCGCGTGATGCCGATGCGCTTTGGCCCGCTCGCGCCCTCGATCTCGATGTAACCGAACTCGGCGACCGGCTTGTCATACTGCGAAATCTGGTAGCCCTTGGGCAGGTCGGGATAGAAGTAGTTCTTGCGCGCGAAGATCGACGTCTGGTTGATGCGGCAGTTCAGCGCCATCGCCGCCAGCACCGCGAACTCGACAGCCTTCCGGTTGAGCACCGGCAGCGCGCCGGGCAGTCCGAGGCACACCGGGCAGACGTTGGTATTCGGCGGATCGCCAAAATGCGTGGAGCATCCGCAGAAGATCTTGGTCGTGGTCAGCAGCTGGACGTGGACTTCGAGCCCGATGACCGGCTCGTACTTCGAGCGCGTCGCAACCGGCGCTTCCGGAGTGGTGGCCATGTTGGAATTATAGCGAGGAGATGAGCTGTCAGCTGTCAGCCGTCGGCTACCAACCAGCCGCTGTCGGCCACTTCTTCATGCGTGTCATCCCGAGCGAAGCGCAGCGTAGCCGAGGGACCTGCAGTTTGCGGGCCTCGCCGACAATTGCATTTTGGGCACCAACTCGATGGGCACGAACTGGATTTGTCATCCTGAGCGCAGCGAAGGACCTGCTGTTTTGCTGGTAGCCGATGCAGTCCGTGATTGGGTTGCCCTCGTCGCCAGTATCGCTCCGATGGAGTAGGCAATCGAATTCAGAAGTGCCATGCTAGCGATCACGCAGACGAACCTTGCCAAGAAGGCGAGGAGTAGTAGACACGAGTCGCGCCGCGCGTGGCCGAAAAAGGCGACAGCAGGTCCTTCGCTACGCTCAGGATGACAATCCGGATTTGTCTGACCTGGACCCCTCATGGTGATCCGGGGCTGAGTTCTACGGGTTCCCGGCGATCACCGGAATCTCGAAGTACATCAACTCATTGCCGCTTGCATCGCGGATGCCGGTGAGATAAATATTCGCGCCGGCGACCGGGCTCTTGATGTCCTGGATATCGAAGAACAGGAAGCCTGACCGGGTGGTATGCGGCTCGACTGCTTCGGCGATGAAGGCGGCCTTGCTTAGCTCCTGGTACTGCTCTTGCGCCTTCTTGTTCTTCGCTCCCGTGGGCAACGGAATCGGCCCCACGCGCGGCGGAGTGGTGCTGCTGGCCTTGATGTGAGCCACGCGGCGGAAGACGTCATCGACGCTGAGCCATTGCAGCTTGCTGTGCGAGGCGGTTACCAGTTCGGCGTTCATCTGCGTCATCGAGATCGGCCGGTCGCCGCTGTTGGTGATGATGAGCAGCACCGGCAGTATGCCTTCCTGCACATACCTGGTGCTGAAGATGTCGTCTTTGGGCGCGGTGTTGTAGACGTCGATCGCGGCGGTGACCTTCTCGTTGGGATGGGCGTCTTTGCTCGGATAGCTATCGGCGCTCTCCGGCCGGGGAGCAACGAACTCTTTGAAGGCCCAGAGCGACGTGCCCGCAAGAACGAGCGCCAGCGTCAGCAGAACCAGGCAGCCTGCGCTGCGAAGGCGAAAGAGCATAGCCTGGATTATCCGCCTTTGAGCGCGCGCTCTCAACTTAGCGGCTTTGGGCTGGTGCGCGGCGCAAGTACAATCGCAGTCGTGTACTGGCTCTACAGCGCTTTGCTGGTAATCACGCTCGTCTTGAGCGCGCCGTGGTGGCTATGGCAGATGCTGCGCTACGGCAAGTATCGCTCGGGCTGGAGCGAGCGGCTGGGCAGCGTGCCACGGCAGCTGCGAGCGCACGAGGGCGCGCCGACCCATCTGGATCCACGCGGTTTCGGTAGGCGAGGTGCTGGCAGTTACACGGCTGATTGCCGAGATTAAAGTAGAGTTGCGCAACTATAGAATTGTCGTTTCCACTACCACTGATACCGGGCAGAAGCTGGCGCGGCAGAAGTTTGGCGAGCAAAACGTCTTCCGCGCTCCACTGGATTTGCCATGGGCGGTGCAAGCCTTTCTCGACGCGCTGCGTCCCCGCCTGCTGGTGCTGGCCGAGAGCGAGTTCTGGCCCAACTTGCTGCACAACGCGCAGCGATCAGGCGCTGCCGTTGCGGTGGTGAATGCTCGCGTGTCAGACCGCTCCCTGCCGCGATACCAGCGCTTTCGCTGGCTGTTTATGCGGGTCCTGGCCGATGTTGATCTTTTGCTGGCGCAGAGCGAAGAGGACGCGAGACGCTTGATTGCGATTGGCGCTCCGGCGGAGCGAGTACATGTTGGCGGCAACTTGAAGTTCGAAGTAAAGCCGCCGGCGCGAGGCGACGTCCATGCCTGGCTCACCGGCGCCATTCATCGTGACGGCATCGGACCGGTGATCGTCGCCGGCAGCACACTGGAAGGCGAAGAGGCGATGCTGCTCGAAGCGTTCCGGGCGATTCGCAGCCGCTACGCGGAAGCCATGCTGATTCTGGCGCCAAGACATCCTGAGCGCTTCGATGCGGTCGCAGCGTTGCTTGGGTCGTCGGGATTGCCTTATACGCGGCGTTCGTCTCTGAACTATCTCCCACTCATTCCAACGTCGGGAATGAGTGGGGCACCCGAAGTCTTATCCGACAGGCTGAACCCAGGAACGAGTGGGGCATCCGAAGTCTCATCCGACAAGCTGAACCCAGGAACGAGTGGGGCACCCGAACAAGCACCCGGACCGTCGTCGCTCGCCGGAGCCGTGCTGCTGCTGGATTCGATCGGCGAGTTGGCGAGCATTTATGAGTTTGCCGATCTCGCGTTCATCGGTGGCAGTCTCGTCCCCAAGGGCGGACACAACGTGCTGGAGCCCGCATATTTCGGCGTGCCCATACTTGTCGGGCCACACACCGAGAACTTTCGCGACATCGTCGACATCTTCCGTCGAGCCGACGCGCTGCGCGTCGTCACCTCGGAGACGCTCACGCCCGTGGTGCTCGATCTGCTCGTGAACTGGGAAGAACGCGAGCGCCTGGGGCGCAATGCGCGCGATGTCATGCAATCGCAGCAGGGAGCGACGCACCGAACCGCAGAGGCGCTGCTCGCGCTGCTGCCCGAGGGGCACACCCAGGCTGTCGACCCAACTGCGACGGAGTACCACGCTTGAATCCCCTCTCAGCGGTGTTCGGAGCGGCCGTCCGCGCGCGCAACGAGTTCTACGATCGCGGCACCTTCGCCACCCATCGGTTGCAGGGGCCGGTTGTGAGCATCGGCAATCTGTCGACCGGAGGAGCGGGGAAGACGCCGTTCCTCATCTTGCTGGGCGAGTTGCTGAAGCAGCGCAGCGTGCTGTTCGATGTGCTCTCGCGCGGATATCGCCGCGAAACCAAAGGCGTCGCGCTGGTCGATCCGGCGGGCACGGCGCGGGAGTTTGGCGATGAGCCGCTGCTGATTGCGCGCAAGCTGGGAGTGCCGGTGGTAGTCGGCGCGGATCGCTACGCCGCGGGTCTGTATGCCGAACAGAACTTCGGTCCGCAACTGCATTTGCTCGATGATGGGTTCCAGCATCGCCGGCTGGCGCGCGACTTCGATATCGTGATGCTCACGCCGACCGACGTGCGCGATTCGCTGCTCCCGGCCGGCCGGCTGCGCGAGCCGCTTTCGTCGCTGGCACGAGCCGATGCCGTGGTGCTCAGCGGCAATCTTTCGCCGGAGTCGGTTCCCGAATTTGTGAAGCGGCGCTGGCGAGTGCAGCGTAGCATCTTCGCCCCGCACCTCAAGGACGCATGCGTCGCCTTTTGCGGCATCGCCCGGCCCGAGCCGTTCTTCTCGCAGTTGCAGCAGGCGGGGCTGAACATCGTGGCCACGCAACGCTTCCGCGATCACCACGCCTACAATGCCGACGACATTCAGAAGCTGCTTCGCCTGCGAAATCTGAATCGCGGCACGGCGTTCGTCACTACCGAGAAGGACGCCGTAAATCTTGGAGAACAGTTGCGCGAGTTAGGAACTGTGCACGTGGTGGGGTTGCGGATGGAACTTCAGGACGCCGACGCGGCGGTGAATGAAATCCTCAAGCGGGTGAATTCGAGGAGCGCATGAGAGAATTGAAAGTTCGTTGAGCGCGCGGAGCTGCACTAGCGAGCTGCGGGTCCCTGGGCTGCGCTCCGCTGGGGATGACACCCGTGAGGGGTTTGCGTATTAGCGATCAGCGTTGCAGAGCTGCGAACAGCAGGTCCTTCGCTCAGGATGACAAAATTAAGGATATGGGTGGCGCGAGTAAACTGCAGATCCCTCGGCTACGCTGCGCTACGCTCGGGATGACACCGGTGAGGGGTATGCGTATTAGCGATCAGCAGCGGCAGAGCCGCGGACAGCAGCCTTCGCTTCGCTCAGGATGACAATCGGAAGAGATTACAAATCGCCAATAGCAAAGCGCCAAAAGCCAGTAGCCAATAGCCGACCATGACTCGACACGCCAAAGATCACGACCGCTGGAAGAAGATCGTTAACTCCTTCACCGACCTCTCCATCACCGTGCTGGGAGACCTGGTTGCCGACGAGTTTGTTTTTGGCGAGATCGCTCGCGTATCGCGCGAAGCGCCGGTGCTCATCCTCAAGCATCGCGAACGCTCCGTGGTTCCCGGCGGAGGCGGCAATGCGATCATGAACCTGGCGGCGCTGGGGGTGAACGTGTTGCCGGTGGGCGTGGTCGGCGACGACGAGGCGGGCCATCTGCTGGTCGAGGCGCTGCACCACAAGAAGATTCCGATTGGCGGCATTCAGAAGTTGAAGCACTACACCACGACTACCAAGACGCGCATTCTGGCGGGTATGTCGCACAACAGCCGGCAGCAGGTGATCCGCGTGGATCGCGAGCCCGAGCCGCTACAGGAGACGCACCCTGCGCTGCTCAACCTGGTCAATGCGGCGCGCGAGTATGCCACAGCGTCAGATGCCTTGATGATCTCGGACTACGGTTACGGAGCGGCCAGCCCGCGCCTGCTCACTTTTGTACGCTCCAATGGATGCCTCGACAACAAGCCGGTCACGCTCGACTCACGCTATCGCATGTTGGAGTTTGAAGGCGCTACCGCTGCCACCCCCAACGAGCCGGAAGTGGAAGAGGCGCTGGGCGTGCGCATCGGCAGAGACGACCAGAAACTGTTCGAGGTCGGCCGACAGCTAATGCAGCAGATGGAACTGGACTCGCTGGTCATCACCCGCGGTCGCGACGGCATGGTGGCCTTCGAGCGCGATGCCAAGCCGGAGAGCATTCCTATTTTCGGTTCTGATCAGGTGGTGGACGTGACGGGCGCGGGAGACACGGTGATTGCGACCTTCACCGCCGCGCTGGCAGCAGGTGCCGACGCCAAGACCGCGGCGCGGCTGGCGAACCTTGCTGGCGGCCTGGTGGTGATGAAGCGTGGTACGGCGACCGTGTCAGCGAAAGAGTTGCTGGGCGCCATCGATCAATACGCGGCGGCGCACGGGTGAGGGGTGAGGACGTTTCAGTTTGTCGCCTCTTCTGTGTGTTTCCCATATTTGTCATCCTGAGCGAAGCGCAAGACCTGCTCTCGATGGCGCCGGCATGACTTGGAGAACCGAACTAGGGCGTGGTGTATGGAAATAAAGGTGGGCGCGGATGCAGTACCGCATGCAAAAGCAGGTCCTTCGCTTCGCTCAGGATGACAGTTCAAAAGAGGATGGCTTGAGCTTCAGGGCAGATGGTTGCTAAGACATCCTTCTGGAATTTATTAGATGAGTCTTGCCAAAAAGATCTATCCCCGCGAATCACTCGCCGCCCAGGTTCAACGCTGGCGCGAGCAGGGCGAAACCATCATCCTCGCGAATGGAGGTTTTGATCTGTTGCACGTTGGACACGTGCGCTACCTGCAGGGAGCGAAGGCGCTGGGCGGTAAGCTGATCGTCGCCGTCAATTCCGATAGCAGCCTGCGGGGGCTGAAAGGCGCTGGCCGTCCGCTGATGCCCGCAGCGGAGCGTGCCGAGATCCTTGCCGCGCTGGAAGACGTCGACGCCATCGTGATCTTCGACGAGCGCGATGTGCGCGCACTGATTCGCGAGTTACATCCTGACATCCACGCCAAAGGGCACGGACTATACCCGCGACAGCGTGCCCGAGCGCGACGAGGTGCTGGCCTATGGCGGCCGGGTGGAGATCGTTGGCGATCCCAAAGACCACTCGACCACGAGCTTGCTGTCGCAGATGCAGCAGGGCGGGAGTCACCAGGCCGAGTGACCGTTGAGTCCATGACGCAGAACGGGAAGCAATCCGAGGAGCGCGCCCGCCCGTCGTGGACTTGGAGTCGCATCGCCCGGCGCATTCGCGTTCCACTGGGCTTTGCGTTTGCCATCTTATATCTGTGGCGGGCGCGGCCAACATGGATATCCCTCATTGTGGGAGTAGCGATTGCAGTGCTGGGACTTGGCATTCGCGCGGTCGCTTCGGGGCACGTCGATAAGAATGAAGAGCTGGCAATGGCCGGGCCATATGCGCTGGTGCGCAATCCGTTATACCTGGGTTCGATCGTTATCGCTCTTGGGTTCGCTGCCGCGGCGCGCGACATGGTGATTGCTATCGTGATCGTGGTGCTGTTCGTCCTTATTTATGTGCCGACGATTCGCTCCGAGGAGCGATATTTGCGCACGCGTTTTGCGGGATACGCTGAATACGCGCGCGCTGTGCCACGGCTGGTTCCGCGGACTTTGCGCTTAGGCGGGATGACTCAGGACTTCTCGCCCGAGCTTTATCGCAAGCACCGCGAGTACAATGCGTTATTCGGCGCTGCCGCAATGCTGGCGGCGTTGGTGGTAAAGATGCTCTGGTTCCGTGGATGATTTTGACCCTTCTGCGCCCGATCTCTGTCCTTTTGCTACTGTGGCTCTCGCCGGGTTTCAGCATGCCTGCGACCAGCGCACCGGCTAGCGCGGCCGGGCAGGCGACCGCAGCTGCACAGGAAGCCACCATCAGCGCGGCGGCGCGCATCGATCCGCTGCGGCCAGGGTTCAACTTTCCTACACAGACGTTGCGCTATGAGGCCGAGTATCGCTTCTGGACTGCCGGTGTAGCCACGCTGAAGGTACAACGCAGCGGCGCGCAGATGCACGTCCTGGGCACCGCCGACTCCACCGGCGTGGTGGCCATGCTGTTTAGGGTGCAGGACCGCTTTGAATCGTACTTCGACGCCACCAAGCTTTGCTCGCAGTCGTTGATCAAACACACCGAAGAGGGCTCGCGCCGTCGCGACACGCAGATCGCGTTCGACTACCGACGTGGCAAGGCGGTGCTGAACGAGACCAACCTGAAGACCGGCGAGAAGAAACGCCAGGAGAATGACATCCCCGGCTGCGTCACTGACGTTATGTCGGGCATTCTCTATGTCGGTAGCCTGCCGCTGACTCCCAACGCGACTTATACCTTCCCACTGAACGACGGCGGCAAGACGGTGAACGTGCAGGCCCACGTGGAAGCCAAGGAGCAGGTGAAGACCCCGGCGGGAACCTTTAACACCATTCGCGTGGGGCCGGAGGGCGATTATGGTCCGCTGAAGAACCGGGGGCGTATCTGGATCTGGTACACCGACGACGCCCAACACTTGCCGGTGCAGATGCGGGCGCGGCTGTTCTGGGGAACGATCACGGTATACCTGACGGGCGTGGACGGGAAGTAGAGAAGCGGCTGTTGGCCATTGGCTTTTGGCTTTGGTGCACCCCTCCCGGGTGTCATCCCGAGTGAAGCGAAGCGGAGCCGAGGGACCTGCAGTTTGCTTGCACGCCGCAAACACTGTTCACCATGGAAGTTGATTTGCGCTGCCGACGAGAAGATCCGTCGGCCGAAGCAGCCTCGTGATGAGGACTGAGTGCGGGTTGGTGGCGCGAGCAAACTGCAGGTCCCTCGGGCTCCTCGTCTGCGGCGGCAGACTCGTCGCTCGGGATGACACACAAAATAGAAGAATGGATGTCGACCGGAATGACACTTCCTGAGCCACGAGCGAAGAGCTGTAAGCAAACAAAAACCCCGCGGAGGGAGGCCCGCTCCGCGGGGTGGACTCACTTAATGGTTACTAGGTGAGGAAGAACTCGCGGGTGATCTTGGTCCACTGCTCTTCAGGAATCTGTCCGGCTACGTCGTTGACCGCTACGCCACCGTCCTGCGCCAGGGCTCCCAGGGTCGCGGGCATCATGCGCTGCAGCCGCATCGAGGACTCTTCGGTCCACCACCGAGCCAGCGCGCCACCCAGCAGGTTGCGGAAGTTGGTCTTGGAGTCGGGAGACTGAACCGTTACCAGCCAGCCTTCGCCGTAGCAATCTTTGGTCGCCAGAGTCGGATCGCTGAGCACGGCTTCGTTGATGTCGCTGACGCTGCCTTCGATCGGGGAAACCATGTCGATCTTGTTGCCGTTGCGCATCACGCTCCAAATCTTCTGTCCCTGACGGACCCACTGTCCGCGCTGCGGCAGGGCGACGCTTTCGATCTTGCCGGCCAGCTTGGAAGCGAAGTCGTCCATGCCGATTCGGACCAGGTTCGGACTCTCGCTGAGCGCCCAGGTGTGTCCGGGATGATAGCGAAGATTGTCGGGAACCGAGAAGCCACCGACCAGACTCGGCCGCGCCGGCGCGGTTGCGACACCGTGTTGTTTCCGAACCGCGGGAGCTACCTGCAAAACGGGCAGTTTGGCCTTGGCGTAGAAGAAATCGATGGTCAGGAAGATTGCGAAAGTTGCGAGAACCAGTAGGACTGTCATAACGGCCTCCGATGTTTTTTATTTTCTGCGCCTTTTTTCTTAGCGCTTACGCCATTACGTAAGGCACGAGGGATGCCAATCGACGTAGTTAGCCGAAGCAGCCGCTAAAGCCTTTAGAAGCCATTGGTGTTGCATTCACTTACAGCGATTGATGAAAAATGCAGCAGCGGCTGGGAAGGTGTTTGCGACGAGCATCGTTGTAGGCTTTCGCAACGGAACGTTGGGCTCGAATGCGGAGTTCGATGCCGTAGAGACTCTAAGCTGCGATATGCAATGGACTTAGGCGCGGTGAGACGCGTCGTTGGGCGTGTTGCGAATCACAACAGGAACTGATGCAGGTTGCAACAGTCGAGCAACTCCAAGCGCGCTGAAGATTTGGGGACAACAACAATCTAGAAATCTTCGGCGGGGTGAGCCGACTGCAGGTCCCTCGGTTCCTCATCCGCCAAAGCGGATTCGTCTCTCGGGATGACACCGGTAAGCGGGGAGGCGCCACGAGGTACGCGCCGTGAGCGAACTGCGGGTCGGTCAACTCCCCTTCGGCCGCGCTCGGGGTCCGCTCGGAATAACACCCCAAAAACGCGAGCGAAAAGCCAAAAACCAAAAGCGGCAGTGTAACTATTGGGCGGCTTGTCCCTTGAGCACGATGCCCACAGCCTCGGTCTTGCCGCCGGACGATGAGAGATTGACAGTCAGGGTCAGTAGCTTCTGGTCATCGAAGACGGCGGTCGCGGGATCGCCCGCCTTCTCCAGAGCAATCACCGCCGGATGGGCACCGGTGGACTTGGCGCTGAGAGCGACTAGTTTCTCGAAGGGATAGACGGTGTCGGGCTTGCTATCGCTGGCGACCGGGATGGCGAGCAGGAAGTCAGGGTTGGGCGAGACACCCATGTGGTTGGCGTCCTGCGGTAACAGCTGGTAACGCAGAGTGTAGCTGCCGCCGGGGACGGCCTGGCCACGGAAGTCGCTCATGCCCTTGGGCAGATGGAGCACGCCGACGAATTCCCCGTTGCTGAGCTCGGGATAGAGAGCGCCGGGTGAGTCGTTGGCGGCGAACTTGACGGACTTCGCCAGCCAGAGCTCGGCGGTCCAGCCGTCGTCGAGGGTGACCCGGTAACCTTTATCTTCCAGCGCGGACGTGACATCGTGTGGCAGGCCGTCAGGTGCGGAGGCGATGCGGTCGACCTTGGCTGACTGGGCGAGTGCGATGGCTGCGAACAGAAAAGCAACGACAATCAGGCTGGCATTACTGCGCGCTTTCATATGCGTTCAACATATTTCCAACAGTAGATGGATGGCAAGGTCGGACGTCACCGATGGCACGACCCAGCCCAGCTTGAATTGTCATCCGGAGCAGCGGAGGACCTGCTTTCGGCGGCCCGGCGAAGCAGATCGTTCGTCACTCAGGTAGAGATCCCCTGCGATTTGCTTGCCAGAATGCTGTGGAGATGTTTGCGTCCGGAGGTGGTTCGCCAGACCCAGATGCATTGGCAGCGCGATCGAAAGCAAGTCCTTCGCTACGCTCAGGATGACAAATCAGAAGGGTTGGGTTGGCAACAACAAGAAGCGAACTGCAGGTCCCTCGGCTACCCCCTTCGCTTCGCTCAGGATGGCAGTCGAAGGATGATCAGGCTACGCAGAGCGCTCGGCTCCGAGCGATTAGGTTCGCTGGCGGCCGTACTCCACCGGCGACGGCAGCTCTTCCAGCCCACGCCCGGCGAAGATCTCGGCGAAATTTTCCATCAGCTCCTGGTGGATGACGCCGTTCGACGCCAGCACCTCGCGGCTGTTCAGGAGAAATGCTGAGCCATCGAAGCGCGTCACCGTGCCGCCGGCCTCGCGCACCAGCAGCACACCCGCGGCCGTGTCCCAGGGATTGAGATTGAATTCCCAGAAGCCGTCATAGCGGCCCGAAGCGACGTTAGCCAGGTCGAGCGCTGCCGAACCGGCACGCCGCAATCCGTGCGACCGCAGCGTGATCTGGTGATAGAAATGGATGTTCGGATTCTTGTGCCGCTTGTGACTGGGGAAGCCGGTGCCGAGCAACGATTCAGACAAGGTCTGGGTCTTGGAAACGTGCATGGTCTGCCCATTCAGCTTGGCTCCCGCACCATGCTCGGCAGAGAAGAACTCGTCGCGCGTGGGATCGTAAAGAAAGCCGGCAATCAAGTCTTCGCCGTGTACCAGGGCAATCGAGATGCAGAACACCGGGAAACCATGCGCGAAGTTGGTGGTACCGTCCAGCGGATCGACCAGCCAACGATACTCGGCTGCCATATCCGACCGCGTTCCTTCTTCTCCCAGGATGCCGAACTCGGGCCAGCGCGCCCGTAACCGCTCGCCGATGAACTTCTCCGAAGCGCGATCTGCCTCGGTAACCAGGTCAACATCGCCCTTATACTCATAGCCAATGCGGCGCCGGAAGTAGCTCATCAGCAGCGCACCAGCTTCGCGGATGATGGGTTCGATGTCTGCGGTGTAGTGCTTCATTCGTTCGAGTCTGCGGGCTCAGGTGGGTTGGCGTCGTAGGCTGCGGAGCGCACAACGCGTCGTGTCTTGCTGCCTTCTTCGGCGATATAAGCGATGTCGTGTTTATAGATAAAGAGGTTGGGAGCGCCGTCACGGGTGAGGCGTATCATGCGCCGGTCGTAATATTCGATCCAGCCGCGTATCACTTCCCCGTCCATCAGCTTGACGCGTACTGGCTTCTGCTTCTCTCCCAGCGACTTCAGGTACGCAGCCTCCTGATGCGTGTCGTCAGGCGGATGGGCTGGCTTGCGCAAGTTGGAATCGGCGGATCGGAAGGCCATCAACCAATTCTACGGCATTCGGCTGGACGCATCACTCGGGCACAGCATCAGCGAAAACTTCCTGCGCAACTTTGATCGCGTTCATCGCGGTGGGCCAGCCGGAATAGAACGCCAGATGGGTGATGGCCTCGATCAGCTCCTCTTGCTTGAGTCCATTCTCCAAAGCTTTGCGGAGGTGAAAACGCAACTGCTCAGGACGGTTCAGAGCGATCAGCGCGGCCACGGTAATCAAGCTGCGATCACGCTTGGCGAGTTCGGGCCGCTCCCAGACATCGCCGAACAGCACCTGACGGGTTAATTCGGATAGCTTGGGTGCGAATTCGGAGAGCGGGATTTCTTTGGTCGTGGATTCTTTGCTCATGGGTATGCACTCCTCTCGCGATTGTAGATTGCGAGCGAGGTCGAATTATTTGTCTTCAGATGTTTGCCAGTCCTTTTGTATTCGCGCCACGAAGACTGGAATTCGGTTAGCAGGGGACTGCGTCGCGCTTAGCAGATTTGACCACGGCACGTTCAAACTGAGCCATGAAAGGGTCTGAAAGCGGCCGGCGTTGCTTGTCGAATCCAGTGACAAAGTGAGTGGTCGTGCCGGTAGCCAGCAGCTTGAGGTCCTCTGCGCGATAAACCTCGTAGTCGAACTGGATGAGCGAGCGGCGCAGCCGCACAATGCGGGTGCGTATCAGGATTTCGTCATCGTAACCGGCGGAATCCTTGAAGCGGCAGCTTGCCTGGGCGACCGGAAGCATGTAGCCGTCCGCCTCCAGCTCGTGATAGCTGTAGCCCAAATCCCTCATTAACTCAACTCGGCCGATCTCAAACCAGATCAGATAATTCGAGTTGTAGACAACGCCCATTTTGTCGGTCTCCGCGTAGCGAACTCGGAAGCGAGCCTCCCCTACGGTGACGCCTGATTCCTCTGCGACGAGCATGACGAATTGTGTTCTGCCGAAGGGGATCGAGGAAAGCACGGAACAGCCAAGCGGGCGTAACCAGCGGCCAAGTGAGAGGGAGGCAATCCGGTGGGCGAGAAGTTGGCGTACGAGATCGTTCGCTTCTGCGATGTCAGAGCAAGAAAAACCGGAGCCGAAGCTCCGGTCAAATTTCCGTCGAAACTGAAATCGAGTTTACAGTTTGCGGCGCAGGCGTGTCGCCAGGCCAATGATTCCGCTGCCGATCAGCAGGATCGTTCCGGGCTCGGGTGCGACGTAGGCGATTCCGTCGAACTCACCTGGCAGAGTTCCGACATTGGTCAGAGCGTAGGTGTTCGGATCGCCGGTGTAGAGATTGCCACTGTAATCATCGACGAAGAACTTGCCCTGCGCCGGATCCCAAGTGACGCCGTTGTCATTGACGAAGCCGCTGCCGCCCAGGAAAGTCGCTGCGCCGTTCGTAACATTGATCTGGTTGAAACTTGCTGTGCCGGCGCCCAACAGAATCAACTGGTTGGTGTCCGCACGGTAGGCCAGCCCGCCAGGATACACGCTATTGCTGCCGAGTAAGGTAGCGGCGCCATTGGTGGTGCTGAGGCTATAGAAGTTGCCATTGCTCGACTGGCCATAGAGTGTGCTGGTGGCCGTGTCGTAGCCCAGGGCAAACATGTCGTCGATACCATGCGAGCCTACCAGTGTGGCCGCACCGGTCTGCAGGTTGACGGTGTAGAGATTGTCGTTACCGCGACCCGGAACCCAGTAGGCGGTGTTGGTGTTCGGGTTGTACGTCAGGTCTCCGAAGCTGCCGGCGCCTACGCCGGTAGAGCCGACGAAGGTCGCGGTGTAGGTGTTGGGGTTGATCGCGTACAGCGAGTTGTTGCTGTTGTCAATCGCGTACAGCGTTCCGGTGTCGGCAGCCCAGGCGGACCCGGCTGCCAGGCAGACCAGCACAATGAGAAGCAGAAGAAACCGCCGCATATTTTTCCTCCTTGCGTACAGCTCTGCAGGTTGTGACATGTCGTTCGCACCAAACGACGAAAAGGGCCCATTCGCTCGGCAGTGGCTGCCAGCCAGCAAGGCAGTTTGAGCACACCCATCCCGAGTGGACTAAGAGTGTGTTTCTGGCCTCACCGATTGTCAAGTGATTTATGCGACTCTGCGAAAATACTGCGACCGTTATTTTTGTGAGTATCTTAAAGAGGGCTTGAGCTTGGGGACTCGGCGGGCTGGGACCTTACAGGAGAAACCCCGGGGATGAGCAAAGCGAACGCAGATGATTCTCGGGACTAACAACAACTAATAAGAAAACTTGGTGCGAAAGGGGGGACTCGAACCCCCACGGTTTTACCCGCCAGATCCTAAGTCTGGTGCGTCTGCCAATTCCGCCACTCTCGCAGCTTTTTCGATCAACAGGTTAGCAACTGTTCCGCTTCTGGGGAAGGCGTCAGTGCAGCTAAATTGTATCTCGGATTCGGCTTCACGTTCCGGGGATTGATCGCCAGTGACCAATGGAGGAGCCAC